>NZ_CP015438.1:1531581-2183162 GCF_001634285.1 Anoxybacillus amylolyticus
AAATTGCGATGATGATTAAAGAGGCAGAAACACGTGCAAAAGAAGAAGCAGATAAAAAAGCGAAAGAAATTTTATCTATGGCGATTCAGCGCTGTGCGGCGGATCACGTGGCAGAAACAACCGTATCGGTTGTCAACTTGCCGAACGATGAAATGAAAGGTCGCATTATTGGCCGTGAAGGTCGCAATATTCGGACGTTAGAAACGCTAACGGGCATCGATTTAATTATCGATGATACACCAGAAGCGGTGATTTTATCCGGCTTTGATCCAATTCGTCGCGAAACGGCTAGACTTGCTTTAGATAAGCTTGTCCAAGATGGACGTATCCATCCGGCACGAATCGAAGAGATGGTTGAAAAAGCAAGGCGCGAAGTGGATGAACACATTCGCGAAGTCGGAGAACAGACGACGTTTGAAGTAGGCGTGCATGGCTTGCATCCTGACTTAATTAAAATTTTAGGACGTTTGAAATTCCGGACAAGCTACGGGCAAAACGTGCTAAAACATTCGATGGAAGTGGCATTTCTTGCAGGGTTAATGGCAGCAGAGCTAGGAGAAGATGAAATGCTTGCAAGACGAGCTGGTCTTCTTCATGACATCGGCAAAGCGATTGACCATGAAGTGGAAGGAAGCCATGTCGAAATCGGTGTTGAGTTGGCAACGAAATATAAGGAACATCCGGTTGTCATCAATAGCATCGCTTCTCACCATGGCGATACGGCGCCAACATCCATTATCGCTGTGCTTGTTGCAGCAGCGGATGCGTTGTCGGCGGCAAGACCTGGAGCAAGAAGCGAAACGTTGGAAAACTATATTCGCCGCCTTGAAAAGCTTGAAGAAATTGCGGAATCGTATGAAGGCGTTGAAAAATCATATGCAATTCAAGCAGGTCGAGAAGTGCGCATCATTGTAAAACCAGATGCGATCGACGATCTCGAAGCACATCGATTAGCGCGCGACATTCGTAAACGAATTGAGGAAGAGCTCGATTACCCAGGACATATTAAAATTACCGTCATTCGTGAAACGCGAGCGGTAGAGTACGCGAAATAAAGTGGCGATACTGCCACTTTATTTTTTTTCGATTTTGTGCCAAACTTGAACTAGCAAAACTTTACGTGTAGAAAGGGTTAGACGATGAGATTGTTGTTTATTGGAGATGTCGTCGGAGCACCGGGACGAAAAATGGTCGAACAATATCTCCCAAAACTAAAAACAAAACATAAGCCACACGTCATTATTCTTAACGGGGAAAACGCGGCTGGCGGAAAAGGAATTACTGGGAAAATTTATCGCGGATTTTTAGAACAAGGGGCGCATGCGGTCACGTTAGGAAATCACGCATGGGACAATCGAGACATTTTTGAGTTTATCGATGAAGCAAAAGCGTTAGTCCGGCCCGCGAATTTGCCGATTGGAACGCCTGGAAAAGGAATTGTTTATATCGCGACAGAACATGGGGAAGTAGCGGTCATTAATTTGCAAGGACGGACGTTTTTGCCGGCCATTGATTGTCCGTTTCGTAAAGCCGACGAATTGGTTGCGGAAGCAATGCAGCGAACGCCGATTATTTTTGTGGATTTTCACGCGGAAGCAACAAGCGAAAAACAGGCGATGGGATGGCATTTAGACGGACGTGTTTCCGCTGTCATCGGCACGCATACGCACGTCCAAACAGCAGATGCCCGCATTTTACCGAAAGGTACAGCATACATGACAGATGTCGGTATGACCGGCCCCTACGATGGTATTTTAGGGGTCGATCGCGAAGCGGTGCTGCGGAAATTTTTAACATCGCTTCCCGTTCGTTTTGAGGTGGCAGAAGGAAGAGGCCAACTAAGCGCCGTTTTGATTGAAATAGATGAAAAAACAGGGAAAGCAAAAAAGATTGAAAGAATGCTTATTAACGATGACCACCCTTATTTTGAATAGTTCACTTTTTAAGAATTTTTGAAAAATATTTTCTACCCTAGCAGGAATACTTGTCAAAACAGTGAATATAGTAACATTGAACTCATCATTGCAGAAATTAAGGAGGAACCAGGAATGGAAATATTAAAAGTTTCAGCAAAGTCGAACCCGAACTCTGTAGCTGGTGCACTTGCTGGGGTATTGCGCGAACGCGGAGCTGCCGAAATCCAAGCGATTGGCGCAGGTGCATTAAACCAAGCCGTTAAGGCCGTAGCGATCGCACGAGGATTTGTGGCACCGAGCGGAGTAGACCTTATTTGTATTCCTGCATTTACAGATATCATTATCGATGGCGAAGAGCGGACAGCAATTAAATTAATTGTCGAGCCTCGCTAATTCATTCACCGATAGCATAACCTGTTTGTCTTTTCAAACAGGTTATTTTATTTTAATAGATAGAGGTGTTGCTTCATGATTTTTGATGCACATTGTGATGCATTAATGAAATTATGGAAAAATCGATCCCTTTCGTTTGCGGATAGCCAAGAGCTTCACGTGACGTTCCAGTCACTAGCAAAAACAAAAAGCAAAGTGCAATGTTTCGCCATTTATATTCCAGAATATATCTCGGAAGAAGCGCGGTTTACGGTGGCGCTTGAAATGGTTGACTTATTTTTCGAGCATATTATTGGTCACTTTCCAGCGATTAAATTCGTCCAAACGAAAGCAGACATCGATGCATTGGCAGACGATGAAATCGGGGCGATGCTCACGTTAGAAGGATGCGAGGCAATTGGAACGAACCTTGTCAAATTAAAAACATTGCTTCGGCTTGGCGTCATGTCGGTCGGATTGACATGGAATTGGGCAAATGCTGTCGCGGACGGAGCATGGGAAGAGCGCGGGGCAGGGTTAACCCGTTTTGGAAAACAAGTGATTGCGCAATTAAACGAGGCGAAGCGATGGACAGATGTTTCTCATTTATCCGAAAAAGCGTTTTGGGAAGCGGTTGAAATCGCTGAATTCCCAATTGCTTCTCATTCTAATGCCTACGCGCTATGTCCACATCCACGCAACTTGCGCGACGAACAAATTCGCGCGTTAATCCAAAAAAACGGCATGATAGGTATTACATTCGTCCCATATTTTTTAACGACAAAACAAGCCTCCATTGCCGATGTGCTTCGTCATTTAGACTACGTTTGTTCGCTCGGTGGAGAACAGCACGTTGGGTTTGGTTCTGATTTTGACGGCATCGATGAAACGACGCGCGGGCTAGAAAATACTCGCGGCTACGAAAAGCTTGTGAACGAGTTGCAAAAACGGTACGCAGCGAGAACGGTCGACCGTTTTCTCTTTCGTAATTTTTATGACCACTTGCCGCAATAAATATGAACGATTTTTGACAGAAAGGGTTGCATTTTTTTTCCGATAGGTCTAGAATGGAATCGTTTAGTATATTCCCATATGCTAAAATTTTTGCACAAATCACAAGGTGAAATTCTAGTGATTTTGTCGGAAAAATGTTACACTTATAATCGTAAACCATACGCGATAATCGATGGAATTTAAAGGGGTGTAAGAAATGATTAGTCAACTTTCATGGAAAGTTGGAGGACAACAAGGGGAAGGTATCGAAAGTACAGGGGAAATATTCTCCATTGCTTTGAACCGCTTAGGGTATTATTTGTATGGATACCGCCATTTTTCTTCCCGTATTAAAGGTGGACATACGAACAACAAAATTCGTGTCAGCACAACGCAAGTTCGTTCGGTAGCGGATGATCTTGATATATTAGTAGCATTCGACCAAGAAACGATCGACTTCAATTTTCACGAACTTCGCGATGGCGGAATCGTTCTTGCAGATGCGAAGTTTAACCCGACGATTCCAGAAGGCACAAATGTTACTTTGTATGCGGTTCCATTTACGGATATTGCAACAAATCTAGGAACATCACTTATGAAAAACATGGTTGCTGTTGGTGCTTCTAGCGCCGTGCTCGACCTTGATATTGATGTTTACCAAGAAGTGGTGGAGGAAATTTTCAGTCGCAAAGGGCAACAGGTTGTTGAGAAAAATATGGAAGCGCTTCGAGCAGGCGCTCAGTTTATGAAAGAGCAGCTTGGTGATAGCATTCAAACGATGAAGCTTGAAAAAGCCGACGGGAAAAAGCGAATGTTCATGATCGGAAACGATGCAATCGCGCTTGGTGCGCTTGCAGCAGGCGCACGTTTCATGGCTGCCTATCCGATTACTCCAGCATCGGAAATTATGGAGTATTTAATTAAAAAGCTTCCGTCATTAGGCGGTGCTGTCATTCAAACTGAAGACGAAATTGCTGCTTGTACGATGGCAATCGGTGCAAACTATGCAGGAGTGCGCACATTAACGGCGTCTGCTGGACCAGGGCTTTCTTTAATGATGGAAGCAATCGGTCTTGCCGGGATGACAGAAACGCCAGTAGTTATCGTTAATACGCAACGCGGTGGTCCAAGTACAGGATTGCCAACAAAGCAAGAACAATCTGACTTGATGGCGATGATTTACGGCACGCACGGCGAAATCCCGAAAATTGTGATTGCGCCAAGCACCGTCCAAGAAGCGTTTTACGATACAGTCGAAGCGTTTAACTTAGCGGAAGAATATCAATGCCCTGTCATCGTCTTATCTGATTTACAGCTTTCGCTTGGAAAACAAACGGTCGAACCGCTTGAATACGATAAAATTGAAATTCGTCGCGGCAAATTGGTAACAGGCGAACTTCCACTACTTCTAGGCAAAGAGAACTTTAAACGTTACGAAGTGACAGAAGATGGAATTTCCCCTCGCGTGCTCCCAGGAACACCCAACGGCATTCACCACGTCACAGGGGTTGAACATGCGGAAACAGGAAAGCCGTCTGAATCTGCCGCAAACCGCATCGCGCAAATGGATAAACGTTTACGAAAATTGAAACATTTGAAATTTAATATGCCGGTTCATAAACAAGTCAAGCATGAAGAGGCAGACGTGTTGCTTGTTGGTTTTAACTCGACGCGTGGGGCGATCGAAGAAGCGATGGAGCGCCTTGAATTAGATGGATTAAAAGTGAATCACGCGCACATTCGCCTCGTTCACCCGTTCCCGGCAGAGGAAATGTTACCGCTTGTCCAAACGGCGAAAAAAGTAATCGTTATAGAACAAAACGCAACAGGTCAATTGGCAAGCTTATTAAAAATGAATGTTGGACATGCACACAAAATTGTAAGTATCTTAAAATACGATGGCAACCCGTTCTTGCCAAATGAAGTTTATACAAAATGCAAGGAGTTGTTATAATCATGGCGACGTTTAAGGATTTTCGTAATGACGTGAAACCGAACTGGTGTCCAGGATGCGGTGACTTCTCTGTTCAAGCGGCGATTCAGCGAGCTGCGGCTAACGTTGGCTTAGAGCCGCATCAGCTAGCGATCGTTTCTGGTATCGGTTGCTCAGGGCGGATTTCTGGCTACATTCATTCCTACGGATTCCACGGCATTCATGGTCGGGCATTGCCGATTGCGCAAGGAGTAAAAATGGCGAACCGAGATTTAACGGTCATAGCAGCTGGTGGTGACGGCGACGGATTTGCTATCGGGACGGGGCATACGATTCATGCCATTCGCCGCAATATCGACATTACGTACATCGTCATGGACAACCAAATTTACGGCTTAACAAAAGGGCAAACATCGCCGCGAAGTGAAGTTGGATTTAAAACAAAAAGTACGCCACAAGGTTCAGTAGAACCAGCACTTTCCATTATGGAAATGGCGATTAGTGCAGGTGCCACATTTGTGGCGCAGAGCTTTTCGAGCGACTTAAAAGAGTTGACGCAACTTATTGAAGAAGGAATTAAACATAAAGGTTTTTCGCTAATTAACGTATTCAGCCCATGTGTTACGTATAATAAAGTGAACACGTATGACTGGTTCAAAGAACATTTAGTCAGCTTGAGCACGATCGAAGGGTACGATCCATCGAATCGCGATATGGCAATGCAAACGTTGATGAAACATAAAGGGCTCGTTACGGGGCTTATTTATCAAAACAAAGAACAAAAATCGTACCAAGACCTCGCTCACGGGTACAGCCAAACACCGCTTGTTGACGCGGATTTACAATTAAGCAAAGAAAAATTCGATCAGCTTGTTGGCGAATTTATGTAATGGAAACACTTCACTCCTAACTGGGCATTGTCCGGTTAGGAGTTTTTTGTTATGATGAATTGTTCGAGTACTCACTTGAACAATTTAGTGAACACTATTGTTTCATAGACAGACAAATTATATACTATGATAGTGTGCAATTGTTTGAAAGAAAGGAGATTGTTATGAACGAAAAACAACGACTAGAACAAACAGGACAAATCCAAACAGGCTATCCAACGGACAAAAAATCCGCTTTGGATGAATTAAAGCAAAAAACAAGCAAAGATTATGAGAAATACTTTTCGACCGTGTTTATTCCCCCAAGCTTAAAAGACGCGAAAAAGCGCGGGAAAGAAGAAGTCAAATACCATAAAGACTTTGCCATTCCGGAAGAGTTTCGTGGCATGGGGAACGGACGCAAGTTTTATATTCGCACATACGGTTGCCAAATGAACGAACATGACACCGAAGTAATGGCAGGTATTTTTATGGCGCTTGGATACGAACCGACGGATCGGCCGGAACAGGCGAACGTCATTTTGTTGAACACATGTGCCATCCGTGAAAATGCAGAAAATAAAGTATTTGGCGAAATTGGGCATTTAAAGCCACTGAAGCAAAACAACCCAGACTTGTTGCTTGGCGTATGCGGCTGTATGTCACAAGAAGAATCGGTCGTTAATAAAATTTTGAAACAATACCAATACGTTGATATGATTTTTGGCACACACAACATTCATCGATTGCCGTACATTTTAAAAGAAGCGTATATGTCGAAAGAAATGGTCGTCGAAGTATGGTCAAAAGAAGGAGACGTCATCGAAAACTTGCCGAAAGTGCGCAAAGGCAACATTAAAGCATGGGTCAATATTATGTACGGATGTGACAAGTTTTGTACGTACTGCATCGTTCCGTATACGCGCGGAAAAGAGCGAAGCCGTCGTCCGGAAGACATCATTCAAGAAGTACGCCATTTAGCAGCGCAAGGCTATCAAGAAATTACGCTTCTCGGACAAAACGTAAACGCATACGGAAAAGATTTTACCGATATGACCTATGGCCTTGGCGATTTGATGGATGAACTTCGCAAAATTGACATTCCACGTATTCGTTTTACGACAAGCCATCCGCGCGATTTCGATGACCGCTTAATCGAAGTGCTCGCCAAAGGCGGTAACTTAGTCGAACACATTCATTTGCCAGTGCAATCCGGAAGCAGCGAAGTGTTGAAAATGATGGCGCGCAAATATACGCGTGAGCAATATTTAGAGCTTGTTCGCAAAATTAAAGCAGCGATTCCAGGAGTGGCGCTCACAACAGACATTATCGTTGGCTTCCCGAACGAAACGGATGAGCAATTTGAAGAGACGTTGTCGCTTTATCGCGAAGTCGAGTTCGATTCAGCATTTACGTTCATTTATTCACCGCGCGAAGGCACACCGGCAGCGAAAATGGAAGACAACGTGCCGATGGAAGTGAAAAAAGAGCGCCTACAGCGCCTAAACGCGCTTGTGAATGAAATTTCCGCAAAAAAATTGAAGGAATATGAAGGGCAAATTGTCGAAGTATTAGTGGAAGGAGAAAGCAAAAACAATGCGGATGTCCTTGCTGGCTATACGCGCAAAAACAAGCTCGTCAACTTTATCGGTCCGAAATCAGCGATCGGCAAACTAGTGAAGGTGCGTATTACAGAAGCGAAAACATGGACACTGAACGGGGAAATGGTAGAAGAAGCGATTGAGGTGAAATAAGATGGCAAAGTACACGAGAGACGATATTTTAGCACAGGCGAAAGAATTGGCGAAAATGATTGCCGAAACAGAAGAAGTCGACTTTTTCAAACGAGCGGAAGAAAAAATTAACCAAAACGAAAAAGTGCGGGCGATGATTCAACAAATTAAGTCATTGCAAAAACAAGCGGTTAATTTGCAACATTACGGCAAACATGAAGCGTTGAAAAAAGTTGAGGCGGAAATTGATGTGATTTACGAACAACTTGCGCAAATCCCGATTGTCGATGAATTTCAACAATCGCAAATGGAAGTAAATGATTTGTTGCAATTGGTCGCTTCAACCATTTCAAAAACAGTAACAGATGAAATTATCACGTCAACAGGTGGCGATTTATTGCGCGGAGAAACAGGCGCGCAAATGAAAAGCAGCCATGACTGTGGGAGCGGTTGCGGCTGCCACTAAAGCTACTAAAAAGACGCTTTTTCGGGCGTCTTTTTTTACTGTGAAAATAACGGATCTATGTGCGGGTAATTTCATCAATGGATGAAGAGAAATTTTTTCCCATCGATGTTTTATTTCCCAGTCGCCTCCGCTTTTCGTGTTGGCTAGCTACGAACTAACATCCTCCTCCGCGGTTGCTTTCTCCGTCGACGTGCAAGGCACGTCTCGTCGAAAGTCCTCGCTTCCGTCGGATGTTTCCTTGGCTGCTATCGCCAAGGACCGTTCTCCGCTTTTCGTAAAAAATAAGTACATATTTGGGCAGACCGGCATACAATGAACTATACGGATTTATTTCTACACTTATGTGCACATTAGGCGCAGTGATGCATAGGATGAAATGAAGATTCATTGGAGGAGGGTTTGCTCGTATGTCTGGATACAGAGAGATTATTACAAAAGCTGTAGTGGCGAAAGGGCGCAAGTTTGTGCAATCTACCCATACCATTACCGCGCCGAATCGTCCGTCTAGCATTTTAGGCTGCTGGATTATTAACCATCGCTATGATGCGAAAAAACGAGGCCGTACGATCGAAATTCATGGACATTACGACGTGAACGTCTGGTATTCGTATCATAACAATACGAAAACAGAAGTCGTGAGTGAAACCGTTTCGTATACGGCGGTTGTACGGTTAAAATATCGGGACGATGAGAACGTCGTCAGCGATGATCATGACATTATTGTTCGTGTCATCCAGCAACCGAATTGCCTCGAATGTACGATTGCGTCAAATGGCAATAAAATTAATGTGGAAGTGGAAAAAGAGTTCGCTGCCGAAGTCATCGGCGAAACGAAAGTATGGGTATCGATTCATCCGGACGGACATGACGAAGATGATTTTGACTACGATGTCGACGAAGAATTAGAAAATTTAACGTCAGATTTATTGCTTGGCGATGACGATAACTAGGAAGTTTCTTTCCTAGTTTTTTCTTTTGTCCCTTGCTATAATAAAAAGGCATAAAAAAGCAATGGTTGGAGGAGAAACATGGCTACGTACACGCCAATGATTCAACAATATTTAGACATTAAGGCACAATACCAAGATGCCTTTTTATTTTTTCGCCTCGGCGATTTTTACGAAATGTTTTTTGATGACGCCATTAAAGCTGCTCATGAACTAGAGATTACGCTAACAAGCCGTGATGGAGGCACGGAAGAACGCATTCCGATGTGCGGCGTACCGTACCATTCTGCGCAAGGATATATTGAACAACTCATTCAAAAAGGATATAAAGTCGCTATTTGCGAGCAAGTGGAGGACCCGAAAACCGCCAAAGGGGTCGTGCGACGCGAAGTCGTTCAACTCATTACCCCAGGAACGGTGATGGAAGGGAAGCAGCTTTCGGATAAAGAAAACAACTATTTAGCTACGATAACATCGTTTGCTGATGGCACATACGGCTTTGCGTATGCTGATTTATCTACCGGGGAAAGCCGCGTGACACTCCTTTCATCGATGGAGGAAGTATGGAATGAATTATATGCAACAGGGGCGCGTGAAGTGGTCGTTGCTTCTCATTTCGCTGAAGAGCTACATCAAAAAGGAAAAGAGCGAGCTGATTTTACGATTTCTCTTGAAGACGATACAACAACGAATTTCCTGCCAGACATCGCACGTCCGTTAGTAGACGAAAAAGCGAAAGTAACGTTTGCTCGCTTATTTCACTATTTAGTAAAAACGCAAAAACGAAGCCTTGACCATTTGCAGCCTGTGCAACTGTACGAAATACATCAATATATGAAACTAGACGTTTATTCTAAGCGAAACCTTGAATTAACGGAAACGATTCGGACGAAAGGACGGAATGGTTCGCTTTTATGGCTGCTCGATGAAACAATGACTGCGATGGGAGGTCGCTTATTAAAACAGTGGATTGACCGGCCGCTATTGCAACGTGAGAAAATCGAGCGACGGTTACAGCTAGTCGAGACGTTACTTATGTATTATTTTGAGCGGCAAGAATTGCGCAATTTGCTTCGCCACGTCTATGATTTAGAGCGATTAGCTGGTCGTGTTGCATTCGGCAACGTTAACGCCCGCGACTTAATTCAACTAAAAAAATCGCTTCAACAAGTGCCGGCAATTCGAGCAGTCGTGGAGCAATTAGACAATGACAACGCAAAACAGCTTGCTCGCTCCATTGACCCGTGCAGCGAGCTAGTCGAGCTGTTAGAAAACGCGATTGATGACAATCCGCCACTTTCAGTGAAAGAAGGCGGCGTTATTAAAGACGGATATGACGACATGCTCGATCGATTCCGTGATGCGAGCCGAAACGGCAAAACATGGATTGCCCAACTCGAACAGAAAGAACGGGAGCTAACGGGCATTAAATCATTAAAAATCGGCTACAACCGCGTGTTTGGCTACTATATCGAAGTGACGAAAGCGAATTTGCACTTATTGCCGGAAGGACGATATGAACGCAAGCAGACGTTAGCGAACGCCGAACGGTTTGTCACACAAGAATTAAAAGAAAAAGAAGCGCTTATTTTAGAAGCGGAAGAAAAAAGCATGGAATTGGAGTATGCGTTGTTTGTGTCCATTCGCGAACAAGTAAAACAATTCATCCCACGCTTGCAGCAATTAGCGAAAATCATTAGCGAACTAGACGTATTGCAATGTTTTGCGACCGTAAGCGAAGAAAACCGCTATACAAAACCACGTTTTTCCGATAATCGGGAATTGGTGGTGAAAAATGGACGCCATCCGGTCGTCGAAAAAGTGCTCGGGGCACAAAGATATGTCCCAAACGACTGCTTGATGAATGCCGAACGGGAAGTATTGCTTATTACAGGACCGAATATGTCGGGGAAAAGCACATACATGCGTCAAATTGCCCTAACCGCTATTTTAGCGCAAATCGGTTGTTTCGTTCCAGCAGATGAAGCGGTATTGCCGATTTTTGACCAAGTGTTTACCCGCATTGGCGCTGCGGACGATTTAGTATCGGGGCAAAGCACGTTTATGGTCGAAATGTTAGAAGCGCGGAACGCCATCGTTCACGCCACCCCTCGCAGCCTTATTTTATTTGATGAAATCGGGCGCGGCACATCGACATATGACGGCATGGCGCTAGCGCAAGCGATGATTGAATACGTTCATGATAAAATTGGAGCCAAAACGCTCTTTAGCACACATTACCACGAACTAACGGTGCTAGAGCAGTCGCTTGCAAAATTAAAAAACGTGCATGTGAGCGCGATTGAAGAAAATGGGAAAGTCGTCTTTCTCCATAAAATTGAAGACGGACCAGCGGATAAAAGCTATGGCATTCACGTTGCACAATTGGCGGAGCTTCCGCCGGAATTAATCGCGCGGGCGAAAGAAATTTTAGCTGAACTTGAACAGCCGGTATATAGCGAACGCTCGCTTCAGAAAACGGCGTTTGAACAACTAAGCATGTTTGTCGAAGAAGAAACGCCGAAAGAACCACCGCTTTCGAAAAAAGAAAAGCAGGCGCTCGCAGCCTTAAAATCATTAAACTTATTAGAAATGACCCCATTGCAAGCACTAAATCAATTATACGAAATTCAAAAGTTGCTGAAGTAAGGAGGTGGGATAGTGGGGAAAATTCGCAAACTCGATGACCATCTATCGAATAAAATTGCCGCGGGAGAAGTCGTCGAGCGTCCCGCCTCGGTCGTCAAAGAGCTTGTCGAAAACGCGATTGACGCCAATAGTACAGTCATTGAAATCGAATTGGAAGAAGCAGGGCTAGCGAAAATTCGCATCATTGATAACGGCGATGGAATGGAAGAAGAAGACTGCCTGCTCGCGTTTGAGCGACATGCGACAAGCAAAATTAAAGACGAACACGATTTATTTCGCATTCGTACGCTCGGTTTTCGTGGCGAGGCGCTACCGAGCATCGCTTCCGTTGCCGAAGTAGAAATGAAAACGAGCACAGGCAACAGCCCAGGGACGCTTGTTTTGTTAAAAGGTGGTCAACTCGTCAAACACGAGCGGACAAGCAGTCGAAAGGGAACGGAAATAACGGTCTCTCATCTTTTTTACAACACACCTGCAAGATTAAAATATATGAAAACCGTTCATACGGAACTTGGTCACGTCACCGATGTTGTCAACCGGTTGGCGTTAGCCCATCCTTCTATTTCGTTTCGTTTGCGCCACCATGGCAAAACGTTGCTTGCGACAAACGGAAACGGCGACGTTCGCCACGTATTAGCGGCGATCTATGGAATCGAAGTCGCGAAAAAAATGATCCCGATTCAAGCGCAATCGCTTGATTTTACGATTAAAGGATACATTTCGCTGCCAGAAGTGACGCGCGCCTCGCGCAGCTATATCTCGACCATTGTCAACGGTCGTTATGTACGAAACATGCCGCTAATGAAAGCAGTGGAGGCTGGGTATCATACGCTTTTGCCCATTGGACGCTACCCGATTGTTCTCCTTTCGATCGAGATGGATCCGTTGTTAGTCGACGTAAACGTTCATCCAGCGAAATTAGAAGTACGTTTTAGCAAAGAAGCGGAGTTGAACCAGTTGGTGGAAACGGCAATCCGGCAAGCGTTGCAGACGCAACCGTTAATTCCGGAAGTGACGGTAAAGCGACGAGAAGCTCCGAAAGCCGAACAGCGCGCGTTTTCGTTGGAACATGTCGTGAAAGAATCGACTGTCATACCGCAAACACCGCCTATTAGTTGGCGCAAAGAACAGGAACGACCGCAAGAACCACTAGAAGCAGCGGATGAGAAAGTGTTATTAAAGACAAACGAAAAAAAATGGCGCACACCACTAATGGACGAAGTAGCGGAGGTGAATGAAGGGCAGCGAGTAGAGGAAAGTGAACGTAAAAAAGAGCGCATCCCACCACTTTATCCGATCGGCCAGTTGCACGGCACATATATTTTAGCGCAAAACGAAAATGGACTATATATTATCGACCAACACGCCGCGCAAGAACGGATTAAATACGAATATTTCCGCGAAAAGGTGGCGAACGTCACGAACGACGTGCAGCAGCTGCTCGTCCCGCTTACGTTCCATTATCCAAAAAACGAGTATTTGCTTATCGACGCGCATCGTGAATTATTAGCGCAATGTGGCGTGTTTTTAGAACCGTTTGGTCAGCATACGTTTATTGTGCGCGAACATCCTGTGTGGTTTCCAAAAGGGGAAGAAGCGGCAATTATTGAGGAAATGATTGAGCAAGTGTTGACGATGAAAAAAGTCGATATCGGACAGTTGCGTGAAAAAGCGGCGATTGTCATGAGTTGCAAACAATCGATTAAAGCAAACCATCATTTGCGCCAAGAGGAAATGTTTGTGTTACTAGAGTCGCTTCGTAATGCGACTGACCCGTTTACTTGTCCGCACGGCCGCCCAATTATTCTTCATTTTTCGACGTATGAATTAGAAAAAATGTTTAAGCGGGTCATGTAGAGGAAAAGCCCTTTCTAATGAAGGGTTTTTCTTTTGTAGAAAAACAACATCATCGTGTAAAATAAAGTATTCGATAATTATCGAGGGGGTTGGAAGTGTGAGAAATAAACTGTCGGTTATGGTGAGCATCGTAGTGGCGATGCTTGTCGCGTCGATGGACACGACGATTATGAATACGACGATGCCAATTATTGCAAAAGAATTAGGAGGATTTTCGCTTTATGCATGGTCGTTCGCTTCGTACATGATTACAACGACCGTTTTGTCGCCAATTGCTGGGCGATTGTCCGATTTATTTGGACGAAAGAAAGTGTTTCGAGTTGGAATTTTGTTGTTTATGGTCGGCTCTTTGTTGTGCGGCATGTCGCAACAAATGGTGCAGCTCGTGTTGTTTCGTGCAGTGCAAGGAATTGGCGCAGGCTTTATGATGCCGTTTCCAGCGATTATTGCTGGCGATTTATTTCCAATTGAAAAACGTGGAAAAATTCAAGCGTTTTTTACGGCGATGTGGGGCATTGCCGCAGTACTTGCGCCGCTATTAGGTTCGGTGTTTGTAGACTACTTATCATGGCGCTGGATTTTTTATGTCAATATCCCGCTTTGTTTGTTGGCGTTATGGACGCTCATGCCCTATAAAGAAGTGTATGAGCCGAAACGTGCCGCGGTGGATTATTTCGGCGCGCTATTGTTTGCATCGGCGATTAGCCTACTTTTACTTGTAACGGTGGTAGATAGCCACCAAGCAGTGTATGCGGTGATTGGGGTCTTGCTTTTGGTCATGTTTTACATGTATGAAAAAAAGCAACCGTCTCCGCTCGTTCCGCTATCGTTAGTGCACCATCAGACGTTAAAATGGATAAATATTAACGGGTTTATTGGCTGTATGGCGCTATTTGGCACTGCAAGCTACATCCCGCTTTTTTTACAGCAAATTGCCCACAAATCGGTGCTTGTCAGCGGGGTCGTTCTTCTCGGCATGTCTATCGGCTGGATGATTGTCGCTGTTCCGGCAGGAAAATGGATTTTAAAGTACGGCTATCGCCGATTGATGATTATTGGAAACGTATTGCTCGTTTTATGTGGCATATTGCTTGCTCTTTTAGAGCAAGAAAGCAGTTTTTTTTATATATTTATCGCCATGCTCATTCAAGGATTGTCATTCGGATTAACATCGACCGTTGGTGTGATTGGCTCGCAACAGCTAGCACATACGCATGAAAAAGGAATTGCAACGTCGTTTTTTATGTTTTGCCGAAATGTTGGTACTGCGGTCGGTGTCACGATTATGGGAGCGTTTTTAACGAAGGCATCTGATATAATGACCGGCATTCATCACTTATTTTTATTTGGTTTTGTCGGTAGTATCGCGGCGGCAGTGACTTCCTTTTTTATTTATGAAATGTCATCGAATGACCGGAATCATATTATGAAAAGGGAAATGGTTTAACTAAACATTGTCGGTGTATGATCCGATAAAAAAATAGAGAGGTGCGTAGTCTAGTTTTAAGAAATGAGAATCGGATGGAGGTACTCTAAATGCAGATGACAGTGAGGAAAAAATTAATTGCCGGCTTTTCGGCTGTTTTAGCTGTTTTAGTAGCAATTATCGCAATTGCTTATTATGAAATGAGATCGGTTGATCGTCAATATACCCAATTAGTGAATAACGAGGTTCAAACATTGGTTGCTGTAAAACAATTAGAAGTTATTGTTCGAAAAGAGCAGGGTAGCATGCGCGGCTATTTGATCATTGGAGACGATACATCCCTCACTAATTTTAATAAGGCGCACGATGACTATCAAAAATTAAGTAGCCAACTGTCTCCAAAATTAGAGGGTGGACAGTCGAAAGTGCTTTTAGATAAATTAAATGCACTTGAGCAACAGTTTTATCAATTCGGTCAAGACGTGTTTCAGTTAAAGCGACAAAATAAAGTAAATGAGTACACACAGCTAGTGGCAACAAAAGGAAGGGAAATTACGAAAGAATTTGAAGTGGCAGCCGATCAGCTTGTAAAGATGAAGCAAAAAGAAGTTAATGAAGCCAATCAAGCAACGTCTAAAAGGGCAGACGCAGCAATTATATGGATGATGATATTTGGTGGAATTGCTCTTATTGTTGGAATGATGGTTGCTTATTATATTAGTAAGATTATTTCTCGTCCTGTTATCGCTGTTTCAGAAGCAGCTAAACAGATTGCATCAGGGGATTTAACAGGGAAAGAACTTATGGTAAAAAACAGAGATGAAATTGGGGAAATGGCGCGTGCCTTTAACCAGATGGCTCGCCAATTGCGGGAAGTGATTGAGCAAGTATCAATGAATGCTGAGCAAGTGGCGGCTTCTTCAGAGCAATTAACAGCAAGCGCGGAACAAACGAGTAAAGCCACGGAACAAATTACGGTGACAATGCAAGATGTTGCTGCGGGAATGGAAAAACAAGTAGAGAGTGTCGGAGAAACGCGACATATCGTGGAGGAAATGTCTCTTGGTGTGAAGCGTATTGCGGAGCGTTCGCAAAATGCCACCATCCTTGCTAATGGAGCCTCGGAAAAAGCATTGAAAGGTAATCAATCCATTCAATTAGCTGTAACACAAATGAATTCGATTGATCGAACAGTGACAGGGCTCGCGAAAGTTGTAAAAAACTTAGGGGAGCGTTCTAAACAAATCGGCCAAATTATTGAGGTCATTACTGGAATTGCGGAACAAACGAATTTGTTGGCATTAAACGCGGCCATTGAAGCAGCACGAGCGGGAGAAAATGGGCGTGGATTTGCTGTAGTAGCAGATGAGGTACGAAAGTTGGCAGAGCAATCTGGACAATCAGCCCAACAAATTTCGACACTTATTACGACTATTCAACAAGAAACAACGGAGGCAGTGCACTCAATGGAGACGGCAATCACGGAGGTGGCTAACGGAATTGGAGCCATTCATACAGCGGGGGAGTCGTTTGTTGAAATAAAAACGGCCGTTCAAGAAGTAGCAGGACAAATGAAGGAAATTTCTTCTTCCGTGAAGAACATGCTTGCTGGTGCAGAAAAAATCGTGAAGGCGATGCAACTAATCAACCAAAATGCAGAATCTGCCGCTGCTGGCACAGAAGAGGTTTCTGCTGCGACCGAGGAACAGTTAGCAGCAATGGAGGAAATTTCAGCATCTGCAATTGCCCTCTCAAATATGGCAGAAGAGTTGCAAGCGTTAATCGGAAAATTTAAATTATCATAATATGGATAAGGGTGTTCGAACATAAAGGAACACCCTTACTTTATTGAGGAGGATGTTACTTTATGCTTCCTTTTTCCAAAGAATCGTGATAAAATTTCCCGTGTTTGGGTATAATAAATGAGTGTGACACGACGGAGAAAGTAGTGGTTGGAATGAGAGAAAAGCTCGTTGTGCTCATCGGACCTACGGCGGTAGGGAAAACGAAGATGAGCGTCGAACTGGCGAAGCGCCTTGATGCAGAAATTATTAGTGGCGACTCGATGCAAATTTATCGAGGGATGGATATCGGTACAGCGAAAATTACACCTACCGAAATGCAAGGAATCCCGCACCATTTAATTGATATTAAAGACCCGGAAGACTCTTTTTCAGTGGCTGAATTTCAACAGCTCGTCCGGCCATTGATTCGTGAGATTACAAGGCGTGGGAAGCTTCCGATGATCGTTGGAGGAACGGGGCTTTATATTCAGTCTGTTCTTTACGATTATCAGTTTACTGACGCTCCTTCCGATGAAGTATACCGCCAAAAGTTACGCAAGTTCGTAGAAGAAAATGGAGAGATGGAATTGTTTGGCATGTTGAAAGCAGTAGACGAAGAAAGTGCCGCACGCATTCATCCGCGCAATGTCCGGCGCGTCATTCGAGCGTTAGAAATTTATCATTGTACAGGAAAAACAATGAGCGAATGGCAGAAAACACAGACGTCCGAACTTCTTTATGATGCCGCTATTATCGGATTGACGATGGAACGAGAGCAGCTATATCGCCGCATTAATGAGCGGGTCGAACAAATGATAGACAATGGGCTGTTTGACGAAGTAAAAGCGCTCTATGACCGTGGACTAAGAGATTGTCAATCGATTCAAGCGATCGGCTATAAAGAGTTATATTCGTATTTCGGTGGAACAATTTCGCTTGAAGAAGCCATTGAGCAGTTGAAACAAAACTCGCGTCGCTACGCCAAGCGGCAACTGACGTGGTTTCGCAACAAACTGCCTGTTTGCTGGTTTGATATGACCGATCCAACAAAGTTCGATCAGACGCGAGACGAAATTTTACAATACATAGAAGGAAAGCTGTACCGAAAGAAGAATATATAAACATAGGTAGAGAGAAAAAGAGGAGGCCTGTTCATGAAAACATCAATCAACATTCAAGACCAATTTTTAAATCAACTACGCAAAGACGGCACACAAGTAACGGTATTTTTGTTAAACGGCTTTCAGCTTCGTGGCTTAATCAAAGGGTTTGACAATTTCACTGTGCTTTTAGAAGTGCAAGGAAAGCAACAACTCATTTATAAGCACGCGATTTCCACGTTTGCGCCGGAAAAAAACGTTCAGTTAGAGATGCAATAAACATTCGCCCGCTTCGATAAGGAGCGGGCGAATGTTTATGTTGCTTCATCGGAACGGACTCGTGTGAATACATATAGGTATAGGCATTTGTCACAATTTTACCTAATGACACGTATACTGAAAAGGCGAGGCGACCGAAAGTGAGGTGACAATCGTTGTCGGAAGTAACGATGAACAAAGCAAAAGGACAAATTAACATCGTGTTAAACGCCAAAACGATGAATCATGCAATCAAAGAAGAACGAAGCGACGGCATTAATTTTGAACAGCATAGCATTTTGCGCGACATTCAAAAAGAGCTCGATCAATTAATCGGGCTAGAAAACGTCAAAAAAATTGTAAAGGAAATTTACGCATGGCTCTACATTGACAAAATGAGAAAAGAAAATGGCTTGAAATCGAACAAACAAGCGCTTCATATGATTTTTAAAGGCAATCCAGGCACAGGAAAAACAACGGTTGCTCGCTTATTAGGGAAATTATTTGTCCAAATGAACGTCTTATCGAAAGGTCATTTTATTGAAGCAGAACGGGCGGATTTAGTCGGTGAATACATCGGCCATACCGCTAATAAAACGCGCGACTTAATTAAAAAGGCGCGCGGTGGGATTTTATTTATTGACGAAGCGTATTCGCTTGCACGCGGCGGAGAAAAAGATTTTGGCAAAGAAGCAATTGATACGTTAGTCAAAGGGATGGAAGACTATTGCGAGGATTTAGTCGTGATTTTAGCAGGATATCCAGCAGAAATGGACTACTTTTTGTCGTTAAACCCAGGGCTGCCGTCTCGCTTTCCACTCATGATTGAATTTCCAGATTATACGGTCGATGAACTAGTGAACATTGCCAAACAAATGGTACGGGAGCGCGAATACGAACTGACGAAAGAGGCGGAGCGAAAGCTGTATTATCATCTCGAAGAATTGCTTGAAAGACGAGAAAAAAAATTTAGCAACGGTCGATATATTCGCAATGTCATTGAAAAGGCAATCCGCAAGCAAGCTGTTCGCCTTCTACATGAAGGACGTTATGATAAAAAAGAATTAACACTTATTCGTGACCGCGATTTAGTCATTGGTTCGTGAAGGAAGGCATCCCCTTCCTTCTTTTTTTCTTGATATGAAGAAGGATTTTTGCAGATTCATGGAGAATGTAAAAATAAAGGTCAGAATATACATTGTTTTTAGAATTATTTAGATAAAATGTTAAAGGAGGAGTTTATTTTGTATTTAACGATTGGTGAGGTGTTCGCTCAGACGGTAAGAAAATTCCCGAAAAAAGAAGCGCTTGTCGATGTGCGCACAGGGCTTCGCTATACGTACGAACAATGGGAAAAAGAAGTGGATAAAATTGCGAGCGCTTTCTTAAAAGCAGGTGTGCGAAAAGGAGATCGTGTATCGACTGTGTTATTTAATACAGCAGAACTTGCGACCGCTTTTTTTGCGTGCGCGAAAATCGGCGCTGTCTTCAACCCGATTAATTTTCGTTTACGACCAAAAGAAATCGCTTACATTTTAGCTGATGCTACCCCAAAAATGGTGTTATTTGAACAAGCAGTCGAACCACAAATCACCGCCATTCATCATGAATTTCCGCACATTTCTTTTTGGATCATCGACGGACAAGTGCCGGCGTATGCTGCTTCTTATCAAGAACAAATCCAGTGCGCAAGTAGCGAACTTCCAGCAATTGACGTTTCCGAAAATGACTTATACGCAATTATGTACACAAGCGGGACGACAGGACGGCCAAAAGGGGTCATTCATCGGCACCGCGACATGATCGAGCAAAGCTTGATTTGCAATTCCGTTATGCGCATTCGCGAAACAGAGCGGGGGCTTGTCACCGCGCCAATGTTCCATTGCGCGGAATTGCATTGTTGTTTCTTCCCACGCGTCCATGCTGGCGCAACGAACGTCATTGTTCACCATTTCGACCCGAAACAAGTATTAAACGTCATCGAACAAGAGCGAATCACCGTATTATTTGCCGCACCAACAATGTGGAATATGCTTTTGCAAGAAAAATTGTCGGAGTATGATTTATCATCGCTTCGCATCGGTCTATACGGAGCCGCTCCGATGGCGCCTGTTCTTGTGAAAGAATGCAAAGAACGGTTAGGCATCGACTTAATCCAAGCATACGGCATGACGGAAATGGGACCGGCTGTTACGTTCTTATACGAAGATGAGCAGTTAACGAAAGCGGGATCTGCTGGGCGCGCGTGCTTAAACCATGAAATTCGCATCGTCAAGCCGCGAGAAGACGGCCCGTCTGATCCAGACGACATCTTGCCGCCAGGAGAAGTCGGCGAAATTATTGTCAAAGGTCCATGCATGATGGTCGGCTATTACAACCGCGAGGAAGCGACCGAAAAAGCGATGTATAAAGGTTGGTATCATTCTGGAGATTTAGGTTATATGGATGAAGACGGTTATTTATACGTTGCGGATCGCGTTGATGACATGATTATTAGTGGCGGCGAAAACGTCTATCCGCGCGAGGTGGAAGATGTTCTTTATGAACATGAAGGCGTGCTTGATGTCGCGGTGCTTGGCGAGCCGGATGCCTTATGGGGAGAAAAAGTCGTTGCTTTCGTCGTTAAAAAGGATCCACAGCTTACCGCGGAACAGTTAGAGGCGTTTTGCAAACAAAGCGACAAGCTCGCTCCGTATAAACGGCCGCGTGCCTACTATTTTGTCGACGCGCTGCCACGCAATGCAAGCGGGAAAATCCAAAAATTTTTGTTGCGCGAGCAAATGAAAAACATGGCGCAATCATAGGGTGGTGACAACATGGCAACGTATTTGCACGAAGAACATCACATTTTTCGTGAGGCGTTCCGTAAATTTTTGCAAAAAGAAGCGTATCCGTTCTATGCCGAATGGGAAAAACAAGGAATCATTCCACGTGATTTTTGGCATAAAATGGGATCGAATGGTTTCCTTTGCCCGTGGGTAGACGAAACGTACGGTGGATTTGGTGCCGATTTTGGTTACTCGGTCGTTATCAACGAAGAATTAGAGAAAGTAGGGTCAAGCCTTGTCGGCATCGGCTTGCATAATGACATCGTCGTTCCGTATATCGCATCATATGGAACAGAAGGGCAAAAGAAGAAATGGCTGCCGAAATGCGTGTCCGGAGAAATCGTCACCGCTATCGCGATGACCGAACCAGGGGCAGGGTCTGATTTGGCGGGCATCAAAACAACGGCGGTGAAACATGGCGACTATTATATCGTCAACGGCCAAAAAACGTTTATTACAAACGGCATTCATGCTGACTTAGTCATCGTCGTCTGCAAAACGAATCCGAATGCGAACCCGCCGCATAAAGGCATTAGTTTGCTTGTAGTTGAACGTGAAACGACAGGCTTTACACGCGGTCGGAAACTCGAAAAAGTCGGATTGTATGCCCAAGATACAGCTGAGCTATTTTTTAGCGACGCGAAAGTTCCGGCAGAAAACTTGCTCGGAGAAGAAGGAAAAGGCTTTTATTATTTGATGGAAAAATTACAACAAGAGCGGCTTATCGTCGCTATCGCCGCGCAAACAGCGGCAGAAGTGATGTTTGACTTAACGAAACGATATGTGAAAGACCGCACGGCGTTCGGAAAAACGATTAGCCAATTTCAAACCGTCCAGTTCCGCTTGGCGGAAATGGCGACGGAAATTGCCTTAGGGCGCGCGTTTCTTGACGATGTCATCGAACAGCATATCGCAGGGAAAGACGTCGTAGCAAACGTATCGATGGCGAAATGGTGGATTACGGAAATGGCAAAGCGCGTCGCCGCTGAAGGGATGCAGCTTCACGGTGGCTATGGCTATATGGAAGAATACGAGATTGCAAGGCGCTATCGCGACATCCCAGTCAGCGCGATTTATGCCGGCACGAATGAAGTGATGAAAATGATCATCGCGAAACATCTTGGATTATAGGGGGGATTTCGTTGCTTGAAGGGGTGAAAATCATTGATTTTTCTCATTATCTCCCTGGTCCGTTTGCGAGCCTCCGCTTAGCCGATTTAGGCGCCGAAGTTGTGAAAATTGAGCCAAAAACAGGGGATATGATGCGGAAGCTTGCTGATGACTGCATTTTTGAAGCGAACAATAAAAATAAACGAAGCATCACCGTCGATTTAAAAAACGCTCAAGATGCCGATGCCGTCCGGCAGCTCATTAGCGAAGCGGACGTCATCATCGAAAGTTTTCGCCCCGGTGTGATGAAACGGCTCGGGCTCGGCTATGAAGACGTATACGCTCTCAATCCGGCGGTCGTTTATTGCTCCATCAGCGGCTACGGACAACATAGTCGCTATGCGTCATTCGGAAGTCATGATTTAAACTATATGGCGTTAACAGGCATGCTCGCTCAATTCAAAGATGAAAGCGGTCGCCCTGTTCATCCAACGATTACGCTTGCTGATTTAATCGGTAGCATGCATGCGGTAGAACAAATTATTGCTGCCTTATATGCCCGCGAGCGGACGGGAAAAGGACGCTATATAGATATTGCACTTGTCGATGGACTGCTTTCGATGATGACGAACCATTTTGTAGTAGAACACTACACGGGACAAAAAAACGGGATTCCTGTATTAGCTGGTACGATTTTGTCGTATCATCTGTACGAAACGAAAGACGGGCGGTATATGGCGCTTGCAGCACTTGAACCGCACTTTTGGAGAAATTTTTGTCACGCAGTCGAAAAGCCAGCATGGTTTGAAGGACATTTATCGGTAGCTTGCGACGACAATCCTCTCTTTCTAGAAATAAAGCAGTTGTTTCGCACGAAAACGCTCCAACAATGGATCGCGTTTGCCGAGCAAGTCGATTGTTGCTTAGCGCCGGTGTTAGAAACGGACGAGGCGAAAACGTGGTTTGCAAATAACCCGCACCGAAAAATGATTCATATCGAAAATGACCGAATCGAAGTAGCGACTCGCTACGATGAGCACTTTTTCACTAAGCGCACACGAGCGCCAAAGTTAAATGAACACGAACATCTTTTAAGGGGAGAGAGCGAAAATGATGAACGTTCCATTAAATATTGCGACAATGCTTGAACGTGCTGAACTGTTTTTTCCGAAAAAACAAGTCATTTCGCGGATGAAGAAAGGGATTGTCCGCCATACGTATAAAGAAATTGGCGAACGGACGAGAAAGCTTGCTAGTGCACTGCGAACACTTGGGGTAAATACGGGGGACCGTGTCGGCACGTTCGCTTGGAACCATCATCGCCATTTAGAAGCGTATTTTGCCATTCCGGGTATCGGGGCGGTATTGCATACGATTAACATTCGGCTGTCGCCTCAGCATATCGCGTATATTATTAATCATGCGAACGACCGTGTGCTATTGATTGACGACGATTTATTGCCGCTTATTGAACGAGTGAAAGACGAAATAAACGTCGAAGCGTTTATCATTATGACCGATGAACCGACGCTTCCGGAAACGACGCTTGCGCCGGTTTATCATTATGAGGAATTGCTACAACAAGCGGAGCCGATTTCGTTTGTTAAAGACATCGACGAACATCACCCTGCTGGTATGTGCTATACGTCCGCAACAACTGGAAATCCGAAGGGGGTTTTATACTCCCATCGCGGCATCGTTCTCCATAGCATGGCGCTAGGGCTTGCGGATAGCGCAGCATTGTCGGAATCGGATGTCGCGCTACCGGTCGTGCCGATGTTTCATGCGAATGCGTGGGGCTTGCCGTTTGCCGCCGTTTGGTTTGGGACGACGTTAGTGATGCCGGGCGCAGCGTTTACGCCGAAAATATTGGCAGAGCTGATGGAACAAGAAAAAGTGACGCTTGCGGCTGGTGTGCCGACCGTTTGGCTCGGCTTGTTGAACGAATTGGAGAAAGGATCGTACGATTTAAGCAGTGTGACGCGCATTTTATGCGGCGGTTCAGCAGCGCCAAAAGGAATGATTCGCGCCTTTGAAGAGAAATACGGCATCCCGTTTGTACACGCTTACGGCATGACAGAAACGAGCCCGCTAGTCGTCCTTTCGCGCCTAAAAAGCTACCAGCAACATGTATCTAATGAAGAAAAATTGGACATTCGCGCGAAACAAGGTTTCCTTGTGCCTGGGGTAGAAATGAAAGTGATCGGCAAAGACGGCGAAGTGGCGTGGAATGGAACAGAGATGGGGGAACTATGTTTGCGCGGTCCGTGGATTGCCGACGAATACTACAACGATGAGCGAAGCAAAGAGGCGTTTCGCGACGGCTGGCTATATACAGGCGATGTCGTCACAGTAGACGAAGAAGGATTTATTAAAATCGTTGACAGGACGAAAGACGTCATTAAAAGTGGGGGCGAATGGATTTCATCTGTCGATTTAGAAAATGCGCTTATGGCGCATGAGGCGGTATTTGAAGCGGCCGTTGTTGCCGTACCGCACCCACAGTGGCAGGAGCGCCCGATTGCTTGCGTGGTCGTCAAAGAAGGAAAAACGGTCACGAAAGACGAGCTATACGATTTTTTACGGCTGCAATTTGCGAAATGGTGGCTTCCGGATGATATTGTGTTTATGAACGAAATTCCGAAAACAAGTGTCGGAAAATTTTTAAAAATGAAATTACGGGAACAATTGCGTGATTATTTTGCGAATGTTCAATAAGGGGGGAGTTCAATGGCGCAAACAATTGCTGTCATCGGTGCTGGCTTAATGGGAAGCGGCATCGCCCAGTCGCTAGCGATGGGCGGTAAAACCGTTTATTTATACGACATTTCTGAAGCGGCGTTAGAAAAAGGAGTGAATTCGATTCAAAAAAGCCTTGCCCGTTTTGTCAAAGCAGGCAAATTATCGGAACAAGAAGCAACGAATGTCCTTTCCCGCATACAAACCGAAACAAATTTACAAGAAACGGTGAAAGATGCCGATATTGTCATTGAAGCAGTTCCAGAACATTTACCGTTGAAAAAACAAGTGTTTGAACAGCTCGATCACTATACGAAACAAGAGACGATTTTGGCAACGAATACGTCGGAATTAAGTGTGACGGCCATTGCTGCAGCGACAAAGCGCCCAAGCCAAGTCGTCGGCATGCATTGGTTTAATCCTGCGCCGGTGATGAAATTGATTGAAATCGTCAAAGGGGTCGCCACATCCGAAAAAACAATTGAAGTGATTCAACAACTGTCTGAAGAAATCGGCAAGGAAACGGTCGTTGTCAAAGATATGCAAGGGTTTGTGACGACAAGGGCACTAGCGGCGCATATGATTGAATGCATTCGCATGTACGAAGAAGGAGTCGCTTCCGCCGAGCATATCGACAAAGCGATTCGCCTTGGGCTCAATTACCCGATGGGACCACTGGAACTTGCGGATTTAGTCGGTTTAGATACGATGCTATTTGTCAGTGAAAATATGACAGAAGCATACGGCGACCGATTCCGCCCACCGCAAACGCTTCGCAAACTTGTTGAAGCAGGGCATCTCGGCCGAAAAACAGGCAAAGGATTTTACACATATCAATGAAAGAAGGGAAAGACATGCGAGAAGTTGTGATTGTCGAAGCCGTACGCACCCCTGTCGGCAAGCGAAACGGGGTGTTTCGCGACAAACATCCGGTTCATTTAGCGGCAGTTGTGCTTGATGAAGTTGTCGAGCGAACTGGGATAGAAAAACAGTTGATCGAAGATATTGTGATGGGTTGCGTGACGCCGATTGGCGAGCAAGGATATAATATCGGGCGTTTAGCGGCGTTAGAGGCAGGATTTCCTGTGGAGGTACCAGCGGTGCAAATCAACCGGATGTGCGGCTCCGGCCAGCAAGCGATCCATTTCGCTGCCCAAGAAATTAAATCGGGCGATATGGAGATTACGATTGCCGCCGGTGTTGAAAGCATGACGAAAGTGCCGATTTTAAGCGACGGAAACGAGCGAACGATTCCACCGTCGTTGCACGAAAAGTACGAATTTGTGCACCAAGGCATTTCCGCGGAATTAATTGCCGAAAAATACGGATTGACCCGCGAACAATTGGATGAATATGCGTACGAAAGCCACCAACGTGCGCTTCGGGCGCAAGTAGAGGGTCGCTTCGAGCGAGAAATCGTGCCGGTAAAAGGGCTTGACCAAGATGGAAATGAAATCATCGTGACAGCGGATGAAGGGCCGCGCAAAGATACATCACTGCAAGCGCTTGCGGCATTGAAGCCGGTCTTTAAACAAAACGGGAAAATTACTGCCGGCAATGCGAGCCAAATGAGCGACGGCGCAGCGGCGGTACTACTGATGGAGCGCGAAACGGCACTTCGCCTCGGTTTGAAGCCAAAAGCAAAAATCGTCGCCCAAACGGTCGTCGGCTCGGACCCGACATATATGCTTGACGGCGTCATTCCGGCGACAAAAAAAGTGTTGCAAAAAACCAATCTCACCATTGACGATATTGACCTTGTCGAAATTAACGAAGCGTTCGCCCCAGTCGTATTGGCATGGCAAAAAGAAATTGGCGCACCGCTTTCGAAAGTAAACGTCAATGGTGGTGCGATCGCCTTAGGTCACCCGCTTGGAGCAACCGGCGTCAAACTCATGACATCGCTCGTTCACGAACTCGAACGACGAAAGGGGCGCTACGGCTTATTAACCATTTGCATCGGTCACGGCATGGCAACCGCGACGGTGGTGGAGAGATGGGAAGGATAAGAAAAGCGGATAAGCCACGCAGCGGAGGATTAGCTGCCGAAAGAAAGAGCGTAGCGCAGCCAAACGATGGGAGAGTAGGGATAGTGTAAAAAAAGCAGGATGCCGCCAGCTCCTGCTTTAATTTTCTATTTTCAATGACTTATTCGGCAATTTCCAGTTGTACGTATACGATAAAATGCGCAATGCCGCAACGATGACAAACAATACATATAATCCAACGGGGGAGTCGGCGATGCCGGTTCCGACCGCGACACCGGCTAAAATCGCCCAAGCGGCGTAAATTTCTGCGCGAAGGACAAGCGGTTTTCTTCCTGCTAAAATATCGCGAATAATTCCTCCGCCGCTTCCAGTTAAGACAGCGGCAACGATTGCCGCACTCAACGGATGATTCATTTTGACTGCATATAACGCCCCTTGAATTGCAAATGCCGAAAGCCCGAGCGCATCAAAAAAATTGCCCCATCGTTGCCAATGAGGCAACATTTTTTGTGGAAACAAATAAACAAGCGTCATCGCCAACAGCGCGACATGAAACAACATCCCTTGTTCCCATAGCGCCGAAACGGGGACACCAATCAATAAATTGCGCACCGCTCCACCGCCAAAGGCGGTGACAATCCCCAAAATATAAACGCCTAAAATATCGTATTCTTCTTCCATCGCCACAATCGCGCCGCTAATCGCAAATGCAATCGTACCGATAATGCTTAACACTTCCCATGTCATAAAATGTAGTCCTTTCTTGTTCATGTTACGGTAAACATTTTAGGGGGAACGAGGCGGAAAATCAATTATTTTTGAAAGATAGCGATTTTAAGCTGGATTTGGTATGATGAAGGCAGGTTTATTTCGCGAAAAAGAAAGAAGGTGTGAGTTTGGAAAAAGTAATCACCGTCGGCTGCCAGTTGCCGCATGTCGATGATGAACGGTTTTCCTATTCGATGGAAGAGCTTGCTTCGCTCGTTCATACAGCAAACGGCGAAGTCGTCATCATCCTTACGCAAAAGCGAGAGACGATTCATCCAGCTACGTATATTGGCAAAGGAAAAGTCGAAGAACTTGTGCGGCTCGTCGAACAGTTTGAACCAGATGTCGTCGTTTTTAATGACGAACTGTCGCCAAGCCAAAACCGCAACTTGACAAAGCTGTTAAATGTGCGGGTCATTGACCGGACGCAGCTCATTTTAGATATATTCGCGCAACGGGCGTGGTCAAAAGAAGGAAAATTGCAAGTCGAACTTGCCCAACTGCAATACATATTGCCGCGTTTAAGTGGACAAGGTGTCGAGCTTTCTCGTCTTGGCGGCGGAATCGGAACGAGAGGGCCGGGGGAAACGAAACTAGAAACAGACCGCCGTCATATTCGCCGTCGTATCGATGAGATTAAAGCGCAACTAAAAGTCATTGTTGAACATCGCGAACGCTATCGCGAACGGCGGAAGAAAAACGCGGTGTTTCAAATCGCGCTCGTCGGCTATACGAACGCTGGCAAGTCAACGCTCTTTAACCGTCTAACGAACGCCGATTCATTCGAGGAAAACTTATTGTTCGCCACTCTTGATCCGCTGACGAGAAAACTCGTGCTGCCGAGCGGTTATACGGTACTTTTGACGGACACGGTCGGCTTTATTCAAGACTTGCCGACAACGCTTGTCGCCGCCTTTCGCTCCACGCTAGAAGAAGTGAAAGAGGCGGATTTGATTTTACATATTGTCGATTCGTCGAATCCCGATTATATTCAACATGAACAAACCGTTTATCGCTTGCTCGAAGAATTAGAGGCGACGACCATTCCGATCGCGACGGTTTACAATAAACGCGACATCGTCCTCCCAAGCTTTGTTCCAAGTCCGAAAACAGATTATATGCTAGTGAGCGCGTTGAACGAACAAGACATACAAGCGCTGCGCCGATTTATGGAAACGAGGATCACAGAAGCGATGGAACGTTACGATGTGGCGATTCGAGCGTCTGAGGGAAAACTGCTCGATCAGTTAAAAGCAGAAACGATTGTACAGCACATGCACTACAATGAACAAAGCGGGATGTATGAATGCAGCGGCTACATCTTGCCAGATCATCCGCTTTTGTTGCAACTGAGAACATACAAAAAATAGAAAGGGTTGTTTTATGTTTCAGCATTTAAAGCACGGAGAAAAAATTTCCACGCTCGTCAAAGAAATCGAAGCACAAATTGCGCCGATTCATAAAGAGATCGAGGAACGGATCGACTATAACCAATACCGCGTGTTGCAAAGCTTTCGCCGCCATCAAGTGAGCGATGCGCACTTTATCCCGTCGACCGGGTACGGATATGATGACATCGGCCGGGATACGTTAGAAAAAGTATATGCGGACGTATTCGGCGGTGAAGCAGCGCTCGTTCGCCCGCAAATTATTTCTGGGACGCATGCGATTACAATTGCTTTATTTGGCGTTTTACGCCCGGGCGACGAACTGTTGTACATTACCGGTAAACCATACGATACGCTCGAAGAAATTGTCGGCATTCGCGGCAGCGGCATCGGTTCGTTAAAAGAGTTTCATATCGGCTACAACAGCGTTCCGCTTACAAGCGAAGGGAAAGTTGATTTTGTAGCGGTCAAACAAGCGATCAACGAACGGACGAAAATGATCGGCATTCAGCGTTCAAAAGGTTACGACCCACGCCCATCGTTTACGATTGCTGAAATCAAAGAAATGATCGATTTTGTGAAAGCGATCAAACCAAACGTCGTCGTCTTTGTCGATAACTGTTACGGCGAATTTGTTGAAGAACAAGAGCCATGCCATGTCGGTGCCGATTTAATCGCTGGTTCGCTCATTAAAAATCCGGGCGGAGGCTTGGCGAAAACAGGAGGATATCTCGTTGGAAAAAGCGAATATATAAAAATGTGCGCGTATCGGATGACATCGCCGGGAATCGGGGCGGAGGCAGGCGCCTCGTTATATAGTTTACAAGAAATGTACCAAGGCTTTTTCCTCGCGCCCCATATTGTCGGACAAGCGTTGAAGGGGGCAGTTTTTACGGCGGCGATGCTCGAGCGCATCGGCATGAATACGTACCCAACATGGAACGATGCTCGCACAGATTTAATTCAATCGGTGCAATTTGATGATCCGGAGCAAATGATTGCATTTTGCCAAGCGATTCAATTTGCGTCACCAGTCAACTCGCACTTTACGCCATACCCGAACTATATGCCAGGCTACGAAGATAACGTCATTATGGCAGCAGGCACATTTGTTCAAGGGGCAAGTATTGAGCTAACGGCCGATGGTCCGATTCGTCCGCCATATGTTGCGTACGTGCAAGGAGGACTGACATATTCGCACGTCAAAATTGCCGTCTGCACCGCCATTGACAAGCTCATCGAAAAGCATTTGATTTCTTTGTGAGGAATTATAACGTTTTATTGACATATTATCTAACAAATAATAAAATAAAAGTACTCGAATAATAAGGAGGAATTTGACATGAGTAGCAACATCCGCCGTTCAATGCCGCTGTTTCCGATTGGCATTGTCATGCAGCTCACTGAGTTGTCTGCTCGTCAAATCCGCTACTATGAAGAACACGGCCTTGTCTCTCCTGCGCGAACAGAAGGCAATCGTCGCCTCTTTTCGTTTAACGACGTCGATCGTCTTTTAGAAATTAAAGACTTAATCGATCAAGGGGTCAACTTGGCCGGAATCAAACAAATTTTCGCCTCTCGTCAAGCGTTCCAACAAGAACCGACAGAAAAAGTCGAAAAAGTTGTCAAGCAACAGCTTTCCGACGAAGAGTTGCGAAAATTGTTGCGAGCGGAGTTGATACAAGCAGGTCGCTTCAATCGCGCTTCGCTTCGTCAAGGTGACATCGCACGCTTTTTCCATTAATAGGTGGTTTATGTTTTTGCACATAAAAATAAATTTAGATCAACCGGGGAGGGTTTTAAATGGCGAAGTATACAAGAGAAGATATTGTTCGCATTGTGAAGGAAGAGAACGTTAAGTACATCCGTCTGCAATTTACGGATATTCTTGGCACGATTAAAAACGTCGAAATTCCAATTAGCCAACTTGAAAAAGCGTTAGACAACAAAATTATGTTTGACGGCTCTTCCATCGAAGGGTTTGTCCGCATTGAAGAATCGGATATGTATTTATATCCAGATTTAGATACGTTCGTTATTTTCCCGTGGACAGCAGAAAAAGGGAAAGTAGCACGCTTTATTTGCGACATTTACAATCCAGATGGCACACCGTTTGAAGGCTGTCCGCGCTACAACTTAAAGCGGATGCTTAAAGAAATGGAAGCGCTTGGGTTTACGGCGTTTAACCTCGGACCAGAGCCAGAGTTTTTCTTATTCAAGCTCGATGAAAAAGGCAATCCGACGCTTGAGTTAAACGACAACGGCGGTTATTTCGACTTAGCGCCGACCGATTTAGGAGAAAACTGCCGCCGCGATATCGTACTAGAACTAGAAGAAATGGGCTTTGAAATCGAAGCATCTCACCACGAAGTAGCACCAGGTCAGCACGAAATCGACTTTAAATATGCAAACGCGGTGAAAGCGTGTGACGACATTCAAACATTTAAACTTGTCGTTAAAACGGTGGCGCGTAAGCATGGTTTGCACGCAACGTTCATGCCAAAGCCATTGTTCGGTGTGAACGGTTCAGGAATGCACTGCAACTTGTCGTTGTTTAGAAACAACGAAAATGCATTTTTCGATCCAAATGGTGATTTGCAATTAAGTGATGTCGCTCGTCAGTTTATTGCCGGTGTGTTAAAACACGCACCGAACTTTACCGCAGTAACGAACCCGACCGTGAACTCGTACAAACGCCTTGTCCCTGGGTATGAAGCGCCTTGTTATGTCGCGTGGTCAGCGCGCAACCGCAGCCCGCTTATCCGCATCCCAGCATCGCGCGGCATGAGTACGCGAATTGAAGTGCGCAGTGTCGACCCAGCAGCGAACCCATATTTAGCAATGGCTGTTTTACTTGCCGCAGGATTGGATGGAATTAAAAATAAAATGACGCCGCCTGCGCCAGTTGACCGCAACATTTACGTTATGACAAAAGAAGAGCGCCTAGAGGAAGGCATCGTTGATTTGCCATCGACATTGGCAGAAGCGCTTGAAAACTTAAAATCAGACGAAGTCATCGTTAACGCATTAGGGAAACACTTATTCGAACATTTCATCGAAGCAAAAGAAATCGAATGGGATATGTTCCGTACCGCTGTCCATCAGTGGGAACGCGATCAATATATGTCGTTATATTAAAGCAAAAAAGCTATCTCGCTAGCGAGATAGCTTTTTTTAATGGATCATCCGATAAACGCCGACTACCTTTCCAAGAATCGTAACATCTTGTACAATAATTGGTTCCATATGTGGATTTTCCGGCTGCAATCGGAAATGGTCTTGTTCTTTAAAAAAGCGCTTCACGGTCGCCTCATTTTCTTCTGTCATTGCTACGACAATATCTCCGTTATTGGCAAATTGCTGCTGGCGCACAATGACATAGTCACCGTCCAAAATGCCTGCCTCCATCATGCTATCCCCCATCACTTCAAGCATAAACACTTGTTCACCGGACGGAACAAATCGTTCCGGAAGCGGGAAATAGTCTTCGATGTTTTCCACCGCCGTAATCGGCTGTCCTGCGGTCACTTTTCCGATGATTGGAACATTGACGACGTGGCTCGGTTGAGGGAAAGAAACGAACTCTGGATCTAAAATTTCAATTGCCCGTGGCTTCGTCGGATCGCGACGAATGTATCCTTTGCTTTCTAGTCGTGCTAAATGTCCATGCACCGTGGAACTAGAAGCAAGTCCGACTGCTTCGCCAATTTCGCGAACGGAAGGAGGATATCCTTTCGCCTTTACTTCCCGTTTAATAAACTCCAAAATTTGCTGTTGGCGTTTGGAAAGTTTGGACATGCTACACACCTCTTACTCATCGTTTTCCTCATTATAGCATGGGAAACACAGAAATACAAACATAAGTTCGAAAAACTGGTTGACACAAACAAATGTTCTGGTTATAATAAAAAACAAAAAAACGAACAAATATTCTGGTTGAGGGGGATATTGGATGAAACTTGTTCATTACCTTGTATTTTCTTGTTTATCGCTTTTATTACTAGCAGGGTTTGTATATGCAAGCAACCCGGTCGAAAAAGAAAAATATATCCAAATTACAGTAGCACCTGGCGACACGCTTTGGGATTTGGCGAATAAATACCGTACTTCGCATCATCTTTCGACAAACGAATTTATCGATTGGGTCATGGATGTCAACCATTTACCAAACGAAAAAGTCGTTGTAGGTGAAAAGCTCGTCATCCCTGTGCTAAAATCAGAGGCGGACAACATGCTTGCTATTAATAAATAGCGATGGAGATGGTGGAATGAATGCAATTATTTATTGCCGCGTGAGCACGACAAAAGAAGAACAGGAAACTTCGCTAGAGCGGCAGCGAGAAGAGCTTGAACACCTCGCTCAACAATACGGGTTTTGTGTCGTGAAGACGATTATGGAGCAGGCAAGCGGCTACGACATCGAGCGCGAAGGGGTGCTCGAGTTGTTGGATGCGTTAAAAGAAGAAAAAATTGATGCCGTTTTAATTCAAGATGAAACGCGGCTCGGGCGGGGAAACGCACGAATTGCTTTATTGCATTGCATTCAAAAAGAAGGGGCAAAGGTATATACCGTCAGCCATAACGGCGAAATGCAGCTGTCAGAAGCCGATTCGATGGTATTAAACATTCTAAGCATTGTCGAAGAATACCAGCGGAAAATACATAACTTAAAAATTAAGCGCGGCATGCAAAAAGCGGTCGAACGCGGCTACCGTCCGGAACGAAATTTGAAAAATGTTGGCGAGCATGCCGGACGAGAGCGAATAGAGCTTCCGGTGGAAGAAATCGTTCGCCTTCGCCATAACGGACTGACATTTGCAGAAATCGCGGCTACGCTCCGTGGTTTCGGATACGATGTATCGAAAGCAACCGTCCATCGCCGCTACCAAGAATACGTCCGTCAAGGAGAGTAGGTTGCTAATTTCCTGCTTGTCTTGTAAGATAAAGACGTAAAATTTGAGAAGAAATTAGGTGGAAAGATGTTACCAGCAGAAAAAATTGCTCGTATCAATGAATTGGCGAAAAAAGCAAAAACGATAGGGTTAACGGAAGCAGAACGAGCCGAGCAGACAGAGCTCCGCACGCAATACGTTCGTGCCTTTCGCCAAGCGATGGTCGATACGCTTCATTCCGTAACGGTTATTGACGCAAATGGGAACGATGTGACGCCTAAAAAACTAAAAGAAAGCAAAAAAAATCGGCTACATTAATAATTGTGACAAAAGAAAGCATTCTAATAAACGGATGCTTTCTTTTTTTGAAAGAAAAGTTGTACTTTTTTCCTTACTTTCTATATGATAGAGATGATAGGATGAAACGAAAGGATGGATACATATGTTACAGACGATTGACCAATTGGCGATCACGACAATCCGAACGTTGTCGATTGATGCCATTGAAAAAGCAAATTCCGGCCATCCAGGAATGCCGATGGGGGCAGCGCCGATGGCGTATACGCTTTGGACAAAATTTATGAACCATAACCCGAGCAATCCAACATGGTTTAACCGCGACCGCTTTGTTTTGTCGGCAGGACACGGCTCGATGCTTTTATACAGCTTGCTTCATTTAAGCGGGTATGATGTGTCCATGGAAGACATTAAACAGTTCCGCCAGTGGGGAAGCAAAACACCTGGTCACCCTGAATACGGTCATACACCAGGAGTAGAAGCGACGACAGGTCCGCTTGGTCAAGGAATCGCGATGGCGGTCGGGATGGCGATGGCGGAGCGGCATTTAGCTGCTACATACAACAAAGAGAATTTTGAAATCGTGAACCATTACACATATGCCATTTGCGGCGATGGCGACTTAATGGAAGGGGTCGCTTCCGAAGCAGCTTCATTAGCAGGACATTTAAAGCTCGGCCGCTTAATTGTGCTATATGACTCAAATGACATTTCCCTTGATGGGGAATTAAATCTTTCGTTTTCGGAAAATGTCGGTCAACGTTTCCAAGCGTACGGTTGGCAATATTTGCGCGTCGAAGACGGAAATAATATTGAAGAAATTGCGGCAGCGATTGTGGAAGCACAAAAAGAGTTAAATCGCCCGACGTTAATTGAAGTAAAAACGACGATTGGCTTTGGCTCACCGAGCAAAGCAGGTACTTCCGACGTTCACGGTGCGCCGCTTGGGGCCGATGAGCTAAAACGCACAAAAGAAGCGTACAAATGGACGTTTGAGGAAGACTTTTACGTACCGGAAGAAGTATATGCCCACTTCCGTGAAGTCGTGCAAGAAGCTGGCGCGAAAAAAGAAGCAGAATGGAACGAGTTGTTTGCAGCTTATAAACAATCCTATCCCGAGCTTGCTCATCAGCTAGAGCTTGCAATCGAAGGAAAGCTCCCAGAAGGATGGGAAGCCAATATCCCAGTTTATCCAGAAGGAAAAAGCTTAGCGACGCGCGCTTCTTCAGGCGAAGTGCTTAATGCAATTGCGAAAGCCGTACCGTATTTCATCGGGGGTTCTGCTGACCTTGCCGGCTCTAACAAAACGCTCATTAAAGGAGCAGGCAATTTTATGCCAGAAAGCTACGAAGGTCGCAACATTTGGTTTGGTGTGCGTGAGTTTGCGATGGGCGCTGCAATGAACGGCATGGCGCTTCATGGTGGTGTGAAAGTATTTGGTGGTACGTTCTTTGTCTTCTCGGACTATTTGCGTCCAGCCATTCGTTTAGCAGCGTTAATGGGCTTGCCGGTAACGTATGTACTAACGCATGACAGTATCGCGGTTGGCGAAGACGGACCAACGCATGAGCCGATTGAGCAATTGCCATCGCTGCGCGCGATGCCGAACTTATCGGTCATTCGTCCGGCAGATGGGAACGAAACAGCGGCAGCGTGGCGCTTAGCGGTAGAATCGACTGACCGTCCGACGGCACTTGTGTTGACAAGACAAAATTTGCCAACGCTTGCCACAACAGCCCAGCGCGCATATGAAGGAGTGAAAAAGGGGGCGTATGTTGTATCGGAAGCCGAGGGTACCCCGGAAGCATTACTTTTGGCATCTGGTTCAGAAGTAAGCCTTGCTGTCGAAGCGCAAAAAGCGTTAGCAAACGAGGGCATTCACGTTTCTGTTGTCAGCATGCCATCGTGGGATCGGTTCGAACAGCAGCCAAAAGACTATAAAGAGCAAGTATTGCCGAAACATGTGAAAAAACGTTTAGCGATCGAAATGGCTTCTTCGCTCGGATGGGAGCGCTATACAGGCGATGAAGGCGACATTTTAGCAATCGATCGCTTCGGCGCTTCTGCACCAGGCGAAAAAATTATGGAAGAATACGGATTTACGGTCGACAACGTTGTCCAACGAGCGAAAGCGTTGCTGAATAAGTAAGCGAAAAGCTGCCCTAAAAAGGGGCGGCTTTTCTTATCGGTTGGCTTCGAGAACTGGACAGTCGCCTTCGCGTTTCGTTTTTTCGACAAAACTAGAGAATTTTTTCTTCATCAATAGACATCTTTTTCTTTCTTCTTTTTCTATAATAGAGAAAAAGGGGAATGGGGGACGAGCGGTGGCACGTTATTGGATTTATTTATTTCATGACGACGTAGCGTATAGCTATTATGATCAAGCGGAGAAAATTGTACAATTGTTGCGGGAATATCAGTATCAGCCAACGTTAAAAAGCGTTTGTCGCAAGCAAATTGAGTTTATTACAGAAAAACTTTCGTTTTCACGGCTAGAGCTCGGGCTGAAAGAGCATTTTGTCGGAACAGTTGAAAAAAACTTAGAGCGAAATATGTTTGTGCTACGTGAAAAAAGCGAAGAAGCGCTTATTATCGTGCAAAAGCGGCGACTATTACTGGCTTGTGACTATCCATCGTTAACTGAACGAATTTTCCAAACGTTTTCCCATATCTCACCGTTTTTTTTCGCGGTTGATCTTTATTTTCATCATTATCAATGGCTTCTACCAGTGGCGGACGAAAGAAAATTTGCGTAAATAAAAGATTTTTACGGGGAAATATTGTATAATAGCGCATTGTTTAGTACACTGTTAGGTAGACAACATGAAGGAGGAAAAGTAGTATGTGGACAACGATTCTCGTTGGCGTTCTAGCGCTCGTCGCTGGAGTAGCGCTAGGCTTTTTCATTGCCCGTAAAACGATGATGAACTATTTAAAGAAAAACCCGCCAATTAACGAACAAATGATTCGCATGATGATGATGCAAATGGGAATGACGCCATCCCAGAAGAAAATCAATCAAATGATGAAAGCGATGAACAATCAGCTGAAATAGACGATGGACAGGCACTCTGCGGAGTGTCTTTTTGCTTTTTCTTTAAAAAAATGTATATTTTTGCTATAATGAGGTAACGTGTTACTTATATTGGAGTTTCGACAGAAGGGGAGAGAGAATGAAGGTTTTTCTCGATTTGTTTTGGTTTTTCCGCCAAGAGAAAAAAGCATATATCACAGGCATCTGTTTATTAATGATCGTCGCCTTATTAGAGTTAGTCCCGCCGAAAGTCATTGGTCTTATGGTCGATCGTATAAAAAATGGGAATGTTACGGTTGGCATTCTCGGGACATGGCTGTTTGTGCTGCTCATGGTTGCAATATTACTGTACGTGTTTCGCTATTTTTGGCGTGTTTGCATTTTTGGTGCTGCAGCAAAGCTTTCCAAGCAACTTCGCAATGAACTATACGCCCATTTTACGAAAATGCCCTCATCGTTTTACCAACGAAAACGAATCGGTGATTTAATGGCACATGCGACGAATGATTTGCAGGCGATTCAACAAACGGCAGGCACAGGAGTGCTAACGCTTGTCGACTCCCTATCACTCGGCGGCTTCGTCTTAGCGGCGATGGCGACGACGATTAGCTGGAAATTGACGTTGATTAGCTTGCTTCCAATGCCGGTGATGGCGCTTGCGACAAGCCGTTACGGAACGATGTTGCATCAACGGTTTTTAAAAGCACAAGAAGAGTTCTCTTCGTTAAATGATAAAGTGCAAGAAAGCGTGAGCGGCATTAAAGTAATCAAGGCGTTTGGATATGAGAAAGAAGATATGGAATCATTTCGAAAAAAATCGGCGGAAGTAGTAAAAGAAAATATCGCGGTGGCTAAAGTAGATGCCCTTTTTGATCCGACGATTTCTCTCGTTGTTGGCGTGTCGTTTTTCTTAGCGATCACCTTTGGTGCGAAAATGGTGTTAACTGGAGAACTGACGATTGGAGAACTCGTCTCGTTTACGACGTATTTAGGGTTGCTCATTTGGCCGATGCTTGCGTTTGGCTGGCTGTTTAATATCGTCGAACGAGGGCGTGCTTCGTACGATCGTGTGCGCCAATTGCTAGAAGAACCAAGAGTGAAAGAATCAGAGCAAGCAATCGAGACCACACCAAGTGGCGATATTACGTACGAGGTAGAGCGATTTACGTATCCGAACGATGCTGCTTTCGCCCTGCAACATATTCAGTTTACGTTAAAACGTGGAGAAACGCTAGGTATTGCCGGAAAGACGGGGGCTGGAAAGACGACGTTATTGAAGCTACTCGTGCGGGAGTATAGCGAATACAACGGCAGCATTCGATTTGGGGAGCATGAAATTAGAGATTATGCGCTTTCCGCGCTGCGTGCGGCCATCGGTTACGTACCGCAAGATCATTTTTTATTTTCCGCTACCGTCAAAGAAAATATTGCCTTTGCGATGCCAAATGCATCAGGTGATGAAGTGATGAATGTTGCAAAACTCGCCCACATTCATGACGATATCGTTCAGTTTGCAGACCAGTATGATACGATCGTTGGTGAACGTGGCGTTTCGCTTTCGGGCGGACAAAAGCAGCGCATTTCCATTGCCCGTGCGCTTCTGCTAGATCCGGCAGTATTAATATTAGATGATTCGCTTTCGGCTGTCGATGCGAAGACGGAAGAACAAATTTTAACATCATTAAAAGAAAAACGAAAAGGAAAAACGACAATCATTACCTCCCACCGGTTAAGCGCCATCGAGCATGCCGATTTGATTATCGTATTAGATGATGGGCAAATCATCCAAACAGGAACGCATGAAACGTTAATGAAGGAAAAGGGCTGGTATCGCGACATGTACGAACGCCAGCAGCTAGAATCGCTAGTCGAGCAAGGAGGGGGAAAATGGAACAGCCATTAACAGCGAAAGAACAGCGCCAAATATTATGGCGCTTGCTTTCCTATATGAAAAATGAGAAGCGTACGGCTATACTTGCTTTTTTCTTGTTAATCACGGCGACGACTCTTGAACTTGTCGGACCGTATCTCGTCAAAGTGTTTATTGATGACTATTTAATCCCGCGCCACCTTGCCCTTCGCCCACTTATCGTCATCGCTACAATTTACATCGGAACAGTTATTATAAAAGTGGTTGTCACGTATTTTCAGCTTGTCAAATTTCAAGAAATTGCGTTACGCGTCATTCAACAACTGCGCATCGATGTATTTACGAAAATGCATGGGCTTAGTATGCGTTACTTTGACAAAACGCCAGGCGGAAGCATCGTGTCGCGCGTCACAAATGACACGGAAGCGATTAAAGAGATGTTTGTGGAAGTGCTTGCAAGCTTTGTGCAAAATGGGGTATTTGTGTGCGGCATTTTTGTGACCATGTTTTTATTGGATGTGAAGCTAGCTCTTTATTGCCTTTTTCTATTGCCGTTCATTTGGTGGCTCATTCAAACGTATCGCCATTATAGCTCGATATTTTATAAAGAGATGCGTGAGCGACTAAGCGAGCTAAACGCCAAACTGAACGAATCGCTACAAGGGATGGCAATTATTCAAGTTTTTCGGCAAGAAGAACGGTTGCAGAAAGAATTTGCCAAAATTAATGACCTTCACTACCGAGCAGGGGTGAAAAACATTAAGTTGGATGGACTGTTGCTGCGTCCAGCGATCAACGTTGTGTATGTTGTGTCCATTATGGTTGTCCTTAGCTTTTTTGGATTGTCCGCGCTAGAAAGCCCGGTGAAAGTCGGTGTGCTTTATGCCTTCATCAATTATTTAGAGCGCCTTTTTGAGCCGATTAATCAAATGATGATGCGGCTTTCGTTTTACCAGCAAGCGATTATCACTGGCTCACGCCTGTTTGCGTTTCTTGATCTGACAGAATTGGCGCCGAAAACAAAACCGTCTTCCGCAGCGATTTCCAAAGGAAAAATTGAGTTTCGTAACGTGAGTTTCTCGTACGATGGAAAGCAAGACGTGCTAAAAAATATTTCGTTTACCGTTCAGCCAGGAGAAACGGTGGCGCTCGTTGGACATACAGGAAGCGGGAAAAGTTCAATTGTCAATTTGCTTATGCGGTTTTATGAATTTGACCGCGGCGACATTCTCATCGATGGAATTTCGATTTGCGACTATTCCAACGCAGAACTACGGAAAAACATCGGTTTAGTGTTACAAGACCCGTTTTTGTTTTACGGAACGATTCGCGACAATATTCGCATGTATAAGCAGTTGACGGACGAACAAATCATAGAAGCTGCACGCCTTGTGCAGGCGCATGAATTTATTGAGAAATTGCCAAAACAATATGACCATCTAGTCGTCGAACGCGGGGCAGCGTTTTCGAGCGGCCAGCGTCAACTGATTGCCTTTGCTCGCACGTTAGCGAGCAATCCGAAAATATTGGTGTTAGATGAAGCGACTGCGCACATTGATACGGAAACAGAAGAGGCGATTCAGCAGACATTGAGCAACATGCGGAAAGGGAGGACAACGATTGCCATCGCCCACCGCTTGTCCACCATTCAAGATGCCGATCAAATACTTGTACTTCATCGCGGGGAGATTGTCGAAAGAGGAACCCATCAACAATTATTAGCGCAAAGAGGGCTTTATTATAGCATGTACATATTGCAAAACGGAAAAATTGATGTGGAAAATTGCATTTAAAGGAGCGCCTCGCTTCTATTAGTGTGAGAGGAGGCGTTTCGCCTTTTTCATATATTCGTTATACTGGTTTAATAGCAAATCGAGCTCTTGGCTTAATTGAATGGTGATTGTTGCGTTCAGCCCGCTTTTTGCAACGACTTCCATTAATTCGCTTCGCTTTTTTTCAATGAGCTTTAGCATTTCTTGTTTTGACATGGAAAACAAATCCTTTCTCTACAGAGGTCGGTATCAGTTGGCAAAGATGTACGTTATGCCACGTATTATATACGATTTTGGTAATAAATTCAAAAGGAAAAAAATTAATTTTTTCTCATTTGTGAAGCAGAAAATAACAAGAAAACTCATTTTTTTGCTAAAATAAAAAGAAAAAGGAATTAGGGGTTGGAGTGAATGGCGGACATCAATATATTTTTAGCGTTTGGGGCAGGATTTTTATCGTTTATTTCGCCATGCTGTTTGCCGCTTTATCCCGCGTTTTTATCGTATATTACTGGGGTATCAGTCGGTGAGTTGCAGTCAGAGCAGGCGATGCTGCAAAAGCGTAGCTTGTTACATACGATCTTTTTCTTGCTTGGTTTTTCGCTTATTTTTGTTTCCATTGGTTTTGGTACATCGCTCATCGGCGAATGGTTTAAGCAATATCAAAACTTTATTCGACAAATCGGTGCAATTCTTATCATTTTTTTTGGTTTTGTCATTGTCGGGGTATTTAAACCTAGTTTTTTAATGAAAGATCACCGTGTGTCGTTTCGTAGCCGTCCGTCAGGGTATGTTGGTTCTGTTTTGATTGGGATGGCGTTTGCGGCAGGGTGGACTCCGTGTACCGGACCGATTTTAGTATCGGTCATTGCGCTAGCTGCGACAAATCCAGGGTCAGGAATGTTGTATATGGCAGCATATTCTCTCGGATTCGCTGTTCCATTTTTCATTTTGTCTTTTTTCTTAGGAAAAATGCAATGGATTCGCCGTCATCACGTGAAAATCACAAAAATTGGCGGATATGTGATGATTGCGATGGGCGTTATCCTTTTCTTTGATTGGATGACGAAAATCATTGTCTATACAACAAGCATTTTTGGTGGATTCAGCGGATTTTAATTGTCAAAATCGATCATTTATTGTCACTATATTTAAGTTGAAAAATTCTATTAGATTCGCTACATTGTTGCTTAGGACTGTTAACCCGTTATGCGGATTGGATGTAATAGGGGGATGAGTATGGCAAAAGTGTTAATTGTCGATGATGCGAAATTTATGCGAATGACGTTATCGAACATTTTAAAAAAAGCAAACCATGAAATTGTTGGGGAAGGCGAGAATGGGAAAGAGGCGGTGGAACTATACCGGTCGTTGCAGCCGGATGTCGTGACATTAGATATTACGATGCCAGTGATGAACGGCATCGAAGCGGTGAAGGCGATTAAAAAGCTCGATCCCAATGCGAAAATTATTATGTGTTCTGCGATGGGTCAGCAAAAAATGGTCGTAGAAGCAATCGAAGCAGGTGCCGCTGATTTTATTGTCAAACCGTTTGAAGAAAGTCGAGTGATCGAGGCGCTTTCTCGAGCATTAATGTAGAAAATAGAAGACGGTTCATATATAATGAAACCACAAAATTTAGCAGCAAAGGATGATTACCGTTGGCAATTGTAAGTTCGATTATGGCAGTAATAATGGCTTTTCTTATTTTATTTGTACGTATGAAAGCAGCAAAAAAGCCGACGAATGCGAAAAAAATTATTTTGCCACCGCTTTTTATGAGCACTGGTTCACTAATGTTTTTAGATCCGCTGTTTCGGGTGACGAAGGCAGAACTGCTAGAAGCGATTGTGCTGGGTGCTTTTTTCTCCATCTTTCTCATTAAAACGTCGAAATTTGAAATTCGCGATAACCATATATATTTAAAGCGCTCTAAAGCATTTGTTTGGATTTTAGTAGGGCTTATTGTCATTCGTTTGGCATTAAAATCATATTTAGGGAGAACAATTGATTACCACCAGCTCAGTGGAATGTTTTATTTATTGGCGTTTGCGATGATCGTTCCATGGCGCGTTGCGATGTACGTTTCGTATAAACGCTTAGAAAGACAATTGAAATACAACCCGACTGTTCGGCTAACATAACAAAAAAGATGGGGACTCCCATCTTTTTTGTTTTAGCTCAATAAGTGTCTATATGGCGCCAGATCAATTTGTTGTTCGTTCAATGCTTTGACTAAAAACTTATGGTCGCGCTTTGGGGTTGCGATGATATACCCACGGATGACCAAATCTTTCGTAATGGCTGTCGCTTGTTCGTTCAACGCAAGTTCGCCAATTTTACCGGCGATTTTTTGTCGGGCGACATCGCGGAACAATTCCGGCACCGGCTTGACTAACTCTTCAAGTAGCGCCTTTTCTTCTGCCCCCCATAAATGCCGCGTTTGTGCAATGTAATATTCTTGCCAATCAAGCTCTGATTTTCCATCCGCTTTCGGTAGCCGTTTTAAAAACTTTCGGAACATAAAAAAGCCACCAATCGACATCGTGACAAACAAAAAGACAACCCAAAACAAAATAAACCAAAGAAACCAACCTGTTAACATCTTCCCACCTCTATGAGTCCGTTCTATGACTCATTATCGCGAAAATCGCGAGTTTTGGCAAGAATCACGGTTTTTTCCGTCTGTTACGAAACTGTAATATAACTGTAAAGAAAAGCGCGGAAGCCTTATATATCAATAGATAGGGCAAGGTTTGTTTCTTTGAAAGGGAATGTAAACCAGTGATTCACTTCTCAAAACATGCTAATCTAGTAAATGCGAACGGGAGCCAAAAAGCAGCTATGAGGAGGAACCGATGGTAAAAAAATTTTTTGCAACACTCGCAGTAGTTTGCTGTATGGTCGTAACGTTTACCACATATGAGAGTAGTGCAGCAACCTCGTATACATATTACAAGGTGCAGCAAGGAGACTCTTTTTATAAAATCGCCCAAAAATATAAAACGGCAATCACCGTTTTAAAAACGTTAAACAAACGGACGAACGACCGGCTTGTTGTAGGCGAAACGTTAAAAGTACCCGTAACGGCGAAAACAACAGCAGGAAAGAAAAATTTGAAAGTAAGCATTACTGCCGAAGAACGAAAGCTTTTAGCGCAAATTGTTCAAGCGGAAACGGGGTTTAGCGAACCGTTCGCAGGAAAAATAGAAGTTGCGCTTGTTATATTAAATCGTGTTAAAAACCCTGCCTTTCCGAATACGATTAAAGGTGTTATTTACCAAAAAACGAAAGCAGGCTATGCTTTTGTTCCTGTACGAACAGGAAAACTAGCAAGCATTCAACCAACGAAACAAGACTATGCAGCGGTTGATCGAGCGTTAGCGCTCTTTCCGACGGATCAACGTCACTCGTTATATTTTTACAACCCAGCAGTAACAAAAGACAAATGGATGTTGTCAAGACCTGTGACGATTCGCATCGGTCACCATGTGTTTACGAGATAAAAAGAGGATGGCGACATCCTCTTTTTTACATATCATGGCTTGAGTTATGTTTTTGCCGTGTATGGTTATGGTTTTTCACTTTTTTCGATCCATCTAACGGCTCTGGTTGTCCACTTTCTTTTGGCGCGTTTTTACGTATGTCTTTGCTTGTGTTTTTGTTTGTCATCATATCCGCCTCCTTCACTTGTTAGAATGGCAATATCATCTTTTCTTTATTCACTGTATAAATTTCTAACGATTTGAAACGATAAGAATACGATTGCAGAAGGAGGGAAGAAAGGTGCCATATCATAAAGACAAACAACAGGCGTTTCAAGCGGCAGAAAAAGGAACGATGGAAGCGAAGGAATGGTATGATCATTTAGTGCGTGATCAAGCGGATTACGGAAGCCAGCTAAAACATTTAAAACAAGAAGTAAACGAAGCGTTTGAACAAATTAATAATGCGATGGAAGTCGCTTCCGAAACGCAACGTATACGGCTTGAGCAATTTCGCCAAGATTTACAAGGCATTGTCAATGAAGTAAATGAGTTGAAATGAAAGGGAATGTCATCTGGCATTCCCTTTTCATACGGTTGGTTAAGACAATCCTAGAGGACGAAACGATTCCATTATTGATTCTTTTTTCTTTTTTTGTTATTCTGCCGTTGTGCCTCTGTTAACGGTTCGTTCGAAAATTCTTCGTTATAGCCGGCCCCCATTCCTTGTGCGCTCGCAGCGTTCATCCCTGGAATGATGTGGTTTGCTTTTCGTTTTCCCATTCGATTCACCTCCGCTAGTAGTTTGCAGCTACAAGGAAAATTTATTCTTTTGCGTAAGAAACGGGGGAATAATTATTTACAATTCATAGTGGCTTATAATAAGATAAAAGCGTACCAATTTTACGGGTTTTGGGAGAATTCGTACTATTTTTTCGACGAATGAGCGAAAAAGTAGTATAGTATGAACTGAGGGGGTATACATATGGTAAAGCAAGATGTATTCAACGCCCGCGCTTCATTTGACGTAAACGGTAAAAAATACAATTACTACCGTTTGCAAGCGCTTGAAGAAGCGGGAATTGGCAACATTTCTCGTCTGCCTTATTCCATTAAAGTATTGTTGGAGTCCGTCCTTCGCCAAGTAGACGGTCGTGTCATTACGAAAGAGCATGTCGAAAACTTGGCAAAATGGGGGACATCGGAATTAAAAGACATCGATGTTCCATTTAAGCCATCACGCGTTATTTTACAAGACTTTACAGGTGTGCCAGCAGTCGTTGACTTAGCTTCGATGCGTAAAGCAATGGCAGATATTGGTGGTGACCCGTACGAAATTAATCCAGAAATTCCGGTCGACCTTGTCATCGACCACTCGGTGCAAGTCGACAAAGCCGGAACAGACGATGCGCTAGAGTACAACATGAACTTAGAATTTGAGCGCAACGCAGAGCGCTACAAATTTTTAAAATGGGCGCAAAAAGCGTTTAACAACTATCGTGCAGTTCCACCAGCAACAGGGATCGTTCACCAAGTAAACTTAGAATATTTAGCAAGCGTTGTTCATGCGGTAGAAGGAGAGAACGGGGAATACGAAGTGTTCCCAGATACGCTTGTTGGCACAGACTCCCATACAACGATGATTAACGGGATCGGCGTACTTGGCTGGGGCGTTGGTGGGATTGAAGCAGAAGCAGGAATGCTTGGACAACCTTCTTACTTCCCAGTGCCAGAAGTGGTTGGTGTTCGCTTAACAGGAAAGTTGCCAAACGGAACGACCGCTACTGACCTTGCGTTAAAAGTCACGCAAGTGCTTCGTAAAAAAGGTGTCGTCGGCAAGTTCGTTGAATTTTTCGGACCAGGCGTTGCGACGTTGCCTTTAGCAGATCGTGCGACGGTCGCAAACATGGCGCCAGAGTATGGGGCAACATGCGGCTTCTTCCCGGTCGATGCAGAAGCGCTGGACTATTTGCGCTTAACAGGCCGTGAAGAACACCATGTACAAGTCGTCGAAGCATACTGCAAAGCAAACGGCTTATTTTATACGCCGGACGCAGAAGAGCCATTGTTTACAGATGTGGTGGAAATCAACTTGTCTGATATTGAAGCAAATCTTTCTGGTCCGAAACGTCCACAAGATTTAATTCCGCTTTCAAAAATGAAAGAATCGTTCCGTGAAGCGGTAAAAGCACCGCAAGGAAACCAAGGCTTCGGCTTAACAGAAGCGGATCTCGATAAAGAACTGACCGTGACGTTAAACGGCGAAGAAGTGACAATGAAAACGGGTGCGATCGCGATTGCCGCAATCACAAGCTGTACGAACACATCGAACCCTTACGTGTTAATCGGTGCTGGCTTAGTGGCGAAAAAAGCGGTAGAAAAAGGATTGAAAGTTCCGAAATACGTCAAAACATCGCTCGCACCAGGATCAAAAGTCGTCACAGGATACTTAAAAGATTCGGGCTTGCTTCCGTACTTAGAACAAATCGGTTTTAACATCGTTGGTTACGGTTGTACGACATGTATCGGCAACTCCGGTCCGCTTGCGCCTGAATTAGAAAAAGCGATTGCCGAAAACGACCTGCTTGTGACAAGCGTTCTTTCGGGTAACCGTAACTTTGAAGGACGGATTCATCCGCTTGTAAAAGGCAACTATTTAGCATCGCCGCCGCTTGTCGTTGCATACGCTCTAGCTGGCACGGTCGATATCGACTTGTTAAATGAGCCGATCGGCAAAGATAAAGACGGCAATGCCGTATACTTTAATGACATTTGGCCAACGACGGAAGAAGTAAAAGAAGTCGTGAAACAAACCGTCACACCAGAGTTGTTCCGCAAAGAATATAAGCGCGTGTTTGATGACAATGCACGTTGGAATGCGATCGAAACAACGGACGAACCACTTTATCAATGGGACGAGGATTCGACGTACATTCAAAATCCGCCGTTCTTTGAAGGGCTGTCTCCAGAAGTTCGCCAAGTACAACCGCTTACAGGCTTGCGCGTTGTCGGTAAATTTGGCGACTCTGTCACAACGGATCATATTTCACCAGCTGGATCGATCGGCAAAAATACGCCGGCAGGACAATATCTCATTTCGAAAGGCGTCGATCCAAAAGATTTCAACTCCTACGGTTCTCGCCGTGGCAACCACGAAGTGATGATGCGCGGGACGTTTGCGAACATCCGCATTCGCAACCAAATCGCGCCAGGCACAGAAGGCGGATATACAACTTACTGGCCAACAGGCGAAGTAATGTCCATTTACGATGCATGCATGAAATATAAACAAGAAGGTACAGGGCTTGTTGTCATCGCGGGCAAAGACTATGGAATGGGTAGCTCTCGCGACTGGGCAGCAAAAGGGACGTTCTTGTTAGGCATTAAAACGGTTATTGCGGAAAGCTTTGAGCGCATTCACCGCTCGAACCTCGTCTTGATGGGTGTGTTGCCGTTGCAATTTAAAGATGGGGAAAACGCAGAAACGCTTGGGCTTACTGGCAAAGAAACGTTCGAAATCCATATTGATGAGAACGTCAAACCGCGCGATTATGTGAAAGTAACGGCAACTGACGAAGCAGGCAACAAAAAAGAATTCGAAGTGCTCGTCCGCTTCGATAGCGAAGTCGAGATTGACTACTACCGTCACGGCGGTATTTTACAAATGGTATTGCGCGAAAAATTGCATCAGAAATAAATGCAGAAGGGTGTCCTTGTTGGGCACCCTTTTGGTTAGAAAACATAAGTTACCAGTTGCATGTATATAATCAACACTCGTGCTACTTTTTATTGCTTCGTTTTGCTGCATTTTCTAATTCGCTTTTTGGATCAGGTGTCCATCCGTCTTGTCCGAGCCCTTGTGGATTAACGCCTAGCGCTTTCGTTCCACGATTTTTCCCACCATTTTTCGCCATTGTTTTCACCCCCCTTATGGATATGGTTGCCTGTCGATGAAAAAACTATGTTTAAGAAAGGGGGAGAAGGCAATGAATCGTGCGTTAAAAACAGCATTGTGGGCGATCGCCTTTGCGCAATTTTTAAAAATCCCGCTGAAAAAATGGGAGACAGGAAAGTGGTGTTGGAGGTATTTTTTTGAAACTGGTGGAATGCCAAGCTCTCACTCGGCAGGCGTTTCATCACTAGCAACGTTTATTGCGTTGGAGCGTGGGATGCGAACAATTGATTTTGCACTTGCCGCTCTCTTTGGATTAATCGTCATGTATGACGCTCAAGGGGTGCGGCGGCAAGCAGGGGAGTTGGCGATTCGCCTTAACGAATTAGCAGAAGACGTAATGCGCCTTGAACAAAACCCGAAAGAAACGTTATATGAGAAAAAGCAAGCACGCCTTCGTGAACGGCTTGGCCATCAACCAATCGAAGTCGTTGGCGGGGCATTATTTGGGATGGCAACAGGCTTTCTGTCGTATGTATTCGCTCGAAAAAGCTAGCCAACGTGGAAAAAATACGATAAGATGAAAGCGACTACATGAATCAGGAGAAAGAGCATGAGGAAGCAAACAGTTGCGCAATATTTTGAGTTTCTTGAAAGCAAAGGCTTTCGTCTAGACAAAGACGTATTTCGTTTCGTGCAGTTTGGACAACAGTATACACAAGCAAGCGACGAACTGACGATTATCGCGCTTGAGTGGACGTTGAAAGTGCAACGTCAATTTGACGGAAGTTTTTTTCTTGCTTTGTTAGAGGAGTGGAAGCAACAGCAAATTATAACGCGCCAACAAGCGCGTTTATTTATGAAAGAAAAAGGATTTATTAACGAATAAAACCATCCTCCGGCGATGCGAGGATGGTTTATAAAGTGAGCTCGTTTTTTCGCCGCTTTTCTATCCATAAGGAAAGCGGAAGTTCAGCGATGACCATACCAACTAAAATGCTGCTACAGCCGATGAGGTCGAATGTTGAAAGCCGCTCGTTTGCCCAAAGATAAGCAGTGATCGCGGCAAATACTGGTTCCATGGAAAAAATAAGAGCGACGCGGGCAGGGGTCGTATATTTTTGAAAATTCGTCTGAGTTAAAAAGGCAGCGACAGTAGCGAAAAGCGACGTAACGAGAAGTGCTGTCCATACTTCTTTGCGTGCGAAAACAGCATGATTCCATGTTGGTTCTTCAAACAGAACCGCCAAAATAGAACACATCACGGCAACAGTAAAAATTTGCACGATCGTTAATAATAGTGCTGGATAATGACTGGCATATTTTCCCGTAATGACAATATGGAAGGCAAACGAGATGGCGCAAAAAAAGACGAATAAATCGCCGCGATTGACCGACCATTCTCCGTTATTCATCGTTAAAAAATATAAGCCGACCGTCGCCATCATCGCCCCAAGCACGGCGTTGGTGGTCGGTTTTTGTTTTAGAAAAAGGAAGGCAAGAAACGGAACGATAACGACGCTCAACCCCGTAATAAACCCTGCGTTTGCGGACGTTGTATATAGCAATCCAATCGTTTGCAACGCATAGCCGCCAAAAAGCCAAATGCCCATCCATCCTCCAGCAATGAGTACGGGTTGGTTGACCAACCGAAGCAGCGGGCGATGAAAGAGGCATGCCCAAACAAGCAGAAAAATTCCTGCTAGCCAAAACCGAACAGCATTAAACGAAAGCGGTGGCAAAAAAGAAATCGCGTTTTGTACTACGACAAACGTCGCTCCCCAGACAAATGCAACTGCAAGCAGGCTAACATCAGCAACCCATTGTTTTTTCATTTCCCATCCCTTTCATATACATTAATAACAAAATATAGATTCAGGTCTAAGTGAAACTATTGTTACTTTACCATCATTTTCGAAAAATTTCCATCCTTTTTTCCAAAAGCGGGGGAGTTGTTATGTTCGGGAAAGGTTTGTTGTATAATAAAAAGAAGAATGATGGTGGAAGGATGACAAAAAGTGGACGTAATTATTCAGTGGACGTACATAACGCTAAAAAAACAAGAAGTGGTATTAACTTCTGACCTTCTCCCCGTGGAAAAGGCGCTTTTATTAGCGGAAGACTTTGAAAGAACGGGGCGTGTGAAGGAATTAGTGTTTATTGACCGGCGCAATACCGAGTGGACGAAAAAAGAATTAGTAAAACTATTACAAGAAATTGAAACAGAGCCGCATGATATTGTTGCTTATTTTGATGGGGGATTTGATAAGGAAACGCGAGAGGCAGGGGTGGGTGCCGTTGTTTATTACAAACAAAACCATCAGTCGTATCGTCTGCGGACCAATCGCCGGCTAGGGCAACTAGCGTCGAATAACGAGGCAGAGTATGCAGCATTTTGGTTTTTGGTTCAAGTATTAGAAGAAATTGGTGTACATCATTTGCCAGTTATTTTTCGGGGTGACTCCCACGTGGTACTTAATCAGTTGTCAGGGACGTGGCCGTGCTTTGAAAAAGATTCGATTGCATGGCTTGACCGCATCGAGGAGAAACTAAACGAGCTTGGCATTCAGCCGATTTATGAGCCAATTTCGCGCAAACAAAACAAAGAGGCGGATCAGCTCGCGAGCCAAGCGCTCGAGGGGAAAATGATTACGAGTACGATCGAGCTTGCAAAGAAAGGGAACGACGGCCATGAGTAAAGAAGAAAAGCTTTTGAAACGAAAAGAAATACTCGAAAAACTAAATGATCTCCATCATTCGTATTGCGAAGGGTGTTTTCTAAAAACTACGTTTCGCAAAGAAGTTGGAAAAACGTACGCACAATCATTTTGTATTACGCAGTGTACGGTTGGGGAAAAGATAAAAGGATACGGAGAAATGTTATTGGCGGTTTCGCGATAAAAAGGCTGACCATAGCGGGCAGCCTTTTTATTGCATCGCCTCGTTTAGTTGATGCTCAGCTTGTCGCAATCGTTGTTCGCATTTAGCGAGGAATGAGTCATCGACGCCCGTTTGCTTGCTTCGAATGCGCGCTAGTTGGTCGTACGCGTTGGCGATTGCTTGTTTGGCGCCTTCTAGCATGTCGTGGTCGAGGCTCATCGTTGCCGTGCCGACCATTTTTTGCGCTGTTTCAACAAACATGTCAAGCTGTTTCAGATCATTGTAGCCAGTGTGAAGTTCCATTACACACACCTCCTAGCGAATAGTGTTTGTTGCGAGCACGAAAATATGTATGGCAATTGTGGTAAAAATTCCATAAGAAAAAGGCTGGCATATGCCAGCCTAATCTCGTCTTGCCTATATGTTTTTAGGCGCTATCGCCCCTAATGGTTCCGTTATGCGAGCGAGCCTTCGCCAATAGGCGGGCGCCTTTATATGTCAACGAGCGCTTAATTATAATTTTACGACGTTCGCCGCTTGTGGTCCGCGGTTTCCTTGAACAATTTCAAAAGAAACTTCTTGACCTTCTTCTAACGTTTTATAACCTTCACCTTGAATTGCTGTGAAGTGAACGAATACGTCCGCTCCGCCTTCTACTTCGATGAACCCATAGCCTTTTTCATTGTTAAACCATTTTACTTTACCGTTTTGCATAATACTTAATTCCTCCTAATACCTTTAGCACCTTACGGCTAGCTTAAAAATTTTTATCAAATAACGGAATATACTCCACAGCGGTCTAAGGTGAGTGCTTCGTGCTGTATCGTTTGAGATATATTCTGTTAAATGATGTCTTTACTATACACTAATGAAACGACATCGTCAAGGAAAAGCAAATGAAATTCAGAAAAAATTTGCAAATTTTTTAGCATTCGTTTGAACAGCAGGGAAATGACGGGAAGTTGTAGAATAAATATGTATGAGTAGTTAACGGATGACATACATTGGTAATAAGAGAGGAGGGGTTATATGTATCGCGGAATGATTAACGGAAAAGAAGTGATTATCCATTTAGGGAAAAAAGTAAAAGCGCAATATGCGGATGACCATAAACTTTACCATGCTGTGCTTTCTTATGGAGAAACGGCGTTTAAAAAAGGGCAACAGGCGTTCGGGATTTATAACGATCATATTGGATTAATTGTGGCGGAAGTAGAAAACCATGATATACCGGTGATTCGGGTCGACTATGTGATCGAAAATGAAAATGTCTACGAATAACGGTTGACAAATGGGGGATGATGGAATAAATTATAGGTAAGCCATGTTGAAAGCGTTATCATTTTAACGGACCTTTGCCAAAAAAGGCATAGGTCTTTTTCTCTTTTTTTGAATGAGTGAAACGTATGGTTGTTTCATGCGTATGATGAATAAGAGATAGACAAGAGGTGAAGAAATATGTTGTTGCGAAAAATGATGTCAAAATTAGGTGTCGGTTCGGCCTATGTCGACTTACGTTTAAATAAACATGTATTACAGCCGGGAGATGTGATGGAAGGAGAGCTTTATATTCGCGGCGGAACGGTCGACCAGAAAATTGAAAGGCTTGATGTGGCGTTCGTTTGCAAAACGGTGCGCAATGGGAAAGAAGAAGATACCGTGATTGCGACAATTCCAGTGATGGGGGAATTTATAATCAAAGAAGAGGAGACGAAAGTATTGCCGTTTCGTTACCGTCTTCCAGAGGAAATAGTGCCGTCACAGCCGGGTGTTTCGTATCGGTTTATTACTCGCTTGCATATTGAAGACGCCATCGATACGCTCGATTTTGACTATATTCGAATTGTGCCAAAAGAGAAAAAATTTAAGAATTTATATTGACAACGCTTACAAAACAGCTTATCATTATAAACAAGTTAACAAATGTGGCGGAGATTCGGAGACTCACACATATTCCCCTAGAATGGAGGAGATGTGTGGGTCTTTGTCTTTTTGTCACAAAAAAACAAAGGGGGAATGAAAGATGACACCATTTGTTGCCGAGGTTGTCGGCACCGCATTGCTTATCATTTTTGGGGGTGGAGTTTGCGCGGGGGTGAGTTTGAAAAAATCGTTCGCGCAAAATTCCGGTTGGATCGTCATTACGATGGGATGGGGAATGGCAGTTGCAATCGCTGTTTATGCGGTTGGAAAGTTCAGTGGTGCCCATTTAAATCCGGCTGTTACGCTGGCACTTGCGTTTAACGGTGACTTTCCATGGGCGAATGTACCGAAGTATATTGTAGCCCAATTTCTTGGAGCGATAATTGGAGCAACCGTAGTATTTCTTCACTACTTACCGCACTGGAAAGAAACAGAGGATCCTGGGGTGAAACTCGGTGTGTTTTCAACAGGTCCAGCCATCCCTAATACGTTTGCCAATTTGTTAAGTGAAATCATCGGTACTTTTATCCTTGTTGTAGGAATTTTAGCAATTGGCGCCAATAAGTTTACTGATGGACTCAATCCATTTATTGTTGGATTTCTCATTGTTGGTATCGGCTTGTCGCTTGGGGGAACGACTGGTTATGCCATTAACCCGGCTCGTGATCTAGGTCCGCGTATTGCTCATTTCTTGTTGCCGATTCCGGGAAAAGGTTCTTCGAATTGGTCGTATGCATGGATTCCGGTTATAGGTCCGGTGCTTGGCGGCTCGTTCGGTGGATTATTTTACAAAGCGGTTTTTTTAGGACAAATGACTGCAATATTTTGGTATGTGCTTACTGCACTTGTCATTGTGTTAGCAATTGCCTTTATCCAACAAGGAAAGGCTGCCTATAAAACATCCAAAAAAACGTTCATGTAAACAAAGGGGGAGATTTTTAATGGAGCAATATATTCTTGCGTTAGATCAAGGGACGACGAGTTCACGGGCGATTTTGTTTAACCGAAAAGGAGAGATTGTGCATGTTGCGCAAAAAGAATTTACGCAACATTTTCCAAAACCAGGTTGGGTGGAGCATGATGCGAATGAAATTTGGGGTTCGATTTTAGCGGTTATTGCCGGAGTGTTGTCAGAGGCTGTGGTAAAACCAGAGCAAATCGCTGCTATTGGTATTACGAATCAACGCGAAACGACCGTTGTTTGGGATAAACATACTGGCTTGCCGGTTTATAACGCCATTGTTTGGCAATCTCGGCAAACGGCTGGCATTTGCGAGCAGTTGAAGCAACAAGGCTATGATGAGCTATTCCGTGCCAAAACAGGCTTATTAATTGACGCTTATTTCTCGGGAACGAAAGTGAAATGGATTTTAGACAACGTCGAAGGAGCGCGGGAGAAAGCGGAAAAAGGGGATTTATTGTTCGGAACGATTGATACGTGGCTCATTTGGAAACTCTCTGGCGGAAAAGCCCATGTCACGGACTACTCCAATGCGTCGCGAACACTTTTATTTAACATTCATGAACGAAAATGGGACGACGAAATTCTTGCTATTTTAGACATTCCGAAATCGATGCTTCCAGAAGTGCGCCCATCTTCGGAAATATACGCTAAAACGGTTCCGTACCATTTCTTTGGTCAAGAAGTTCCAATTGCCGGAGCGGCAGGCGACCAACAAGCAGCGCTGTTCGGTCAAGCGTGTTTTGAAGAAGGAATGGCAAAAAATACGTACGGTACGGGCTGCTTCATGTTAATGAACACAGGCGAAAAAGCCGTACAATCGCAGCATGGCTTATTGACAACGATTGCATGGGGCATTGACGGAAAAGTCGAATATGCGTTAGAAGGCAGTATTTTCGTCGCTGGCTCAGCCATTCAATGGCTACGTGACGGCTTGCGTATGATTAAGCAAGCGCAAGATAGCGAAGCGTATGCAGAAAAAGTCCATTCGACGGACGGCGTATACGTCGTTCCAGCTTTTGTCGGTTTAGGAACGCCATATTGGGATAGCGATGTACGTGGTGCCGTGTTCGGTCTCACGCGGGGTACAACAAAAGAACACTTTATCCGTGCGACATTAGAATCGCTCGCTTATCAAACGAAAGATGTGCTCACCGCCATGGAAGCGGACTCCGGCATTTCGTTAAAAACGTTGCGTGTCGATGGCGGCGCGGTGAAAAATAATTTCCTTATGCAATTTCAAAGCGACATTCTCGGTGTGCCGGTTGAGCGCCCAGTCATTAACGAAACAACTGCGCTTGGCGCTGCCTATTTAGCCGGGCTTGCCGTCGGTTACTGGAAAGACCGCTCAGAAATTTCCATTCAATGGCAATTAGAGCGTGCGTTTGAACCACAAATGCCGAGCAACCAACAATCGGCTTTATATGAAGGCTGGAAAAAAGCCGTCAAAGCCGCAATGGCATTCAAATAAATAGAAAGAGGGGGTCAGTTTTGACCTCCTCTTTATGTTAGATGACGAATTCCATGAAATAATAACCGCGTGGCTTCTTCCGCGCGAAGCGGAACACTGAACAAATACCCTTGTGCTTCTTGGCATCCTTTTTCTTCTAAGTAGCGAAGCTGCTCTAAATTTTCCACCCCTTCTGCAATGACATTCATCCCTAAATGGTGCGCCAGTGAAATAATCGTATTGGTAATGACGCTTCCGTAATATGAGTGCGGGCAATCCGCAATAAACGATTGATCGATTTTCACCGTATCGACTTCTAATCGCTTGACGTAAGCAAGCGACGAATAGCCAGTTCCAAAATCATCAATCGCAAGACGAACGCCCATTTCTTTCATCCGCTGTAAATTTGCCAAAATGACCGATTCGTTGTAAATCATCATACTTTCGGTAATTTCTAGCTCTAAGCATTGTGGAGACATTTGTTTTTCCTCTAAAATCCATTCAATTCGTTTGGCAAAATGGGGATCGAGCAACTCTTTTACCGAAATATTTACAGCAATTCGAATTGGTGGAAGCCCTAGTTCACACCACATTTTATGTTGCTCGCAAGCCTGGCGCAATACCCATTCTCCGATGGAAACGATAAACCCTGTTTCTTCTGCCAAAGAAATGAACTGTCCGGGAGAAACTTGACCGTGCACAGGATGGTACCAACGAACAAGTGTTTCCATTGCCTGTACGTTTCTTGTTTGCACATCAACGATTGGCTGATAAACAACAGAAAGCTCGTTATTTTGAATCGATTTATGCAAATCATTCAATAATATCAAGTTTGGCAGTTTTTGCTCTAGCAGTCGAGGTTCGTATACAAAATAGTCATTTTTTCCTTTTCTTTTCACCTCATACATCGCCATGTCGGCGTATTGAATTAATGTATCTACATCATCGCTATGATGCGGATAAAACGCAATGCCAATGCTAGAAGTAAGAAACAAATCTAGTTCACCAATTCGAATTGGCTCTTGAAAAGTACGCAAAATACTTTTCGCTACATCGATTGCTTCGTGCTGATAATCGAGATTTGGTAACACCACTGTAAATTCGTCACCGCTCATGCGGGCAACAGTCCCTTTCTCTGCTACCTTTTCTTGAATAAGCGAAGCCACCGCTTGTAATATACGGTCTCCTATGCTGTGACCAAGTGAATCGTTCACATATTTAAAGCGATCAATATCCATATATAATAATGCAACCGTTTTTTTCGTTTGTTTTGCTTTTGTAACCCACTTCCATACGTTGTCGTAAAACAATCGCCGATTCGCTAGCCCTGTTAACGGATCATAATAAGCAAGTTGTTGAATTCGCTTGTCCTGTTCCACTCTTTCAGTTACATCTTTTGCAATAATCGATACTCCTATGACACTTTTATTTATCCAAATGGGAACAGGAGTAGCACTGACGTATAAAAAAGTTCCTTTTTTATGTCGGATGCGAAAATCGAGATGACGAGCATATCCTTCGGACGTATCGATCAACGCCTCTAGAATTTTTGGTAAATCGTCAGGCACTACTAAATCATGCAAAGACATTTTTAGCAATTCGTGGCGAGGATACCCTGTCATTTGTGCAGCTGCACGATTCACAGCAAAAAATGTTCCATCGGAATGGAGGGAAAAAACAGCATCTTGATTATATTCAAACAACGATTGATAGTGCTGGCGACTTTCTTGCAACTCTTCTTTGATTTTCGCTTGTTCAATTGCTAAACCGGCCAAGGAAGAAAACGTATAAATAATTTCCATATCTTCTTCATTAGGTTCACAAGAAGTATAATGATAAATCCCGAAGGTTCCTAGGACGATTTTTTTGGATGAAAAAATAGGAACAGACCAACAAGCCCGCAACCCGTATTTCAATGCAACTTCTTTATAATTTTGCCAAAGTGGGTCTGTCTCAATATTTGCAACGACAACTAATTCTTGTCGAAATGCGGCTGCGCCACATGAGCCAACGTCTGGACCAACGCAAAAACCGTTTATCGCTTCCACATAATCTTGTGGCAAACTAGGAGCCGCACCATGATAAAGCCGATTCGTATCCTCGTTCAATAGTAAAATCGAACAAACGATTTCTGGTCGAATTTGTTCTACGGTATGAGTGATTTCCGTTAAAATATCAACAAGGGGCATTTCTTTAGCAATTAATTCTAAAATTTTTTTTTGACCTGCCAACAGTTCTTTTGCCTTTTTTTCTGCGGAAATATTATGACAAGAAGCAAGGAAAATCGTGTGCCCGTCTTCAGTTGTTGCGCGGCACATGTTTTCTTGTACATACACTATTTCACCGTTTTTTTTCATTTTTCTAAATTCGAAGCTATAGATTCGCCCTAGTTCATAATCGTGAAGTTTGCTTATTTGTTCGTTTACTTTTTCTTTGTCACGAGGATGGACAACGATTAATGCATGTTTGCCGATGAGCTCGTCCCGTCGGTATCCTAAATAACGAGCGGCAAATTCATTCACGTCTAATATAAATCCATCTATGTCTAAAATAAATTGCATCGCAGGCATCCAAAAATAAAATGGGACATACGGCGATTGATGCATAAGTAGCAACTCCATTCTATGAAAATATAGCTATTTATGATACTATACTACCATGTATGACTCGAATTTTGTCGAAAAAAATCGTGTGTAATCACCTTTTATTATACAATAAAAAATGAATGCATAGTTTGTTATTTTTTGTTAAAATGAGAAATGTTTATTGATTCACATGCGAAAATAGGAGGGAGTCAAGTTGAAAACACGAGGGAAAATTGTATCCATGTATGTGTTAACAGTAGTTGCCCTTATTGCAATAATTAATGCCATCATTTATTTTCAATTCCAATCGTTAATTGCCCATAAAGTTATTAGCATGGATGCGCAGATGGCATTACAATTGATCGACACAAAATACGAAGGCAGTTGGCAATTAAAAGGTGGCGAACTATATAAAGGGGAAATGAAAATAAGGGAAAATAATGAGCTTGTCGATTATGTAAAACAAACAGCTCATACCGATAGTACGATTTTCCTTGGGGACGAACGAATAGCGACAACTATTGAAAAAGATGGTCAACGGCAAGTTGGCACCAAAGCAGCCCCAGAAGTCGCGCAAGAGGTGCTGAAAAAAGGGCATCATTATATCGGAAAAGCGGATGTGGTTGGTACCCCTTACATTACAAGTTACTTGCCAATTAAAGATGATAGCGGCAATGTGATCGGTATGTTTTTTGTGGGAATCCCGCAAGAAGTCGTGAACAAAGATGTGAATGCTGTAATTTGGAAAATCGTTATTATTTCACTTGCTTCTTTAGCCTTTGGCGTCGGGTTGTACTATTTCCTTATTACTTCTCGAATTATTAAGCCGCTGCATACGGCGAAAAGATATATGAACACGATGTCACAAGGAGATTTTACAACCGAATTTCCAACCCGATTGCTTGCTTCGAATGATGAATTTGGAGAAATGACGAGAGCATTGGCTGAATTGCAAACAAAAATGCAACAAGCACTTGCTAATATTCAACAACAATCAGTCGAAGTTGGAAATCAAGCAGGGACGCTTGCCGCGACGTCCGAGCAAATGTCCGCCTCTACCGAAGAAGTGGCCTCAACGATGCAGCAAGTAGCAGAAGGGGCGACTAATCAAGCGAACGATTTGACAGAAATTGTACATTCTCTTGCGTACTTAACACAAAAAGTGGAAAATGTGTACGTTGAACTGGGAAAAGTGAAAGAGGAGACGGTTCGCACAGTCAATAAAGCAGATATCGGCAAGCAGGAAATGGACGCGCTTATTGCAGCGATTGACGAAATGAAACAGGCATTTGATGTAGTCGTGGAAAAAGTAGCGAATTTAACAAAATCAGTGGAACAAATTAGCCATATCACCGAAATGATTTCCACGATTTCTGAACAAACGAACTTATTGGCGCTAAACGCGGCGATTGAAGCGGCGCGTGCTGGAGCAGCTGGAAAAGGATTTGCGGTTGTTGCAGATGAAGTGCGAAAACTCGCGGAGCAAGCTAAAGCGTCAACAGAAGAAATCACGAAACTCATTTCTTCCATTCAAACAGATGCAGCCGATGTAACAGGTACGTCGCAACAAGTACAACAGTGTATCCATGAGCAAACAACTGCGGTCGAAAAGACAGTTCGCTCGTTTGGCGATATTCTTGACTCCATTAGCCGAATTGCTCCACTTTTAAAGCGGACAGATGAAGCGATAGGGGAAATTGTGAAGGCGAAAGATGGCGTCATTGGAAAAGTGGAACAAATTAGTGCAGTGGCAGAAGAAAACTCTGCTGCAACTGAAGAAGTGACGGCTTCTACAGAAGAATTAACGGCGTCTGCCCAAGAAATTGCCGCTACTGCTCAGCAGCTTAGCGCAATTTCCGATCATTTGCAACAAACGGTTCGTCAATTTAAGGTATAAGGCTGCCTATAAGGGCAGTCTTATTTAAATCATCTGGGTTAGAACTATATACATGCAATGGGAGTTTAACTTATTTTTTTTGACTGTCGGAGGCAAGCCAAAGGCTTGCCTGCGTCACGCGTTCGCGTGACAGAGAACCGCACAACGAGCCGCCTCCCAGACAAATTCATTTGTCTGGGAGCGGTGTTGTTCGGTCGACCGACAGTCGAAAAATGGTAACACTTCAATGCGTATTTATATACCACGACAGGTATTTACACTTATTCATTTGTCATATAAAACATACCTTCATTTTTTTCTGTCATTTATTGCGACAGGAAAAGTGTGAAGTTTTATTTTTGTAATATAATAAAAAACAAAATTTCTGATTTTTATTTATTTTGTGAAAAGTAGTTTTTAAAGAGGGTGAACGAGGAAAATATTAAATTACTAATAATAAAATAATTTTGAAAAATTATTTTTATGCAATCTATATGATATAATCCTTGCAATACAAAAATACATTTGTACACATAAGGGGGACAGGAGAATGGAAAAAGATATGCAATTAAAGCGAAACATAGGTTTTTTCGTTTCGACGTCGTTAGTTATTGGGACGGTGATAGGTTCCGGTATTTTTATGAAGCCGGGGGTTGTGTTATCAGCGACCGGGAATTCTAATATGGCGCTTTTGGCTTGGGTGATTGGCGGGATTATTACCCTTGCAAGCGGATTGACGATGGCGGAAGTAAGTGTAAATATTCCAAAGACCGGTGGATTATACACGTATATCGAAGAAGTGTACGGAAAAACATGGGGATTTTTATGCGGTTGGGTGCAAACCGTTGTTTATGGACCGGCAGTTATTGGTGCTCTTGGGCTTTATTTTGGAACATTGATGGCTGATTTTTTTAACTTTCCGGAAAATAGCAATATTATTATTGGGATTTTCACGGTTATTTTGCTTGCGTTGTTGAATATGTTGGGGACGCATTTAGGCGGATTTGTTCAAACCGCTTCGACGATTGGAAAATTGATTCCGATTGTATTGATTGCGACATTTGGGCTTTTGAAAGGCAACGCAGCGGTTTTTAACGTCGAAAGTAGCAGTGTGCAACATATGAGTATGGGCGCGGCGATTTTAGCCACGCTTTGGGCGTATGACGGCTGGATGAACGTCGGATTTATGGCGGGAGAAATGAAAAACCCTGCAAAAAATCTTCCACGAGCGATTATTTCGGGACTTTTTATCGTTATTATTGCTTATTTGTCTGTCAATATTGCCTTGCTTCACGTATTGCCTGCCCAGAAAATCGTGGCACTCGGTCCGAACGCTGCATCGACGGCAGCGGCATTATTGTTCGGAGAGGTTGGCGGAAAAATTTTGGCGGTCGGTATTTTAATTTCGATCTTTGGGTGTTTAAATGGGAAAATTCTTACGTTCCCGCGCGTTCCTTTCGCAATGGCGGAACGAGGGCTTCTTCCAGGGGCGAAAATTTTTTCCTGCATTCACCCAACATTGAAGACGCCAACTGGAGCGACGGTGCTGCAAGTAGCGATTGCTTTATTGATGATGGTGTTTTGGAATCCGGACAGGTTGACGGATATGGCTATTTTTGCGGTGATGCTATTTTACGGCATGTCTTTTTACGCGGTATTTTTACTTCGTAAACACGGGAAATATGGAGATGATCTATATAAAGTTCCGTTGTATCCACTGACGCCGATTGTCGCCATTGTCGGCACAGCCTACATTATTGTTAGCACGCTCATGTATTCCCCGACCGATGCGGTGTTTTCGTTCGTCATTATGTTTATCGGGTTGCCTGTATATTGGAAAATGAAAGGGAAGAATCATAGTGTTGCGAATCGAAAAGTAAGTTAAACGTCAACTGATGGAAGGTTCAGACAGAGCGTCTGAACCTTTTGATTAAGCGGCATCATAAATTATGTGCTCGTCAACTTTAAATTTTGTGAATATTCACAAAAAAGTTATGTTATAAATATGTTTTTATTTTCTGAAAAATATACTTTTTATAAATAAATTGAATAAATATAAACAAAAAATATTTCGGTTAATCCGCAATATATACTAAAAAATCTTAGTTTTTAATTCATGAGATGATCATTAATTTTTGTTTCAATATTGTATATTTATACTCTTTTCAAAACACATTCTCTTATGATAGAATAACTTCAAACCTATTCAGGTTATAAAAATGGCAACAAAAGGGGAGGAGAACACGTCAATGAATGCTTTTTTTAGGAAGAAGTCTATCGACCAATTGCAACGAGAAGGGGTAAAAAACACGGGGCTTAATCGAGTGTTAGGATTATGGCAACTGACCGCAATTGGTTTAGGGGGGATTATTGGGGTAGGTATTTTCGTGTTAACAGGGGTAGCTGCCGCTGAACATTCAGGGCCTGCGGTTGTTTTGTCTTTTATTATCGCTGGACTTGCTAGTGCAGCAGCTGCGCTATGTTACGCAGAGTTTGCTGGTTTAATACCCGTTTCTGGAAGCGCTTACACATATAGTTATGCGGTATTAGGGGAAGGGGCAGCATGGCTAATCGGATGGGATTTATTACTTGAATATACATTAGTTGTCGCTGTCGTAGCAATCGGTTGGTCCGGTTACATGCAAGAAATTCTTCACCATATTGGTGTACAGCTTCCTGTATGGGCGCAAGGAGCTCCAGGAACCGGAGCAGGACATAAAGTGGATTTAATTGCTGTGTTAGTTAGTCTTGGAATTTCCGCACTGCTCTATTTTGGGATTGAATGGGGTTCTAAATTTAACAATCTCATGGTTATTATTAAATTAAGTGTTATTTTAGTCGTGATTGCGGTCGGTAGTTTTTATGTTGATTCGGCCAACTGGCATCCTTTTATGCCTTTTGGTTTCCATGGTGTAATGAGTGGAGCTGCTCTTGTGTTTTTTGCCGTCTTTGGTTACGACACGTTAACGACAGCGGCAGAAGAGGCGAAAAATCCGCAGCGTGATTTACCAATCGCTGTCGTCTTATCGCTGGCTGTGGCACTATGTTTATATGTGGCGATGTCGCTCGTTATCACTGGTATGGCTCCGTACCATACTCTCAATAACGCAGCCCCTGTTGCGAAAGTGTTCAGCGATGTCGGATTGAAGTGGATTACGTTAATTATCTCAGCTGCTGCTATTGCGGGAATTTTGTCTGTTTTATTCTCGTTTATGCTTGCAGGTTCACGTATATGGTTTGCGATGAGCCGCGACGGTTTATTGCCAAAATGGTTTATGCGAGTGCATCCGAAATACAAAACGCCTTACCGACCAACGGTAATTATCGGTGTTATTACTTCAATCGTTTCAGGACTTACTCCTATTAGCGAAGTAGCTGAATTGGTGAACATTGGAACACTATCCGCGTTTGTACTCATTTGTTCAGCTGTCATTGTATTGCGGGTAAAACGACCAGAGTTGGAAAGAAAATTTAGAACGCCGTTTGTTCCGTTCATTCCTTTAATTGGAATTGGATTTTCTATTTATTTAATTATCAGCCTTCCGCAAATTACTTGGATTCGCTTTATCGTTTGGATGGCTGTAGGGTTGATTATTTACGCAGTGTACGGGAAGAGAAAAAGTACGTTAGCGGAAAATAACTAATAATAAGAAACGTTTGCTTCTCTGTTTGACGCAAGTAGCGCCAAAAATTTTATCACTCTAACTGATTCCTCTCTCCCTTCGAAGCGAAGCGGGGGGAGCGAAGGAATTGGCGAGCCAGACGGATCTTACGGAAGAAGCTCACAACTTGACTAGGGGAAGCTGTTTGCGCAGCGCCCCTTATTTTTTGGTGGTTATGGTGCGCGTGTTCCCTCTTTATTTTAACCTTCCCTCCTACGTATACATTAAATTCATTTTATAGTTTTCTCATGAAATATTAACTAAATCGGAATCAATCCTACTTGCTATTTTCATTCGATTAGTGATATACACGAGAATGTGGGGATTATTTTATACGAACGTGTAGCAAAACGAATGGCTTAGTAGTAAGCTAGTTCGAATTATTTTTGCCGAAAAAAGGAGTGGAGCTCAGATGAAAAAGGACATGCATCAACAAGAAGCAGTGCCTCGCTTTATTTTTTATGATGCGAAAGGAAGGAGGAAGATAATTTTTAAATCGTTTCTTTGCTTGGCAATTATCGTTGCCGCCGTTGTTTTTTACGCTTTCTTTCGGAGTATTTTTTCGCCGATAAACCTTCCGTACGCAAAGTTATTTCCGAATGCATATAAAAAAATCATATCAATAGATGAAAAACTTAGTTATTTGCAGCTACAGGAAGAGTTGAAAATAGAAAAGTTTAAACATTTTCATCATCTGAACCATTGGAAGCGAAGAGCAGGTAGCGATGCGCCTAATGAAGTCTATGGTTTTTATGTAAACTGGGATGAAAATAGCACGACTTCGTTAAAAGAGCACATTCGTTCATTAACGGTATTAGTGCCAGAATGGTATCATGTGAACACAGATTTAACTATTGCTAGCGAGATTAAACCTGATATTATGGAATTGGCAAAAGAAAATAATGTAAAAATCATGCCTTTAATCAACAATTTTACCCAAAAAGACGCCGGACCAGATGGCACTACGGTCGATCGGTTGTTGCATGCCCCTGTGGATAAACAAAAGCAATTTATCGATGATTTAGAAAAACAAATGGAGGTAAACCAATTCGCAGGTGTTAATATCGACTTTGAATCCATCCCTAAGAAAGACCGAGAGGCATTAACGAAATTTATACAAGAGCTTGCTCATGTGTTTCATCAACACCATTTGCTTGTGACACAAGATGTGCCAGCGGATGATCGTGCCTTTGATTATAGCGCATTATCCAAAGAAGTAGATCGCCTAATGGTCATGATGTATGACGAACATTATGCAGGAGGGGAGCCAGGACCGATTGCTTCCGCTGACTGGGTTCAACATACACTCGAACATTTACCGATCCCTGCAGAAAAGCTGATTGTTTCTCTCGGGAACTATGGGTATGACTGGACGATCGGCAGCAAAGCCCCGGCTACGTCGCTCATTTTCTCTGACATTATGGAGATGGCGCATGATTCTAATTTAAAAATTAAGTGGGATAAACTAAGTGGGAACCCGTATGTTCAATATGAAGATGGAGAGGACAAGCATATCGTTTGGTTTTTAGATAGCGTGACTTTCTATAATGAAATGAAAATGGCGTCGGAGAATGGGACGAAAGGATTTGCGCTCTGGAGATTAGGCTCAGAAGATCCGACGGTGTGGGATCTGTTAAAGGACTGTGGAAAGATACAAAGTCATATAAGCCTGCTGCATAAAATTCCTAGCACCGACCGGGTCAACTATTCTGGACAAGGAGAAATTTTAAGAATTACAGACGTCGGCCGAAATGGTTCAAGAGGATTTCAAGTAGATAAAGATGGGTACCTTGCCGATGAAGTGTATCAGTCTTTCCCATCATCGTACGAAGTTCAACGGTACGGACAACCGAAAGGAAAACAAGTAGTCTTAACATTTGATGACGGTCCAGATCCTAAATATACGCCAGAAATTCTCGACATCTTAAAACAATTTGATGTAAAAGCGGACTTTTTTATCGTCGGAGAAAATGCAGAGGAGTACCCTGATATTATTAAAAGAATGTATAACGAAGGGCATGAGATAGGCAATCATACGTTTACGCATCCGAATATTGCCTATACGTCCCCGCTGCGTACAAAGTTAGAACTAAACACGACCCAGCGGCTTATTCAAGAAATCACTGGCCATTCTACCGTTTTGTTTCGACCACCGTATGAAGCGGATGCGGAGCCTTATTTAGCGAGTGAGATATTACCGATTTTGCGGGCGCAAAAGATGAATTATATTATGGTTGGAGAAAAAGTGGATCCTGAAGACTGGACGCAGCCAGCCACGAATGAACTAGTAAAGCGTGTGCTGACGCCTATTTATAATGGGGAAGGGAATGTGATTCTTCTTCATGATGCGGGAGGCGATCGTACGCATACGGTAGAAGCGTTGCCGATGATTATTAAAGATCTGAAAGAGCATGGGTATCGCTTTGTTACCATTTCTGAGTTATTAGGAAAAAAACGTGAAGATGTAATGCCGAGTGTTTTTTCCTATGATGCGTCGTGGTTGCCATATGACCGAGCGGTTTTTTCAGGAATGGAGTATTTTACAAAAGTATTAACAACGATTTTTTACGTGACGATTGGACTAGGAATTTTCCGTTTCTTATTTTTAATGTACTTTTCGTTTAAGCAAAAAAGAAGGGATACATCTCGTTCTATCACGGATTACCAGCCTTTCGTAAGTGTTGTTATAGCCGCGTATAATGAAGAAAAAGTCATTGGTAAAGCCATTCGCTCGATTTTGGACAGTGACTATCCAGAGTTGGAAATAATTGTTGTAGATGATGGATCACAGGACAGTACGGCAAAAGTCGTGCAAGAAATCAGTAATGAGCACCGTAACGTTCGTTTAATCCAGAAAGAAAATGGCGGGAAATCATCCGCGGTGAATCGAGGATTCCAAGAAGCGCGCGGGGATATTGTTGTTTCATTAGATGCGGATACGATTCTTGCGTCTAACGCGATCTCGTTGATGGTTCGTCATTTTGCAGATCCTCATGTCGCTGCTGTGTCGGGAAATGTGAAAGTAGGGAACCGGCGAAATCTATTAACTACATGGCAACATATTGAATATATTACAGGATTTAATTTAGAGCGGAGAGCATTCGATGAGTTGAACTGTATTACAGTCGTGCCAGGCGCCATTGGAGCATGGCGAAAACAGCTTGTGAAAGAAGCAGGGTATTTAAGTGAAGACACACTAGCAGAGGACACGGATCTTACTTTAACGCTTTTGCGCCAAGGGTATCGGATTGTTTATGAAGATAAAGCGTATGGCTATACCGAATCGCCAGAAGATGTAAAAAGTCTCATTAAGCAGCGATATCGCTGGTCATACGGTACGTTACAGTGCTTATGGAAACATCGAAAAGCGCTATTTAATGTAAAGCATAAATCATTAGGATTTATTGCTTTGCCAAATATGTGGATATTCCAGTTTTTTTCGCAATCCGTTTCCCCGTTTGCGGATGTATTAATGGTGATTGGATTGTTTAGTAGCCATCCGTTAAAAGTGTTAGGATTTTATCTTTTATTCTTTGTTATTGACATGCTTGCGTCGCTCTTTGCCTTTTGGTTGGAAAGAGAAAATCCGAAACCGCTGCTTTGGTTAATGGTGCAACGGTTTGCTTATCGCCAGTTAATGACTTACGTTGTTATCAAATCTATACTTTCTGCCATTCAAGGAATAGAAGTGGGATGGAATAAGCTAAAACGACTCGGTAGTGTCGCGCAATCGCTTGGACAAAACGAAAAATCTATTTCTTAATGTGATGCCGATAGCTACGTGAATAGTTACAACTGCTGCTAAAGAGTGATTCACATTTCGCATACGATGGACGTAGCGGCAGAAGTAGGTGATGTTGTTTTGTTTATGAAAACTGGAGAAATCGTAAAATAAATCGAAACAGCGGACTCTTATCTAAAAGAAGAAACCGTAGCAAGCTGTTCAACTTGCATCGGCAACTATATAAATGCACCACGAGTGTTGATTATCCATTATTTTACTAAAAAACATAGAATCATATGGCTGAACACAAGCTTTTCTGCCTTTTCCCTCGAACAAGAACGCCGGCGGGCAAATGTCATTTGCCCGCAAAGCGTTCATTGTTCGAGGAGGACATGCTGTAAGCATGCCCAGTCGGCAAACGGTACGTTTGCCGACAACGGCAGAAAAGCTAGGAATAGAGCGATGTCAACTGGTTTTTATTGGTTAATCAACACGCCTGTAAATGCACATTGAAGTGTTAACATTTTTCGACTGTTGGGCGACCGAACAACACCGCTCCCAGACAAATGAATTTGTCTGGGAGGCGGCTCGTTGTTCGGTTCTCTGTCACGCGAACGCGTGACGGAGGCAAGCCAAAGGCTTGCCTCCGTCAGTCGAAAAAATAAGTGAAACTCCCCAGTTGCATGTATATATAACGAAATCCCCCATCCAATGTTCTCGCCAGAGTGGATGGGGGATTTATACGTTGACATCCGTTTGGTTCATCGTGCGCCTCCTTGAAGCATATGCTCGACTTGCTCGATCGTTAACGTGCGAATAAACTCAATGAGGTCAATTGCTTGAATGCCAAACTCCTTACATTTTTCTAAATATCGCTGATACGCTTGTGTATACATTTCCATACCCATTGTCCCCTTCCATAAAAATGTTGTTACGTGTATTGTAATATAACAGATTGAAAAAATCAATATCTGTTATATAATTATTTTTTCGTTCCGCTCCCCAGTTGTATGTAAATAGGATACAATAAGATTAATAAAAAATTCGGGAATCACCTACCTTTTGCAGAAATATGGCGGACAAAGAACGTGCCGCAAAGGGGAAGGGACTATGAATTGTTGAACGATTATGATAAAATATAACCGGTTTCGTTAACTTGAATAGGCGATGGAGTTCGCCATAATTGCCGGAAGGCTGATGACTCCTACCAGTTGACACTGGTGGGGGTTTATTCATTTTGAGGAAAATATTTTCTTGTTTAGGAGGAGAAGGAATTGATTTACGTTGTTGTTGGCATTGCTGGTATGGTTGGGGCGTTGCTTCGCTATTATGTAGGAGTTTCGATTCCGACCGCATGGCTTTGGGGATTTCCAGTCGGAACGTTGCTTGTAAATTTCGTTGGTTCGTTTTTGCTAAGTTGGTTTGCGACATGGTCGGCGCGTCCATCGTTTCCTCTTTGGTTGAAAACAGGAATTGCGACAGGTTTTATCGGTTCGTTTACGACGTTTTCTACGTTTAGTGTTGATTTTTTGAAACTTTTGCAACACCATGCGTGGAAGATGGCGCTTCTCTATTTTTTGCTTAGTGTTTTTGGTGGGCTGCTTTGTTCGTGGAGCGGCTTTCGAGTGGCGAAACCGACGGTACGAAAAGGGGGGGTATAATGTCTGTACTACTTGTTATTATCGGCGGTTTTTTCGGAGCGATTTGCCGCTTTGCCATTAGCCAATGGTTTATTTCGCGCACTAAATCGTTTCCCGTCGGCACGTTGCTTGTCAATTGGTTTGGGTCGTTTTTGTTAGGCTGGCTGTTTGGAAGTGACCCAGGGGAAAATTGGAAACTTCTCATTGGGACGGGCTTTATGGGTGCGTTTACGACGTTTTCGACGTTGAAATGGGAAACAGTTCAAATGTTGATAAACGGCGAAAAAAGAAATGCCATTTTTTATCTCGTACTGAGTTATTGTTTCGGCATCTTGTTCGCGTATGGGGGCTATTTAATAAGCCGGTGAACGAACAGATAGACCGGTTCGTTCACCACGCCTGTTAAAGGTTTAAGTCCCGATAGTACGGATGAAGCTTTAATAGCTCGGAAACGGTGACGAACGTATAACCTTTTTCTTTTAAAATCGGCAAAATTTCTTTTAGCGCTTGGACGGTTTGTTTGCGGCTGCCGCTGCCGTGATCGTGAAATAAAATAATTTGTCCTGGTTGAATGTGTTGGACAACCCGACGGACAATTTTTGGTGTTCCGGGGTTTTTCCAGTCGTACGTATCTTGCTCTCGCGACCACATAACGAACGTATAGCCTTCTTTTGTCACGGCATCGATTACGTTGCGATTGTAGTGCCCGAGCGGAGGGCGAAAGAGCGTTGGGCGTTTTTTTGTTAGTTCGTATAAAATTGTTTCAGTTTTTTTGATTTCGTGGATGACCGTCTCGGTTGATTTGCCGCGGAAATCAAGATGTTTATATGTATGGTTTCCTAGCTCATGCCCTTCTTGTGCTTGCTTTTTGATAATGTCAGGGTATTTTTCCGCTCGAAAGCCAACGACAAAAAACGTTGCTTTTGCGTTATATTCTTTTAGGATAGCTAAAATTTGCGGCGTATAAATTATATCTGGTCCATCGTCAAACGTAAGCGCGACGACTTTTTTCGTTGTCGGGACGTCCCAGACGATTTCGTCAATTTTATTCGTTTCGTTAGCTGAAAAAAAGGAGCTAATGACGATAGATAACGATAACAAGAAAATGAGCATATGTACTACCCTTTCGTAATGTATTCATGTATAGCATGCCAAAAAAATAGTAACACCATTCGTTGTTTTTCATTGGCTTGCCGTTTTGGCATAATGACGTGTTTTATCATAACGCCTACGAAGGGAATGCGTATATGGAAAAGGAACTTGCTGCTGTTCAAACCTACTATAAGCACTCCCTAGTTTCTCTAGAATCGCTGTTCACTATGCAGAAGAGCGGGAAAAATGAGAAACTGAATTTTACGTTTAGCATTGAATATGCGTTTTTAGATATGCTATGCTTTTTATGGTGAGCGTTTCTTTCCTGAATTTTTTTGTGAGGAAAGAGGTGCTCTTTTTCTGTGAACTTACAGCAAAAGCAAGGAGGAGGAATATGCCCACGATTAAAGATGTGGCGCGATTAGCCGGTGTTACGGTAACGACGGTATCTCGTGTATTAAATAATCGCGGATATATTAGCGATGCAACCCGCCAAAAAGTATATCAGGCAATGGAAGAATTAAACTATCAACCAAATGAAATTGCTAGATCACTGCATCGGCGACAATCAAAGTTAATTGGCCTCATTATTCCGACTGTATCTCATCCGTTTTTTGGAGAATTAGCAGGTTTCATTGAATATTACGCTCATTTAATTGGTTATAAAGTGTTAATTTGCAATTCGTTGTTGGATCGAAAAAAAGAAAAAGAGTATATCGAGATGCTCAAAAGCAATCGGGTAGACGGCATTATTATGGGGAGCCACACGCTAGAAGTAGAAGAATATATGAACGTAAATTATCCGATCGTCACATTTGACCGGTGCATTAGCGAAAAAATTCCTTATATTTCCTCCGATAACTATGAAGGGGGGAAGTTAGCTACTACTTTACTTATTGAAAAAGGATGCAAAAAAATTGCGCATATAAGCGGGAATTTACAGCTTCAATTGCTTGCTAATAAACGCTCACAAGCATTTATCGAATTAAGTAAAGAGCATGGGATCGAGTCGGTGATTGTGGAGACAGAACTGAATGTTTTTGACATTACCCAATACGAAGCGATGATTCGACATTTGTTAGAAAAACATCCGGATATTGACGGTATTTTTGCGAGTAGTGATGTGATGGCAGCGTATGTTATTCAAATATGTTACTTTTTAAATAAACGAATTCCTGAGCATATTAAAATTGTTGGATACGATGATATTAAGATTGCTTCGCTATTTGTTCCGCCACTCACGACCATTCGTCAACCGATTGAAGAGATGGCGAAATGTGCGGTTGAACTGATTGTAAAACAAGTAAATGAAGAACCGTTTGAACGTGAAAATGTGTTTCCGGTAGAGTTGGTCGAGCGGTTGACGACGTGATGATGAAGGGAAGGTGTTGAAAGTGATAAACGTTTCAACACCTTTTTTACGGTATGTCAATCGTTTAACATTTTTCATGTCAAACGATTGACATATTGAAAACGCTTTAATATAATCACAATAGAAGTACAAATATTTTTAAAAAAAGAGGGGGAACTAATTTGAGCAAACTAAAAATGGTGTCAGCTGCAGTACTATCATTATCTTTATTGTTGTCAGGATGTGGGAATTCTACAAAGGAAAGTCAATCGTCAGATGGAAAGAAAACTGCTAGCTCCGAAGTGAAAATTACCCTTCTCAACTCGAAAGGGGAAATTCAAGCACAGTTGGAAGAAGCTGCAAAAGAATTTAGCAAAGAAAACCCTGGAACAACATTAGAGGTGATTCCAGCTGCTGCAGGACAATCGCCATTTGAAAAGGTAACATCGATGTATGCATCGGGAAATGCACCGACAATCGCAATGTTGGATCCAGGTGATGTGAAAAAATTTGCTGATAAAGCGCTTGATTTATCAAAAGAAAAATGGGTGAATGATGCTGTTGAACGCAGCCTAGATGTCGTTAAGACAGAAGGCGGAAAGGTTTTAGGATTCCCGTTTGCGGTTGAAGGATACGGCTTAATTTACAACAAAGCTGTTCTTGACAAAGCAGTTGGAGGAAACTTTGATCCTTCTTCCATTAAAACAAGAAGTGATTTAGCAGAGTTAATGAAAAAGATTCAAAAAACAGGAGTTGCATCAAACCTTCAATCTCCGATGGATTGGTCGCTCGCAGGACATTTTTTACCAATTGGGTATAGTGTTCAATCTAATAAATCTGAAGAAGTGGAAGCGTTTTTAACAAACCTTAAAGAAGGAAAAGAAGATTTGACGAAAAACGAAAAATTAAACGGGCTATTAGATACGTTTGATCTATTAAAAGAAAATAACATTAATAAGAAAGATCCGATGTCAGGAACGTATGAGCAAGGACCAGAGTTATTAGGAAAAGGAAAAGTCGGTATTTGGTTTATGGGGAACTGGGCATGGCCGCAAATTAAAGGGTTTGATACAACAAACGGCAACTACGGTTTCTTGCCAGTTCCAATTAGCGATAATCCAGATGACTACGGTAACTCGCAAATCCCTGTTGGTGTAACGAAATACTTGATCGTTGACAAAGAACAAAACTCTCCTGAACAACAAGCGTCAGCGAAAAAGTTTTTAGAGTGGCTAGTATATAATGAAAAAGGGCAAGACGTGTTAGTCAATAAGGCGAACATCATTCCAGCGTTTAAAAATATTACATTAGAGCCGCAAGATCCATTAGCAAAATCGATTAAAGCGTATATGAACAATAATAAAACGCTTCAATTTATGGTTACGCTTCCACCTGACCATTGGTCTCAAGTCGGTGCGTTCATGCAGCAATATTTAGACAATAAAATCGATCGAAAACAGTTGTTGAAACAAATTGAAGGTTACTGGAAATCACAACAATAATAGAGTTTTAGTTTATGTGGAATAACGGGGTTGCCCGTTATTCCACAACTTTTAGCAAGGAGATGACGATGAATGTCCAGCCAAAAATTTTTTGATAGATTAAAAGTTCAGCTTCTGTTCTCAGGACCGACATTGTTCGCTTTTTTTACTGTCGTTATTTTGCCGTTTTTATATGGAATTTATTTGACGTTCACTAACTGGGACGGGGTTTCGACGAGCCACTCGTTTGTCGGAATGAAGAACTATTTGGCGGTGCTAGATGACGCTGCGTTTTGGACATCTATGTATAAAACGATGAAATATGTTCTACTAACGGTTATTTTGATTAATGTCGTCGGATTCTTTTTGGCGTATATGTTGACAACGGAAATTCGTGCTAAAAATTTGTTCCGCGCAGGTTTTTTTACTCCTAACTTAATTGGAGGAATTATCCTTGGGTTTCTTTGGCAGTTCATTTTCTCGAACGTACTTGTTTACATTGGAGAGCATTTTAAAATCGGCATTTTCTCCTCTTCGTGGCTGGCAGATCCGGACAAAGCGTTTTGGACGCTTGTCATTGTGACAACTTGGCAATATTCTGGCTACATGATGGTCATTTATATAGCAGGATTAATGAATATCCCTAAAGAATTGTTAGAAGCAGCAAGCATTGATGGCGCCAACGCATTTGTTCGATTAAGAAAGATTATTTTGCCGCTGATGGTTCCGTCATTTATTGTTTGCGTGTTTTTATCTCTTCAAAGAGGGTTTATGGTATATGATTTAAATATTGCGTTAACGAACGGAGGTCCGTATAAGAGCACACAGCTCGTGTCGATGTATGTGTATCAAAAAGCATTTTTATCACAAAAGTACGGAGCAGGACAAGCAGAGGCGTTTGTTTTGTTCCTCATTGTAGCCATCGTTACACTCATTCAAGTGTATGTGAGCAAGAAGCGGGAGGTTGAAGCGTGATGAACATATCCAAAACCTTAACGAAGTTCGTTCGTTATATTGTTTTAGTTATTTTTTTCTGTTTATATATTCTCCCCTTTATATTAGTTGTACTGAATTCGTTAAAAGAGCGAACAGAAATTATTTCTAATCCGTTGTCTATACCTAAATCATTTAATTTAGCAAACTATTTCAGTGCAATGGAGAAAATGAATTTTACCCATAGTTTTATGAACTCGCTTATCGTGACCGTATTTAGCGTGGTGCTCATTACTATTTTTTCAGCAATGACTGCTTATGTGTTTGTTCGCATGCAAAATAAGCTAAATAAGTTTTTGTTTTTCTTAATGGTCGCTTCCATGATCATTCCGTTCCAAGCGATTATGATCCCGCTTGTGCAAATTTATGGATCGATTGGCTTTTTAAATAGCAAATGGGCGTTAATTTATATGTATATCGGGTTCGGTGCATCGTTAGCTGTTTTTATTTATCATGGATTAATTAAGAGCATTCCACTAGAATTAGAAGAGGCGGCTATGATTGATGGGGCATCACGCTTGCAAATCTTTTTTCAAGTGGTGTTTCCGCTGTTGAAGCCAACCACCATGACGATTGTAATTTTAAATGTTCTTTGGATTTGGAATGACTTTTTATTACCATCCCTTGTTTTAATTAAGCCGGAAGAGCGGACATTGCCACTGTCTACGTTCTACTTTTTCGGGACATATTCTGTCGATTACGGATTATTAATGGCTGGGTTAGTAGTGACGATCATTCCAGTGATCATTGTTTACTTGTTTACCCAAAGACACATTATTCAAGGGGTTATGAATGGTTCGATTAAATGATGTAGAAAGGTTGGTTGCATTGTCTAGACATAATGAGATAGTAAAGGAAGCAGAAAGACGAGTACAACAAGCAAAAGAAAAAATGGACAGCACGTATCGGCTAGCATACCATATTATGGCACCGGTGCACTGGATGAACGACCCAAATGGACTCATTCAATGGAACGGGGAATACCATGTGTTTTATCAGTTTCATCCGGACAGTCCAAAGTGGGGGCCGATGCATTGGGGGCATGTGAAAAGCAAAGACTTTGTGCATTGGGAGCGTGCACCGATTGCGCTTGCGCCGAGTGAATGGTACGACGAAGGCGGCTGCTTCTCGGGAAGTGCGGTGAATGATCATGGAGTTCTCACACTTATTTATACCGGAAATGTTTGGCTGAATGAGGAGCAAACGGAATTGAAGCAATATCAATGTTTAGCGACAAGCAAAGACGGCATCCATTTTGAAAAAGACCCGGCCAATCCGGTACTTTCCGAGCCTCCGTTTGACTGCCAAGGTCATATTCGCGATCCAAAAGTGTGGAAACGTGGCGAGGATTGGTATATGGTGCTCGGAACGCGAGAGGGGAATAACGGAAAAGTCGTTTTATACAAGTCGAAAGATCTTCGTCATTGGGAATATGTCAACATCCTTGCACAAAGCGATGGTAGCTTAGGATACATGTGGGAGTGTCCTGATGTATTCCGTTTGAACGGCAAAGATATATTACTATTTTCACCTCAAGGAATCGAGCCTGTCGGCGACCGCTTTCAAAACCTTCATCAAACCGGTTACCTTGTCGGAACGCTTGATGAGGAAACAGGGAAACTGACACACGGAGCGTTTGAAGAACTCGATAAGGGATTTGATTTTTACGCCGCACAAACGTTTGAAGATGAACGAGGGCGACGAATTTTGTTCGGCTGGATGGATATGTGGGAGTCTCCGATGCCGACGCAAGAACACGGATGGGCCGGCGCGTTAACGATTCCGCGTCTTTTGGAATTGACAGATGATGAGAAACTTTTGATGAAGCCGGTGCCGGAATTGCAATTATTGCGCGAAGAGCATACGCATCTGGAATCGATCTCAGTAAAACAACATGAAGCAACATACACAGTTCCTGTGGAAGGCGATCGGTTGGAGTTGCTCGTTCGCTTTTCGTTAACCGATTTTCGTGGGAATGCATTTGGTGTCAAAGTGCGCTGTTCAAGTGATGGAAGCGAAGAAACGATCTTCCGCTATGATACAGGAGACTCTGTCGTGACGTTTGACCGAAACCGCTCTGGAAGAGGAGAAGGCGGCATTCGTAGGGCAGTGCTCGACGGATCAAAAACCGATTTGATCACGTTCCATTTGTTTATTGACCGCTCGTCCGTGGAACTGTTTGTCAATGACGGTCGGCTTGTCATGACGGGGAGAATTTATCCGTCCGAAACAAGCCAAGGAATTGAGCTGTTCACAGAAGGCGGGGACGCGACTGTCTTTTCCGTCGATGCGTGGAAATTGAAGGATATTTGGGGGTAGGAAAGATTTTATTATGCGAGGGGAAAATGATGAAGAAACAATGGTGGAAAGAAGCGGTTGTGTATCAAATTTATCCGCGCAGTTTTATGGATAGCAACGGTGATGGCATCGGGGATTTGCAAGGCATCATTTCTAAATTGGACTATTTAAAAACGTTAGGAATCGATGTCATCTGGTTGTCACCGGTATACCAATCGCCGAATGATGATAACGGGTATGATATTAGCGATTACCAAAATATTATGAAAGAGTTTGGTACGCTTCGTGATTTTGATGAATTGTTAGAAGAAGCGCATAAACGCGGGATAAAAATTATGATGGATTTAGTTGTCAATCATACGTCTGATGAACATATTTGGTTTATTCAATCAAGACAGTCAAAAGAGAACAACCCGTTTCGCGATTATTATATTTGGCGGCCAGGCAAACCAAATGGAGAGCCACCGAACAACTGGGGAGCGGCGTTTGGTGGTTCGGCATGGGAATACGATGAAACGACCGGAGAATATTATCTCCACTTATTTAGCAAAAAACAGCCAGATTTGAACTGGGAAAACGAGAACGTGCGGCAAGAAATTTACAACATGATGCGTTGGTGGCTCGATAAAGGAGTCGATGGCTTCCGCATGGATGTCATCAATATGATTTCAAAAGTCGAAGGTCTCCCGGATGGCGAAGTGAAGCTAGGGCATCGATATGGTGATGGTAGCCCGTATTATTTCAACGGACCAAAAGTGCATGACTATCTTCAAGAGATGAACCGCGAAGTGCTATCCAAGTACGATATCATTACTGTTGGAGAAATGCCAGGTGTGAACGTGGAAGAAGCGAAGCTGTACACAGGACAATCGCGGAATGAACTGCAAATGGTGTTTCATTTCGAGCATGTGAGTTTAGGAGACGGGTTATATGGAAAATGGTCTCCGGGAGAATGGAAACTGACAGAGTTGAAAAAAATTTTTGCGCATTGGCAGTATGGACTTGCGAAGGATGGCTGGAACAGCTTGTATTGGAGCAATCATGACCAGCCGCGTGCGGTTTCCCGCTTTGGCGATGATGGCAAGTATCGTGTACAGTCTGCGAAAATGCTGGCGACATGCTTACATATGCATCAAGGCACCCCATATATTTACCAAGGGGAAGAAATTGGCATGACGAACGTCAGATTCTCGAAACTGTCCGATTATCGGGACATTGAAACGTTAAATGCTTATAAAGAACTAGTTGGTGGCGGAAAGATGACGCATGAGGAAATGATGGCTGCTATTTATGAACGAAGCCGAGACAATGCTCGAACACCGGTACAATGGTCAAGCGAACCGAATGCGGGATTTACAACTGGTACTCCGTGGATTAACGTCAATCCGAATTATACAGACATTAACGTCGAAGCGGCATTAAATGATCCGAATTCTATTTTTTATTACTATCAAAAACTGATTCAATTGCGGAAACAACACGATATCATTGTGTACGGTGCATATGATTTAATTTTAGCAGAGGACGAACAAATTTATGCGTTTACCCGCACGTTAGGGGAAGAGAAACTGCTTGTCATATGTAATTTTACAAACGATACTCCTTTGTTCGAGTTGCCAACAAATATCACGTATCAAACACATTCTTTACTCATTAGCAACTATGACGTAAGCGGTGAGGACGATATTCGCTCGATCACGTTGCGTCCATATGAGTCGAGGGTGTATGTGTTGAAGTAAATCTTTTTACCAGTTAGGCGGTTTTGTGTGAATGGAACCGCCTTTTTTCTTTGAAAATACGGATCGATGAACGGTTATTTTCATGCCTAGTTGGCGAGTAAAATTAGCTCAAGGCATTTTCTGTAGATTATTTTCTTGTAAGATAAGAAAGGGGGGATAAAATTTTGCGATTGGGTAGAGAACTGTCTAGCTCCAAGTGCCATCGGCGTGATGCGCTCCGCCCCTTCTTTCGGGGGCTAATCCTCCTCGGTTGGGCTTGTGGGCTCTTAGCCGATAGGTGGGCGCTTTGCGCTTTTCTTATATAAGTTGCAATAAAGAATTTCCGATTTTTCGCTTCCGCTTTTATCTCAATACGAGCTGATATGGTATAACGTGGAAGGTAGTAAGCTGGATGTAAAACAAAATTTTAACTTATATAGTTGCTTACAGATGTTTTTTAAAACGGTTATGCCGTCCACATAAGAGGAATAGTATAAATATAAAAAGAAGTGGAGGGACAACATGAATCGGTTCGTTGTTTATGCAGGAGCGTATGTCATGATGGTACTTGTCAATGCGGTAGCGGAGTGGCTTCCTTTGAATGGTCAGACGACAGGGGAAATATCGCGGAAAGTAAACGTCTTATTTACCCCAGCAGGGTATGTGTTTTCAATTTGGGGGTTTATCTACCTCCTATTAGCGATTTGGATTTTAAGACAATTTCCATCTTCTCGACGAGACTTACCTATGTATCGCCAAGCGTTCGTTCCTTTTGTTGTTAGCTGTATATTTAATGCGTTGTGGATTGTTGTGTGGCATTATGAATATTTTCTCTTTTCTGTTGTTGTGATGCTTTCTCTTCTTTTTACGTTGATATGGTTATATAAAGTGGTCAAACGTACGAATCCAAGTTTTTTTGAACTATTTCCGTTTTCTGTTTATTTAGGCTGGGTCAGTGTTGCAACGATTGCAAACATTTCCTTTGTTTTAAAATACAACGGTTGGGACAGATTCGGATTGTCTGATGCGTTCTGGGCGATTACGATGTTACTCGTTGCAACAGCTTTAGCCCTTCTTTTCATGCTCCGGCAACGAGATTGGGCGTATCCACTTGTATTCGTTTGGGCGTTTGTTGGCATTGGGGTGAAAAACCAAGGAACCGCGTCGCTTGTCGCATACGTTTCATTTTTGCTTGCAGGAGTAATACTAATTAGCGTAGCGTCTTTGTATAAAGAAAAAACATAATCACCCACCGTTATCGTGGGTGATTATATATATTTACATATCCCTTCGTTGAATTGTTTTTGCATGTCTTTGTCATGTAAAAGTTTTTTGTAGTTTGTTTTTGAAAATAAATATGGACGAATGCTTGGATCTTCTAACATGTGCTTTACTGTGTTTTTGTCGAATGGTTTTTGTGTTTCAATAATTCTTGTTGCTTGCAGATGTTTCAATTTTCGTTTTGCTATGAGGTAATCAAACTGACCTAACAACAAAAAATCTAACAATCCACCTGCAACTTTAAAACATATAGTGACTAGCGTTTCCATCTTTCCCTCCGTCTCCTTGTTATTTTTGTTGTATCACTTAAATTTTACTTTACCTTTTTTATCGTAATATATTGACAAAAAAAAAATAAGGATAAAATTTTATTGTGAATATTGCGACGATTGGGTGTGTTTGTTGTGAAATTGTATTTACCTTTTTAAGGAAGATTGAGGTAAAAATGGAAGGAAGCTGGCTGAGGGTGTTTTTCGTATAAGACGAGAAAAGCTCTCATATGGTAAGAAGTATCCCGATCTTTATAGCTATCATTTTGATGAAAAAATATAAGAGGCACTGCTTTGATTTTTCTTAGGGATATGTAAGGATAAGGAGGCTTTTTTATATAAATAAATGATTCTATGGAATACAGCTATTCATTACTTATCACTACATTTCATTTCTATATACATCCAAATTGGCATGTTAACCTCTGGGTTACGCAGTACATCCGATGCGGCGTAACACTTCATCCCGGTGTTGCAAGACGTACTGTTCAAAGCGAGTAATGGACTGGACAATGTCGTTTTGATCCTTATGCAAGACGTTGGCGATGACTTCATCTTTCAGCCACTTCCATAACCGTTCAATCGGGTTTAACTGTGGAGAATACGGTGGCAAATAGATAAAGTGAAATGCAGCGCCTTCGTCGCTATCGAGGAATGCTTGCACCATGTTGGCATGATGAATACGTGCATTGTCCAACACAAGCACGATGAATCGATCCGAATATTTCTCTTTCAACAGGCGCAAAAAGTCTAAGAACGTCTCGGCATTGGCGGATGAGGCACGATGAAACACGACATCGCCTTGTTGAACGTCGACCGCACCAAAAATGGACACATGGGCATGATGACCGTAACTCGGGATTTGTTTTTGCTTGCCTACTTCTGCCCATGTCGTACGAAGCGCTTGATAGGCACGAACATGCGTCTCATCTACATAAAACATGGTGACGTGCTCGGTGATTAGTTTTTTTTTATAAATTCGAGTTCCTTTTGAAAAGCAGCTTGATGTTCTGGATTCCCTTTCACCAGCTTGTAGGTTGGACGTGTCCACGATAAACGAAGACGATGTAACAACTTGCGAATGCCTTCACGTGACATAAACACACCATATGTTTGTTGGATGTAAGATTGCAAAATGCGTGTGTTCCATGAGGAAGAAATGCCCCAACCGACATCAACGGGGGTGGTGGTTAACACGAGTTGTCTTAGTTCTTGTTGCTGTTCTTCGGTAAGAAACGGCACACGACCGGGTGGTAAGCGGCGATCGAGTAAATGATCGAGTCCTCCTTCGTTAAAGCGTGAGACGTAGAGGGCAACCGATTGACGGCATAGATTGACCATTTTCGCAACATCTTTTCCGAGATACCCTTCCATGACGAGACGAACGGCGGTAACCCGAACGCGAAGCGAAGCATCTTTGATTTTCCGTTCTTGTTTCCGAAGTGTTCGAGGGGTCCAGCCGTGATCATTTGTAATTTTAAGACGTTTCATGTCATTTCCGCTCCTTTTATACGTGGGTATTTAGGAGCAGTATAACCATAGAAAAAGGCGTTCATACAGAAGTTATCATTTTAAAGTGCATGTATATAGTGGAAAGGATGGTTAGCAATGTCTACATGGAATAGAATTGAATCAGGAATTAAACAAGGATTAAAGGATGTAGCAGCTTCTTATGGAATTAATTGGAGTGGTGCTGCTAATACTGCTAGTAAGGTAGGTCCGGCTACAGTAGGTGCCCGTAATGGTTGGAGAGAAACAGAAGCAGAAGTGAGAACTAAGATATCCCAAGCAGAAACGAGATTGGCAGCTGGGAGAATTGAAAAGGCAGCAACACAAACGATAGCTAAAGGAGCAGCTAAAGGAGCGATCAAAGCGATAGGAATATGGGGATTCATACCTGATATCGTTATATTTGCGAATGGTTTTAGAAAAGGGTACTCAGCTGCAGGCAACTAGGAGGACTTATAATGGGTGCTTACGAAATAAACGGAATTTTCCTCGTGGTCTTTATCTATTGGCAACTATTTTATGCTGTTAAGAAAAAGGATGCTGGTCATATTGTTGTTGTTGCTCCTATATTATTAATGTTTATCTTTATTTATACCACTCTTTTTGATTTCATTCCACCTTATCTACGTATCGGGATTGTTGTTATTGTATATATGTTGCTTATTGTAGTTGGTTTTAGAAATGCAAAGAGGGAAATTAAAGAAGCAAAATTTAGAAACAAAAATGATGCGTAACTTGTGATGCTAGTTGAACCATAACGCTCGACTAGCACTACGAGGTATCGCCATTTTCATTAGATTACAGGTCAAAGAAATTAAAGGTAAATTGCGAAGTAAAAAGGATACGTAAGAACTATTGGATAGTACCATGATACACAATGGTTATAGAGAGATGCAAATAGCAGCTAAAGGAGCGATCAAAGCGATAGGAAGATGGGGATTCATACCTGATATAGCGATATTTGTGAATGGCTTTAGAAAAGGGTATTCTGCTTCTGGGAATTAGGGGGGAAGACAAGGATTTTTTGAAGAAGATGATGAAAAAGGACGGCAAGTGTCTAGTGCAAAATGAAGGTGCATAGAGTCCTGTATCCCAAACGTGCAGAGCTTCATGGCATAAAAAAAGACTTGCCATCGCTCGATGTGTTGGTCAAAAAGTTATTCCTAAAAATGAAATAAAAAGCCCCTATTAAGGTGGGAAAAGAGGGTTTGGTGTTGAATTTTAGGACGATTATGCGCAACAAACGCCGGGGAGGAGTATTTGTGATGCCTTTTAAACAAAAGGGAGAAGTAAAAACTCGAACATACATACAACCACCACAGGCGGGAGCGCATCAGCTGTCGCCCGTTTCATTGGTGGTGTCGCCCGCCTTGCTTCATCATGGCGGTGAATTATATCCCAGGTTTGATGGGGGATGTAAGAACCCATGATGGATTTGTCAAAATGGAGCTTTTCATAAAAGGGTGAAACGATGTTTCTGTAAATGCGACTAATGATAACAAAGGAGGAGATTAGGGTGAAAAAACGGCTTGTTTTCATTGCCGCCGTGTGGAGTGTTTGGTTGGCAGGCTGTAACGGGCAAACTGACCGCTATGCCATTGAAGGGTATGTCGTGAGAAAAGAAGGGGGAAGCATCTTGGTTGTCAGTTCGGATCCGCAAGATTTTCGTTCCACAGGCGGGATTGAAGAGTTTTACAATGCTATCTTTGTTTCGAATGCACCAGCGCGAGTGAAGATCGGTCAGAAAGTTCGGGTCTGGATTGATGGAGGAATTGCTGAGTCGTATCCAGGCCAAGGAAAGGCTGGAAAAGTGTTGGTTGTGCCGAGCGCTCCGCGTGATGGAGCCAGCTTATTGGAGGAGGAAGTGATCCGCCAAGCGCTGAAAAAGGAAGCAATTCGTCTCCGGCACACGATTCCTGTGATTCGAGCGGTTCAGTATGACAAACAAGCGGATACTTGGACGCTTCGAGTGAAAGACGCCCATGGGCGAACGGAATTTGATGTTCGGATCAAGGATGGATAAAGATGAGAGGATTGCCATCGAGTTATTCAGACAAAAATAGAACACAAGAGAACGCGAACGCAAGAGAAGACACCCCTTCCCCCTTTGATGGGGGGAGGGGTTCGGGAAAACATCGTTACGAAGACAACGCGGAGACAAGCGGACGGTCCGGCAAGTAGAGCTGGGCGTCGCCGCTTTGGCCTGCCGCGATCCAGTCGCGCAGGCATTTAGCGAGCGCCATGCTGTAAACGGCGCCGTTGTCTCCATAGGCGTAGACGAAATAGCAGTTTGGATATTCGTCGTATACCCCGATGATCGGCAGACCGTCGTGTGTGCCGGCGTAGTAGGCGCCTAAGTAAAATTCGGCTCGGACTGGGATCGTGGGGAAGCGTTGCTGAAACTCCGCGATCAACTGGTCGCGATGATGAATGAGTTTGGCATCGCGTTCATCGGCATACGTTGTATCTTCATCCAATCCACCGATGATAATGCGGTTGTCAGCGGTCGTCCGCATGTAGATGTAAGGACGGGCCGTTTCCCAAATGAGTGTTCGGTTGTGCCAGCTTGAGAAATCCTCGACTTGGTTGGTAACCACGGCATAAGTGCTGCTCAGCACGGCGTTCGGATCTTTTTTGAAGTCCAATGTTTCGTAACCAGCCGCCACGATGACTGCTCTGGCGCGAATGACTGCGCCGGTTTTCGTATAAAAAACGGCTTGGTCTTTTTCGAGTTTTTTTCCATTGATTTCGGTTTGTTCGTAAATGGAAACTCCTCGGCGTTTGGCATATTCCAACAGGCCGATGGTCAGTTTGTATGGATTGACTTCGCCGTCTCCTTTCGTCAGCAGCGCCGCTGGCTTGCGGAACGGATAATGGCGGGCGATTTGTTCTTCCGACCACCGTTCGATAGCAAAGCCGTGTTTCTGGAGAGCGGCATATTCTTTTTCCAATTTGCTTACATCTTCAGGAGAGCTGGCATAATACAAACTGTCGCGGGAGACAAATTCGCAATCGAGCGGCAGCTTTCGAGCGGCATTGGCGAGATCGCAGATGGCCTGTTCACAAAGTTTTACATGCCGCGCCGCGTACGTTTCGCCAAAGCTGTTGATCAGCTCGAAAAACATTTTTTCCCCCAAGTATTGGATCAGGGCCGTATTGACAGCTGTGCTCCCGTGTCCCGCTTTTCGCTTCTCGACGACCACGACGTCAAGATCGGTGTCGCTGAGGAAGTAGGCGCATTGGGCGCCCGAAGTACCAGCGCCGATAATAAGCACGTCGCAGTCGATGTCTTCCTCTAAGACCGGGTAGCTCGGCGGGTTGGTAAAAGTTGTTGGCCAGTAGAAGATTCCAGATTGCAAGTTCACGATCGTTCGTCTCCTTCCACTTCATCGTTCGTTTTTAGCATGACCGTAATTATTTGGTTTATTCGTCGGGAAGGAGGAGGGGAACCACGCCAAACGTTTTTTCGACTTCATGGCTGGAGCAACGGCTGTTGGGGGGGATTAAGGGAGATAAAAATGCACGAGCAGAAGTAGAGATGCAGAAATCTAAAGCAGAAACGAGATTGGAAGTAGGAAGAATTGAAAAAGCAGCCACACAAACGATAGCTAAAGGAGCAGCTAAAGGAGCGATCAAAGCGATAGAAATATGGGGATTCATACCAGTCATAGCTATATTTGCGAATGGTTTTAGGAAAGGGTACTTAGCTGCAGGCAACTAGGAGGGCTTATAGTGGGAGCTTACGAAATAAACGGAATTTTCCTAGTGGTCTTTATTTATTGGCAACTATATAAGCTGAAATTTTGTTTTACATTCAGCAGAGCACTCACCACGTTATATCATATCGGTTTGTATTTAGATGAAAACGGGAACGAAAAATCGGAAATTCTTTATTGCAACTTATATAGGTTGGAATTAGATGAAGCAAAGCAGCGGCTGTTGCTTGGTTTTTTTGAAATATAGGTGAATTTGTCGAAGGAATGTTCTATGAGTAAAAGGTTTATTGATTTACATCGAGAGTTTTTACAATTACTTGAGTAAAAAAATGGAAAAAGGCGTTCATTCTTTCGGAAAAGGCTGAGGCTTTGTATCGTGAGAAGACTTATTATACAATTTTTGGGAAATCTTGTTTGTTAGCTGAGCTTAATCAGCCTACAGAAGCATTAACACAGTTAAAACTAGCAATGGAACAAGGTGCCTGGTGGAACCCGGAAACGTTATTAACCGAAGAAATGTTAAGTCCAATTAAAGATAAGGAATAATTTCAGAAAATTTAGCAAATATGCAAACAGCGTTGGCCAGAGTAACAAAAACTGTAATCTCCAGAACTTCATGTTATAGGAAATAACAGAAATAAAGTAGCGATTTTGTCATTACATTGGCGAAAAGATAATGCGTGTGATTTTGAAGAATATTGGAAAAGCGAAGAACTGCTTAAACAATACATATACATAAAAAAGCGATATTAAACGGTACTGAAGAACAGGCGGTTATCATTTCCGCATTCACCGGTAAGCCAGCTAGAGGATAAAAAATGAATTTACCATAAAAATGAAAGAACATGAGGCCATTTTGCCGGCCTATCCAATTCAACATATACTTACCTAAGATATCCGGTCAGAAGCCGCAAAACAGAAAAATAAAGAGTGGATGTCGCTTTGGTGTGGGCAAAATCCTCGACTAAGCAAAAATTTGCATGCCGCAGAGCTAATTGGAATCATCGCAAATCAAGTGGGAACAATGATAAACCAATTCAACAATGGATGTGTTGATCAACAATAGACAATGTTAATTAAAGACGGGGAGATTTGTGATCTCTCCGTCTTTTTTTTTTTTTTGCAGTTTTCTACTCAACAAGAAATATATGATGTTAGATTTTATAACAAAAAAATCAAAATATACTATATTTTTCTGAATTTTTCGTTGACTTAATAAAAAAGGTTATGTATACTGTTAGAGAATATTACATTAATTGTTATTAAATATAACAAACAGGGGGGTGAAGAAAAAAAGGAATTTTCTCATGGCCGTGAGAAAATTCCTCATAAATCAGGCATTACATACGTCGGTATATGCCTGATTCTAATTATATCATAAATAATTAGAATCTTGTAAGGGGTGTTCACATGAAGAGGTTAAAAGGGAATGGATTGAAATGGCTCAGCTTGCTTTTATGCGGAAGTTTATTGGTACTGAGCGGATGTGCTGCGTCATCGGCAGTCGATGAGGCGAAAGAAAAGAAGAAAGAAAGCAGCACATCGGAAACAAGCGACACTGTCAAAGTAGGGATACTTCACTCATTGAGCGGCACGATGGCGATCAGCGAGGTATCGCTGCGAGATGCGGAATTAATGGCGATTGAAGAGATTAATGAATCCGGGGGGTTATTAGGAAAAAAAATTGAGCCTGTCATTGAAGATGGGGCATCAGACTGGCCAACGTTTGCGGAAAAGGCGAAAAAGCTGCTACAGAAAGATAAAGTAGTGACGATTTTTGGCGGATGGACATCAGCGAGCCGCAAAGCGATGCTTCCGGTCGTCGAACAAAATAATGGGTTGCTTTGGTATCCAGTCCAATATGAAGGGATGGAGTCTTCACCAAATATTTTTTATACAGGTGCCACGACGAACCAACAAATCGTTCCAGCGGTAAGCTGGTTGTTACAAAATAAAGGAAAGAAATTTTTCTTGCTTGGTTCGGATTATGTGTTCCCGCGCACGGCAAATAAAATTATTAAAGCTCAATTAAAAGCGGAAGGCGGGCAATTGGTCGGTGAAGAATATACGCCGCTTGGCCATACAGATTATAGCACGATTATTAGCAAAATTAAAGACGTGAAGCCAGATGTAGTGTTTAACACGCTCAACGGGGACAGCAATGTCGCGTTCTTCAAACAATTAAAAGACGCTGGGATTACAGCAAAGGATTTAACGGTTATGTCTGTGAGCATCGCCGAAGAAGAAATTCGCGGAATTGGCGGTGATGTATTGGCCGGCCATCTTGCGGTATGGAACTATTTTCAGTCAACGGACACACCGGAAAACAAAGTATTTGTAGAAAAATATAAAAAGAAGTATGGAAAAGACCGCGTCACGGATGATCCGATTGAAGCAGCGTACTTTGCTGTTCATTTATGGGCCGAAGCGGTGAAAAAAGCCGGCTCGTTTGATGTAGATAAAGTGAAAAAAGCAGCGGATGGCATCGAGTATAAGGCGCCTAGTGGAACGGTAAAAATCGACGGAGAAACACAACATACGTGGAAGATTGTGAGAATAGGAGAGATCCAACCGGATGGTCAATTTAAAGAATTATGGAATTCTGGGAAAGCTGTTAAGCCAGATCCTTATTTAAAAAGCTATCCATGGGCAAAAGACTTGATGAATTAAATACATTTGTGGGAAAGGGGTTATGCTCCTTTCCTCTCCTAAAGAAAGGAGGCATTTCCTTGTCAGTTTTTGTGACACAATTGTTTAACGGTTTAAGCTTAGGTTCGATCATGCTTTTCATTGCCATCGGGTTGGCGATTACGTTTGGGTTAATGGGCGTCATCAACATGGCTCATGGCGAATTGATTATGGTTGGAGCCTATGCGACGTACGTTGTTCAACAATTTTTTGCGCAATATGCACCGCAATCGATGGACTATTATTATATCATCGCTATTCCTGTCTCCTTTTTTGTTTCCGCTCTCCTTGGTTTAGGATTGGAAAAATCGTTAATTCGCCACTTATATCATCGGCCGTTGGATAGTTTGCTGGCAACATGGGGAGTGAGTTTGATTTTACAGCAAATGGCACGGACGATTTTCGGTGCGCCCAATGTGGCGGTACTTCCTCCCGAATGGTTAGATGGAGGGGTTCATGTTGCGGGAATGGTGTTTCCGTATAAACGGTTGTTCATTTTAGCATTTGTCGCCGTGTCAATCTTTGCACTTTATATGTATTTAAATAAAACAGCAGCTGGCCGAAGAATAAGGGCGGTGACACTTAACCGTGATATGGCCGCATGCCTTGGCATTTCTACGCAAAAAGTAGACGCATACGCTTTTGCGATCGGATCCGGCTTTGCGGGTTTGGCAGGTTGTGCATTAACGCTGCTCGGTCCGATTGGTCCAACGATCGGAACGTATTATATTGTCGATGCATTTATGGTCGTTATTTTAGGGGGAGTAGGGAAATTAATCGGAACAGTTTTAGGGGCGTTTGGAATCGGATTGATTGGTACATTGACCGAATATTCGACAAGTGCCACGATGGCAAAAGTGATTACGTTTGCGTTGATTATTGTCTTTTTGCAATGGAAGCCTTCTGGACTTGTGAGCATGAAAACGAGATCACTCGATTAAGGGGGGGCAAAAATGATCAAAAAGAACTGGATGTATTGGCTGTTTTTTCTTGCTTTGTTTTTAGCACCGTTTTATTTAACGGAATTTCGTTTGTCGCTGCTTGGGAAATTTCTTTGTTTTGCGATGATTGCGATCGGCATTTCTTTAATTTGGGGCTATACCGGCATTTTAAGTTTAGGTCACGGTGTATATTTTGGCTTAGGAGCTTACTGCATGGCGATGTATTTAAAACTGGAGGCTTCCGGTGGTCGTTTACCCGACTTTATGGAATGGAGCGGTGTAAATCAGCTCCCTTGGTTTTGGAAACTGTTTGAACATCCAATCATTTCCATATCTTTCGCCATTATCGTTCCGGTGCTTCTAGCGATGTTTTTGAGCTATTTTACGTTTAGAAATCGAATTAAAGGTGTTTATTTCTCGTTGTTATCTCAAGCGATCGTGGTTGTTTTTGTGACGTTATTTATCGGAAAGCAAGAATGGACCGGGGGAACAAACGGGTTAACGAATTTTTCTACCGTTTTCGGGTTCTCGCTATCTTCTCCTCTTACACAAATCGTTCTTTATTTATTAACCGTTGTTTTGCTTTTGTCGATGTTTCTTTTCTCACGCGGGTTAACGAGAAATCGATTCGGTCGGGTGCTTGTTGCGATTCGGGATAGTGAAAACCGGGTCCGCTTTTTAGGATTTAATCCGACTACGTATAAAGTGTTTGTGTATAGCCTTTCCGCTGCTTTTGCCGGAATAGCAGGAGCGATGTTTGTGCTGCAGGTAGGACTTATTTCTCCGGCAATGATGGGAATTATTCCTTCCATTGAAATGGTGCTATGGGTTGCCGTCGGCGGAAGAAGTTCGTTAATCGGAGCGATCATCGGTGCCATTGTGACGAACGGTGCGAAAAGCTTTTTTAGCGAAAATTATCCTGATATATGGCTGCTGTTTTTAGGGGGATTATTTATTGCTGTCGTGCTGTTCTTGCCAAACGGGCTAACAGGCGTATATCAGTCTGTTAGACAACGAAAAAAACAAGGGGAAGTGAGAGCAAATGAAGCCAGTTCTCATGTGCTGCAACGTGTCAGTAGATTTTGACGGGTTTTATGCGTTGCAAGGGGCCGATTTGAAAGTTTATCCACATGAAGTACGATTTTTAATCGGGCCAAACGGAGCGGGAAAGACGACGCTATTAGATGTGATTTGCGGTAAAACAAGGGCAAGCAACGGAAAAGTGTTATTTTACTCACACGATATTACCGATATGCCGGAACACAAAATTGTACGGCTTGGCATTTCTCGGAAATTTCAAAGCCCATCGATTTTTCATCAGTTGACCGTATGGGAAAACATGGAGCTGGCTTTAAAACAAGATCGCGGGCTATTTGCTGTTTTACAGGCAAAGATGTCAGAGGTAGATCGAGATATGATCATCACGTTATTACAACGTATCGAATTACTCGATTATGCTGATCAAAAGGCTGGTTCTCTTTCACACGGTCAGAAGCAGTGGCTCGAAATCGGCATGCAGCTGATTCAGTTTCCTCAGCTGTTGCTGCTTGATGAACCGATTGCAGGAATGAGTGCCGCGGAACGGGAGCGCACAGGGGAATTGATCCATGAAATTGCCCGTGATTGTGCAGTTGTGATTGTCGAACATGATATGGATTTTGTGCGGCGTTTTTCAAAGCAAGTGACGGTGATGCATGAAGGGAAAGTATTGTGTGAAGGCACGATGGAAGACATTCAGCAAAATGAAAAAGTAGTCGAAATTTATTTAGGAAGAGAGGAGAAAGCGTGTTAAGCGTTCGAAATGTGACAGCCGGATATGAACAAAGCGTTGTGTTAGAAAACGTAAGCATGGACGTACAAAAAGGATCTGTGACGGCAGTGCTAGGGCGAAATGGTGTCGGAAAAACAACGCTTATGAAAAGCATCATCGGATTGATCAAACCGATGAGGGGCAACATCGAATGGGAGGGTGAGGATATGACATCATTGCCGCCGGAGCACAGGGTAAGAAGGGGAATAGGCTATGTTCCACAAGGAAGGGAAATTTTTTCGACATTAACGGTCGAAGAAAATTTATTGTTAGGATTCGAGGCGCTTCCTAAAAAAATCAATCCGTCACACGTTTTAGAAGAAATTTATGAATTATTTCCTATATTAAAAGACATGTTGCATCGAAAAGGAGGAGATTTAAGCGGCGGGCAACAGCAGCAGCTTGCCATTGCCCGCGCGCTGATTGGACAGCCAAAGCTGCTTTTGCTTGATGAACCGATGGAAGGCATTCAGCCATCGATCGTACAGCTGATTCGTGATGTTATCATGAAAATTGCAAAAGAAAAAATGGTCGGAATTGTACTTGTCGAGCATAGCCTAGATTTAGCTTTTTCATGCGCCGACTACTTTTACATTTTTGATCGCGGCATAGTTGTTGCACAAGGGCATGTGAGCGAAACGAGCATGAGCGACGTTCAGCGGTTTTTAACCGTATAAGTCGAGCGTAATGAATAAGGAAGGTGGGAGAATATTGAAATTAACTGCACGTGAACAGGAGAAGTTGCTTATTGTCGTTGCAGCGGATCTTGCACGACGCCGCAAAGAAAGAGGGTTGAAGCTAAATTATCCCGAAGCAGTAGCGCTTATTACATATGAAATTTTAGAAGGTGCGCGAGATGGGCGGACGGTGGCGGAGTTAATGCAATACGGGACAACGATTTTATCTCGCGATGATGTAATGGAAGGGGTGCCGGAAATGATGGAAGACATACAAGTGGAAGCCACATTTCCTGACGGCACAAAGCTCGTGACGGTTCATCAGCCAATTCGTTAAAGGGGGGATACGATGATTCCAGGAGAATATTTGTTAAAAGAAGATACGATCGTTTGTAATCGTCATAAACCGATTACAAAACTGGTGGTGACCAATCGTGGAGATCGTCCGATTCAAGTTGGATCTCACTTTCACTTCTTTGAAGTGAACTCGTTTCTTGAATTTGATCGCCAAGCGGCGTATGGGAAACACTTAAATATTCCGGCAGGGACGGCGGTGCGCTTTGAGCCAGGGGATGCTAAGCAAGTGGAACTAGTCCCGTTTTCCGGGGAGCGCCGTGTTTACGGATTGAATCAGTTAGTCAACGGGCCGCTTGATGAAGGTGAGAAAGGGGGAGTCATGCGATGAGTTTTCAAATGTCACGGCAACAGTATGCGGATATGTTTGGTCCGACAACAGGAGATTGCGTTCGTTTGGCTGATACCGATTTATGGATTGAGATTGAAAAAGATTTTACCGTTTATGGTGATGAAGTCAAATTCGGCGGCGGGAAAGTGATTCGTGACGGAATGGGACAGCATCCGCTTGCCACACGTTCGGAATCGATGGATTTAGTGCTGACAAATGCGATCATTGTTGACTATACAGGAATTTATAAAGCCGATATCGGGATTAAAGATGGGAAGATTGCGGCGATTGGGAAAGCGGGTAATCCGTTGTTGATGGACGGGGTGAATATTACGATCGGAGCAGCGACGGAAATTATTGCAGCCGAAGGAAAAATTGTCACCGCCGGGGGAATTGACGCCCATATTCATTTTATTTGCCCGCAGCAAATCGAAACGGCTTTGTCATCGGGAATGACGACAATGATCGGCGGCGGAACAGGGCCGGCGACAGGGACAAATGCGACGACATGCACCCCTGGGGAATGGAACATTTATCGCATGTTGGAAACGGCTGAAGCGTTTCCGATGAATCTAGGGTTTTTAGGGAAAGGGAACGCATCGTCGAAAGAACCGTTAGCGGAGCAAATTCGCGCAGGTGCCATTGGGTTGAAGCTTCATGAAGATTGGGGGACAACAGCCGCAGCGATTGATACGAGCTTGCAGGTCGCTGACGAATATGATGTGCAAGTGGCAATTCATACCGATACGCTGAATGAAGGGGGATTTGTTGAAGATACGTTAAGGGCGATTAACGGGCGCGTGATCCACACCTATCATACGGAAGGAGCAGGCGGAGGGCATGCGCCAGATATTATTAAAGTCGCAAGTTTTCCAAATATATTACCTTCTTCTACCAATCCAACGAGACCTTACACAAAAAATACGCTAGATGAGCATTTAGATATGTTGATGGTTTGTCATCATTTAGATCCGTCTGTTCCTGAAGATATTGCTTTTGCCGATTCGCGCATTCGGAAAGAAACGATTGCGGCGGAAGATATTCTCCATGATTTAGGCGTCTTTAGCATGATTAGCTCCGATTCACAAGCGATGGGACGCGTCGGAGAGGTAATTTTGCGAACGTGGCAAACGGCGGATAAGATGAAAAAGCAATTTGGAAAATTGCCTGAGGAGGAAGGAAGAGGCGATAATTTTCGCGTCAAACGTTACATCGCCAAATATACGATCAATCCAGCGATTACCCATGGGATTCATCAATACGTCGGATCGGTAGAAGTAGGCAAATTAGCTGATTTAGTCGTTTGGCATCCGGCATTTTTTGGTGTAAAACCGGAACTCGTTTTAAAAGGTGGCATGATTGCCTATAGTGTAATGGGGGATCCAAACGCCAGCATTCCAACACCGCAGCCAGTCATATACCGGCCGATGTTTGCGAGCTATGGAAAATCGTTATATAACACATCGATTACATTTGTATCGAAAGCAGCATTGGAGCTTGAAATTCCACAAAAATTGAATTTGCAAAAAATGATTCGACCGGTAGAGAATATTCGTAGCTTATCTAAACATGACATGGTGCATAACAACGCGATGCCAAAGATTGAGGTCGATCCGCAAACGTACGAAGTGAAAGTGGATGGCAAGCTTATTACATGTGAACCAGCTGAAATCGTTCCAATGGCACAACGATACTTTTTATTTTGAGGGGGTCAAACATGATTGTTGAAAAAATTATTGGAAATATCCGAACATTAGATCATTTCCCGCCACACACGGAACGTGTATATATGAATAGTGATGATTTAGTGAAACGGATTCAACGAGTGGTGACGGATCATGGAACCGAAATAGGCATTCGTTTACAAGAGGCAAAGGAATTAACCGATGGCGATATTTTATTCATGGATGAGAAAAACATGATCGTTGTCAGCGTTCTTCCTGATGACTTGTTGGTCATTCGCCCGACATCGATCAAGCAGATGGGGGAAATTGCGCATCAGCTTGGGAACCGCCATTTGCCTGCACAATTCGAAGGAGAAGAAATGCTCGTTCAGTACGACTACCTAGTAGAGGAGCTTTTAAAACAGCTACATATTCCGTATCAACGGGAAAAGCGAAAAGTAAAGCAAGCATTTCGCCATATAGGACATAGCCATGCTGGATAAGCTATTGCCTTTATTGCAACTATGCGATTCCAATTTTCCTTCTGGAGCATTTTCGCACTCCTTTGGATTTGAAACGTACATTTACAACGAAAAAATCAACAACGAGAAAACGTTCCGTGAGGCGCTTTGTGCTTATATTCGAACGCAATTAACGTATATAGACGGCTTGGCATGCCGCTTAACGTATGATTTTTTACAGAAACAATCAAAAGACGATGTATGGCGGTTAAATGAAATATTGGCTGCGCTTTGTTTGGCGAGAGAAACGAGAGAAGGAACACGAATGATCGGGGAACGAATGTGGAAGCTTTGCCGTGAAATTTATCCTTTTGAGATATGGAACGATGATAAAGAAAAGCGAGATTACATTCATCCAGCCATTGTGTTTGCGATTGTATGTGATCATTTAAAAATCCCGAAAGATATAACGGTTTTATCGTATTTATATACATCTGTCCAAACGCTTGTTCAAAATGCGGTTCGCGGCATTCCGCTCGGTCAAACCGACGGGCAAAAGCTGCTCGTTTTTGTCCAACCTTATCTAGTTGAAGCGGTTCAAACCATTGATGCTTTAACCGAAGAAGATTTAGGGGCTGTAACGCCGGGGCTGGAAATTGCCCAAATGCAGCATGAGCAGCTTTCCGTCCGCTTATTTATGTCTTAATGTTAAAAAAGGAGATGGAATAAAAGATGGAACCAGTAAGAATTGGAATTGGAGGCCCGGTTGGTGCCGGAAAAACGATGCTTGTTGAAAAGCTGACGAGGGCGATGCATCGTGAGTTCAGCATCGCCGTTGTAACGAATGATATATACACAAAGGAAGATGCGCAGTTTTTAGTGAAACATAGCGTATTGCCGGAAGAGCGGATTATCGGGGTGGAAACAGGGGGATGCCCGCATACCGCCATTCGTGAAGATGCTTCGATGAATTTTGCGGCAATTGATGAGTTGAAAAGGCGACATCCGGATGTTGAGATTATTTTTATTGAGAGTGGCGGCGATAATTTGGCCGCTACGTTCAGCCCGGAGCTCGTTGACTTTTCGATTTATGTCATCGATGTGGCGCAAGGAGAAAAAATCCCGCGTAAAGGCGGACAAGGAATGATTAAATCCGATCTATTAGTGATTAATAAAATTGATCTTGCCCCTTATGTCGGGGCTAGTTTAGAAGTGATGGAAAGAGATGCAAAAGCGGCACGTGGAACGAAACCAGTTATTTTTACAAATTTGAAGGAAGAAATTGGATTGGATGAAGTGGTCGAATGGATGAAAAAACAAGTATTATTGGTAGGGTTAGAGGAATGAACTGGTCGGGCTTGTTGCAATGTACGGCCGCGGAGAAAAATGGCCGTACGATTGTTTCTGATTGCTATTATGAAGGGGCTTTTAAGCTAGCCCGGCCCATCTATCTTCACCCTTCCCAGCCAACGATTTATTTGATGCATGTAGGAGGAGGGTATGTCGACGGAGACCGATATAAGACGGAGATCTCTTTGCAAAAACAAGCAAGGATGATTGTGACAACGCAGTCGGCAACGAAAATTTATAAGACGGTGAAGACGCCGGTAGAACAATATACATTGTTTTCCCTTGATGATCAAAGCGTGCTCGAATTTTTCCCTGATCCGGTTATCGCTTATGAAAAAGCGAAATTTTATCAAGAGACGACTGTGTATATGAAAGAAAGCGCGACGTTTATATATGGAGACATTATAACGCCTGGATGGTCAGAAAGCGGCGAGTTGTTTCGCTACGATTGGATTCGTTCGAAACTAAAGATCTATTATGAAGGTCATTTAAAGTTATTCGATCACCTTTATTTAGAACCAAGTAAAGGAATTACTGACATTTTTCAAATGGAAAGTTATACTTATATTGGATCTCTTTTTGTCGTTAGTCCTTTGATCACAAAGGATGTTCTTAAAAAAATTTGAAAAGATTGCAGCGCATTTCCCTAACGAAGCCCATTTCGGATGGTCCACTCCGATCGTTCCGGGGCTTGTTGTTCGTATTTTAGCCCGCGAAACGTACATCATTGAGGCTATTTTTCAACTTATCCACCAATTGATTCGGGGGGAATGTTTTCAGGAAGGACCGATTTTTTTAAGGAAGTACTAAAAAGAGAAGGGGTTGAAACATTAGTGAGCACCGTATGGCCGACATTGTTTTTTGGATTTGTTTTAGGTCTCAAACATGCCACAGAGCCAGACCATGTCATTGCTGTATCAACGATTGCCAGTCGAACGAAGAAGCTTTCGCTTTCGTCGCTCGCAGGGATTTTTTGGGGAATTGGCCACACCGCAACATTATTTGTTGTGGGGATGATCGTGATCGGGCTGGAACAACAAATACCGGAAACCGCAGCGATGTGGCTGGAACTAGCGGTTGGAGTGATGATCGTCGTTTTAGGGATTACGAGTTTTCGGTCATCGAATGTTGTTTCTAGTCAAAAGGAAGTAAGCATAACCCATCTTCATGTGAAATCGACAGTGATTGGTATTGTTCACGGGTTAGCCGGCAGCGCCGGAATGGTGCTTTTGACGTTAACGACTGTCGATACACGGTTGCAAGCGATATTATTTATATTGATATTCGGCGTCGGAACGATTATGGGAATGATGTTATTTACGACATTTCTCGGTTTACCATTTATTTGGATGAAACATAAACAAATGGTTTACCAATTCACCATTAAAGCCGTTTCGTTGATTAGTATCGCATATGGTTTATATTACATATATCATATAAGTAGTGAAATCATTGTTTAATATGATGTCTATCACAACGCCTTGAACCAAAATACCATCGTTCAAGACGAAGCGTATACGTACGATGGATTCGGCAATCGCAAGCAAATCATCAAAACGAAAGACGGACTATCCACGACGATCACGGCCGATTATAATGCAGCGAATCAATTGACCCGTTTCGGCGATGAAACGATCACGTACGATGCGAACGGCAATCAGACCGAAGATGGTGAGTACCAATATGAATGGAACGAAGCCGATCAGCTTGTCGCTATCACAAGAAAAGGCGAAAGCACGCCGTTTGTGACGTACAAATATGATGAAGACCGCCGCCGCATTCAAAAGAACGTGAATGGCGTCGTGATGAACTACCACTACCAAGGCGACAGCCTCAACGTCGTACGAGTAAAATGTTTGTGGGAGGAAGGTAAGCCCTCTTTTGGTTCAAGGGGGGTTCTTGAACTGAGGGAGGACGAGCATTTGCGACAAAAATTTTTCAGAGGAACAATTACAAAAAATGTATGAACAATGTAAAAGTACTAAAAATATGGATCAAATGGTGTAACAAGGATATATGATGTAAAGATCAGTTATTGAAACACTGTAGGCTTAAAACTACAGTGTTTTTTCGTCTGCCTATTGTTTTATGATATTTGCAAGATAATATTAGTGTGTATTTTTAACTGTTACATAAAATCCATCGATTCTGCAAATTTATGTTGTAAAATAAAAGCGCTAATAATGAGTTCTTATAAGGAAGGGACAAACGTGCGAAAACTTTCGTTTAAGCTAGGGCTATTGTTTTTTGTCTTTGTGCTAGGAATCGAAACGGTGTTATTTGCGTCGTTATATGTGACACTTGTGAACGCAAGAATCAATGAAGAATTTGAGCAGTTGCTGGCAAGAGGGAACAATCACCGCGATGTATTGGAAAAAAGCTATCACCCTTCTACGTTAGAACATGTCGTCATGATGGAGTCGGAAGCGGAGACGGATGTGGTCATTACAGATGCGAAAGGGAAGATTTTGTATTTTTCCGATCACATTTTGCCGTTTGCGAAAAAACTCATTCCGTCTGTCGATGTCCGCCACATTCCTCACAGCGGGATGGTCGTGCAAAACAACTGGAAAAAGGAGTCGTATATCGCCACCGCAAGCCCGATTCGGATGGACGGCAAGACAAGAGGATATGTATATATGTTTCAGCGGACGGCTTCCATTCAAAACATGATTGATAAGCTAAAACATCATTTTCTAGTCGTAGGCATTCTTTCCGTCTTTTTGACCATTATGACGATTGCTTTTTTATCAAGAGTCATTACGATTCCGCTCATTCGGATGAAACAAGCGACCGAAAAACTGAGCAAGGGGGACTTTTCTGTCCGCCTGCAAGTAAAAGGAGAAGATGAGTTGGCACAGTTAGGAAAAGCGATTCAAACATTGGCAAGGGATTTAGAATACTTAAAAAAAGAAAGAAACGAATTTCTCGCCAGTATTTCTCATGAGCTTCGTACTCCGCTCACGTACGTCAAAGGATATGCAGACATCGCGAGAAGGCCAACTATCGAGGAGGAAGAAAGAGCGAAATATTTGTCCATTATTTATGAAGAAGCAGAGCATATGCAAAAATTAGTGAAAGACTTGTTTGAGCTTGCGAAAATGGATCAACATTCGTTTCAAATCCAGAAAGAGCCAACTCCACTATGCCTTTTTTTGAAAAAAATATACGAGAAGATGTATCCTGCTTTTCAGACGAAAAATATGTCTCTTGTCTACCGCTGTGAGGAAAACATTACCGTCCATATCGATCAACAGCGGTTTGAACAAGTGATGATGAATCTTTTAGACAATGCGTTAAAATATTCTCATCAAGGTTCTACCGTTTCCATTGATGTAAGAATGGAGAAAAAGAACGTGATGATTATGATTTCCGACGAAGGAATAGGAATTCCTGAAGCAGATTTGCCTTATGTTTTTGAACGATTTTACAGGGTGGATAAATCACGGTCGCGAACAGGCGGGGGCACAGGGTTAGGTCTGTCGATTGCCAAAGAAATTGTCGAAGCGCACGGCGGTTCGATTTCCGCAACGAGCCAATTCGGAAAAGGGACAAACATGATCATTACATTGCCAAGGGGGGATGATGATGTATACGATTTTATTGGTTGATGACGAAAAACGAATGTTAGATTTATTAGAGCTGTATCTTGCACCGAAAGGGTACCGTTGTGTCAAATGCGAGTCAGGAGTAGCGGCGATTCGCTATTTAGAAAATAATAAAGCAGACCTTGTGTTGCTGGATGTGATGATGCCAGAGATGGACGGATGGGAAACGTGCAAACAAATAAGAGAGTTTTCGAATGTCCCAATTATTATGGTAACAGCAAGAGGGGAAACGACAGATGTTGTCCAAGGGTTGAAAATCGGAGCAGATGATTATATTACAAAACCATTTGACGAATCTGAGCTGCTCGCTCGGATCGAAGCGGTATTGCGCCGGTCTGTAGGAAAACAAGCGAAACTCGAGTTTCACGGCTTAGTTTGGGATGAGGCACAACATAAAGCCCAATATGCCGGGCACGATATTTTTCTCACGCCAAAAGAGTTTGCAATTTTAGGACTTTTTCTCAAAAATCCAAACCGAGTATTTAGCCGAGAGCAACTGATCGTGACATTATGGGGGTATAACGCCAATACAGAAGAACGGACAATTGATTCGCATGTGAAAAATATTCGCGAAAAGCTCCGTCAAGCTGGTTTTCCGATTGATCAGTTTTTGCAAACGGTTTGGGGAGTCGGATATAAATGGAAGAGCAAGTAATTGCTTTATTTCATACGTATCCATCGATCGCTTTTCTTCTCAGCATTGCGATCAATATCGCGATTAGTATTTTAGGCATTGTCCCGAGCGTCTTTCTTACGGCAGCTAACTTGGCGGTATTTGGTTTTTGGCAAGGCACGTTTTTATCGTTTATCGGAGAAGCAGTTGGTGCGATTGTGTCATTCTTGTTATATCGAAAAGGATTTCGCAAACTTTCGGAAACGAAATGGCTTTCCGATCCGAAAGTGAAACGTTTGCTTGAGGCAGAAGGGACAGAAGCCTTTTCTCTTGTTTTGTCTTTGCGTCTTCTTCCTTTTGTTCCGTCGGGGCTTGTGACGTTTGTGGCAGCGATTGGACGCATGTCACTCCTTCTTTTTCTGGTCGCCAGCTCGCTCGGAAAGCTGCCAGCACTTTTGTTAGAGGCATATTCGGTGTATCAAGTGATGAATGGGACATGGCAAGGGAAAGTGATACTGACGCTTGTATCTGCTTTTTTATTTATATTTACTTGGAAGAAAATCACTCGAAAAAAGGCTTAAACGAATGAAAAAGAATGTGCGAAATCTAAATTATACAAAGGAGAGTTGACCATGACAAAAATGACGAAAGCAATCATCATTACATCATCCATTCTTCTTCTAAGCGCTTGTTCATCATCCAACGAAAAAGAGCAAGCCTTTATTACAAGCAAAGAACAAGCAAAGTCGAATGTATCTGTTACCAATAATCCTTTCTTTAAAGAAAAAAAAGAAGGAAAGATCGAGCATTTACATGGAATCGGTTATGCAGGCAACCAACATGCGATTTACTTTGCTACACATGAAGGTTTATTCGTTTACCAAAATAATAAGTGGTATGAAACGATTTCTAATAAGCATGATTATATGGGCTTTTCGGCTACAGACGACGGCTTTTATTCATCAGGGCATCCGGAAGAAGGTTCATCTTTAGGAAATCCACTTGGTCTCGTGAAAAGTTTTGATAATGGACAAACATTGATGAATTTAGGATTTTATAAAGAATCTGATTTTCATTATATGACCGTTGGCTATAAAAGCCATACCATTTATGTTGTGAACCAAGAAGAAAACAAAACGCTCGGACAAGGGGTATTTTACAGTAAAGACGACGGGAAAACGTGGTCGCCAAGTCAATTGAACGGCTTGCCGCAAACTGCAGCGGGAACGATTGCTGCCCACCCAACGGATGAAAGTATGGTTGGAATTAGTACATCGGAAGGAATTTTTGTTTCAAGAGATAATGGGAATACGTTTGAACGGTTCACTCGAAAAATCAATACGACGACGTTTGCGTTCCAAGAAAAATCCATTGTATTTGCAGCTGTAGAGAACGATAAGCCTATCCTAATCAAACAATCACTAGACACAAAACAAGAGGAAGTTCTTTCCGTTCCTGCATTGGACGAAAAAGATCATATCATGTATATCACTTCTAATCCAGCAAATGACAACGAAATAGTGATTGCGACGACGAACGGGGATATTTTCATGACAAAAAATAACGGTGCAATCTGGACAAAACTAGCATCGAAAGGGAAAATATAAAAAGACATGCGGGTGCATGTCTTTTTGCTTACTGAAAATATATCGCTCCACAATTTCTGCAAAATTCACTGCTACAATGTATACATCAGATAAAGAAGAAGGTGAGAAGAAGGGTGTATTCGTTCTTGAGTCAAGTCAGTAACCTTCTAAGTCAACCGTTTCTCAATATGGCAAATAGCATGACAGCGATTCCTATTTTGTCAGCTTTCCTCCTTGGAATAGTGGGAGCGATGGCTCCGTGTCAACTCACTGGTAATTTAGGAGCGATCACATTATACAGTAATCAGTCTTTGCAAAAAGGAATGGCTTGGAAAGAGTTGCTTTTATTTATTTTCGGTAAAATCGTTGCTTTTTCCGGTTTAGGCTTGATTGTCTGGCTCATGGGGAAAGAGATTCAAAGTACGCTAACATTGTATTTTCCGTGGTTAAGAAAGCTCGTTGGTCCCATTCTCATTCTTGTAGGCTTATATTTGTTTGGGCTTTTTAAAATGTATTGGAACGTTACCTTGTTCAAAGTGCCTGAGAGATGGCGAAAAGGAAAAATCGGTTCGTTTTTCATGGGATTTGGCTTTTCATTAGCTTTTTGTCCAACGATGTTTGTGCTGTTTTTTGTCACTCTCATGCCTCTCGTCTATTCAACGTCTTATGGGGTGCTATTACCGAGCATCTTTGCCGTTGGAACTTCTGTACCTGTTATTTTCTTTATCTTTGTCCTTTGGTACTTAGGATTTAGCGGCACTCTGATGAAAAAAGGAAGGCAGGTAGGGAGGATTGTTCAAAAAACAGCCGGAATCGTGATGGTTTTACTTGGTATATTAGATACGATCACTTATTGGTTTTAAAGTTAGGAAAAGGAGGGAAACTCAATGATGTTTGGAGGTTCTTTCATGATGGTTGGGATCATGTTATTTTGGGTTGTATTAATCGCCGTTGGTTTTTATCTTTTATATCGTTTTATCCATGATCGTAAAGAAGAACTCTCTCCGCTGGAAATATTGAAAGTACGATTAGCCAAAGGAGAGATTTCTTTGGAAGAGTTTGAACAACTATTGAAAAAATGTGAATAGATGATGAAAAAATGGTTGATCATGATGGCGTCAACCATCTCTTTCATTGCTTTATATACCCATTACCGGTATAATGTAATTGAAGAGGTGATACTTGATGAACCATTGTGAAGATCAACATATGGATAAAAAAATGATTCCGCGCACGGAAGAAGAAATTGAAAAAATTGTGAATCGCTTAAAACGCATTGAAGGCCAAGTGCGCGGTGTGCAAAAAATGGTGGAGGACAATCGTTATTGTATTGATATTTTAGTTCAAATTTCAGCGATCACGGCAGCGTTAAATAAAGTAGGACTGAACTTGTTAGAACGTCATGTCAGCCATTGTGTGTCTAAAGCGATCCGCGAAGGAAGCGGAGAAGAATCCATTCGCGAATTAATGGATGTTATTAAACAGTTCTCAAAGTGAGAGGAGTGGGAAGCATGATGAGTGAACAAAAGCATGTGACACTTAGAGTGACCGGCATGACATGTGCTGCTTGTTCTGCCCGCATTGAAAAAGTGTTGAATAAAATGGACGGTGTTGAAGCGACTGTCAATTTAGCGATGGAAAAAGCGACCGTTCAATACGACCCGAATAAATATACCATTGCGGACATTGAAGCAAAAATTGAAAAGTTGGGGTATGGCGTTGCGACAGAAAAGGTGACGCTCGATATTGAAGGAATGACATGTGCGGCATGTGCGACACGGATTGAAAAAGGGTTAAATCGGATGGAAGGTGTTACAAGCGCTGCTGTAAACTTGGCGACAAACAGTGCGGTTGTCGAATACAAGGAAGGCGTTACATCTGTCGAAGATATTTTAGAGAAAATCAAAAAACTTGGGTACAAAGGGCAAATTCGAAACGAAGAACAAGACGATGCTGGCCGGAAAGAAGAGTTGCTTAAACAAAAACAACGGCAACTCGCTATTTCTATCATCTTATCGTTGCCGCTGCTTTATACGATGCTTGCCCATATGCCGTTTGATATAGGCTTGCCGATGCCGCATCTCTTGATGAATCCGTGGTTCCAGCTTCTTTTAGCTACACCCGTTCAGTTTTACATCGGCGGTCCTTTCTATGTCGGGGCGTATCGGGCGTTACGAAATAAGAGCGCGAACATGGACGTCCTAGTGGCGCTTGGAACATCGGCCGCGTACGTTTACAGCTTGTATGAAGCTTTTCGGACGCTTGGGAATCCTGAATATATGCCAAGATTATATTTTGAAACGAGTGCCGTCTTGATTACGCTTGTGCTTGTCGGCAAATACTTTGAAGCTCTTGCGAAAGGGCGAACAACAGAAGCCATTTCTAAGCTGCTCGGCCTGCAGGCAAAAGAAGCGACTGTCATTCGTAATGGGGAAGAAATAAAAGTTCCGCTGGAGGAAGTGGTGATCGGTGATATGATCCTCGTCAAGCCAGGAGAAAAAATCCCTGTAGACGGTACTGTCATCGCCGGAGCATCTTCCGTAGACGAATCGATGATTACCGGTGAATCGATTCCGGTTGATAAGAAGGAAGGCGACTATGTGATCGGGGCAACCATGAATACAAATGGTGTACTGACCATTCGCGCAGAAAAGGTAGGGAAAGATACAGCACTTGCCAATATCATTAAAATCGTCGAAGAGGCGCAAGGTTCGAAAGCTCCGATTCAGCGGATGGCTGATGTCCTGGCCGGTATTTTCGTACCGATTGTTGTAGGAATCGCGGTTGTTGCATTCATGATCTGGTACTTCTTTGTTGCGCCGGGTGATTTGGCAAAAGCGCTTGAGGTGGCTATCGCCGTTCTCGTCATTGCGTGTCCTTGTGCGCTCGGTCTTGCCACGCCGACATCGATTATGGTCGGTACAGGCAAAGGGGCAGAACAGGGAATTCTCTTTAAAGGAGGTGAGTACCTAGAGGGAACGCATAAAATCAATGCCGTATTACTCGATAAAACAGGAACAGTGACAAAAGGAAAACCAGAAGTGACAGATGTGTTACAATTCCAAGAAAACATGCTCGACTATGCCGTTTCGGCCGAGAGCGCTTCGGAACATCCGTTGGCTCATGCGATTGTCGAATACGGGAAGAAACAAGCGATTTCGATGAAGCCATTGGAGCACTTCTCCGCCATTACCGGCCACGGAATTGAAGCTGTCATTGACGGAAAAAGCATCCTTATTGGGACGCGAAAATTGATGAAGGAACGCTCTGTAGCGATTTCTGTGCATGAAGATAAAATGGTAGAGCTTGAAAAACAAGGGAAAACAGTGATGCTCGTTGCCATCGATGGACAGCTTGCCGGCATCATCGCTGTCGCGGATACGGTAAAAGAAAGCTCCAAAGAAGCAATTCAAACATTAAAACAAATGGGTATCGAAGTGTACATGGTAACGGGAGACAATAAACGGACAGCGGAAGCGATCGCTAAACAAGTCAGTATCGATCATGTCTATGCAGAGGTGCTTCCGGAAGACAAAGCGAACATCGTCGAGGAATTGCAAAAGCAAGGGAAACGAGTGGCGATGGTCGGTGATGGAATTAATGACGCTCCAGCTCTTGCGAAAGCGGATATTGGGATGGCGATTGGCACAGGAGCGGATGTCGCGATTGAAACGGCCGATGTTACCTTGGTCGGTGGGGATTTAGCCCATATTCCGAAAGCGATTGAGTTAAGCCGCAAAACGATGAAAAACATTCGGCAAAATCTGTTCTGGGCTTTGTTCTATAATACAGTTGGCATTCCTGTAGCCGCTCTCGGACTGTTGGAACCATGGATCGCTGGGGCAGCGATGGCATTTAGCTCTGTATCCGTTGTGACAAACGCGCTTCGTTTGAAACGCGTGAAAATATAAACATTTTAGGAGGAATGGATGATGACGATTACATTACGTGTACAAGGAATGACATGCGGACATTGCAAAGCGGCTGTGACGAATGCACTTCAGGAGTTAGATGGCGTCAGCCGTGTAGAGGTGCATTTGCAAGAAGGTACGGTTGATGTGGATTATGATGAAACAAAGGTAAGCGTAGAAAAATTGAAAGAAGCGATTGAAGAGCAAGGATATGATGTGAAGTAACATAAAGAGGCTGTCTCAAAAGGTTGTTGACCTTTTGAATTCAGCCTCTTTTACTTACTACGATAAATCGTTATTCCCCTTTATTCGTTGTGTCATTCGGATCTGGAGTATAGTCCGATTTGTAATCGGCATATTTGATTTCTGTCACCATTCCCGCTGAGGCATGGTGCAAGTCATGGCAATGGAACATCCAATTTCCCGGATTATCCGCTTTAAATGCGACGACATATTCTTCACTAGGGTTTACATTTAAGGAATCCTTCATCAATGGAGAGCCTGTGACTGGCTTACCGTTTTTGCTTAACACTTGGAAGAAATGTCCGTGTAAATGCATCGGATGGACATCCATCGGTGAATTGTTCACTATTTTTACTTTTACTAAATCTCCTGTCTTCACATTGATCGGCGCTGTGTTAGGATGCGTTTTCCCATTAATCGTGAAAATCATGCCATTTTTGCCCATGGCCGTTCCTAAATCCATTGTGTACTCTACATCATATTTTTGGTCTAACGTAAATGGACCTGTTTCATATTTTCCATATGTGGTCATATCCACAACAGGAAGGTTTTCTTTTGCATTTGCTTTGTCCGTATTGTTTGCTTGTCCTTCGTATTGAATTTTCACTTTCATGCCATTGGTACCTTTCATATTGCCGTGACATTCTAGTAACCATTCACCCGGGTTATTGGCGATAAACTCAATGTCGTAGCGCTCACCCGGAGCGATATTCAACAGTTCATCTTTGATTGGTTGCGGATCTTTTAACGGTTGCCCGTCTGTTGCGACAATTTTAAACTCATGTCCATGCAAATGAAGCTTGTGGGACATGTACCCTGCATTGACAAGACGAAGCCGTACTTTTTCGCCTTTTTTCACTTTTAACGGTTTGATAGACGTTCCGCTTTTTCCGTTTATCGTGAAAATATCGTACATATTCATGTTATGTCCCATATTGCTCATATTCATATTGCTATGATCCATGCCGCTCATATTCATGTTCATATTGCTTTCTGCGTTCGGGTCGCTCATCCATTCATCTAACACAAGTGTATAATCTCGATCAACTTTTTCCTCATTTTTCGGTTCTACGATTAATGTACCGTATAATCCCTTGTCCACTTGCTCTGCGCTTTTTTGATGAGAATGATACCAATACGTTCCCGGTACAGTTGCCGTAAATTCATACGTAAACGTTTCACTCGGTTTAATGGCATCCATCGTGACACCCGGTACTCCATCTTGATTATTTGGAACAGGATAGCCGTGCCAGTGAATCGTAACCGGTTCTGGCAATTCATTTTTTAAAACAATTTTCACCTTATCCCCTTGCTTCACACGAATTTGCGCACCGGGTACAGATCCATTATACGTGTATACCGGGAGTTTGACTTGATCGTTGATTTGTAATAACGCTTCCTTCGCAGTAAGGTGAATCTCTTTCCCGGATAACACTTCTGTATCGGTTGCCAAAGGTAATTGCTGCTTACTGGATTCGTTAGAAGTATTTTCTTTTTTCATATTCATGTTGGACATGTCGTGTCCTTGCATCGAAGAATTATTTGAGCAAGCTGCACCAATCGCAACAACTCCCGCCAAAACAGTTCCTAACAATAATTTCTTCATCGCTTTCCCTCCATAAACTTGTGATGTAAGTCATAGTAACATCATCATAAAAAATAAATGTGCAAAATGTATGGAGAAAAGCTAGGAAACAACTCGTTTTTTAGACGTTTTCCCTCCGCTATCGCGTATGTTATGAAGAGATCTTGATGTATTTTTCCAGATATGTTTTACTAAATACTATAATAAGGGTATAGTAGTGTGTTTGAATAGCTGTTTTTTTTGATTGGGAATGCGGTGTACGTGTTCCCGTGTGCTATTCAACGAAAAAATGAAATCGATTCCATGAAGCGGAGAAAAGGAGGATGGAAGGTATCTATAACAGCGGATTCGTTCTTTTGTTACATAATATTATAGAGCAGACGAATGGTTTCAAGTCAACTTTTATTGCTAGGAAGGTATAGGGAAATGACAAAAGAAGCTCGATTATATTTGTGGATGATGGCATTTTTTACGTTTGCATTCGGGATGTCTAATACGTTCATCAACGTATTTCTTTGGAAGTTGAACTCATCGTACATTTTTTTGGCCAAGTACAGTTTCATTTGGTCTTTTGTCATTTTAGTCAGTTTTCCGCTTTGTGCTTCTTATGCTCGCAAAAAAACACCGATGGCGAGTTTGCGTTTGGGCGTTATCTTTTTTATTTTGACCTTTGGTTTCGTATTGTTTTATCAAGAACAAAGTCCGGCGCATATTTATGAGATTGGGTGTTTGATGGGATTAGGCGCGAGTTTTTTTGCCATTGGAATGCATATGCAATCTTTGGACAGTACGGAAGACCAAGAGCGGGATCGATTTCTTTATGTAGGAAATCTTTTAAATAGCGTGAGCGGAATGCTCGCTCCGATGTTGGCAGGATATTTCATTGAACGTTACGCAGGGATGAAAGGGTATTATCTAGTTTTTAGCATGACCCTTCTTTGGTTTTTAGTGGTTGTGCTAATGTCCTTTAGGTTGAAAGGAAAACAAGTATCGAAGCAATCCCAGTTGCTTGAAGTGTGGAAAAATCCATCTCGAGAATGGAAAGGGATGTATTGGGTGACTATGGGCTCCGGTGTAGTCGAAGGAACGTATTCAACATTTCTTGTGACGATGATGTCTTATTCGATCTTAAAAAGCGAGTTTGCCCTTGGCGGATTTGCTACTTTTGCCTCTTTGATGGGGATGCTTACTTCATTTGTGTTGTCTAGATTTTCTAACCCTGAACGGCGATTGAACATTTATACTGCCGGAGCGTTGCTGCTTTGCGTATCATCGGTTGCACTCAGCTTGAAACAAGAATTTTCCATTCTCGTTGTTTATACAATTCTCTCGACGATTGGGTTCAATCTCCTTACAACAACGTTTAATGCGTGGACGTATGCTTCGATCGAAAAAGATCCAGCCTATCAAGAACGACGCTTAGATTATATTGTTATTCGTGAAATTCCTTTAGGATTGGGGCGGATGATCGGAATTATCTTGTTCTTGGTGCTACATGCTTATACCGATCCGCAAAAAATTTTGGCTATCAGTTTCGCACTCTTTGGCTCTGTTTACCTCCTTTTAGTGGTGCCTTTGAGAAAAATATGGTCGAGAAGTGTCAGTGACAGAAATATAGCTGCATAGCAAGTACTGGACAACTAGCGAGGGTATCTTTTTTGCCGTAGTCAGTAACGCTTAGTTTGTCGGCTGCCCATGCCTTTTCCGAACGGGTTTCCGTCCCGTTCGTCTTTTTTTGTGCAGAAATTTTGTTTAACAAACGGGATATCGCGGCAAACTAAAGGAAAATTTTTCTGAAAGAGGAGATGAAAAGATGGCAATCGATCTCATTTGCACCATTGGACCAGCGACGAATCGCCGGGACATGATTCAAGCGTTAATGGAGCATGGAATGACGGTTGTAAGACTCAATTTATCGCACGGGGAACAGTGTAACCATCAAAAGGTCATCGAAACGGTTCGCTCGTTAAATAAACAATTAGGAAAGAAAGTAAAAATATTAGGGGATTTGCAAGGACCGAAAATTCGGTTAGGCGACATACAAAGCGGCACCGTCGTATTACAAAAAGGACAACGGTTTACGTTGCGCACGACTGATTGCATTGGGACAGACAAAGAAGCAAGGGTAGACTATGAGCAAATGGTGAAAGACGTCACAGTCGGGGCAAAAATTTTGTTAAATGATGGAGCGGTGGAATTGGTCGTCAAAAGAATAGGAGAACAAGAAATCGAAACAGAAGTGATCATCGGTGGGCCGATCGGGAGTCGAAAAAGTGTCAACTTGCCAGGGACTAAAATATCATTGCCAGCTTTGACGAAAAAAGATGAGCGCGATTTGGAATTTTTGTTGCGTGAAGAAGTAGATATGGTTGCGTGTTCATTCGTTCGAGAAGCGGTTCATTTGCATGAAGTCCACCAGTTCATCGCTTCAATGAATAACACGAAAAAGCCGATGATCATCGCCAAGATAGAAACGTTAGAAGCGGTGAAAAACTTCCAAGCCATTCGCGAGGCAGCAGACGGAATTATGGTGGCGCGCGGCGATTTAGGAGTCGAACTGCCATTGGCGTGGGTTCCGCTTTTACAAAAGGCGATGATTTATGAATGCAATCGATTTCATACGTATGTCATTACAGCTACACAAATGTTGCAGTCGATGGTTGAGCAAGAAAAGCCGACGCGCGCCGAAGTGACTGACATTTTTCAAGCGGTGCTCGACGGCACGAACGCAGTAATGCTATCCGCAGAAAGCGCAACAGGAAAGCATCCGATTGAAAGCGTGACCGTATTACAAACGATTAGCTCATTTGCTGAAAAGCTGAAAAGCGAAGCGCCGTTTGACTTTAAAGATATGCTGAATTTAATAGAAGCGTACTTTTTTAAATCCTAACCATGTTTTTATGGTAGGATTTTTTATTACGATATTTACCTAAAAACCATTACTTCTCAACAATACATCCCTATTTTCAACCTTCAGAGCTTTATATCCTCTAGTTTGGATGATGAAAAGGTTGACATATTCAACGGTTAGCGTCATCGTCACCAAAATATATTTCACAATAATATTATCCTAAGCGCTAGCAGCGCGTTTTTTCGCGAAAAATGTCTAAAAGATAGAGGTTGACGTGGAAGAAAATGCCCGTTATGATAAATGTATCATTCAGAATATTCCGACTTTTTTATTTTACCGAAAAAACAACTGCTTCTACACCGTCCTCACATCTAGAATGCATGCCCACATCTATGAACTTCCATGGCATTATGTTCGATTAAAAAAGAAAAGGAGACGATGTCGATGCGCTACGAATTTAAACTGCCGGACATCGGCGAAGGGCTGCATGAAGCAGAGATTGTTCGATGGCTCGTTCAAGAAGGAGAAGAAGTCACGATCGATCAGCCAATTGCAGAAATCCAGACAGATAAAGCAACGGTCGAAATTTCCATCCCTGTTGCGGGGAAAATCATTGCCCTTGCTGGACCTGAAGGAAAAGTGGTGAAAGTAGGAGAGCCGCTGATCATCGTCGATATGCAGGAAAAAATGGAAGCGGTTGCACAATTTGCGCCGCCTCAAGCGGCCGCACCGTCTACGCCTCAACAGGAAGGAGCTTCCTCTGCATCGCTCCAAGCGACCGCACACCTTGCCGTTCACTGGAAAAAGCACGTGATTGCGGCGCCGTCTGTTCGAAAACGGGCACGGGAGATGGGCATTCCGATTGAAGACGTGAAAGGAACAGGCGAAGGCGGGAGGATCGTCGCTGCCGATTTAGAGCGGTATGTAACCGAGCGAGCAGCGGCTGCGGCCGCCCCTGCGCTAGAAACAATAGAGCCGCCGATGTCCCCGCTAAAACAAACGGAAGAACGCCTCCCGATGCGTGGCTTGCGGAAAAAAATTGCAGAGAAAATGGTGAAATCATTCTATACTGCCCCCCATGTCACCGGAATGGACGAAGTCGATGTAACAACGCTTGTCGACATTCGGACAAGTTTAATGAATCAGCTATCGATAAAGCTTACGTATTTGCCGTTTGTCATTAAAGCGGTCACGCGTGCGTTAAAGGAACACCCGCTGTTTAACGCAACGCTTGATGAAGAAACGAACGAAATCGTACTGAAAAAAGAATATCATATCGGGATTGCCACCGCGACAAAAGAAGGGCTTGTCGTTCCGGTCATTCGCCATGCCGACCAAAAATCGATCCGTGAACTTGCCGAAGAACTTACTGCATTGGTGGAAAAAGCCCATCGCCATACGCTTCGTGTCGATGAACTGCAAGGAAGTACGTTTACGATTACAAGCACTGGGGCGAACGGCGGCTGGTTTGCGACGCCGATTATTAACTATCCAGAAGTTGCAATTTTAGGTGTCCATGCGATAAAGCGAAAGCCAGTCGTCATCGGAGAAGAAATCGTCATTCGAGATATGATGGGCATTTCGTTAACCTTTGACCACCGCGTCATCGATGGAGAACCAGCAGGGCGGTTTATGGCGGCAGTCGCTAGCGTGTTAGAAAAACCGGAACAACTTTTACTCGATGTCCGATAACGCAATGAGGGGGAAAGGAACATGATCGATCAAAATGAATTACAAATTGAAATGGTACAGCTATTGGACGAAAACGGAAACGGGGAAGAAGAAACGTTGCACTCCTTTTCTGACGATGTGCTTATTACGCTGTATCAATGGATGCGGAAAGCAAGGGTAGTCGATGAACGGCTGTTAAAAATGCAGCGGCAAGGTCGAATTGGCACATACGCCCCATTTAGCGGACAGGAAGCCGCACAAATCGGAAGCGTATTGGCGTTAGATAAAGAAGATTGGCTTTTCCCAAGCTATCGGGAAATTGCGGCTTGTTTGGCACATGGAATGCCATTGACGCAAATTTTCCATTACGTGAGGGGGCATGTGCTTGGCGGAAAAACACCAGCTGGTCTAAACATTTTCCCAATTCAAATTATTATCGGAGCGCAAACGCTGCATGCGACAGGGTGTGCATGGGCAACGAAATTGAAAGGGGAACGGCATGTGTCCGTCTGCTATTTTGGAGATGGCGCGACATCGGAAGGCGATTTTCACGAGGCGCTTAATTTTGCCGCTGTCTATCAAGTTCCCGTCATTTTCTTTTGCCAAAACAATCATTACGCCATTAGTGTTCCCATCCAAAAGCAGACGGCGAGCCGAACGATTGCCCAAAAAGCACTCGCTTATGGAATGAAAGGGGTGCTCGTCGACGGCAATGATGTGCTTGCCGTGTACCAAACGATGAAAGAAGCGGTTCAGATAGCAAGAGAAGGAAAGGGTCCGGTATTAATCGAAGCGCTAACCTACCGGCTAGGGCCGCATACGACATCGGATGATCCGACAAAATATCGGAGCGAAGAAGAAGTAGAGCCATGGAAACGAACGAAAGACCCACTGCATCGCCTGCGAAAGCTACTAGAAAAACGCAACATTTGGACGGACGCACAAGAAGAAGCGTTCGTGGCACAAGTAAATGATGAAGTGACGAAAGCGTACGAAGAAGCGGCTTCAGTGGAAGTACCGTCGCTTGCCGACATATTTCACTATGTATACGACGAACCGAGTCCGTTGTTGTACGAGCAGCAGCAAGAAGTAATTCGAAGAAATCGTGTGAAAGAGGGGAAGTAAGATGGCGGAAATGACGATGATTCAAGCAATCCATGACGCGATGCGGCAAGAAATGGAGCGGGATGAGCGCGTCATTGTATTAGGGGAAGACGTTGGGAAAAATGGTGGTGTATTTCGTGCGACTGATGGGCTATTCGAACAGTTTGGCGAAGCGCGTGTTTTTGACACCCCGCTTGCGGAATCAGGGATTGTCGGCACATCGATTGGGCTAGCGGTGAACGGATTTCGTCCAGTTGCAGAAATCCAATTTCTTGGCTTTGTCTATCAGGCGATGGATCAATTGGCAGCACAAGCGGCGCGCTTGCGGTTTCGTTCGGCAGGAAGATTTACATGTCCGCTTGTCGTCCGCAGCCCATACGGAGGCGGCGTGCGAACTCCTGAACTTCATTCGGATGCACTCGAAGGGTTGTTTGCCCATTCGCCAGGACTGAAAATTGTTATGCCATCGAACGCCTATGATGCGAAAGGATTGTTAATTTCAGCGATCCGCGATGAAGACCCGGTGCTATTTTTAGAACCGATGAAGCTATATCGCGCTTTTCGCATGGAAGTGCCAGAAGAGCCATACGAAATTCCGCTCGGAAAAGCGCGCATTGTCAAAGAAGGGGAAGATGTGACGGTCATTTCATGGGGAGCAAGCGTACCGCTCGTGGCAAAAGTCGCAGAAGAAATGAAGGAAAAAGTGGACATAGAGGTCATTGACCTCCGCTCGTTACAGCCGCTTGATTGGGACACGATTTATTCCTCTGTTTCCAAAACAGGACGCGTAATGATTGTCCATGAGGCGGTCAAGACGAATGGATTTGGAGCAGAAATTGCAGCGCTCATTAGCGAGCGGGCGTTGTTTTCTTTGTCCGCCCCAATCGTGCGCATAACCGGTTACGATACACCGTATCCAGTGCCGTCGGTAGAAGACGATTGGCTGCCGAACGCAGCCCGCATGATAGAAGGCGTACAAACACTCATGCGCTATTAGGAGGGGATGCCGATGGGAATATACGAAGATATCGTTGAACGAATTGGCGACTGTGAGCGAGTGACAAGAAACGAAACAGTACTGGAACAGCATAGCAAAGGGCTAGCGTACCATGCCCCACGAAAACCGGATGTCGTTGTTTTTCCAAATACGGCGGCGGAAGTAAGTGCAGTGCTGGCGTATGCAAACGAGCGGAACATACCGATCACACCGTTTGGCGCCGGCAGCAGCTTAGAAGGCCATATTATTCCTGTCAATGGCGGGATTACGTTAAATATGACAAAGATGAACAACACTCTCGAGATTCGTCCAGATGATTTTTTAGCTGTCGTCGAACCTGGGGTGACACGAATGCAGCTGAACGAAGCGCTCAAAAAATATGGGCTCTTTTTCCCTGTCGACCCCGGTGCCGATGCGACGATTGGCGGAATGGCGGCAACGAATGCTAGCGGTACAAATAGCGTGAAATACGGCGTCATGCGCGATCAAGTGCTCGGATTAGAAGTCGTGCTCGCTGATGGAACGATTGTGCATACGGGCGGCATGGCGCTAAAATCGTCTGCCGGATATGATTTGACGGGCTTGTTCGTCGGTTCGGAAGGGACGTTAGGCGTATTTACGCGCCTTATTGTCCACCTTCAAGGCATTCCGGAAGCAACAAATGTCATTAAAGCAAGCTTTGTTTGTTTGCGTGCGGCTGCACAAACAGCAGCTGAAATCATGAAAGCGGGGGTTGCGCTCGGAAAAATAGAGATAGTAGATGAGCAGACGATCGAAGCCGTCAATCGGTACAAACAGACCAATTACTTAGCTGCGCCGACGTTATTTATCGAACTAAGCGGCAGCGCCACAACTGTTAAAGAAGGAACGGAAATCGTCCGACAATTGTGTGAAGAGGGGCAATGCGTGGCGTTTCAAACCGAAGACGACTCCATCGCCCGCGCGGCGTTATGGGAAGCGCGCCATCACGCGGCGTTTGCCATTCAAGCCGCCTATCCGAAAAAAGCGCTGTTGTCGACCGATGTTTGCGTGCCGATTTCTGAACTTGCGGAAGCCATTCAAAAAACGCGCCAACTCGTTGAGGAACATGGGCTGACTGCAGCTATTTTCGGTCACGTTGGCGATGGGAATTATCATACAGTACTCGCTTTTGATCCGAACGATGCCGAAGAAGTAACACGTATTGAAACAATTCACGAACACATCGTCCGTTATGCATTAGCGCGCGGCGGAACATGTACAGGCGAGCACGGAATCGGGATTGGAAAACGCCGCTTTTTGTACGAAGAACATGGCGATTCTGTCATGCTGATGAAAGGAATTAAACAATTATTTGACCCAAACGGCATTTTAAACCCGGGGAAAATTTTTATATGAGAAAAGCAAGCTGTGTGGCATTCGTTCACACAGCTTTTTGCTTTACGGTTGCCGTTATTAAAAAAATGACAACAATGTGTCAGACAAAATGATATTTACTTTACATTGAAACAACACTGTAAGCGCTTTAAGATGAAGCTATAGCAACACCAATTTATGAGGAGGAACAAAGATGGAAAATCAAACAGGCTTTCGCGTGAAAGTGCAGCGCTTTGGTAGCTATTTAAGCGGCATGATTATGCCAAATATCGGTGCATTTATCGCTTGGGGGATTATTACCGCATTATTTATTCCAACTGGATGGTTACCGAACGAATCGTTTGCGAAACTTGTCGGACCGATGATTACGTATTTATTGCCATTATTAATCGGTTATACAGGCGGGAAAATGATTTACGACGTTCGCGGCGGTGTCGTCGGGGCAACGGCGACGATGGGGGTTGTTGTCGGTGCTGACGTTCCGATGTTTTTAGGCGCCATGATTATGGGGCCGCTTGGCGGATACTTAATCAAAAAATTTGACGAACTCATTCATGGAAAAGTAAAACAAGGGTTTGAAATGTTAGTCAACAACTTCTCTGCCGGAATTCTCGGTGGGTTGTTAACGCTTATTGCGTTTAAAGGAGTTGGACCTGTCGTATTAGGATTAAACAAAACGTTAGCAGCTGGCGTCGAAGCGATTGTGAACATGAAATTGTTACCGCTTGCGAACCTTTTCATCGAGCCAGCAAAAGTGCTCTTTTTAAATAACGCCATCAACCATGGAATTTTAAGCCCGCTCGGCGTAGAGCAAGCAGCAAAAGCAGGGAAATCGATTTTATTCTTATTGGAAACAAACCCAGGACCAGGACTTGGTATTTTGTTAGCATATTGGTTATTTGGTAAAGGAATGGCGAAACAATCAGCACCTGGTGCAGTGATTATCCATTTTCTTGGTGGAATTCATGAAATTTATTTTCCGTACATTTTAATGAGACCGATTTTAATTTTAGCAGCAATGGCTGGTGGCGTGAGCGGTGTGTTCACCTTTACGATTTTCAACGCAGGGCTTGTCGCCGTTCCGTCGCCAGGAAGTATTTTCGCCCTTCTTGCGATGACACCGCGCGGAAACTACTTAGGAGTATTAGCGGGTGTGTTTGTCGCAGCAGCCGTATCGTTCCTTGTCGCTTCGTTCTTCTTAAAAACATCTAAACAAAACGAAGGCGAAGAAGATTTAAGCAAAGCAGCAGAACAAATGCAACAATTAAAGGGAAAGAAAAGCGATGCAGCCGCAATGTTGAAAACAAACGCCGCTCCATCAAACGTGAAAAAAATCGTTTTCGCATGCGATGCCGGCATGGGTTCTAGCGCAATGGGTGCTTCGATCATGCGCAATAAAGTGCAAAAAGCAGGACTAGACATCGAAGTCATCAACACAGCGATTAACCAACTTCCAGCGGACGCAGACGTTGTCATTACGCAACAAACGTTAACCGACCGTGCAAAAGAAAAATTGCCGAACGCTTATCACGTATCAGTCGACAACTTCTTAAGCAGTCCAAAATATGACGAACTTGTTCAAATGATAAAAGAAGGAAAATAATAAACACAAAAAGGTAAGGGTGCGTACTTACCTTTTTGTCTATTTAAAAAATGTCAACAATCAACCGGACGAAACAATGCTTTCTATTGGTTGTGGTTGTTCGGTGAGCGTTTTACAATTGAAGATGAAAGGCGCATATTATATTTAATTTTGTCAACAAATCGTTGCTAAGGAGGTGAACGGTGTGTATATATCGGCAAGAGAGCGGAAAATATTAGACGTTTTATTGTCGCACGAGAAAGGAATTACGGTCGGGGAAATCGCCGCTATGCTTGATGTGAGCGAACGGACGATTCACCGCGATTTAAAAGGGATTGAGCGCCTTTTAGAAGACTACGAACTAGAGCTGGTGAAAAAAGCTGGAGTCGGCATTCAAATTAGCGGAGAGGAAGAGAAAAAACGCGAGCTGCAAATTCGCCTTTTTCACTTATCGCACCCGGAGTATACACCAGAAGAGCGCCAAACGATGATTTTAATTGCATTACTAGAAGCGGTAGAGCCAGTCAAATTGCTATCGCTAGCCAATGATTTAAACGTAACAGTCGCCACCGTCAGCAACGATTTGGACAAAATTCAAGAAGAACTAGCAAAACAAGGGCTTTCGCTCATTCGCAAAAGAGGCTATGGCGTAGAAATTGCTGGGTCAGAAGTAGCGAAGCGGAAAATGATGAGCGAATTGTTGTTCCGCCATTTTGACGAATCGCAATTTCTTTCGTTCATGAAAGAATCGATTCAAAAAAAATCGGTCGATACAATGAACACGGTGACAGAAAAACTGCTTGGACTTGTCGATAAGAAAAAGCTATTTGTCATTGAAGCGCAAATGGAACAAATGAAGGCAGAACTTCCGTTTACCATTGCGGACAGCTCCTATATTGCGCTCGTCATTCATCTTGCGCTTGCGATGGAGCGCATTATGCAAGGAGAGCCGATCAACTTCGAGGCACAATATTTAGAAACGATTCAAACGACAAAAGAATACAAAACAGCAGAAAAAATTGCCCGGTCGTTAGAAGCAGCGTTTTCAGTTTCGATTCCAAAAGAAGAAATCGGCTATATTACGATGCATTTAATGGGCGCAAAATTGCGCGACCGCCAAGGATACATGTTAGAGGAAGCAACTCTAGAAATCGGCATGAAAACGCAAGAATTAATCCGATATGTGAGTGATAAGCTGCATGTCGATTTGACCGATGATTATCCGTTATATGAAGATTTAGTCGTTCATTTAAAACCGGCTCTCTATCGCATCCAGCATAATATGGGCATTTCGAACCCACTGCTTGATAAAATTACGAAAGACTATGCGGAGCTATTTCAAATTGTCGAGGAATCGATGAACCATGTCTTTGCGGAAGTCGTCATTCCGAAAGAGGAAATTGGATATGTCGTTCTTCATTTTGCCTCGGCGTTATTGCGTGGGAAAAAAGGGCTGCATGCGCTTGTTATTTGTTCAAGCGGGTTAGGAACAGCAAAAATCTTAGCAACACGGCTGAAAAAAGAAATACCAGATATTTCTCAAATTGAGCAAAAATCGTTTTTTGACTTGCGTTATGTTGAGCCGAGTCATTATGATTTAATCGTATCGACCGTGCCGATTCCGTTAGAAGAACCGTATTTTCTCGTCAGCCCGATGCTGCAAGAAGACGAAGTAGTGGCAATTCGAAAGTTTATTAAAGACAAAAAAGCGAAAGTACGACCAGTAGAGCCAAGCGCTGCTAGAAATACGATTCAAAAAATGAATGCCATTCAAGTAGTGAGCGAAACGATTGTACAACTATTAAAGGAATTAACCGTCCAACCGCTAACAACCCATTCTGTCCACGACGCGCTTGTGGAGGCGTGCCAACAGTTACAGAAGAAAGGAACTATTCGAGACGTCGAATCGGTCGTTAACGAATTGTTACGAAGAGAACAAGCGGGAGGATTAGGGATTCCAGAAACAGAGTTAGCGTTGTACCATGCGAGAAGCCCAGCGGTTTTACGTCCTACGTTTACGGTTTACCCGCTTTCTCATCCGCAGACCGTCATGGGCATGGACCAACAGCCGATGAAGATGGAGCGCATATTGTTGTTATTGGCGCCGAGTGAAGCGCCAGAAGCGATGCTTTCGGTGCTTAGCCATTTAAGTTCGCTCATTATTAAAGACGAGGAAAGCATTTCGTTATTTACAAACGGAACGGAAGCACAGCTTCACGCTTTCTTAAGCCGACATTTTGAAGCATTTTTTTATCATTTTGTTCAACTAAGGAGTGAATAATCGTGTCAGTGTTAACAAAAGAAAACATCGTACTAGGTGCTGAAGTAGGAAACAAAGAAGAAGCGATTCGCTTAGCGGGAAAAGTATTAGTCGACCATGGATATGTAGATGAAGTATATATCGATAAAATGTTTGAACGAGAAGCGTTAACATCAACATATATGGGAAATTTTATCGCGATTCCGCACGGAACAGAAGAGGCGAAGGCGCTTGTAAAAAAAGCCGGGCTTTCGTTTATTCAAGTGCCAAACGGCGTTGATTTTGGCGCGGGAAATATCGTGAAAATACTCATTGGAATTGCTGGGAAAGACAATGAACATTTAGAAATATTGTCAAAAATTGCACTTGTTTGTTTGGAAGAAGAAAATGTCGAAAAAATGATTCAAGCGACGACAAAAGAAGAAATTCTTGAACTTTTAAACGAGGTGAATTAACATGTTAGCCGTTCATTTTGGCGCAGGAAATATCGGTAGAGGCTTTATCGGCAGCTTGCTTTCGCAGTCCGGATTTGAAGTCGTATTTGTCGACGTGAATGATGAATTAGTGCAACATTTACAAGAACGACAACAGTACCGAGTCGTTATTGCCGGCGAAGCAAGAGAAGAACAGATTATTCGCGGTGTGTCGGCACTTCATAGCCAAAAGCAGTACGAAGAAGTCGTTTCTCGTATTGCCCAAGCTGATTTAGTCACTACTGCGGTTGGACCGAATGTATTGCCGCACATTGCGAAAGTAATTGCCGACGGGTTGCGGAAGCGATTGTCTACGACAGAAAAACGAGTACATGTCATCGCGTGTGAAAATATGATTGGCGGAAGCAGTTTCTTAAAGAAACATGTGATGGACTATTTGTCTGAAGAAGAGCAGGCAGCGCTTACGCCGTTTTGTGGCTTCCCAAATAGCGCCGTCGACCGCATTGTGCCAAACCAAAAAAATGACGATCCGCTAATGGTTGTTGTCGAGCCGTTTTTTGAATGGGTCATCGAAACGAAAGAAATGATTGGTGATATTCCAGCGATTGTTGGTGCACATTTTGTAGCAGAGTTACAGCCTTACATTGAACGGAAGTTGTTCACGGTCAATACAGGCCATGCGCTTGCGGCGTATTTAGGATATGCGAAAAATTATGCGACGATTAACGAAGCGATGGAAGACGATTTAGTGCGTGCAGACGTGACGAAGGCGCTTTATGAGTCGGGGCGTGTGTTGATCGAGAAGTATGGGTGGAGTGCAGAAGAACATGGCGCATATATCAGAAAGATTGTTCAAAGATTCACAAATCCTGCGATGACGGATGAAGTGACTCGGGTAGCGCGTTCGCCAATCCGTAAGCTCGGTGCGAACGATCGTCTTGTCAGTCCAGCTTCCCAATATTATAATTTGTTTGGCGAAATCCCACATAGGCTCGTCAAAGGAATTGCGGCGCTTTTGTTGTTTGACTACCAAGAAGACGCAGAAGCAGTTGAGTTGCAAAAAACAATCCGCGAGCGCGGCATCGAGGGAGCATTATTGCAGTACGCCCAACTGCAAGCAGACCATCCGCTTACGATTGCTATTAAGGAACAAGTGGATATGTTAAAATAAACAATCCCCCGTCTCGGAAACGAGGGCGGGGGTTCGCCTGTTGATGCTACGCCGAAAGAAGTTTGCAAAAATAAAGCAAGTCCAATAGTTGACAGAAAGAAATGGATTTATCGTTGCTGGGATAATTTGCGGATTTTTTGTTCGTGCTGAAGAGTTTTGCGGGAAAAGAAGTCGACTGTTTCTTGCGTTTCGATCCATTCCACTCGCCAACCGTCCCATTTTGTTTCCATTCGATTCAGCTTCGTTTTCATTTCGTCTTCTAACCGATCGATTCGTTTTTCGAACCGGTCGTTCATCTCTTGCATGCGCTCGTTCACCTGTTCGAACTTTGCCTCGAACCGGTCGTTCATCTCTTGCATGCGTTCATTCATTTGTTCGAATTTTGCTTCGAACCGGTCGTTCATCTCTTTCATTTGTTCGCTTAGCGTTTGCACCTTTTTATCCAATGCCGTAATTTGCGAACGAACGTCTGATGCAAACAAATTCAATGCGTTTAAAATTTCCTTTAGCATCGTTTTCTCTTCCACCTCACTCACCTCCTCTTATAGTATAACGGAATCGTGTGGACAAGAAAAGACAAAGAGTGAGAACTCTAGACCAATCGAACTCGATTCATGTAGGTATTTTTGGTAAAATAAACAACAAACCGGTCGTTACTGAATTTAAGCGAGGGAGAAAATGGGATGGATTAAGAAGTTACAAACAAAAGGCGTCATTGTTAAGGAACTCGGCAAGAAAGGCGAACAATTACGTGCTCAATGGGAAAGCACATTTGCTGATCACATTTCCTCACAAGAAAAAACTTCTATTTATTTTGAGTAGTTTCTCTGGCATGTGTTTAGCTATCAAAAGCTTTCCTGTTTAGAAGGAACGGAAGCAATGGAAGCATTCAATAACGAGCTGAAAGAGGAATGTCTGATTTTTTACCAAAATGATGATCAGGCATATCGGCTTATTAGTGCCAACCGTTTACGTGCAGAAGACATTTATAGAGGAGCATGATTTATACGTCGTCGATCTGTCATTGACATGGACGTATGTACAGACCCACGGGTTTTGCGGGCCGTATTTTTATCGAAAAGGGTAGAGAGGTTAAGGGGGAACTTTCATTGGACATATTCATTCACATTGTTGTCGAGGTTATTTTTCCATTGTTTTTGTTAATTGGGGCAGGGGCTTGGTTACACCGGTTGTTTCATTTTGATATGAACACATTATCGAAAATCACGACGTATTTTTTGCTTCCGGCGGTTGGGTTTGTGAACGTCTATGAAAGCAATATGAAAAGCGGGGTGTTGTTTAGCGTTCTTTTCTTTCTTATCCTGCAAAACGGAACGCTTATTGCTGTGAGCGCCATAATGGCAAAATGGCTCAAGCTTGATCGCAGATTAGGGGCAACGTTTCAAAATACAATTGTGCTTAACAATTCCGGCAATTTTGGCATCCCGGTAAGCCAACTTGTATTTCGCCACGAGCCGTCAGGGTTGTCGATCCAAATTGTTGTCACCATTTTTCAGAATTTTTTAACGAATACATATGGGATGTTTCAATTTATTTCTGCCAGTCAAAACAGAAAAAAAATGGCAAGCGAGTTTTTGAAAAACCCGATTATTTACGCGCTTGTGCTCGGACTGTTTTTCCGAATGCTTCACATTCCGATTCCATCCTTTCTTTGGAATCCGCTAGAACATACTGCTAATGCGTTTTTAGTACTGGCGTTAGTTACGCTTGGCGCCCAATTGGCATATATCGACATCAAACGAATTCCTCCGCTACTAATTCTTACGGTATGTAGTCGGCTGTTGTTGTCGCCAGCAATTGCGTTGATGATCATTACGCTTTTACAGCTTCACGGAGTAACCGCACAGGCACTATTGATCGCCAGTTCCTACCCATGCTCACGAAACACAGCGCTTTATGCGTTATAATATGGCCACCATCCAGATTATGCCGCGCAGGCCGTCTTTTTATCTACTTTATTAAGTCCTGTTACCGTAGCGGGGATTGTTTATTTCGCACGCTTTTTGTTTTAATAAACATCCACCACCCATGTATGAAAATAACCGCTCATGGATCCGTTATTTTCATAGAAAATAGGGAAAAAATGACTGTAAGAGATTATAGTTGCCTGTATAGCTTGCGGAGTTTTCGTTCGTGTTGGGCGATTTTCGCAGAGTGGAAGTCGACGGTTTCTTGTGTTTCCGTGAGTTCGATGCGCAAGCTGTCGATTTTTGTTTCTAACCGGTTGAATCGCTCGTTCATTTCATCTTCTAGTTGGTCAATTCTTGCTTCCAATCGGTCGTTCATCTCTTGCATTTTCATTTCAAATCGCTCATTCATCTCTTTTATTTTCGCTTCGAATTTGTCGTTCATTTCAGCGATTTGTGTGCGAATTTGCGCCGAGAAAAAATCGAGTGCCGTTAAAATTTCTTTTACCATTGTTTCCTGCTCCATCATTTCACCTCCTCGTTGTCTATTATAAGCGAACATCACAAACAAAAAAAGTAAAACCATCGCTATCTCGGCATTTTTTCTGCTAGAAATAACCTATTTTCCTTATTTTTTATCATTCTAATTGTCAATCTATTCACAAAAGTGATACAATACTAAAAATATAAGAGGTTAATGGAGGGATGAAAGGTGAAGCAGTTACGAAGCAACATGATTAAAAAAGGGTTCGACCGAGCGCCGCATCGAAGTTTATTGCGGGCAGCTGGGGTAAAGGAAGAAGATTTTGATAAACCGTTTATCGCCGTTGTCAACTCCTATATTGATATTATTCCAGGGCATGTGCATTTACAGGAGTTTGGAAAAATCGTTAAGGAAGCGATTCGTGAAGCAGGCGGTGTACCGTTTGAAATGAACACGATTGGCGTCGATGATGGCATCGCGATGGGACATATCGGGATGCGCTACTCACTACCAAGTCGCGAAATTATTGCCGATTCGGTAGAAACGGTTGTCTCCGCTCACTGGTTTGATGGCATGGTTTGTATTCCGAACTGTGATAAAATTACGCCGGGAATGATGATGGCTGCGATGCGTTTGAACATTCCAACCATTTTTGTAAGCGGAGGACCAATGAAAGCAGGGGTCACGAGCGATGGGCGAAAAATTTCGCTTTCTTCCGTATTTGAAGGGGTTGGTGCTTATCAAGCGGGTAAAATTGATGAAAAAGGATTGCAGGAACTTGAACAATTCGGCTGTCCAACGTGCGGATCATGTTCAGGGATGTTTACCGCTAATTCGATGAACTGTTTAGCGGAGGCGCTTGGCTTAGCGTTGCCTGGAAACGGCACGATTTTAGCAGTTGATCCAGCACGGAAAGAGTTCGTCAAACAATCCGCGAAGCAGCTGATGTATCTCATTGAGCATGACATTAAACCGCGCGACATCGTCACAGAAAAAGCGATCGACAACGCATTTGCGCTTGACATGGCGCTTGGTGGCTCGACAAACACCGTTTTACATACATTGGCGATTGCGAATGAAGCAGGTATTGACTATCCGCTCGAGCGCATTAACGAAGTAGCTTCTCGTGTTCCGCACCTAGCGAAATTAGCACCTGCTTCAGACATGCATATTGAAGATTTGCATGAAGCTGGCGGCGTATCAGCAGTATTACATGAATTGGCCAAAAAAGAAGGAACGCTTCATCTTCATGCGCTGACGGTGTCTGGAAAAACACTCGGAGAAAACATCGCGGGTTGTGAAGTGAAAAATTATGATGTCATTCGCCCGATTGACAATCCATACTCGGAAACAGGAGGTTTGGCGGTTTTATTTGGAAATTTAGCTCCAGACGGCGCGATTATTAAAACGGGCGGCATTCAAGGGGGCATTACTCGCCATGAAGGTCCAGCAATCGTTTTTGACTCCCAAGAAGAAGCGCTTGAGGGCATTTCTAGCGGAAAAGTGAAACCAGGGCATGTCGTCATTATTCGTTACGAAGGTCCGAAAGGTGGTCCAGGAATGCCAGAGATGCTTGCGCCGACATCGCAAATTGTTGGCATGGGGCTTGGACCGAAAGTAGCGCTTATTACCGACGGACGATTCTCTGGCGCTTCCCGCGGATTATCGATTGGACACGTATCGCCTGAAGCGGCGGAAGGAGGACCGATCGCGTTTGTCGAAGACGATGACTACATCGTCATTGATATCGTAAAACGAACGATTGACGTACAGCTTTCGGAAGAAGAATGGGAAAAACGAAAAGCGAATTGGAAAGGTTTTGAACCGAAAGTAAAGACCGGGTATTTGGCTCGGTACTCAAAACTTGTCACATCGGCAAGTACCGGTGGAATTATGAAAATTTAAAGGATGGGCGAATCGCCCTCCTTTTTTTGTAAAAATATTAGCCTTAAAAAGTGTTTGCTCGTTTAAAGTATGAAAGAATGTTTAATCAATTAAAAAATAGTTCGTTTGCTCTATTTTTTTACCCTATTTCTAAAAAACAATTTGTATATAATAAAAGTAAAGGATTGTGCGTCAAGCGGAGGAGGGGGTAAACGTGGAAAGCGTCATTTCGAAGGGAAGCACAGTGGACGAAGCCGTTCGTTTAGGGCTTGAAAAGCTGCAAGCGACGCGTGACCAAGTGTCCATTGAAGTAATACAAACAGAAAAAAAGCGAATGCTCGGCTTGCTTTCGCAAGAAGCAGTCGTGAAAATTACAAAGATTAGAGCACCGCAACCAGAACAGCCAAAGGCGAAAGTATGGCTGAAAGACGGACAGCTATATTACGAATGCACCCCGACAGAACGCCCAACAATTACAAAAGGGAAAGGCGTTCGCTTGTTTTGTAACGGGAAAGAAGTACATGATACAATCACGATTGAAGAAGGCGATCAACTGGAGGTTCGCGTGGAAGAGGAAGAAAAAACAGAAGCGGCATGGAATATTACCGTTGATTCTAGAAAAATGCAAGCCGTGTTAATGGTCGAGCCAGCGGTTCGCAAATATTATGTATTGAATGACATCGCACCAGCGAAACATATAAAGCTGCAAGCAGAACTTCGGACAGAAGCAGAGCATACAATTTCGTACGAAGAAGTGGTGAGTCGGCTCGAGCAGCTCGGGATTGTATACGGTGTCAATGAAGAGAAAATAAAAGAAGCGCTGCAAGCAAGCGAAAGGGTAAGTGTGGTCATCGCAGAAGGTCAGCTACCTCAAGACGGGAAAGATGGCTGGGCCGAATTAAAAGCAGGGATGAACCAGTCGAAAAAACCGAGAGTGCGGCAAGACGGAACGGTCGATTATCGAGAAATGGAGATTATTTCAAGCGTTCAAGAAGGGGAAGTCATCGCCATCATCCACCCACCCAAGCCAGGTCTCCCGGGGCGAAGAGTGACAGGAGAATGGATTGCTGTCCGTGATGTGTTTCCCATTCATGTTCAGCTCGGAAAAGGCGTGATGATTTCTTCTGACGGCACAAGCCTTGTCGCTACTCAATCAGGCCGTCCACAAATTGTGAAAAAGGGACGAACAGTCATCGTCTCGGTTATTCCCAAACTCGTTCATCAAGGCGATGTTGATTTATCGACAGGAAATATTCGCTTTAAAGGCGACATTGAGATTACCGGTAATGTGCAAGATGGAATGGAAGTGGAAGCGGTTGGAAGCGTTGTCATTTTCCAAAACGTGAACCGTGCGAAAATTCAAGCGCAACAGTCGATTTTTATTCACCATAACTTAATCGGAGGGACCATTGTATCTGGTGAGCAAAAAATCGTCATTGCCGAATTGAGTACGCTGCTGCATGAAATTCGGCAACAACTAGAAAAAATGATTTTCGCTCTCCAGCAGCTCATTATGTTTTCGAAGCTACAAGAAAAAGATATTTACATTGTGGCAAAAAGATTATTAGAAACAAAGTTTCAATCATTAATCGAAGCGGTAAAAAAATATGAATCTATTTGTCAAGCAAAAAAAGAAGTACTTAGTGAACCGTGGTTAGAACTAAGCAACCGTTTCCAGTCGTGTTTTATAGCAGAAAAGCCGAATCATTTTCACTGTCTAGAAAGTTTTGCGGAGCTGCTTCGTCAAATCAATGAATTTATGAATCAATACGAGCAAACAGAGACAGATTCGGTAGAACTGTCGTATGCGCTAAATAGCGTCATCCACTGTAGCGGGGATGTCATCGTTTCCGGGAAAGGGTGTTACAACTGCAACATTTATGCCGGTGGAAAATTAGTCATTGACGGAATTTTGCGCGGTGGGGAAGTGTATGCACAAAAAGGTATCTATGTAAAAGAAGCTGGCTCTTCTTTCGGCATTAAGACGACGTTGGCTGTACCAAAAGGAGAAACGATTCAAATCGATCACGCTTGGGAAGGAACGGTCATTCAAATCGGCAAAAAAGTACACACTTTCTTAGAAACGCGCAAAGGAATTCGCGCAAGATGGGACGAAGAAAAAGATGCGATTGAGCTACACTAATGGCAAGGGGCATGCAATGCCCCTGTTTTCGTATTATAATAGAAAAAAACGAAACGGGGGAATGAAAGATGTTTATTGCGTTGGATATGGACGGTACGTTGTTAACTTCCGATGGACAAATTAGTGAACGCAACAAAGAGGCGATTGTCGCAGCACAAAAAGCAGGGCATATCGTAGCGATCGCTACCGGAAGAGCGTACAAAGATGCGCACGAGCCGTTAGCGAAAGCAAACATTGTCAGCCCGATCATCGGACTGAATGGAGCGCTTATTACACAGGCTGATGGAACAGTCGTTTGTGATGTTCCGTTACATAAAAAGACGCTTATTCCGTTGTTGGAATGGGTGCGAACACAGCCGGATTTGTACTGCGAAATTTACACGAACGAAGCAGTGTATGTCGGGCTGCATAACCGCGAACATTTAGAAACACTTGCGCGCCAAGTTAGTGACCGTTATCCCCAGTTACAGCGCATCGTCCAAAAACAATTTCAACAAGCACGTGTCACCTATATCCAAGATATAAGCGAAGTCTGGAACAACGGATCACTCTTATTCTATAAAGTTCTTATTTTTTCTTTACACCTACCATCTTTATATAAATTCAGTTTGAAATTCCGACACGTTTAATCAACCTGTATTCTTGTCTATACTGCTCCTAAACGAGTCAATCAAAGGAGCGGATGAAGAATGAAGAAAAAAGGATTACAAATTACGAACGATCATGGTTGGACCATCGAACGTCTTCAAGAACAGGAACGCCGAATGAAAAATGCCAACATGGCGAAACGAATGGCAGTGATTCGTCTCATTATGCAAGGCTACTTAGGAATCCAAGTCGCTGAGCTTTTGAACCTCCATCGCGAAACCGTTTCGATTTACGTTCAAAAGTTTAATCAAGGTGGCATGGATGCGCTATTAGAACGCCATTACGCCCCGGGTAGAAAGCCGTACCTGTCTCCAGACGAAGAACGCGAATTAAGAAAGATGTTGGAAGAAAGCACCCCTGCCGATGAAGGATACGGCATCGAGACCAGCTGGAATACACGAATCATTCAACATGTGTTAGAAGAGAAATTTTCTGTCACCATGTCTCGCGGTGGGATTTGCGATATGCTCCACCGATGGGGATTTCGCTATACACGCCCTACGTATACTCTCAAACGGGCGAATCCTCAAAAACAAAAAGAGTTTCAACAAGAAATAGAACTCATAAAAAAAAACTTGCCCGACAACACAGTCATCATCTATGAAGATGAAAGTCATATTCGGGACTATCAAGCTCTTCGGGCCACATGGAGTGTCAAAGGGCGCCAAAAACAAATTCCTACGTACGGACACCACGCAACAGTCAGCTTATTAGGCGGTGTGAATATCGAAACGGGTGAATTTCTCTGTATGGAAACGGACCAATGTAATGCACAGGCTTTTCTGCAGTTTCTCCAATACACATTGAACCAATATCCAGATAAACATGTGGTGATGGTCTTGGATAACGCAAAAATTCATCATGCCAAAGTCCTTCAGCCTTTTTTACAGGAGCACGAAGAACAGTTAACTTTTGTATTCTTACCCCCTTATTCGCCGAATTTAAATTTAGTTGAACGAATTTGGGGCTGGCTGAAAGAGAGTGTCATTGCCAATCGGTTTCATCCTAGTCGAAAAGAGTTACGAGAATCGATTGTTTCGTTCTTAGAGTACCTTTCTGAGTTTCCAGAAAAAGTGCTCCAACGCATCGGACAGGTTGCTATGTCGGAAAATTAATCTGAACCTATATAGAAAAAGCAGCGCAGCAATTTCGCTTACTTCCGGACGTAACGGTTACTTCCTCTCATCCGAATAACATCGAAATAAACCACCGACAGGCGACGAAAGGAGAGGCAGTAAAACAATTGGCGGCTATATATGGAATCGATCTCAAGGAAACAATGGTGATCGGCGACAGCCTCAACGATCTTTCCATGTTTGCCGTGGCAGGCTATCGAGTAGCGATGGGAAATGCCGCGGAAGAGGTAAAGCAACAAGCGGACGTTATTACCGTTACGAACGACGAAGACGGAGTAGCAGTAGCGCTAGAGCAATTATATAAATGCACGTTGAAGTTTTAACATTTTTCGATTGTCACGTGAACGCGTGACGGAGGCAAGTCAAAGGCTTGCCTCCGTCAGTTGAAAAAAATGGAGCACCTACTTCTCCAGCAACCATTAATTAAACCTTCCAGTTGTATTCATATAGTGAAGCAAGGATGTTTCATGAAATGAACGTACAAGAACGATATTGCGCAAATAGCGAGGTATGGTTCTTTTTTTGAACAAAATATTAAATTTTATTTTAATTGCAACAGGGGATTTGTTGTCTATGTTAGAATATCTATGCAAGGGGCAAAATAACAATAGAATAGGGGGGAAGAAGGCGTTATATGTGTATGTGAACAAACGAGCAAAAATATCATCTTGGGGGTGAATGTATGCTACATATCGTAGCCTGTATTAAACAAGTACCAGATACGAAGATTATTAAAATGAATCCGAAAACGAACACGATGGACCGTGCAAGTGCCCCGGCAATTTTAAACCCGTACGATGCCCATGCAGTAGAAGAAGCTGTTCGGTTAAAAAAGAAGTATGGCGGAACAGTTTCTGTATTAACGATGGGACCTCCTCCAGCCGTTAAGGCGATCAAAAAATGCATTGAACTTGGCGCGGATGAAGGGTATATGATTTCTGACCGTGCGTTCGCCGGCGCAGATACGCTTGCGACAAGCTATGCGCTCACAAAAGCGCTCGAAAAAATCGCGAAGCAGCGCCCGATTGATCTAGTCATTTGCGGAAAAATGACGATTGACGGGGATACAGGCCAAGTCGGACCTGGCATTGCTCGCCGTTTGCACATTCCTCCTCTTACTGGTGTGAAAAAAGTCGTTGAAATTAATAAAGAAAAAGGCTATGCGATCGTTCACCGCAAACTAGAAGACGGCTATGAAGTCGTCCGATCGACATTACCGTGCTTGTTTACGGTCGAAAAAGACATCAACGACATCTCCTTTGCACCATTGCCAAACATGATTAAAGCCGCACGATATCAACCAACCATTTGGACAGCAGACGATTTAGAAGACGTCGACCGCAAACAACTAGGACTGAAAGGATCTCCAACAATTGTCTCAAAAGTATGGGCGCCGCCAAAACCAGAAGGTGGCGAGTTACTCGAAGGAAGTACGAAAGAAAAAGTCGAACAATTGCTTTCGCTCGTTTTAGTGAAAAAAGAGTTGTTTCAATAGGGGGAGAGGGGCATGAACTTTGACGATTACCGGGGAATATGGGTGTATTTAGAAGTAAAAGACGGAAATATTGCGCCTGTTTCGCTTGAGTTATTAGGAGCAGGAAGACAGCTTGCGGATAAGCGGAAAACAGAGTTGGCAGGCGTATTAATTGGAAGCAGCGTAAAGCAGCTTGCCTCCACAGCGTTTACGTATGGCGCAGATGTCGTTTACGTATACGATAACCCAATTTTTGTATATTATCGAACGGAGCCATATATGCGCGCATTGCTCGATTGTTGCGAGAAACATAAACCGGAAGTGCTGCTATATGGGGCAACACCGACAGGAAAAGATTTAGCGAGCGCGATTGCAACTGATTTACCGACGGGCTTAACGGCCGATACAACCATACTCGATATTGAAGAAGACACGGGTTTATTATTGGCGAGTCGCCCAGCGTTTGGCGGAAATATTATGGCGACGATTTTATGTAAAAAATATCGTCCGCAAATGGCGACCGTTCGTCCGAAAGTGATGAAAGCGCTACCACCAGATCCGTCGAGAACAGGGAAAATAGTAGAAGAGCATATTGAGTTGCGCGAAGAAGACATGCGAACGAAAGTATTAGAGATTGTAAGAGAGGCGAAAAAAGCGCGAATTGATGAGGCAGATATTATTGTTGCTGGTGGAAAAGGCATGGGCAGTAAAGAAGGGTTTCAACTCATTCATCAGCTGGCAGAGGTGCTTGGCGGTGCGGTTGGGGCGAGCCGTGATGTCGTCGAAGCAGGATGGATTGACCATCATCACCAAGTCGGACAAACTGGCGTAACGGTGACGCCAAAAATTTATTTTGCAATCGGCATTTCTGGTGCGATTCAGCACGTTGTGGGCATGCAAAACTCAGAGCTAATTATCGCCATCAATAAAGACCCAAACGCGCCTATTTTCCAATCATGCCACTACGGCATTGTCGGCGATGCGTTTGAAATCGTCCCGCTGTTAATTGAACGGTTCAAAGAAGAAATTCCGAAGGTAAAAGCAGCTGCCGATGTGAAGGAGGAGATCCGCCATGCCTGAAAAATTTGATTGTATCGTCGTTGGCGCAGGACCGGCAGGGACGGCTTGTGCATATGAACTAGCAAAAGCAGGGGTAAACGTGCTGTTGCTTGAGCGTGGCGAATACCCCGGCGCGAAAAACGTCATGGGCGGCGTATTGTATCGGAAAATGATGGAAGATATTATTCCAGAGTTTTATAAAGAAGCACCGCTAGAACGCCCAATTGTCGAGCAACGATTTATGATGATGGATAAAGAATCAGCGGTGACGTTTAGTTACAAAGGATTAGAATGGGGGCGTGAGCCGTATAACAATTTTACCGTATTGCGTGCCAAATTTGACCAATGGTTTGCTGAAAAAGCAGTCGAACAAGGAGCGCTACTTGTTTGTGAAACGGTAGCGGTCGAATGTATTGTAGAAAACGGTCGCGTCGTCGGCGTCCGGACGGATCGTCCAGATGGCGAGATTTATGCGGATGTGGTCGTATTGGCTGACGGTGTCAACTCGCTACTGGCGAAACAGCTCGGCTTCCACCGCGAATGGCGGCCAGATGAAGTCGCTTTAGCGACGATGGAAATTTTAAAACTAGATAAAAACGTGATTGAAGACCGCTTCAATCTCGAGCCGAACCAAGGCTGTACGATTGAGATTTTTGGCGATGCGACGAAAGGAATTGTAGGTACTGGATTTTTATATACGAATAAAGATACGCTTAGCATCGGCGTCGGTACGCTATTATCAGGGCTGATTAAGCATAAAATGAAACCGTACGACTTGCTGGAATATGTGAAAAACCACCCGATGATTCGCCCATACATTCAAGGGAGCGAGCCGGTCGAATATTTGGCGCACTTGATTCCAGAAGGGGGCTATCATTCGATTCCGAAAGTCGCGGGCAACGGGGTGCTCGTTGTTGGGGATGCGGCACAGCTTGTCAATGCGATTCACCGCGAAGGTTCAAATATGGCGATGACGTCCGGTCGATTAGCGGCGGAAACGATCATCATGGCAAAAGAGCAAAATGACTTTTCCGAAAGCATGCTCGACCAATACCGAATGAAGCTCATGGAAAGCTTTATCGGGCAAGATTTGAAAAAATACAAAGATGCAACGCATCATTTTGAATCGTTCCCACAATATTTTGAGCAATACATCCCGATGCTCAACCGCGCAGCAAGCCAAATGTTTACGGTGGACGGGGCATCGAAATGGGAAAAACAGAAAAAAATTTGGCGTGATCTCGGCTCGACGAAACAAAAGTTTAAGCTGGCGCGAGATATGATGAAAGCATGGAAGGTGATGAAATGATGAAGGCGCAAACGATTGAAGAAAAACAATATTTAGTTCGTTTTAACGCGGATACGAAATCGCATCTTCACGTGCTTGACCCGAATATTTGTTTAACGAAATGTCCAGATAAAATTTGTACGATTTTTTGCCCGGCGTCTGTGTATAAATGGGAAGAAGTTCGGATGCACGTCGGCTACGAAGGATGCCATGAATGCGGAAGCTGTCGTATCGGCTGTCCGTACGAAAACATTCAATGGGAATATCCACGCGGCGGCTATGGCATCGTCTTCCGTTTGGGGTGATCGCCATGTTTCATATCGGAGACTGCGTCATTTATGCCCTTGATGGAACGAGAGGAATTGTGTTAGAAGTGACCGATGACCGTTGCCACGTCTTATGGGAAGATTACTTCGTCAGCTGGGAGAAAAAAGAGTTATTAAAAATCGATGAAGAGCTAACAAAAAAACAAACGATTCGCGTTTCTTCTAACGTCAGCCACCCTTTGTTGTAGGGTGGTCTTTTGTTCTTCTATATACAATTTATTCCGAAAAAGGGATTGACATATAATTTTTTTATTTATCCTGAATCCGTGGCAAAACATCTTTACAATGGTCGCAAACCGTTGGTACGATAAGGGAAAACGACGTTTATGACTCTTCATCAAGTAGGTGAATTTCATGAAAGATTTTCCGATTCGGTTTGTATGGACAGATGAAGCGATCACCCCAAGTGCTGGGCTTGCCCTCGTTGGCTACTTGCTTCATCAAACGAAACTCGACAAACGGTTAAACGTCCTTCGGCTTCCGCAGGTGCGCCGAGATGTTCACATCTCTCATGGTGATGTCATTCGCTCGATGATCGGTTTGCTTGCCACAGGAAAAACGGATTTCGATCATATCGAAGCGTATCGTCATGATGATCTATTTGCGACATCGCTGGGCATCGAACACGTGCCTTCCTCTCCGACTTTACGGCAGCGACTGGATCAGCTCGCCTGTCTTCCGATGACAGACACGATTCTTTGGGAGGAATCGATGCGCCTATTGAGGCGACGACAAGCGACCTTGTCCCCTTGTTGGACAAAACAAAAGACGACATGGGTTCCCCTGGATTTAGATGGCTCCCCGTTTGACAACTCCGACACGAAAAAGGAAGGAGTCAGTCGGACGTATAAAGGATTTGACGGCTTTACGCCATTGTTTGCGTATGCAGGAAAAGAAGGATATATCGTCCACGCGGAGCTGCGCCCAGGAAAACAACACGTACAAGATGGAATGCCGTCGTTTTTAACCACTGCCATCCATCGGGCACGTGCGCTCACCTCATCTCGTCTGCTTGTTCGCATGGATGCAGGAAACGATGCAGAAGCGAATGTGCGCGTGTGCCTCGAAGAAGGCGTGGATTTTGTCATCAAACGGAACTTGCGCCGAGAATCGAAAGCCCTTTGGTTTCAAATCGCTTCGCAAAAAGGCAAGCGCACGGACGACTCCACGGAAGGGGTGCAAACATACGAGCTATGCCTTCCGCAAACGATGACGATCGATGGAAACACGCATACGTACTTCCAAGTCACCCAAGTGACCGAACGGACGATGGAACGAAATGGACAGTTGCTTTTCGTTCCTGATTACGAAGTCGAAAGCTATTGGGTGCGCTTAGAAGGGTATGACCACATGCATATGCAAGATATACTCGCGTTGTACCACGACCATGCGACATGCGAGCAGTTTCATAGCGAACTCAAGAGCGATCTCGATTTAGAGCGACTTCCGTCTGGGAAGATGAAAACGAATGCGCTCGTTTTGGTCATCGGGGCATTGGTTTACAATCTTCTTCGTCTGATCGGGCAAGACATATTAAGCGATCCACGCCATCCGTTACATCACAAAGTGAGACGCCGCCGCATCAAGACGATCATTCAGACAGTGATCACGATGGCAGGGCGACTCGTACGCCGATCGCGACAGATATGGATGAAGTTGACGCGAAGGAGTGGCTATAGCGAGCCGCTTCTGAACGTTTACATGAAATGGAGAGAAGGAAGGTAACGAACAATCGTTCGATTCTTTATATCCATCTCGACTCCCTGTCCTTTTTTGTTTTTTCTTTTTGGTTTACATCCCCAAAAAAGAGATTTGTTTCATTTCTGAGAATAAACCTAAATCCGTGATAAAAACGCGTGCAAGCTGCCGAGAAAGCGCAATAAATCAACAAATATTTTACTTGTTGCCCTTCACCCAATAGGTGAATATACAAAAATGAGCTAAAACTTTAATATGATCGGATTTCTGGGTACTTATGAGAAGAAGTTGTCACGGATTCAGGTGATAGATAGAAAGGAAAAGAACGATGGAACGAGAACATTTACTATTAATCGACGGAATGGCGTTATTGTTTCGGTCGTTTTATGCGACAGCGCCGAGATGGATGGTGAATAGCCGTGGGGTGCCGACGAATGCGGTATATGGGGTAGTAAAGCATATCGAAGCGGCGACCAATATACTTCGACCGACGCATGTCGTTTGTTGCTGGGACATGGGGAGTACGACGTTTCGCACCGAATGGTTTCCAGACTATAAGGCAAATCGTGGCGAGCCGCCGCATGAATTAATTCCACAGTTTGATTTAGCAAAAGAAGCCGTTGCGATGCTTGGTATTCCGAATATCGGTGTGCTTAGTGCGGAGGCGGACGACTGCATCGGTTCGTTCGTCAAGCAATATCGCGAACATATGCAAATTTCTATTATTACAGGAGACCGCGATTTATTTCAGCTTCTTTCCGAGCATGTCACCGTCTATTTGTTGGCAAAAGGCATCGGCAACTACGAGGCGTATACGCTCGAACGCTTTATTCAAGAAAAAGGGATTCAGCCACAGCAGCTTATTGATGTGAAAGCGCTGATGGGTGATCCGAGCGACAATTACCCAGGTGTACGTGGCATTGGAGAAAAACAGGCGTTTAAACTCATTCAACAATACGGTTCGATTGAAGGAGTCCTCGGGAATTTAGCAAACTTAACAAAAGCACAGCAACAAAAAATAACAACACATCTCGACTTGCTTCATTTATCGCGCAAACTCGCAGCCATTCATTGTGACATTCCGATTCAATTAGAGTTGGAAGAGGCGAAATGGCATGATGAGCGTAAGCGGTTTGCGGAAGTGTTAGAAGCGATTCGGTAAGGTGGAGTAAATCATGTTAGTAGAAGGAAAAGTCGGACGTTAAACAATAAAAAGGTGCTAAATGTATGTGAAAATTCCCTAAAAACACTGGATTTGAAGTCGTTTCCGATCATTGATGACTTTGAAATCATAGTGACAGTTAAAAGTCACAAGACATGGGGAAAACATCTTTTTTTCTATAGTGCGAAGCAGAATGAAATTCTCACTTCATTTCCATGGTGGGATTTTGTAGAGAAATTGTTAGTCGATTGGGATGAACATGATATTCCAAACGGTACAAGTGATCGTCCTTTTTTTGACCTTGAACAAGGATGGCATATTATGATTTTCGAAAAACGTGACTATATGTATATTTTAGAAGGGAACGATTATCATTGTGAATACAATAAAATTCATACGTGGTATAAGGTTCCGAAAGAAGTGTACTATGAAGAATGGAAAAAGTTATTAAATATGTTTTAACCAGCCCCACGTGGAGGCTGGTTTTTGTATAGGCCTATTGGTTTAGGAAATATTTTTCAATATCATCAAGCATATAGTTCGCAGCGAGAACCCCACCAGCTGTATTCCAAATGGCGTCACTCACTTTGTACACTTTTCCTTGTTTCGCTACGTTTAAATTTTTGAAAAGCGGATCGTTAATCCATTCATCTTCTACTTTTGTAGCTGCTCCGTCTCCTTCTTCATATGTAAAATAAAAGAGAATATCGCCATCCATTGCCGGAATTCGTTCTTTTGTTACCCCTTTTTCCGCAAAATCGTTGATGTTTTGTGACTCAGGGCGTGCAAATCCTAGTTGATCTAAAATAACACCAGAGAAGGAGTCTTTGTGATAAATGCGTACGTCTCCAGCCATAAAGCGGACGATGGAAACTTTCATCTGTAGCTTGTCTCCTAACTTCGCTTTTAGAGCTTCAATACGTTGGTCGTACGCGGACATGATTTCTTTTCCTTTCTCTTCTTTATTGACTGCTTTTGCATAGAGCATGAAGTTTTCTTTCCAGTTTCCTTTTAACGTTTCAGAAAAAACAGTTGGAGCAATAGCGTTTAATTGCTCATAAATTTTTTCTTGGCGCAATTTGTTACCAATAATTAAGTCTGGCTTTAATGAAGCGATTGCTTCTAAACTTGGCTCACTTTCTGTTCCAATCTCCTTTACGTCATCCATTTGATCTTTAATATGATCATACCAAGGATCTCCAAGCCACGATTTAACAGCACCGACTGGTTTTATACCTAATGCTAATAAAGCTTCTGTTCCTTCGTTCGTTAAAATAACAACGCGTTTAGGTGTACTTTTTATTTCGGTTGTGCCCATCGCATGCTCGACTGTATAACTTACAGGTTTTTCTGTTTTCTTTTCATCCTGTTTTGTAGTTGTTTTTTCGCTCGAACCGTTGCAAGCGCTGAGAACGAAAAGAAGAACAATCATCATTGCCAGCATAAAAGAAAATTTTTTCATATGTATGCCTCCTTATTGAAAATGATTTTCGTTAACGAACAAAATAATAATACTAATGATAATCATTGTCAATTAAAATATAATTGAATTATAATTGACTTTTCGAGATTTCAAATAATCTAATAAATTAATTGACACTGATATTCGATATCAAATAGACTTTATATGAGGCTACAAATCATAGTAAGGAGATTATCTACAATGTTAGAAAACAGTACAAAACGGTTTGTTGGACTGCTTTTACTTGTACTTACATTTTTTATTAGTATGGGGATGAGCATCATTTATGGCTACACAGATACAAGCTACCAAACGGCAATCGAGGCGCTGATGAATAAAGGTATTTCTAATGAACATCTTGTTATTAATACGGTTCGTTTGCCACGTGCCCTCATCGGCGCAGCTGTTGGGGCAAGTTTAGCCATGGCAGGGGCACTGATGCAGGCTTTAACTAAAAATCCCCTCGCTTCGCCTGGAATTTTTGGAATTAATGCAGGGGCGGGGTTTCTAATTGTGTTATGTGTAACCTTCTTTCAAGTTAGTTCCCTTTATATGTTCTCATTGCTTGCTTTAATTGGCGCTGCGCTTGCAGCGATCATTGTATTTATCATCAGCTCAGTTGGAAAAGAAGGGATGACCCCGATTAAATTAACATTAGCAGGAACGGCCGTAGCGACACTTTTTGCTTCTTTGACACAAGGGCTATTAGTGGCAAATGAAAAAGCATTAGAAGAAGTGTTGTTTTGGCTGGCAGGTTCTGTTTCAGGACGAAAGTTAGAGATGTTAACTTCTGTTCTTCCTTACTTTCTCATTGCGTGGGTTGGGTCTTTTTTATTAGCTTCAAAGATCAACATTATCATGCTAGGAGACGATGTAGCAAAAGGATTGGGACAACGTACCAACTTTGTCAAGTTAATTATGGCTATTTTTATTGTTTTGTTAGCAGGGAGTTCTGTGGCAGTAGCTGGGCCAATAGGTTTTATAGGAATTATTGTTCCCCATATTGCTCGAGCATTTGTCGGGAATGATCATCGTTGGTTGTTGCCGTATTGTGCGTTCATTGGGGGAAGCCTCTTGAACTTTGCCGACATTGGAGCTCGGTATATATTAATGCCGCAAGAAGTGCCTGTCGGAATTATGACGGCATTTATCGGGGTTCCATTTTTTATTTATGTTGCCCGTAGGGGGATTTTAAAATGAGAAAGTACATACCATTCCGAATGGGAAACAACATTTCATTTTTAATGGACAAAAAAGCGATGACCACTTGCTTAGTGCTGCTAATCATTTCTATTTTTTTGTTTCTTCTTAGCACAGGCATTGGAGAAATGTATATTTCCCCAGTAAATGTTATAAAAACGCTACTAGGTAGTGGAAGTGAGATGGATGAGATTGTAATTTATTCATTTCGTTTACCTCGAATGATTATCGCCTTTTTTGCAGGAATGTCTTTAGCTATAGCTGGTGCTATTCTTCAAGGAATGATTCGCAATCCGCTCGCTTCTCCAGATGTACTTGGGATGACAAGTGGCGCAGCCGTAGTCATTGTTTTGTTTTTAACGATATTTAGTGATAAAAACGGATCGCTTATCATTAGTATTCACTGGTTGCCTTTAGGTGCTTTCATAGGGGCGACGATCGCTGTTTTTCTTGTGTATATGCTAGCCTGGAAAAACGGGGTGTCCCCGATTCGTCTCGTCTTGATCGGGATAGGGATATCTGCGCTCATGCAAGCTTTTACTACCATGCTCATGCTCATTGGGCCGATTTATCGGGCGAGTCAAGCGAATATTTGGATTACTGGAAGTGTATATGGCGCCTCTTGGAAACAAGTCATCATTTTCATACCTTGGGCTCTTTTATTGTTACTTATTAGTTTCATTTCCGTTCGACAAATAAATATTCAAGAATTAGGTGAGGAGCTTGCGATCAGCGCAGGTGTTTCTTTGCAAAAACAGCGCCTGTTTCTTCTTTTATTAAGCACGGCGCTAACAGGGGGAGCTGTAGCATTTGCTGGAGGAATTGGTTTTGTCGGACTGATGGCTCCGCATATGGCACGAAGATTAGTAGTTTCTTCTTTTGGAGGGATGCTGCCAATAGCAGCTTTGTTAGGTGGCATTCTCGTGTTGCTTGCGGATTTATTGGGACGGACACTGTTTACCCCACTAGAAGTTCCAGCAGGTGTATTTACCGCGGCAATTGGAGCCCCTTATTTTATTTATTTGTTGTATAAAAATCGAAATACGTAGCGGGGTGGGAAATATGACCATTTTACAAACAAAGTCGCTTACACTGTCTTATGGAAACTCAATCGTCATCGATGAGCTAAATATGAGCATTCCAAAAGGGGAAATTACTGTTTTCATTGGTGCAAATGGATGTGGGAAATCAACGTTATTACGGTCGTTAGCTAGATTACTAAAACCGATTGGTGGGACGGTATTACTTGAGGGAAAAGAGATTACAAAAATGCCCACAAAAGAAGTAGCAAAAAAGATGGCGATTTTACCGCAGTCGCCAACCGTTCCAGAAAGTTTGACCGTTTTGCAACTTGTTAAGCAAGGTCGTTATCCGCACCAAACATGGTTAAAACAATGGTCAAAAGAGGATGAAGATGCGGTTAAGCGCGCACTTCAAGCAACTGGTATGATACAGTTCGCGGAGCGTTCCGTTGACTCTCTCTCAGGAGGACAGCGCCAACGTGCATGGATTGCGATGACATTGGCTCAACATACGGAAGTCATTTTGCTTGATGAACCGACAACTTATTTAGATGTGGCACATCAAATCGAAATTCTTGACTTATTGTTTACATTACATGAACAAGAAAAGCGAACGATTGTCATGGTGCTTCATGATTTAAATTTGGCGTGCCGTTATGCCCATCATATCGTTGCCATCCGTGACAAAACCGTATATGCACAAGGGAAACCGGAGAAAATTATTTCACGTGAGCTTGTCAAAGATGTTTTTCAGCTTGATTGTGAAGTAATCTATGATCCTTTATTTGGAACACCACTTTGTATTCCATATGGAAGAGGTAGATACCTTTTGGATAGGGAAGGAGTATCATGATGAATCTTTCTGAAGATGAGGTGAAACAGTTAGAGAGATTTCGTTTTTCGAAAAAACGTATGATTTCCCCTTTATCTATTCGGCTTGATCAACTGCATGATGAAAGGGAACTCGCGATATATTTACAACTTGTGCAGCAAAAAATTGGTGCTCGAAATCAAGTAGTTTCTGCTTCTATATTCATGAAAAGATATAGCTTTTTTATAGCCATCGTTTTATATGCAATGTCTGTATGGAATAAACGGCTTCCATTGCCTTTTCAACAAATATGGATGGAAACAGACAACGACTCAACGCTGTGGATACCTACTTTTCACTTTGAGTTGCTTACATATACAACAGTTAGTGAAAATCGTGACAAATGGCGCATGCAAACGCTCCAACATCTCTTTGCGGAACATGTTGCTTTGTTAATTGAGCAATTGCGGAAAATCACAAACATTTCACCATTAATCTTATGGGAGAACATCGCGGTCTATGTGATTTGGTTATATGAAACGTTACTAAAAGAAAATCAGTTTAGTGATGTACGTGATCAAATTTATGACGATTTTCTGTTTGTTGTGCAAAAAGCAGAGGGAAAGTTGTTCGGACCATATTCCGAAAATCCGTTATATCGTTTTTGGAAAGGAGAAAGTCGTACTCGAAGAACAACGTGTTGTCTTTTTTATCAAACAGCTAAGCAAGACCATTGTCGAACATGTCCAATTAGATAACATGAAATAGAGATCCAGCCCCACGTGGGGGCTGGGTTTTATTCCCTCACTTGCCCATTTCCATACACAAGCGTTTTCGTTGTCGTGATGGCGCGCAAGCCCATCGGTCCGCGGGCGTGCAGTTTTTGCGTGCTAATGCCGATTTCGGCACCGTACCCAAACTGTTCGCCGTCGGTAAAACGGGTAGAGGCGTTATGGTACAATACAGCGGCATCGATGCGAGCGAAAAATTGTTCCACGTGTTCCTTACATTTGGAAATAATCGCTTCGGAATGTTTCGTGCCATAGCGCTCAATATGTTCAATCGCTTCGTCCACCGTTTCGACGAGTTTCACCGCTAAAATAGGGGCTAAAAATTCAGTTGCCCAATCTTCTTCTGTCGCTTCACGGACGAACGGATATGTAGCCGCAAGCTGTTTGTCGCCACGCAATTCGACCCCTTTTTCATGCAAGGTGTGAAGCAGTTCGTTTGTATATGGCCATTTGTTATGAACGATGACCGTTTCAACCGCATTACAGACGGATGGGCGCTGCAGTTTGGCGTTTATGACAATATCGATCGCCATTTCTTTTTTGGCAGAGTCGTCGATAAAAATATGGCAGTTGCCGACGCCTGTTTCTAATACTGGGATCGTTGCGTTTTCGACGACCGATTGAATAAGTCCTGCTCCACCGCGGGGAATGAGTACGTCTAAATACTCTTTTAGGCGAAACATTTGTTGCGCCGTTTCGCGACTCGTATCCTCTAATAGTTGAATCGCATCGGCTGGAATGGCCGACCGTTTTAACGCCGCTTGCATGACCGAAACGAGCGCCTTATTCGAGTGAATGGCGGAAGAGCTGCCGCGCAGCAAGACAGCATTTCCCGTTTTTAAACAAAGGCTAGCCGCATCGACGGTGACATTTGGTCGCGCTTCATACACCATGCCGACGACACCGAGCGGTACACGAATTTGTTTTAAGAGCAGCCCATTTGGTCGTGTCCATTCTTCTATCGTTTCCCCGATCGGATCTGGCAGATCAACGACTTGGCGAACCCCATCAGCGATTTGCTGAATGCGTTCTTCCGTGAGCTGCAAACGATCAAGCAATGAAGGAGAGAGCCCGTTTCCTTTTCCGATCGCCATGTCTTTTTCGTTTTCTTGTAAAATGTACTCCGTTTGCGCAATTAACGCTTCGGCAATCATCGTGAGCGCGTTGTTTTTTTCTTCTGTTGATAACATTGCTAATTGACTAGCCGCTTGCTTTAATTTTTTCGCTTTGACGATTAATTCACTCATTCATTTTCGCTCCTTTCGTTTTTAGCAGATAGAGGTCTTTTTTAAGCATACTAAGTTATCGCGATGAATCACTTCTGGGCGATGGTGGAAAGAATATCGTTTCGCTTCCTCGCTTGAAAAACCTTTTACTTTCGCTAAATCGTCAGCGGCGTAATATACTTGCCCTCTCGCAATGATTTCTCCTTTTTGGTTGACGACATTGACGACATCAAGCGCTTGAAATGAACCAAACACATTTGTCACCCCAGCAGGTAATAAACTTTTTCCTTTATGCAAAAGGGCTGTTTCTGCTCCTTCATCAATTTCAATTGCACCTGCGACTTCGGAATGGTACGCGATCCATTGTTTACGCATTTGCATATGTTCTTGAAAAGGAGAGCCGATATACGTCCCATCGCCTTTTCCTTCTAAAATATGTTTCAATTTTTCTTTCCCAGTCCCTGTGCCAATAAAAACGTTAACACCGAAAGAAAGCGCCTTTTGTGCTGCCAACAGTTTTGATTTCATGCCCCCTGTTCCAACCGCCGAGCCACTTCCGCCTGCTTGGGCAATGAGTTCATTGGTAATTTCGGCAAGAAAATGATATTTTTTCGCTTCCGGATGTTTCGGGTTTTGGTCATATAGCCCGTTAATGTCCGTTAAAATGATGAGAGCATCGGCATGTAAAAATCCACCCACAAGCGCCGACAATAAATCGTTATCGCCAAACGTCAATTCCTCAACAGAAACAGAGTCGTTTTCGTTAATGATTGGAAGCACGCCTCGTTCTAACAATGTAGAAATCGTCGCGAATAAGTTACGAAATCGCTCTCGATCGTAAAAATCGGCGCGCGTTAACAACAATTGCCCAGTGACGATGCCAAATGAACGAAAGGCTGAAATGTAGCTTTGCATGAGCACCCCTTGGCCGACTGCGGCAGCTGCTTGTTTTCCAGCGATCGTTTTTGGTCGCGAACGATACCCAAGCAAACCGAAACCGGCTGCTACTGCCCCCGATGAAATAAGAATGACATCATGTCCGAGCTGTTTGACATAAGTAAGTGCTTCAACATGTTCACGAAGCTTTTGTTCCGAGAGCGTCCCGTTTTTTTCCGTTAATGAGCTACTGCCAATTTTGACGACAATTCGCTTCTTTTTCACGATCTCACTCCTTTCCAAAAAATAAAAACGCTTTTTCGTCCTTATAGAAAAAGGACGGAAAAGCGTCGTTTCCGCGGTACCACCTTTTTTGGCGCATAGCGCCCAACTCTTGCCCCGTAACGTGGGGAGACGGCTTATGTTTGCATAAGCGGCCGTATAGGGTAGGTTCAACCGACTTTCCGTGAGGAACCTTCCAGCCTGTGAGTTCCACTCTCTTGCACGTTCCATCGATTTACTCGTCCCGTACCGTTTTCGATATAACCGATTTTTTCAGAATTATCTACGGAAATTTTCATTTTGTCAAGACTAAGTTTTACGACTGTCCATAGAAACTACGGAATTTTCGCTCATGCTGAATCGTTTTCGATGAGAGAAAATCAACCGTTTCTTGCGTTTCGGTTAGCTCAATGCGCAAGCTGGCGATTTTCGTGTCAAGTCGATCAAACCGCTCATTCACTTCCGCACGAAACTCTTGCATTTCCGCACGGAGCTGATCGCCCATTTCCTGCATTTCTGCACGGAGCTGATCGCCCATTTCCTGCATTTCTGCACGGAGCTGATTGCCCATTTCCTGCATTTCTGCACGGAGTTGATCGCCCAATTCTTGCATTTCATGGTGAATTTTTTCCGAAAATAATTCGAGCGCTTTGACAATTTCCTGTAACAATATGTGTTGTTCCATTATTTTCTCCTTCCTCGTGTAAAATAGCGATAAACGATCTGTAGAGAACGTGAGGGACTATGATTGGCGATAAAGACTGCGAAGTTTTCGTTCATGCTGGAGCGTTTTGGAAGAAAGCAAATCAACGGTTTCTTGCGTGTCGGTTAGTTCGTCGCGTAACTGATCGACTTTTTCGTTTAGTTGCTGAAATTGTTCGTTCATTTCTTGCTTGAGAGCGTCGATTTTTGCTTCTAACTTGCTTTCAACGCCGCGGATTTCTGAACGGATCTCCTGCATTTCCGCACGAAGTTGCTGTCCCATGTCTTGCATTTCCGCACGGAGTTGTTGTCCCATCTCTCGCATTTCGTGATGAATTTTGTCTGAGAATAACTCGAGCGCTTTGACAATTTCTTTTACAATCGTTTCTTTTTCCACTCTTGTTCACCTCCCTTTCCCTATTATAAAAGAAGAAAATGCGAGAGAAAAGAGAAAGAAAAGCCCCTCATCTTGCAAATCAATGAGGGGTTTTTCTTATTCGGCTTCGTCGTTAAATTTATCTAGCATCGAGATCGTGTCGATCAAATGGTTGTTAAAAATTTGCCGCGCGATGGCTAACAGTTCTTTAATCATCGGATCGCGTAAAGAATAGACGACGCGGTTTCCGTCCTTCGTTCCGTAGACAATGTTTTTGCTTCGCAAGATCGCCAGTTGTTGCGAAACAGCGGACCCTTCACTGCCGATCAGCGTTTGCAGTTCGTTGACGTTTTTATCGCCTTCACACAATAATTCTAAAATGCGAATTCGTAACGGGTGGGCGAGCGCTTTGAAAAAATCCGCTTTAAATTGCTGCAGTTCTAAATTCAATGCATCTTCTCTCCTTTATTTCTTGATAACTCTTCATATCGATCGAGCGCTAGCAAAATTCCTTCGATGATTGCTTCTGGTCGTGGAGGGCAACCAGGTACATAAACATAAACAGGGACGATTTGATCGACACCGCCATAGTTGGCATAAGTGCGTCCGAAAATTCCTCCTCCGCATGCACATGCACCGATAGCGACGACCATTTTTGGCTCGGAAGCAGCGTTGTACGTTTTTATAAGCGCCTCTTCTAAATGTCTCGTTACACCCCCAGTCACCATTAGCATATCTGCATGGCGAGGGGAGGCGACAAAATCTACTCCAAACCGTTGAATATCGTAAATCGGGTTTGTCAATGTATTCATTTCAAAATCGCAGCCGTTACAAGAACCGGAATCAACATGGCGAATATGCAGCGACCGTCCGAGCACTTCTTTCATTCTTTTTTGTAGCGTCCATCGCAAATCAGCTGTTTGCTCTTTTCCGCTTTTCATTGTATCATACTTCCTTTCCCGCTGTTAAAAGTTTCGCAAAAGTTGTTTGTTTCTTTACGGTTAGTTCGTCTTTGTTTTTTGTCGCTAACCGATACTCGTTTGTAATCTGAATGGCGTTCATTTCACATACCTCTGCACAAATGCCACAAAAAATACAAGTAGTATAAAATAAAGAGACGGAAATGGCATCGCCGTTTTGTTCGAGCGCGATTGCTTTTGCAGGGCATGCTATGGTGCATGCTTGGCAACCGGTGCATTCATTCGAAACCAAAATCGGTTTTCCACGAAAACGTTCAGGAGCGTCTATGAATAAGTCCGTTTTTGTTACCGTTTTTGTTTTCCATATTTTCTTAATAATATCAAACATTTTTATTCCTCCTTTTATCGGTCGCAGCAAGCATAGCAAAGCTCAAAACTTTTATTAATGAGCGGAAAATCAGGAACGATATTTCCTTTTACTGCAAGCGGAACCGCAGGCCAGTTACTATAGGTAGCTGAGCGAATTCGATATCGGTAAATCGTTTGATCTGGACCAACCATTAGCCAATGCACTGTTTCTCCCCGCGGCGACTCGCACCATCCCATTGACGAACGATACGGCGGTAGCGGTGGAAGGGGAGTGAACGTATCGCCGTTAGGAAGGGAGTGCAATAGCTTTTCAATAATTGCGATCGATTCTGACACTTCATCTATGCGAACGCGAACCCTAGCAAGAACGTCACCAGCCTCGTAAACTGGAACGTGAAATGGAACACGATCATAGGCGGCGTACGGCTGATCGCGCCGAATATCGACCGATCGCCCTGATGCTCTAGCAGCTACGCCGACAACTTCTAACTGATGAACATGCTCTAAGGAAAGGACACCGGTCGTCGCCATTCGATTCATAACAATATCATGAGAAAACAACAAGTCGACGAGCTCTTCGAACTCTTTTTTGACGTACGCTAATGTTTGTACAATATCTTCTTTCTCTCGTTCGGTTATATCGATTCTTACCCCACCAAGGCGAACGACCCCACGTAAATAACGATGGCCAACAATGCGTTCATTTAATTGTTGCATTATTTCTTTTAAGCGCGCTCCTTGGCTAATTCCGACCGCAAATCCAAATCCAGCGCATACGTTCCCGACATCACCGATATGGTTATACAACCGTTCCAGTTCTAAAAACAGTGTTCGTAAATAGGCGGCACGGGGTGGAATCATCACTTCCCCTAGACGTTCTACCGCTTGAGCAAACGCTACGCTGTGCGAAAGCGCGCAAACGCCGCATATTCGCTCTGCAAGAAATAATGCTTTTTCTAGCGGCATTCCTTCGCTTGCTTTTTCTAAGCCACGATGTGTAAAAAATAACCGGGCATCTAAATGCAAAATCGTATCGCCAACTGCTCCGAAACGGAAATGCCCTGGTTCAATAATACCTGCATGAATCGGCCCAACCGGTATTTCTGTCACGTCTTCGCTGTCGTACGGCATAAACGCTTCTCGACTTTGGACGCGCGGGGCGTGTCGGTCGAGTGGAAACTCTTTTCTTAAAGGATGAAGATCTTCCGGCCAATCGCCGTGCAAAATGAGCGGGCGAGGATCCGGATGTCCTTGTGGTCTAAGCCCTAACAAATCCTTTACTTCCCGTTCATACCAATTCGCTGCTGGCAACTGCACCGCAACGGATGGAAACGTCGGGTCAAGTGGGTCAATTAGCGTTTTCACTGTGATGAAATGACGAAAAGAATCGAAGGAAAATACATAATATAATGCGAAAAAACCGTGAATATCCCGCTCGTCATTTCCGACCATCGTAAATAATCGTCCTTTCTTCTCGTGCCAAAGGAAATAACAGACATCAGGAAGTACTGTTTTTTCTACAAGCATAACCGTTTCTTGCGCGCCGTTTTGTTCGACAGCACGTATTTTCTTTCCGAGCTGTTGTTTGATTCGCGAAAGCCATTGTTTTGCCGTTTTTTCCATCACAATTTTCCTCCTTGTAACACAACCGTCACTTGTTGAATGACTTCTTGAAAGAACGGTGGAACGTATAACCCGAAAACGATAACGGCTATTAATGGAATAAAGAGTGCAGCTGTTGACCAGCGATTCATTTCTTTTTTTTCTACTTTCGTCGGTGCTTCTCCGAACGCCATTCGCACGACATAATACATCATCCCAGAAAAAATAAGAACAACAAATAAAAGGAACGAAACAGTCGCTACGAAATGTCCACTCTGGAATCCAGCGCGCATAATTGTAAATTCACTAACAAAAACATTAAACGGTGGTGTTCCAGTAATCGCAAACGCTGCAATTAAAAAAATGCTTCCTGTAATAGGCATCGTTTTTAATACACCAGAAATCCGTTCCATTCGTTTCGAATGATAGTTTTGTGTAATGTTTCCAGCAGTAAAAAACAATAATGACTTTGCCATAGAATGATGAAACATATGAAGGACAGCGCCATAAAGACCGAGCGCTCCACCAATGCCAACACCGAGCGTAATAATGCCCATATGCTCGACGCTAGAGTAAGCGAGCATCCGTTTCAGATCATGTTGGACGAGCATGAATGGAACGGTAATCGCAATCGAAAATAGCCCAAAAACGATTAAATATGGCGCTGCTTTTCCATCTAGCGTAGTATTGGTGATCGTATATATGCGGAAAATGCCATAAAGCGCTGTATTCAATAATACCCCTGATAATACCGCACTGACTGGCGAAGGAGCTTGGCTATGTGCATCTGGTAGCCAAAAATGCATCGGGGCTAGTCCGGCCTTTGTCCCGAAACCAACTAACACAAAAATGAATGCAATAAGCGTCCATTGCGGATTAAGGTGTTTAGCTGCTTGATGTAATACGGTCCAATTTAATGCATCCGTGCTTTCTCCAAATAAATCTCCCCCGGATAAATAAAGAAAAATAATTCCTAGTAATGCAAAGGCGATACCAACGCTTCCCATGATTAAATATTTCCACGCGGCTTCTAGCGACGTCCCTTTTCGATAAAAAGCGACTAAAAGAGCGGACACTAACGTCGTCAATTCGATACCGACCCAGAGAAATCCAAGGTTATTGACAACACTGACGGCTAGCATCGTTCCGAGAAAAAGATGAAACCATAAATAATAATGCCGCACTTTATTATCGCCAATGATTTTCTCCGCTACCTCGTGGTTCATATATCCAACTGAATAGAGGGAAGCAACAAATCCAATCAGCACAATTAGTAGGATATTGAAAGCACTTAAAGCATCGATGTAGATTAGGCGATGCCAGCCGGTTATTGGTGCATGAAAAAATACAGTTTTGGCGATAAAAAGACCAACAACTACGTTGAACAACGTAGTGATTACTTGCAGTTTTTCACCAACGCGAACGTTTATTTTCCAGCAAAGCACTGCTGTCACCAAAGGAATGATGAGCAGCAACGAAACTTCTCCCATGTCAATCATCCCTTCAAGTTACTCATTTTTTCGATATTCAAACTTTCAAATGTTGAATGAATACGGAATGATAAAATTCCGATAATGACGACTGTTACGAGCATATCAAAGAAAATCCCTAACTCCACCATCATCGGCATGCCGTAGCTAATGGATTGCGCTACTAAAAACAAGCCGTTTTCAATCGTAATGAGTCCGATTCCTTGCATGAGCGCCTTTTTATGGTCGATCATAATAAACGCGCCAAGAAAGACGAACGTAATCGATACTGGAAGATACGGTTCGCCAAATTTTGTACTCGGAAGGTGAAGGCGGGAAGTAACGTAAAATCCAGCTACCGACAAAATAGTGGCAATTAAAAGTGCCGCGTATTTAGACGTCACGCGCTCTACTTGTCGGTGCACATCAATTTTTTTGATGGTGTAATGCAAAATAGCTGGAATAATCATTGCTTTGACAACCAACGTTAATAACGCTGCCACGAGCAAGTGGGAAAGTTTCGTTTGATACCACATCGCTCCTGCTGTTAGCGCAAGCACTAACGACTGAAACGCTAAAATCGGCACCGAGTCGCTTATTTTTCGAATTTGCAATAACCAAATCGCGCTAATCAGAAGCAGCAAGGCAATCCATTGTTCCATCGTTCATTCCTCCTATTCAAACACCTGAAGCAAAATCGCCATTAAAGACAAAATCATTGACGCACCGAGTAGTTTTGGTACTTTAAACAGCCGAATTTTGGCATACATCGTTTCAATGAACGCAAGAAGCATAGCGAGAACTATTAGTTTTCCTACGTATAGTAAAAAGGATAAGGACGTTTGTAATATATCTCCTGACGCAGCTATCCCCCACGGGAAAAATAAACTGATAAAAAGACTTAAAAACAATAGCTGTTTTATTTGTGCTGCCCACATCATTAATCCTAAATACCGACCGGAATATTCAAGTAACATTCCTTCGTGAACCATCGTCAACTCTAAATGAGTATCCGGATTGTCCACCGGAATGCGTCCTGTTTCTGCAATGACGACGATAAGCATGGCGAAAAACGCAAGCCCATACGATGGGGTAAACCAATCCCAGCCGTTATGTGTGAGCGAAACGACAAGATTAGGAAGCTTCATCGTTTCGCTCGATAAACAAACAGCAAACAACGATAACAATAATGCTAGCTCCGCAATCGCAGACAACGCCATTTCGCGGCTTGACCCCATGCCGCCGAACGAGCCTCCAGCATCAAGAGCAGTAAGCGCAGTAAAAAAGCGTGCAACGCCAAACAAATAAACGACAAGAATGACATCGCCGATGAAATGCCAGTCATTGTTAACGGTATAAGTAGGAATAAAAATCCCTGCCGTTACAATCGATACAAAGACGACATACGGCGTAACGATCGATAGCCATGACGAATGGCGCGAAAGAACGGCATCTTTTTTCATAAACTTCATGACATCATAATATGGTTGCCAAACGCTTGGTCCAATCCGGTTTTGCATGCGCGCTTTCGTTTTTTTAATAACCCCTTGAATAAACGGGGCAAGCAAAATGATAATTACCGCCTGTAAAAACATCGAAAAAGTCCAGCCCATTTATGTTGCGAAGATAGCCGCTAATAGCTTACGGCTTCTTCATTCCTCCTTCCGTTATCGAATCCATAACAACAACACGATCAATGTGATAATCATATAAGCTAAATAGCTTTGCAAGTTTCCGTTTTGAATGGTTCGCAACCGTTGGGACAACGAAACAGTACCGCGAATGAGCGGACGGTATAGCTTTGTTTCGATGATTGCTTCCGTTTTTAGCCGGTGGCGAATCCGTTTCGGATAATACGTGTATTCTCCTTGGATGTCTACCTTTCGCTTGATTCCATAAATCCGCTTGAAAATCATTAACACAGGGTGCGAATAGGATGTACCAGTATATTCCATTGATGGAACGAGCGGCGTTCCACAGTTCCACGTTTCATCGTAGTGATTGTTGCTTTTTCCGACCGATGCGCGAAGCACCGCAATTAGTAAAAGAAGTATAGCAAAGAAAATAATCGCTATCCCTCCAAGGGAAATGGACTCGCCCGAACGGTGAAACGGGACGTACAACATCGCGCGACCGGTTAATGATTGATGAAAGTAGCTTTCAGCAGCTGTGTTTGTCATACGTAAGACCAATCCTGGCCATACGCCGAAAACGACGACCCCGCAGGCAAGCATGCCCATCCCAAGGCGCATAACAAGCGGTACTTCTTTTGCTTTTATAGCGTGTGGTGTACGCGGCAAGGCGAGAAACGCAGTACCGAACTGTTTCACGACACTTCCCGCAACCAACGCTCCTGTCAAGCCGAGCGCTGCAGCTGCAAGGCCGCCAACGGTCTTCCAAATAGGGGAATGGAGCGAAAACGAAAGGTGAAGCAACGATTGAAACGTCGCCCATTCACTCATAAACCCGTTGAACGGTGGGAAAGCAGCAAGCGACATGCCGCCGATGAGAAAGAAGACAGCGGTCCACGGCATGAACCGGATAAGCCCGCCTAGTTCGTTAATATTTTTCGTGTGCGTCGCATACAGAACAGAGCCTGCTCCCATAAATAACAATCCTTTAAAAATGGCATGGTTTAATACATGATATAAAAGTGCCGTCAACGCTAACGCCCCTAAGAGTGGCTCATGATACGAGCGGAACAAAAGGGAAGCTCCTAATCCCATAAAGATAATCCCGATATTTTCCGCACTGCTAAACGCAAGAAAACGCTTCATATCATTTTCCGCTACTCCAAATAAAATGCCAAACACGGCAGAGAGGATGCCAATCCCAAGCACGACTGCCCCCCACCATGTCGCTCCACCTTTTAAAAAGTCATAGTTCACCCGAAGCAATCCATAAATCGCCGTTTTAATCATAACGGCAGACATTAAGGCGGACACATGACTTGGCGCAGCTGGATGCGCCCTCGGCAGCCACACGTGTAGCGGAATCATTCCTGCTTTCGTCCCAAACCCGATGAACGACAGGAGAAAAACGATGTTTTTAACGGAAGCTGGCAAATGAGCCGCCATTTGCGTAAACGACGAAAAATCGAGCTGGTTTGTAAAGAAAAAGAGTATTAAAAACGAAAGAATAATAAAAACTGTGCCAAAGTGGGTCATGACAACATAGACGTATCCTGCCTTACGAGTTTCCGCTTTTTCATGTTCAACCATGACTAAGAAAAAAGAAAGAAGCGACATAAGTTCCCACGCAATTAAAAACGACACGCTATGATCGACCGTGATGACAGCAATCATCGATAGTACAAATAGGTTCAATCCACTACCAAGAAGACCAACTGACTTTTTTCCGTAATATTCTGTGACGTATCCAAGCGAATAAAGCGACACAGCGACGGTTACTAATGAAACAACAAAGAGAAAATAGGCGGAAAGCATATCGATTTTAAACCGCAAAACAACGTCAGACATGATGACCCATGCAGTAACGACGATCGATTGCTTTGTCGATAAAACGAGCACAGCAGTTGTTGCTCCGACCAATCCGCCAAGAAAAGAACTGCAATGGGCGAGAACATTTGCCAATTTCGCATGTCGACTAAAACAAAGGGCACCGAATGCGCCAAAGATAAAAAGAAATAGCGACAGCACAAACAGGTGCGTTGCAAAGTCTTCCATCTTATCACCTCTAAATAAACGTATAGTTAAATATTCAATAATTCAAATATAATAATTAACAAAAATACTTACAAGAGAAATTTTTCGTGAATCACTCCTAAACAAAAGAAAGCGCTTACAAAATAACGGCTTATGTCGTATACTAAAAGCGTATGGTGTTATTCACAACAAGGGGGATTTGGATGAAAACAGATAAACGATTTGACACGATCGTCATCCATCATGGGTACGATACGAAAGATCATCTCGGTAGCTTGTCCGTGCCAATTTTTCAGACGTCAACGTTTACGTTTGCGTCGGCGGAGCAAGGAGAGGCACGGTTTGCAGGGCAAGAGGAGGGGTATATTTATTCCCGGCTTGCCAATCCGACAGTAAGAGCGCTTGAGGAAAAAGTGGCATGTTTAGAAGGAGGAGAAGCAGCACTTGCGTTCAGCTCAGGAATGGCAGCGGTATCCGCAGTATTAATGGCGCTTACAAAAACGAACGACCATATCATTTGTTCGCAAGGGGTGTACGGCTGTACGTTCGGGCTGTTGCAGCTGTTGAAAAACAAATACCACATTTCCCATGATTTTTGCGCGATGGAAACAGAAGAAGAACTTCGCCAACTCATTCGCCCAGAAACGGTGTGCATCTATGTCGAAACACCGATTAATCCGACGATGAAGCTAGTGGATTTACAAATGGTCGCTAACGTGGCGAAAGAATACGGCATTGCCGTTGTCGTGGACAACACGTTTTGTTCCCCGTATTTGCAGCGACCGCTATCCCTCGGTTGTGATATCGTCATCCATAGCGCAACAAAATATATCGGAGGGCATGGGGATGTCATCGCTGGCATTGCGGTCGGCACAAAAGAAAAAATGACGGAAATCGCAAAAACGACGCAAAAAGACGTCGGCGGCGTTCTTTCGCCATTTGATGCGTGGTTGTTGTTGCGGGGGATAAAAACGCTTGCAGTACGGATGGAACGACATTGCGATAACGCCGAAAAAATCGTTGAGCACTTAAAGCGCCATCCGCGCGTAGCGAACGTCTATTACCCAGCCGATCCTAGCCATCGTGACTATTCAATTTATGAAAAACAAATGAAGCGCGGCGGTGGGCTTATTTCGTTTGAAATCCAAGGGACAAAAGCAGACGCTCAGCGATTTTTGAATCATTTGCAACTTGTTCACATCGCTGTTAGCTTGGGCGATACCGAAACATTAATCCAACATCCAGCGACAATGACCCATGCGGTTGTCCCAGAAGAAGAACGAAAAAAAATGGGCATCAGCGACTCGCTTCTCCGCCTATCCGTCGGACTAGAAGCATGGGAAGACGTTTGGGGGGATTTAGAGCAAGCGTTACATCAACTATAACGAATCAAGGGCAGCTTGTTGGATTCCGCTGCCCTTTTTTCTATGCAAATAACCGATCTATGAGCGGTTATTTGCATACATGGGTGGTGAGCAAAACTTGTTCATGGATGTTTTATTGCTTTAATTATTTTTCTTTAACTATATCATCTGTCACTTTTCTTCCCGCATAAAACACCTTCTCCTCGTTCAACGGTTTTTCCTTTGCGGTTATCGTGTGCGGTGTAATTTTCAAAACGACAGTTCGGCTGCCCATCGAAGAGCGGTATGTCTCGACGTGATGTTTGGAAAGCGGCGCGAAAAAATAGCCAGGAACATATTTGTTGAGAAGCTGTTGCATCGCTTCTGTCGCTTCGTCTAAGTCAGTCACAATTTCTGCCGTGCCAAATAACATGACGCTCATATATCCTGTATCCGTTTTCGCCGGGACGGGATGAACCATCGTCCCGAAATGTTCGCTTACGGTAAAACAGACACGCGCGTTTCGTTTAAGCACCTCCATTTTCCGTCCTTCTTCTGCTCCATGAACGTATACGGCGCCATTCCACCAGACAAAATTCAACGGAACGACGTACGGTTCTAGCCCATCCGCTACCCCTAAATACCCTGTCATCGCCGTCGACAAAAACGCAGAAATTTTCGTCTCATCGGTACACGCTAACATCGGCCTTCTCATTTCGTACATCTTTTTTCCTCCTCATTTTTCTTATCATTGTAAATGGAAATAGGCACGATGAATAGGGAAAGTTTCTTTCAATGGAATAGATATTTTTTAGTATAAAATCTTATTTTTTTTTATAACATTTGTATTGAAAATTCATAAAATTTGCATTATGATAAAGCTATGAAAAGAGACATGAAAAAACTAAACAAACAACAACAGGCGTATGAAGTCATTCGCGAACGAATTATGACTGGGGTCTATGCACCAGGGCAACGAATAGTAACCAGTCAGATTGCAGCGGAGCTAGCGGTTAGTGTCATTCCTGTTCGTGAGGCGTTAAAAAAATTAGAGGAAGAGGGGCTTATTCAATACAAACTAAACATAGGGGCAATCGTCACGCCAATCGATCACGACAAATATTTGGAAGCGCTATCGGTGTTGGCTGTGTTATCTGGCTATGCTACGGCATTGAGCGCCAAGCAATTTCCAAAAGAAAAGCTACAAGAACTGCGCCATCTCAATCAACAGATGAATGAAGCCCTAGATGAGTTTAACTTTCGTCGGTTTGGGCAGCTAAACCGCGCTTTCCACATTACCATTTACCAATATTGCGGCAATCCGTTTTTATTGGAAACGATTGAACACGTACATGAACAGATTGATTCCATTCGTCGCATGGGAACGGCGTTTATTCCAAAAAGAGCACGAGAGTCGATCAAAGAACATGAAGAAATGATTGCGATGCTAGAGTATAACGCTGCTTTTTCGCTCATTGATCAATTTGCTAGAAACCATAAATTAAGCACGCTTGAAGCGTATCGAAACCATGTGTTAGAACAAGAAAAGCAGCAGCGTATCGCTTTTTTTGAATAAAAGGAGGTGTTCGTCCCGAAAAGGGAAAAATTTTTTCGTCTTTTATATCTGAAAATTTAAAATATTTAAAAAGGAGTGAATTGTTTTGATGTCGATTGCTGAAGCGAAAGAACGTCTGCGCGGTTCCATCGCGCCAATTGTCACCCCGTTTTTAGAAAATGATGAAGTGGATTACAAAACGTTAGAACAATTAATCCACTGGCACATCGAAAGCGGCAGCCATGGAATTTCGGTGACAGGAACAACAGGAGAGCCAAGCTCGCTTACGTTGCAAGAGCGAGAAAAAGTGATGGAAACAGCTATCCAAGCGGCAAAAGGACGCGTTCCAGTTGTACCTGGCACAGGCTCAACGAACCACGCGGAAACGTTGCATCTGACGAAACTTGCCCAAGAGATGGGGGCAGATGCTGCAATGGTTATCGTTCCATATTATAATCGTCCGTCCCAACACGCACTTTACAAACATTTCAAAACAATTGCTGATGCTGTTGATATCCCAATTATTGTCTACAACATTCCAGGGAGAACAGCGGTGAACTTAGAAGTAAAGACGTTATCCCGCCTAAAAGAAGATTGCCCAAACATTATCGGCGTCAAAGAGTCGAATAAAGATTTCGAGCATGTCAACCGCGTGCTACTTGCTTGTGGTCGTGACTTCCTGTTGTTCTCAGGCATTGAACTATTATGTTACCCGATGCTTGCGATTGGTGGGGCAGGCTATATTAGCGCGACCGCTAACGTTGCACCAGAAAAAGTAGCAGAAGTGTATAACGCATGGATAGCAGGCGATGTGAAACGCGCCCAAGACTTACATTACGAACTAATGCCGCTAAACGATGTACTATTTAAAGATACAAATCCAGCGCCATTAAAAGCAGCACTTGGCATGATGGGAAAAATTTATCCAAAATTACGTCTGCCGATGGATTTGCCGTCACCAGAATTACAACAAGAAATTCGCGCAGTATTAGAAGGATATGGGTTATTATCGAAAGCAGGGAGCGGTGAGAGATGAAATATGCTCGTTTTATTGCCGAAGGAAGGGAGCAAACGGGGGTAGTAAACAAAGAAGAAACGCATATTACTGCAGCAAGCGGTAAGCAATATGCCTTTCACGATATTCAAGTGTGGCTTCCACCTATTCAACCGAACAAAATGATCGGTCTTGCATTAAATTTTGCCGACCACGCCGAAGAGCTAGGGTTAGAGAAACCGACCGAGCCGGTGCTATTTATCAAGCCAAACTCTTCGCTCATCGGTCACCTAGCACCGATATATTATCCGGACGGGGCTACATATATGCATTATGAAAACGAATTAGCTGTCGTTATTGGAAAGACTGCGCGGAATGTGAAAGAAGCAGATGCGTTTCATTATGTCAGCGGCTATACGATCGCTAATGATGTAACCGTTCGCGATTTTGTCAACAACTTTTACCGGCCACCTGTTCGCGCAAAAGGCCACGACACGTTTGGCCCGATGGGACCGTTTTTTGTGGACAAAGAAGATATTGACGATGTCAGCGATTTAGAATTGCGCACATACGTTAATGGTGAGCTTCGTCAGCGTGGAAATACGAAAGATTTAATCTACTCCATTCCAGAGTTAATTGCGTTTATTAGTTCCTTCATGACGCTTGAGCCAAACGATGTCATTTTAACAGGAACGCCAAAAGGGTTGTCGCATATTTATCCAGGAGATGTCGTACGTTTAGAAATCGATGGATTAGGAGCGTTAGAAAACTATGTATTAGACGGACGCACCGTCGATAATCGGGGTGAATCATATGCTGTCCAACAAGATTGACGATACGAAGCTATATATCAATGGGGAATTTGTCGACAGTATTTCCGGCAACACGTTCGAGAATTTGAACCCCTTCACGAATGAAACTATCAACCGCGTTGCGGCTGGTAATAGAGAAGATATTTCCTTTGCTGTTGCTGCCGCAAAAGAAGCGTTCCGCAACGGTCCATGGCGAACGATGAAAATATCCGAACGACTTCAATACATTCACCGGATTGCGGAATTAATTGACAAAAATGTCGAAGAAATTGCCTATTTAGAGTCGCTCGACACAGGATTGCCCATTAGTCAGACACGAAAAATGATTGCTCGGTCGGCAGAAAATTTCCGATTTTACGCGGCAATGGTTCGCTCTCGTTTAGTAGGAGAAGCGTACCAACAAGACGACGAATTTATTAACTATACCGTCTACCAACCTTTAGGAATAGTAGGACTAATTACTCCTTGGAATGCACCGTTTATGCTCGAAACGTGGAAAGTCGCACCTGCGCTCGCTACTGGAAACACAGTCATTCTAAAACCAGCCGAACTATCTCCTCTTACAGCAAACAAACTGGCACAAATCATTGACGAGGCCCAACTACCAAAAGGTGTGTTTAACGTTGTTCACGGATTTGGTGAAACAGCGGGAGCGGCACTCGTTGCCCACCCAGATGTCGCTGCTATTTCTTTCACAGGAGAAACAGTAACAGGCTCATTGATTATAAAAAACGCTGCCGATACGATGAAACGTGTATCGATGGAATTGGGTGGGAAATCACCGCTTATTATCTTTGAGGATGCCGATTTTGAACGCGCGCTTGACGCGGCGGTATGGGGCATTTTCTCCTTTAACGGGGAACGTTGTACGGCTAACTCGCGCGTCTTTTTGCATACGTCATTAAAAGAACGGTTTGTCGCAGCGTTAAAAGAGCGGGTAGCAAACATTCGCGTCGGAGATCCGTTAAACGCTAAGACACAAGTAGGACCTTTAATTCATAAAGATCACTGGAAAAAGGTGACGGACTATATCGCGCTTGCGCAACAAGAAGGTTGCACAGTGTATAGCGGACAAGTGCCAGAATCATTCCAACATGGTAATTTTGTTGCACCAACGTTATTGTTAAACGCGAAAAACGAGATGCGTGTTTGCCAAGAAGAAATTTTCGGACCTGTCATGGCAGTCATTGAATTTGAAACAGAAGAAGACGTTATCCAAATGGCCAATGATGTCAAATACGGGCTGGCAGGCTACGTCTGGACGAACGACATTAAACGGGCACATCGTGTCGCCCAAGCGATGGAATCGGGCATGATTTGGATTAATGCGCAAAATGTCCGCGATTTACGCATTCCGTTCGGCGGAATGAAATATAGCGGCATCGGTCGAGAAGGTGGACATTATGCATTTGAATTTTACACAGAGCCGAAAGTCATTCATGTTGCCATTGGCAACCACCATATTCCTCAGTTTGGGAAATAAAAAGTTTCTATAAAAAGAAATGAAAGTGCTTACAAAAAGGGGGATAAACGATGAAAAAATGGATTTCTTTCTGGAGGGGAACAACAAATGGTAGCGATCGCACGTGGGTTGATGGCGAAACCGAAGTTGATGATGCTTGATGAACCTTCCCTCGGCTTAGCACCACTGATTGTGAAAGATATAATGACTATTTTGCGGAAAATGTGCGACGAACTCGAAGCAACGATTATTTTAGTTGAACAAAACGTCAAAGTGGCTCTAAAAATGGCCGATCGTGCTTGCGTTCTTAGCCACGGACAAATTTCTATTTCTGGAACTTCGCAAGAGCTAATGAATAATGAAACGGTGAAAGCAGCGTATTTTGGAAAAAAGCAGACAAACTTAGCTCGCGAAATCATTATTTGAGGAGGGAAAAAGGTGGGATCGGTAGAAAAAGTGTCCACGCTTTCTCGTGATTTAATGACTTTTTTATCAGGAGAAAAACTAGTCCTGTTGACAACAATGGAAGCAGAACGGAACATCCCGAATGTAGCGGCGATTTCGTGGGTGAAAAGCGTTAATGAAAAAACGATTCGCTTCGCTGTTTCGACAAATTCACGAATTGTGTCGAATATTCGTTCCAATCCGCACGTTGTTTTTACGGTGATCGGACTTGGCACGGTGTACTCCATTCACGCGACTTCTGCTGTTGTAGAAGACGCGATGAGCAGCGTTTCGTTGAAATTAGCGAAAATCGAAGCAACAGTGGAAGCTGTTTTTGACAGTATGTTTTGGGGATCGCAAATTACGACAGAACCTGCATACGAAAAAACGTATAATGTGGACAAAGCGAAAAAACTAGATGAAGAAGTGTATCAAGCACTATTAAGATGATCAGTTAATTATTTTAAAAATAAAAAAGGGGGAGTTGTTGATGCCAGCAAGAACAGGGGAGCAATACTTAAAAGCGTTGAAGGAGGCGAAAAACCGTATTTACATCGACGGGCAGCGCGTTGAAGACCCAACCGAGCATCCAGCGTTTAAAAACGTCGCGCGTTCGGTGGCCGATTTGTACGATTTGCAATATGAAAAGAGCGAAAAAATGCTGTACACTTCACCGACAACCGGGGACTTAGTCGGGCTTTCGTTTATCGCACCAAAAACGAAAGAAGACTTAATCGCTCGGCGAGAAATGTTCACCGAATGGGCGCGTTATTCCGGCGGAATGATGGGGCGTTCGCCTGATTACATTAATACGAGCATTATGGCATTTGCGTCTGCCGCTGAATTTTTCCAGCAAGGTAATCGTGACGGCATTGATTTCGGTGAAAACATCGTGAAATATTATGAATACGTCCGCGAAAACGACTTAGCACTTACACATACATTAATCCACCCTCAAGTTAATCGTGCCAAAGCGCAACACGAACAAAACGACCCGCATGTATCTGCAAGAATTGTGAAAAAAGATGGTGACGGTATTTATGTCTCCGGTTGTCGTTTGCTCGCGACATTAGGCGGGATTACAGACGAATGCATCGTATATCCATCGACATTGAACAAGGCGACTACTAACGATGACCCGTACTGCATGGCGTTTGCTTTTGCCAATAACACCCCTGGTGTTAAATTTGTTTGTCGCGAATCGTTTGATTATGGAAAAAATCAATGGGATCACCCGATGGGGGCGCAGTTTGATGAAAGTGACGCCATCGTTATTTTTGAAAACGCCTTCATTCCGTGGGAACGCGTCTTTATCGTTCATAACGCGGATTTATGTAACCGGACGTACCGAGAAACGAATGCGGTCGTTCATATGTCCCATCAGGTTGTCGCGAAAAACATCGCCAAAACCGAATTTGTGCTTGGGGTTATTTTAAGCATGATGGAAGCCGTTGGAATTGAGCAATTCCAGCACGTCAAAGAAAAAGCGGCAGAAGTAATGATTATTCTCGAAACGATGCGTTCCCATTTATATCGCGCAGAACAAGATGCCAAAATGGACCGCTACGGAAACATGACACCAGATTTTTTGCCACTTGATGCCGCTAGAAATTGGTATCCGAAAGTATATCAACGGATGGTCGAAATCATTCGAATTTTAGGCGCTTCCGGATTAATGGCCATTCCAACGCATAAAGATTTCGAAGATTCCGAGATTGGCCTGCTGATGCATCGCTATATGCAAGGGGCGAATATCGATGGATATGAACGCGTCCAGCTTTATCGTCTTGCTTGGGATATTGCAATCAGTGCGTTCGGTAATCGCCAAGCGTTATACGAATATTACTTTTTCGGCGACCCAATCCGTATGTCGAACGTGTTTTATGACCATTACGATAAAGCGCCATACAAGCAACAAGTGAAAGAGTTTTTAGAGCGGGCGAAGCGTCGTGCCGGCATTACTTCCGTCACACTGTCTTAATGAGGGGGAGTTTATGTGAAAAAACCGTTTGACATTGTTCGCTTGCACCATGTAGAAGTGACGGTGACTGATTTGGATCGCGCGTACGATTTCTACGTCCATGGACTTGGATTATTCGAAACAGCACGCGACGATACGCACCTTTACTTGCGGGCGTTAGAAGATGCGAACCATCACTGCTTAGTATTGACAAAAGGCGAGCAAGCTAGCTTAAACCATATTGCTTATCGAGTGAGCGCCGACGAAGACCTCGACGAATTAGACCGATTATTTACGAAACTAGGAACGAAGAAAAAATGGATTCAGCCCGGGGAAGAACGCGGGCAAGGGAGAGCGCTTCGCATTCAAGACCCAGGCGGCTTGCCTGTCGAGTTTTTCTTTGAGATGGAAAAAGCAGAGCGAATGTTGCAAAAATTTCATTTGCACAAAAACACAAAAATAAAACGTATCGATCATGCGAACTGCCTCATTACCAACATTGATGAAGTATATCAGTGGTATAGCAACCATTTAGGGTTTATGACGAGCGAATATACTGTAAAAGGGTACGGAGAAGACGAAAAGATGTGGGCAGCATGGATGCATCGAAAACCGAGTGTTCACGATTTGGCACTTATTAGCGAAACAGGACCGCGCTATCACCATACTGGCTTTTGGATGGACGACGCGAAATCGATTTTAGATGCATGCGATCATTTAGCGGCGATGGGCTATGCGCGCAACATCGAGCGTTCCCCAGGACGGCACGGGACGTCTAACGCTTTTTTCGTCTATGTGCGTGACCCGGATGGAAACCGCATTGAGCTGTATACCGGTGACTATTTTACGAACGACCCAGATTGGGAGCCGGTGAAATGGCACTTGGATGACCCACAACGAGCGACATTTTGGGGAACGGAGCCACCAGTCAGTTGGAAAACCGAGGCGGTTCTTGTACAAGATATTTTAACAGGCATTCTCCTCGAACCAAAACCGCTAACGCCTAAAAAGCAAGAGACGGTGTAAGCATAGCAGTGCGAAGCTAACAGATAGGCTGTTAGCTTCTTTTTGCGGGGATCGACAAAATTCTGCAAGAAAAGAGATTGACAATTTAGAATATTATCGCTATTTTTAAGTTAAATATAATGGAAAACAATTATAACGTTTTTTAAACGTTATAATTGTTTATTTTTTTACCAAAACATGAAAGCGTTTTACAAAGGGGATGGGAGAATGATTTTGCATGAAGTGGAAACATGGTCGAGACGGGAATTAGAGAAGTTGCAGCTTGCGAGGTTGCAACAAACGGTGCAGCGGGTGTATGAACGCGTTCCGTTTTATCGCCAAAAGTTAGTTGGACGAATTACCCTGGAGAATATTCGGTCGCTTGAAGACATTCATAAGCTGCCGTTTACGACGAAAAAAGATTTGCGCGATCATTATCCGTTTGGGCTTCTTGCGGTCGATTTACAGCAGGCGGTGCGCCTTCATGCCTCAAGCGGCACGAGTGGAAAACCGACGGTCGTGGCGTATACGAAAAACGACATTGAAAATTGGGCGGACATTGTCGCGCGGGCAATCGCAATCGCCGGTGGAGAGCGAGGACAAGTGCTGCATAACGCGTATGGATACGGGTTATTTACTGGTGGGCTTGGCCTTCATTACGGTAGCGAGCGGCTTGGGATGGTGACCGTGCCGATATCAGGAGGAAATACCGACCGACAAGTGATGCTTATCGAAGATTTTCAGCCACATGTCATTTGCGGAACCCCTTCGTACGTCCTTAATATTGCGGAACGAATGAAAGAGCTTGGAAAAGATCCGCGGCAAACGTCGTTAAAATACGGAATTTTTGGGGCAGAGCCGTGGTCGGAAGAAATGCGGAAGACGTTGGAAGAAGCGTTTGCTATTAAAGCTTGTGATATTTATGGACTAAGTGAAGTTATCGGACCAGGAGTGGCGATGGAATGCCATGAGGCGCAAGACGGGCTGCATATTGCAGATGACCATTTTTATGTCGAAGTCATTGATCCAGAGACGCTTGAGCCACTGCCGGAAGGAGAAGAAGGGGAATTAGTATTTACAAGTTTGACAAAAGAAGCGTTTCCTGTTCTTCGCTATCGCACAGGAGACATTGCGTCGATTACAAAAGAACGTTGCAAATGCGGACGGACGACGACAAGAATGTCGCGTGTTAAAGGGCGTGTCGATGACATGCTCATTATCCGTGGGGTAAATGTCTTTCCGTCAGAAATCGAGCACTATTTATTAACGATCCAAGAGCTAGCTCCATATTACCAAATTCACCTATTCCGGAAAGAGACGCTTGACACCGTCGAACTCCAAGTCGAAATTAATGAATCGTTCGCGCAAGAAATCGGTGGTGATTTGAGCGATGTACGTGTCGCTTTGCTCAAAAAACGCATCCAGCACGTATTGAAAAACTACTGCCTTATTTCCATCGACGTTCACGTCTGTGAACCGAAATCGCTCCCGCGTTCGGAAGGGAAAGCGGTTCGCATTGTCGACCACCGAAAAGAAAAAGTAAAAAAATAATTAATTATTACAATTTTCATAATTGAAATGTTTATAACGTTATTTTATAATTACGTTAAATAAACGTTATAAATAGGAGGGGATATAGATGGCGATTGTGACATCGTTTGAACGTTTATCGGAAGAAGAGAAACATCAACGGTTTATGGAGAGAATCGAAGCAGGAGAAAAAATTGAGGCAGATGATTGGATGCCGGACGAGTACCGAATGACGCTCATTAAGCTTATCGCCATGCATGGAATTAGTGAAATTATGGGGGCGCTTCCAGAGAAAGAGTGGGTGCCAAAAGCCCCGACATTGCGCCGGAAGCTTGGGATTATGGCAAAAGTGCAAGATGAAATGGGACATGGACAATTGCTTCTTCGTGTCGCAGAAGATTTAATGGCTCCGCTCGGCAAAACGCGCGAAGAAATTATGCAAGATTTATTTAGTGGAAATTTAAAGTTTCATAACGTCTTTCATATGCCGGCGCCAACGTGGGGCGATGCGGGCTTAATTGGCTGGCTAGTCGACGGAGCGGCGATTATTACGCAAACGAACATGCTTGACGCTTCATACGGACCATATGCCCGCGCATTAAAACGCATTTGTGCGGAAGAAGTATTCCACGCGCAACACGGAGAATCGATTATTTTGGCGCTAGCGGAAGGAACAAAAGAGCAAAAAGAAATGTTACAAGGTGCACTAAACCGCTGGTGGGATGCATTACTTATGTTTTTTGGCCCTGACAGCGCTTCCACCACAGGGACCTCGAAACAAGACATTACGATTAAATATCGCATTCGGACGAAAACAAATGAGCAACTTCGCCAAGACTTCTTTACCAAATATGTGCCACGCATTTTATCGATCGGGCTTCAACTTCCAGATGAAACGATGTACTATGACGAACAAGCAGGAAAATGGGTGTATCGTCAACCAGATTGGAACAAGTTTAAAGAAATCATCCGCAACAATGGTCCAAAGTCAAAAGAGCGCCTCCGCCTCCGTGAACTATCGTATCGGCACAACGCGTGGGTTCGTGAAGCATTAAGTGGATCAAAAGCAACGGTGTAAGGGGGGATTGTCATGAGTGGATTTTATGAAGTGTTTGAAGTGTTCAGCCGCAAAAGCGACACCGCGCCGCTTCAACACCAATTTAGCTTGCTTGCCCCTAACCATGAAATTGCGTTAGTGATGGCACAAGAAAATTTCATGCGGCGCGAGCCTGTTTCTGATATATGGGTCGTGAAACGCTCCGATATTCGTCAAATGAAAGAAGAAGAAAAAGACGCATTAAAGCGACTCGATAACAAAGACTACCGGACAACGAAAGGATACGGATACTTAAAAAAGAAATGGCGGCAATATGAACAAGAGATGTTCGATGAGAAAGAAATTTTATCATGGAAGGGGGAGATTCAACGATGATTGTCACAAAACCGGAAGAACTTCACCAGCTTCCTGAATATAAAGCAGCGCTTGTCGAATTATTATTTCAGCTCGCCGATGACGATTTCATCGTCGCCTATCGTGGTTCGGAATGGCTAGGTCTTGCCCCTCATATTGAAGAGGACGTGGCTTTTTCCTCGATCACGCAAGATACGATGGGGCATGCGGCAATGTATTATCAGCTGCTAGAAGACATCGGAATTGGGCGTGCCGACGATCTCGCCCACAGACGCACGGCCGCGGAAAGACGAAACGCTATTTTGCTAGAGGAAGTAAATGGACTAGGTCATTATTTGCATGAGCCGCAGTACGATTGGGCGTTTGCGGTAGTAAGAAACTATTTTTATGCGCAAGCGAAAAAAGTGCGCATCGATTCATTGAAAAATTGTTCCTACGAACCACTTTCACAAGTAGCGGTAAAAGTGAACATGGAACTTTATTATCACCTGATGCATTGGAAAACGTGGTTTGTGCAGTTAGTCAACGCTGGAGGCGAGGCGCGGGAACGAATGAAAAAAGCAATTGAGAAAGTGTTCGATGATTTCGCCGGCGTGTTTTCGCTTGGAGAAAAGGGAGAGAAAATGGTCGAATGTGGGTTAATCGATAGCGAAGAAGTGCTAAAGGCACGTTGGCTCCAAATAACGAAGCCAGTGTTTGAACAAACGAACCTCGAGTTGCCAAGTGAGTTTCCTATGAAACGAGGCAATGGTCGAAATGGCGAACATACACCGGATTTAGTGGAAGCGCTCGCGATATTATCCGAAGTCTATCGTCTCGATCCTCTAGCCATTTGGTAGTTTCTTAGAAAGGAAGAGGGGATATGAAGGAACAACTTGTCGCTGCGCTTGAAGCGGTCAAAGACCCAGAGATTGATTCGGTTAGCATTGTGGAGCTCGGCATGGTAGAAGCTGTACAGTTCGATAGTGGCGAGGCAATCGTAAAGTTATTGCCAACGTTCATCGGCTGCCCAGCGCTCGATATCATTCGACAGCGTGTCGAACAAGTGTTGGCTAGTTTAGAAGGAGTTGAACGGGTAACGGTAGAATTTATCCACCATCCGCCATGGACGTCGGAGCGTATTACGGAGCAAGGGCGGGAAAAGCTAAAAGAATTTGGCATCGCCCCGCCTCCGAAACAAACCGGCCCAAGCGGGGAATGGCAAGTGGAATGTCCGTATTGTCACTCTCCTTATACGATGATGGAAAACATCTTCGGACCGACCGCATGCCGCAGCATTTTTTATTGCAAACAATGCAAAAACCCGTTTGAAGCATTAAAACCGATTTCCGTTTGGATGTAAAAAACATCCACTAGCAAGTTTGGCTCACTATCTAGGCATGAAAACACGCAATGATGGATCCGTTAGTTTCACAGAAAAGGAGAAGAGAAAAATGGTAAAAATGATTGCCCTTTACAAACAACCGAAAGATAAGCAAGCATTTGATGAGCATTATTTTGGAACGCATGCCCCAATTACAGCAAAAATTCCGGGGCTTCGCAAAATGGAAGTAACGAAAATTGTCGGCACGCCGATGCGGGGCGAAAGCGAGTATTATTTGCTATGCGAAATGTATTACGACAGCCATGAAGCGTTAAAAGAAGCGATGAAAACGAGCGAAGCAAAAGCATCCGGAAAAGATTTAATGTCATTTGCCGGCGATCTTGTCACATTAATGATTGGCGAGGAAATGGGCAATGAATGAGTTTTTGCATATTCAAACACGGGTGGAAGGAATGGTTGCAGTTATTGAATTAAACCGTCCGCACGTATTGAATGCACTAAACCGCCCGATGGTCACCGAAATCGTTCGCGCCATCGAATCATATGACCGCAACGATGACGTTCGCGTTATCGTGTTAACTGGAAAAGGAAGAGCGTTTGCGGCGGGGGCAGATATTGACGAGATGGCTAACGATGACCCGATTACGCTTGATTTACTCAATCAGTTTGCTGAATGGGATCGATTGGCGCTTATTAAAAAACCGATGATTGCTGCGGTTCATGGATTTGCGTTAGGAGGAGGGTTTGAACTGGCGCTTTGCTGCGATTTGTTGTTTGCTTCCGAAACGGCGGAATTTGGCTTTCCAGAAGTGAATATTGGCGTTATGCCGGGAGCGGGAGGGACACAGCGGTTGACGAAGCTAATCGGCAAAACAAAAGCGCTCGAATGGCTTTGGACAGGAGAGCGGATGTCGGCGAAAACCGCTTACGACCTAGGAATCGTCAATCGTCTCATTGCGCCAGAACTGCTGGTGGAGGAAACGATGAGATTTGCGCAAAAATTAGCGGCTCAGCCTCCTTTATCTGTCCGTTTTATAAAAGAAGCCGTTCATAAAGCGGTTGATTATTCACTATATGAAGGGATGCAGTTTGAACGAAAGAATTTTTATCTCCTGTTTGCTTCCGCAGACCAAAAAGAGGGAATGCAAGCATTTATGGAAAAACGGAAACCGAAATTTCAAGGAAAGTAGGGCTGTCCTTGTACGAAACGATTCGTTACGATATTCGTCAGCAAGTGGCGTGGCTAACGTTGAACCGCCCAGATAAATTAAATGCGTTTACCGAACAAATGAATAAAGAGATTACAGCAGCGCTCAGGCAAGTAGCCAATGACGAATCCGTTCGCTGCCTAGTCATTACAGGTGCCGGAAGAGCGTTTTGCTCGGGAGAAGATCTTGGCGGTGTGACAGAAGACATGGATCATGGGGACGTACTTCGGACGCGTTATGCGCCAATGATGAAAGCGCTTCATTCTTTCGAAAAGCCTGTCATTGCGGCAGTGAATGGAGTTGCCGCGGGAGCAGGGATGAGTCTTGCCTTAGCGTGCGATTTTCGCCTTGCGTCGGAAAAAGCAAGCTTTGTGGAAGCGTTTATTCACGTTGGGCTAATTCCAGACGCAGGGAACCTCTATTACTTGCCGCGTCTTATCGGTCATGCAAAAGCGCTTGAGTTAGCGGTTTTTGGGGAAAAAGTGACGGCGCAAAAAGCGCACGAACTTGGACTTGTGACTGCTGTCATTTCGGAAGAGGCATGGGAAGAAGAAGTCGCTCGATTTGCGGAAAAGCTGGCGAATATGCCAACAAAAGCGATCGGGCTGATCAAACGCTGTTTACGGCAAAGCTGGGACCACTCGTTTGCAGAATATTTAGAAAAAGAAGCGTTTGCCCAGCGAATCGCTGGGCTGACCAAAGACCATCGCGAAGGCGTTCACGCCTTTTTCGAAAAACGGCGAGCGACATTTCAAGGGAAGTAACTAAACACCTATGAGTAGATGGAGCTCTCTATCCAACAAAAATTAAACATTTTCACCAAAAGGAGTGTGTGACTAGTGGCAACGGTTAGAGAACAAAAAATGGAAAAACTTGAAACAAAGCGTGACACGTATCACTTGATTATTAACGGGGAACGCGTCGAAAGTTCTTCTGGCGAAACGTTTACAACGTATAACCCGGCAACAGGCGAACCGGTCGCCAAAGTAGCAAAAGGGACGAGAGAGGATGCAGAACGGGCGGTTTTAGCGGCACGCCAAGCGTTTGATTACGGGAAATGGCGTCATTTTCCGGTGAATAAACGGGCGCGTATTCTAAACAAAATTGCTTCGATTATGCGGGCACGGTTTAACGAATTAGTAGAATTGGAGATTTTAGATACAGGAAAAGCGTTGTCAGCTGCGCAAGGACAGGTGATGCAAGCGATCGAAGATTTTGAGTTTTATGCAAGTGCGATCGTCAGCCATCGTGGCACGGTAAACAATATGCCAGGTGCATTTCATAACTTTACCGAAAAAGAACCGGTCGGTGTATGCGCGCAAATTATCCCGTGGAACTATCCGTTAATGATGGCAGCATGGAAGATCGCTCCAGCCATTGCTGCTGGCTGCTCCGTCGTTGTTAAACCAGCTTCCTTGACGCCGCTCACATGCATTGTACTTGCGGAAATTTGCCACGAGGCGGGGGTTCCGGAAGGGGTCGTGAACGTCGTCACTGGTTCTGGCTCGGAAGTAGGCAACTATTTAGTCGAGCATCCACTTGTGGATAAAGTAGCTTTTACCGGTTCAACGCCAGTCGGGAAAGACATTATGGAAAAAGCCTCGAAAACGTTAAAGCGTGTCACATTAGAACTCGGTGGAAAATCACCAAACATTGTGTTTGAAGATGCCGATATCGATGCGGCGGTAGATGGTGCATTATTCGGTATGTTCTACAATACAGGCCAATCATGTGAAGCACGCTCGCGCTTGTACGTCCATGAAAGCATTTACGATACGTTTATGGAAAAGTTTGTGGAGAAAACAAAAAAACTAACCCTCGGCAACCCATTTGATCAAGGAACGCATGTTGGGGCAATTATTAGCCGCGAACAACTAGAAGTCATTGACGGCTATGTTCGCTCCGCGGTCGAAGAAGGAGCAACGATTGTCACTGGCGGAAAAGAAGCAAAAGTCGAAGGGTTTGAAAATGGCTATTGGTATGAGCCAACGATTATTACGAACGTCCACCATCAAATGAAAGTTGTCAAGGAAGAAATTTTTGGTCCAGTCGTGGTCGTCATGACATTCAGTGATGAAAAGGAAGTCATCAAATTGGCAAACGACAGCGAATACGGATTAGGTTCAGCGATTTGGACGAAAGACCATGCTCGTGCCCTTCGTGTGGCAAAACAAATTCAAGCAGGAATTGTGATGATTAACAGTCCATTTTCTGCGTTTCCTGGCACACCGTTTGGCGGGTATAAACAATCTGGATTTGGTCGGGAACTTTGTGTAGAAACGCTCGATCTATACACGGAAACGAAAAGTATTTTATCGTACTACGGAAGCCGTCCGCTCAATCCTTTCGGTCTCTAACATTTTCCGAGCACTTCCATCTGCGGATGGGTGCTCGTTTTCGCTTTTGTCTTTTATATGCATTTTCTATCACACGTTCATATTCAGTGCACATGGACGTCTACTATGATGGTAAAGGAGAGAGAGTCGATGATTCGCCAGTTAGTTGTTGTCGGTTCAGGCGTGATGGGACGAGGCATTGCATATGTAAGTGCGGCAGGAGGGTTTGCGACAACGCTCGTGGATATTAAGGACGAACAATTGCAAAGCGCCAAAAAAGAAATAGATGCTATTTTTGAAAAAGCGGTGTCGTTAAACAAAATAACCGCCTCAGCAAAACGCGACGCACAGGAGCGCCTTACGTATTCGACCGACCTAGTGGAAGCAGTGAAAAAGGCGGATTTAGTCATTGAAGCCGTCCCAGAAAAATTAGAGATTAAAAAGCATGTGTTTGAAACAATCGACGAATATGCGCCACAAACATGCTATTTTGCCACAAATACGTCGACGATGAGTCCAACGGAGATCGCCTCGTTTACGAAACGTCCGGAAAAAGTCATTGCGATGCACTTTTTTAATCCGGTTCATAAAATGAAGCTTGTCGAAATCATTCGCGGGTTGGAAACGAGCGATGACACAGCGGAAGTCATTCAACAAGTGGCGGAGCAAATGGGAAAAGAAACGGTCGTTGTAAATGAATTTCCAGGGTTTGTTACAAGCCGAATTAGCGCATTAGTCGGCAACGAAGCGTTTTATATGCTGCAAGAAGGGGTAGGTACGCCAGAGCAAATTGATAAAGCTATTAAACTTGGCCTCAATTATCCGATGGGGCCGTTTGAATTAGCCGATTTAGTCGGATTAGATACACGATTGAACAACTTAAAATATTTGCATGAAAAACTCGGAGAAAAATACCGCCCAGCCCCGCTATTAGAACAATATGTCAAAGCAGGACGACTTGGAAGAAAAACAGGCAAAGGGGTGTATGATTACACGAAAAAAGAATAATGAAGGGTTTTTTCAAAGATAACAAAGCATCAGACGTAATTCAATGGGGCTTGTGCGCTCTTCGCTGATAGGCAGGCGCTTTGCGCTTTTCTTAATATACCGAACGCGCAGAAGGGAGATATATAATGATGAAAGAAGTCGTCATTGTCGATGCAGTGCGGACGCCGATTGGAAAGTATAAAGGAGCACTTAAAGACGTTCGCCCTGACGATTTAGGAGCAATTGTTATTCGCGCGCTCATCGAACGCAATCCGTCACTTCCGGTCGAGCAAATTGAAGAAGTGGTTCTCGGCAATGCAAATCAAGCGGGGGAAGATAATCGAAACGTCGCCCGTATGTCGGCGTTATTGGCTGGCTTACCGGTCGAAGTAGCTGGGACGACAGTGAACCGCTTGTGCGGGTCAGGACTGGATGCAGTGAATTATGCGGCGCGCGCCATTATGATAGGAGAAGCAGACATTGTCATTGCTGGTGGGACGGAAAGTATGACGCGCGCGCCTTTTGTTATGGCGAAGCCCGACCAAGACTTTCCGCGCGGCAATTTGGAAATGTTTGATACGACGATCGGCTGGCGGTTTATTCACCCAAAATTGCACGAAATGTATGGAACCGACAGCATGCCACAAACCGCTGAAAATGTAGCCAAGCGGTATGGAATTTCCCGCGAAGCACAAGACGAATTTGCGTATGAAAGTCAGATGAAAGCGAAGGGAGCGATCGAGGCGAATTTATTTGCGAATGAACTAGTTCCTGTCGTCTATCGTGACAGGAAAGGAACAGAAGTTGTGGTCGACAAAGATGAACATCCACGTCCAGATACTACACTTGAGAAATTGGCAAAATTGCGCCCATTATTTGAAGATGGGACCGTCACAGCGGGAAATGCTTCTGGCGTCAATGATGGGGCGGCGGCATTGCTTTTAATGAGTGCCGACAAAGCGAAAGAACTCGGGATGACGCCGCTTGTGAAATATACGACATCTGCCGTTGCCGGTCTAGAGCCAGCGGTCATGGGGCTTGGTCCGATTTATGCGACACAAAAGGCGTTAAAGCGTGCCGGACTAACAATTGAAGAGATTGGACTCGTCGAATTAAACGAAGCGTTCGCTTCGCAAGCGTTAGAGTGTATCAACCAGCTTGCGCTTAAGAAAGAAAAAGTGAACGTGAACGGGGGAGCGATTGCGTTTGGACATCCACTCGGAGCAAGCGGCGCGCGAATTTTAACGACATTAATCTATGAAATGAAGCGCCGGCATGTCCGATATGGTTTAGCAACGATGTGCATCGGCGTCGGACAAGGAATTGCGACGATTGTAGAAAATGTAGATTAAGCAAGACGATCCATGGGCGAAACGCCGCTCATGGATTTTGCGTTTTTTCTTTTTTCGTGTTGTCAGCGTTATAAAAATTTGCTAAAATACTGAACCATGAAAGCGCGTCAGGAAAACGTTGTATTTTGAAAACGAAGGGTGTCTGCGATGAATACGCGATCGATGATTTTTACGATTTACGGGGACTATATCCGCCACTACGGCAATCAAATTTGGATTGGCAGTTTAATTCGTTTGCTAAAAGAATTCGGGCATAACGACCAAGCAGTCCGTGCGGCGATTTCCCGCATGAGCAAGCAAGGATGGGTACAAGCCGAGAAAAAAGGAAATAAAAGCTATTATTCGTTAACCGAGCGAGGGGTAAAACGAATCGAAGAAGCAGCGAAACGGATTTATAAAATCCGACCGGAAAAATGGGACGGAAAATGGCGCATTTTCGTCTATACGATTCCAGAAGAAAAACGGGCGTTGCGTGATGAATTACGAAAAGAGCTCGTATGGAGCGGGTTCGGAACGATTTCCAACAGTTGCTGGATTTCGCCAAACAACTTAGAAAAACAAGTATATGATTTAATTGATAAATATCAAATTGAGCCGTACGTTGATTTTTTTATTGCCCAATATGACGGACCGCATACGAATGAGCAGCTTGTGGAAAAGTGTTGGGATTTAGCAGCGATCAATCAGAAATATGAACAGTTTATTTCCGAGTACAGCCAAAAATACGTGATTGACAAACATAAAATTCAGCGCGGGGAAATGTCTGATGCTGAATGTTTTGTTGAGCGGACGAAGCTTGTGCACGAATATCGGAAGTTTTTATTTATCGACCCAGGGCTTCCGGAAGAGTTGTTGCCGCGGGAATGGATGGGTAGCCACGCCGCGTCGTTGTTTAGCGAATATTATAAAGAATTGGCAAAACCAGCAAGCCGCTTTTTTGAAGAAGTGTTTACCGACGGCAATGAATTAGAGAAAAAAGCAGAGCAGTACGACGTGTACGACCACCCATTAATTGCGGAGTAAGAAAAGCACTGTGTCTAAACAGTGCTTTTTGTCTTTTAACGCCCTAATAACGCGCGATACTCTTTTCCTTTTTGAACGTATGTATCAATCGACAGTTGAATAAGGGCAAGGTCTTGTTCGGTAATTTCGCGGACGACTTTCCCAGGTGAACCCATCACTAACGAACGCGGCGGAATTTTTTTGCCAGATGGGATAAGCGTGTTGGCACCAATAATGCACTCTTCTCCGATTTCTGCGCCGTCTAAAATCGTCGACCCCATGCCGATAATCGAGCGTTTGCGAATCGTGCATCCATGCAAAATGACATTATGTCCGACCGTTACTTCGTCTTCAACAATGAGCGGAAATCCTTCATATAAATGGCACGTCGAGTTATCTTGGATGCTTGAGCGTTCACCGATGATAATTGGCGCCTCATCCCCGCGCAACACGGCGTTAAACCAAATCGTCGATTCTTTGCCGATCGTGACATCGCCAATAATATGAGCGCCAGGAGCAACAAATACCGTTTCGTCGAGCGTTGGTGTTTTTCCGTTGTAAGAATAAATCATTTCCATCCCCCTTGAAATGTGATAAGGTTATAATAAGTATAACATATTTTTAACGGGGTGGGAATTTGATGAATGATGTTTGTCGCCTATTAAACATTCGTTATCCGATCATTCAAGGGGGGATGGGGAATATTAGCAATGCCCCGTTGACAAGCGCTGTTTCGGAAGCAGGCGGGCTTGGAACAATCGGGGTTGGCACGATGGCTCCTGATGAAGTAGAGGCGATTATCGTGGAAACGAAGCGCCGGACGAGCCGCCCGTTTGCAGTCAATATTCCAATTCAAGTGACAACGTATGCGGAAGAAATGGTAGCGCTCGTTGAAAAATATCACATACCGGTCGTGTCGTTATCTGCAGGAAATCCTGCGCCATTTATCCCGCGTTTGAAAGAACGAGGGGTGAAAATTATCGTCGTTGTCGCGTCGGTTAAGCAAGCGAAAAAAGCGGAAGCGGCGGGGGCGGATGTGCTTGTGGCGGAAGGGTACGAGGCGGCAGGGATTAATTCCAATTTAGAACTTACGACGATGACATTAATTCCGCAAATTGTCCAAGCAGTTCAAGTGCCGGTCGTTGCGGCGGGTGGAATTGGCGATGGAAAAGGGTTGTTAGCGGCTTTGGCGCTTGGGGCGGAAGGGGTGCAGTTAGGAACGCGGCTTATTGCGACGCAAGAAGCACCATTTCATGAAGCGTATAAACAGCGGATTTTAGCTGCCGATGAAAACGAAACGGTAATTGTCGGTCGTTCCGTTGGCAGGGTGCGAAGAATTATGCGCACCCCGTATGCCGAGAAGTTATTGCAGTATGAAGAAGCAGGGATTTCGCTAGAAGAGTTCAACCGCCACACGTCCGAAGACTACCATCGCCGCGGCGCATTAGCAGGTGATTTGACAGGCGGATTTGTAAATGCTGGGCAAATTGCTGGACTTATTGAGCATGTCCCGACTGTCCAACAATTGTTCGCTGAGATGATGAATGAAGCGAAAGAACAGTGGAAAAAGCTTCATGACTTATTCGGAGAATAAAGCATCCCGTGAATTGGGGTGCTTTTTCATATTTTTAAGAAAATTATTGACTTTCAAATTATTCAATTGATAATATTTAATTATCATAACGTTATTTACACGTTAATAAATATTTTTATTATATTAATGATGTAAACGTTTACAAATTAAACGCTTTACATCGCTAAAATGTTTTATTTTAAAGGGAAATCCGCTATATTGTTGTATTTTTTAAAATATTATTTTTATATGACGTTTATAAAACGTAATTAAAAAGAGGTGACATAAATGAAACGGGGGATGAAAGTGGGAGATAAGGCGGTGGTGCAGGCAATCGTCACCCCAGAAATGTTTGCCCAATTCGAAGGGGTTGTTGTCCATCCAGCGTACTCGACGGTATCAATGGTCTATCATATGGAATGGGCGTCGCGCAAAATCATTTTGCCATACTTAGAGGATCATGAAGAAGGGATGGGAGCGGCAGTGACAGTGAAACATGTAGCGCCAACTCCTGAAGGCTCGCTCGTTACGGTGACTGCCACCGTAAAAGAACTGCGCGACAACGTAGTGATTACGGATGTAGAAGTAAAAAATGAAACAGGCGTCATCGGTATTGGCGAAGTGAAGCAAGTCATTTTGCCAAAAGAAAAAATTCGCCAAATGCTAGATAGGGGGACGAACGATGAGCGCGGTGCTTAGTGAATGGAAAACCGATCTTTTTACGCAAATGAAAGAGCATGAACAAGTTGTTTTTTGCAATGATGAGAAAACAGGGCTGCAAGCCATTATCGCGATTCATAACACGACGCTCGGTCCCGCATTGGGTGGGTGTCGAATGCAGCCATACCCGACCATGGAAGCGGCGCTTGTGGATGTGCTTCGCCTTTCAAAAGGAATGACGTATAAATGCATTGCGGCAGATGTCGATTTCGGTGGCGGTAAAGCGGTCATTATCGGCGACCCTAGGCATAAAACCCCAGAACTGTTTCGTGCATTCGGACAGTTTGTGGAATCGCTAAACGGACGTTTTTATACAGGAACGGATATGGGGACAACGCCGGACGATTTCGTTCATGCGATGAAAGAAACGAACTGCATTGTTGGTGTGCCGGAAGCGTATGGTGGAAGCGGGGATTCATCGGTTCCGACGGCATTAGGGGTGATTTACGGTCTTCAAGCAACAAGCCACGTGCTATGGGGAAGCGACGAACTTTCGGGCAAAACGTATGCGATTCAGGGACTTGGCAAAGTCGGATATAAAGTAGCAGAGCAACTGCTCGATCAAGGAGCTGACCTTTATGTATGTGATATTAACGTATCAGCGGTCGAGGCAATCGTTGCCCATGCGAAAAAAGTAGGTGGCAGCGTCAAAGTTGTGAAGGGAGCAGACATTTATCGAGTCGAGGCCGACGTGTTTGTGCCGTGCGCGTTCGGGAATGTTGTCAATGACGATACAATGGAACAGTTGAAAGTAAAAGCGATTGTCGGGTCAGCGAACAATCAGCTGTTGGATGGAAGTTACGGAAAGCAGTTACGGGACAAAGGGATTTTATATGCGCCGGATTATATCGTGAATGCAGGCGGACTGATTCAAGTCGCGGATGAGTTATATGGCCCGAACAAAGCGCGCGTATTAAATAAAACAAAAGCGATTTATACGACGCTTTTAGAAATTTACCGCCAAGCAGAAAACGAACAAATCACGACAGTCGAGGCAGCAAACCGTTTTTGTGAACAGCGTCTTGAAATGCGAAGCCGACGCAATCATTTTTTCACCCATAAAAAACGACCGAAATGGGATGTTCGGTGGTAACTAACAACGAAAGAAGGGGATGGAATGGAACAATTTCCAATCATAAAAATCGTTGATGAGGAAGGCAATGTTGCATTGTCAGAGTACCGCGAAAAATTGACGAAAGAGCTTGTGATGATGATGTATTACCATCTCATCCGAACAAGAACGTTTGACCGAAAATGCGTCAGCCTCCAGCGCCAAGGGAGAATCGGAACATACGCCCCATACGAAGGGCAAGAAGCGAGCCAAGTTGGCAGCGCGCTTGCGCTAGCGAACGATGATTGGCTGTTTCCGACATATCGCGACCATGGGGCGACGATGACGTTCGGTCATTCGCTCGTACGCATTTTATTGTATTGGAAAGGAAGAAACGAAGGGTGTGTCCCGCCAGAAGGGAAGAAAATTTTTCCTCCAAGTGTACCGATTGCCACCCAGCTTCCGCATGCAGCGGGCGCAGCGTACGCGGAAAAACGAAAAGGAACGAAAAACGCTGTCATTGTTTATTTTGGCGACGGGGCGACATCGGAAGGGGATTTCCATGAAGGGCTAAACATCGCGAGCGTTTTTCATGTGCCGGTAGTGTTCTTTAACCAAAACAACCAATACGCCATTTCTGTGCCGATTGCGCGGCAGATGAAATCGAAAACGATTGCACAAAAAGCGCTGGCGTACGACATTCCAGGGGTTCGTGTCGACGGCAACGATATTTTCGCTGTCTATTTCGAAACAAAAAAGGCGCTTGATCGCGCGCGAAACGGTGAAGGGCCAACGTTAATTGAGGCAGTGACGTGGCGGTACGGGGCGCACACGACCGCAGATGACCCGACAAAATACCGCGACCAAGAAGAAAGCAAACGAAGACGCGAGTGCGATCCGATTTTGCGCGTCGAACGGTTTTTGCAAAAAGCCGGTTGGTGGGACGAACAGCAAATAAGTGCGATGCAAGAAAAAGTTCATAGTGAAATCGAGCAGGCAGTGGCAGAAATGGAGCAGTTTCCAGAGGCGAATCCGACGGATATGTTTGACTTTGTATTCGCTGCGCCGACATGGACGATTGAGCAACAAAAACAAATGTATACCACATGGAGGGAGCAAGCATGACAACGACGGTTAAAACGAATACGTTAACGCTCGTGCGAGCGGTTACAGATGCGCTTCGAACGATGCTAAGGGAGCGGGAAGATGTATTAGTGCTTGGAGAGGACGTCGGCAAAAACGGTGGGGTATTTCGTGCGACGGACGGGTTACAGGCGGAATTTGGTGAGGATCGCGTCATCGACACCCCGCTAAGCGAAGCGGGATTTACAGGTGCAGCAATCGGCATGGCAGTAAATGGGCTTCGTCCAGTCGTTGAAATTCAGTTTTTAGGGTTTATTTATCCAGCGTATGAACAAATTATGACCCATGCGGCAAGGATTCGTTCGCGAACGCTCGGACGCTTTACTGTCCCAATGGTCATTCGCGCCCCGTACGGCGCAGGAGTGCGCGCCCCAGAAATCCATTCCGATAGCACAGAAGCATTGTTTACCCATATGCCAGGCATGAAAGTCGTATGTCCGTCGACCCCATATGATGCAAAAGGGCTATTAATTGCGGCGATTGAAGATCCTGATCCGGTGCTGTTTCTAGAGCCGATGAGATGTTATCGCTCCTTTCGTGAAGAAGTGCCGGAAGGAAAATATACAATCGAAATCGGCAAAGGGAAAAGGATTCGAGAAGGAGAAGATGTGACGGTCATTGCTTGGGGAGCGATGGTGCCAATAGCGATGAAAGCAGCGGAAGAAGCGGCGAAAAAAGGGATTGCTGCCGATGTCATTGACTTGCGCACATTATATCCACTCGACCGCGAGCTGATTGTAGAGTCGGTACAAAAAACAGGGCGCACGGTGATTGTGCAAGAAGCACATGCCACTGGAGGGGTTGCCAATGATCTGATTGCGCTCATTAATGACGAATGCTTTTTATACCAGAAAGCGCCTGTTGAACGGGTGACAGGGTTTGACGTTCCGGTTCCGTTTTTTTCGTTAGAAGATTATTATTTGCCGACACCGGAACGCGTCTTACATGCGATGGAAAAAGCGGTGACGTTTTAAGGGGGGCAGGAGAAATGGTAGAAGTGAAACTTCACGACATCGGAGAAGGGATGACGGAAGCGGTTGTCGTCCATTATCTTGTGAAAAAAGGAGAACATGTAAAAGCCGATCAGCCGCTTGTCGAAGTGCAGACGGATAAAATGGTGGCGGAAATTCCTGCACCAGCAGCAGGAACGGTAGACGATATTTTCATTCCAGAAGGGCAAACAGTCGTAGTCGGAACGACGTTATTATCGTTGCGCACGGAAAACCAACAACGAGTGAAAGAACAACTAGCAGCAATCGTCGAGAGAGAAGGAGAACGCCATTTTATTCAAGAACCGGCGAGACGTCAACGAATTCTTGCCTCTCCCTACACAAGAAAAATCGCTCGAGAGCATGGGGTGGATTTAGCACTCGTCAACGGAACAGGCCCGGCAGGACGCATTACGGATGACGATGTATATTGCTACCTTAAAGCCCAACAATGGCAACCGGTGGCAGAAAAGCCTGTACAGCCGCAACGAACGGTGACAAAAACGAACGAAAATCATGAGGGAATCATCCCATTCCGCGGGCGCCGCAAGCAAATTGCGAAAAAAATGGTGCAATCGCTCATGACGATTGCGCACTGTACGCATTTTGAAGAAATCGATGTGACGGAATTACTAGCAGTGCGAGAAGCATTAAAGAAACAAGACGTTGCGATTTCAGCTACAGCATTTTTCATTAAAGCACTTTCACTTGCGCTAAAACAATTTCCGATTTTTAATGCGAGGCTCGATGAAGAAAATGAGTGCATTCATCTGCAAACAGAGCATCATTTCGGCATCGCCGTCGATACGGAAGAAGGGTTAGTTGTTCCTGTTATTAAGCATGTCGAAACGAAATCACTTCGGCAAATTCATGAAGAAATGAAAGCGCTAACGAAAAAGGCGTTAGAAAATACCCTTACGATTTCTGATATGACGGGCGGAACGTTCACCATTAGCAACGTTGGACCGCTCGGGGGGAGCATTGGGGCGACGCCGATCATTAACTATCCGGAAGTAGCGCTAGTTGCGTTTCATAAAACGAAAAAGCGCCCAGTCGTCACGGAAAATGATGAAATCGCGATTCGGGCGATGATGAACATCTCGATGTCGTTTGACCATCGTGTCGCGGACGGAGCAACGGCTGTTGCATTCACGAACTATTTCGCTAAATTGATTGAAAATCCAAACTTGATGTGGATGGAGTTGATATAACGTGGTTGTCGGTGAACTTGCCCATGAGCGTGATGTGGTCGTCATCGGAGCGGGGCCTGGAGGGTATCATGCGGCCATTCGCGCTGCGCAGCTCGGATTATCGGTGGTGCTTGTTGAAAAAGAGGAAGTCGGGGGAATTTGTTTAAATAAAGGCTGCATCCCATCTAAAGTGTTTGCTCATGCGTCGCAAAGTTTAAACCAGCTTGCTCATATGAACGACATGGGGATCGAATGGACGGAAGTAGCGTTTCGTTTAGCAAAACTCCAGCAGTATAAAACAAAAGTGATTAGCCAGTTGCGGCAGGGGATAGAAGCGCTTTGCAAGGCGAATAAAATCGACATCGTGAAAGGAAAGGCATCTTTTTTAGCAGAGGACCGGATCGGTGTGGAACGCGGGGATGCGTTTGATGTGTATCGTTTTCGCTATGCGGTTATTGCAACGGGCGCGTCGCTAGAAACGCCAGAAATCAGCGATGATCGTGTATTCCATGCGTACTCTATCTACGAATTAAACGAAATACCAGAACATCTACTCGTGTATGGGAGTGATTATATAGCGCTTGAAGCAGCAACAAGTTTTCGAGCGCTCGGGGCAAACGTAACGATTATATTGGAACGTGAAAGTTTCCCGTTGGATCCATCGATTAATCGCGAATGGGAGCGCCTTTTGAAAAAAATGAAAATAAAAGTATATAAACAGTGTCGTCTTGAAAATATACAGCCAAAAGCGCACGCAGTATGTGCGACATTTACAACAAAAGCCGAACGGTTCACCATAGAAGGCTCGCATTTCTTTTTCTCTTATCTGTGGAAGGCGAACATAGAGGGATTAGGAATCGAGCGGCTGAACTTACATCGAACGGATGAGGGATTTCTGGCGGTGAACCGCCAAGCGCAGACGTCTATCCCGCACATTTTCGCCGTAGGGGATGTAACGGGTGGACCGATGTCAGCAGTAAAAGCAATTAAGCAAGGAAAAGTAGCGGCGGAAACGATGGCAGGGAAAGCCGCGGAAGTCGATTGGACATTTTTGCCGACGGTTGTGTACTCGACCCCGCCGATCGCTTTCGTCGGATTAACAGAAGAAGAAGCGAAACAACAATATGGAGAGATTCGCGTGGGGCAGTTTCCGTTGGCAGGAAACGGTTATGCAAGTATTGTTGGGCAAAAAGAGGGGCTTGTGAAAGTCATTAGTGACGCCAAAACGGACGTGGTGCTCGGTGTTCATCTGATCGGAGCGGGCGCAGTGGAACTAATTTCAAGTGGGGCAATTGGTCTTGAAATGGCAGGACGCGAAGAAGATTTTACGTTTCCGCTATATCCGCATCCGAGCGTGAACGAGAGCTTGCTTGAAGCGATGGAAGCATTAACAGGAAAAGCGGTTCATTTGCCACCGACAAAGACAAAAGAAGCGGTCTCACGCTGAGACCGCTTCTGCAAAAATGTCGCCATGGTTGGTAAAAATCGTCCGTTGCAACTCATCAAGTGACGGGGTTTCTTTAAACGTATAAGCGCCAAGACGGATAAGCGAGTATTCGTTGCCAGGATCAAACACTACTTCGACAATTTGTTCTGTACCGCAATCAATTTCTTGTACACATTCAGTATCTTCCATAACAACATCTACAGTTTTGTACTTTCCTAACAACACGTGATATCCTTCCTTTAGCTCTTCTGAAAAAATAGACTCCATGCTCATTAGCTCATGAACAATCATCGGACACTCCCTCGATTCTTAAAAAATACTCTATAATAAACTATAATTATAATAGACGAAAAAATGTATACTTTTTCACAAGTGTTCAAAAAATCGTCATAAATAAAAGTGCGTAAGTGGGGGAGAGGGATGGAAATTATTTTGATTCGACATGGAAAATCGGCATGGCAAAAAAGCGGGTGGATAAATCCGGCTCAGTTTGCTCAGTGGATCGCAGCATATGATGCCCATGGTATCTCTGTTGATGATCCGATTCCAGAGCTGACGGTACAAAAAATGAAGCAAGCAAATGTAGTGATTACAAGCCCGCTGCCGCGTGCGCTCCATTCTGTGCAACGGCTTTTGCCGGCGTGTCTTGTCGAGGAAAATGAACTGTTTCGTGAAGTAGATACACCTATTGCGTTTTTGCACCTTCATTTTCTGCGGTTGCCAGTACAACTATGGCTTATTTTTGCGCGGCTCTGCTGGTTTTTAGGATACGTACGCGGTGTAGAATCGTATGCACAGGCCGTCACCCGCGCCCAAAAAGCTTGCGATTTACTCATGGAGTATTCCGAAAAATACGGAACGGTTGCAGTTGTCGGACACGGCTGGTTTCACCGGTTCGTCGGAAAGCAATTAGAAAAAAAGGATGGAAACGAACTGTTTCCAAGCGAGCGACGCATTGGTACGCATGTTCGTATACATTAGATTGAAGTGCGCGACGCTCAGCCTGTCCGGTCGTTAATGAATTCACATGTTTTCCCTTCTTTTGTCATAAACATGAATGAGGAATAGCAAACGGGAGAGGGGAAGACTGGTGAAAGAAAATGATATAATGCGGACAGATAGCGAAAAGGAAGAACAACTGCTGCCGACGCGCTTGGATCAGCGCAGGCAAGCAGCGCAACAACGAAGCATCAAGCGGTTTAGCTGGACAGCCTTTGTGTTGCTCGCCCTTTTTGTGATCAGCATTACCGTCATCAAAGGCTATGGGATGCTGAAAAACGAAATGGGGAAAGAAATGGCCATCCGCCAATTGGAGCAAGCGCTAAAAGAAAAAGATTGGGACGTGTTAAAAACATCAATTCGCAGTAATGTACCGATCAACGAAAAAACACTAGCACCACTACTACTATATTTAGACAAACACCCAAAAGGCTATAAAGTACTTCGACGTGATTTAGAAAAACAAAAAGAAACGAAACACGTATACATAAAAGGATTAACATCCGTTCCACCGATTTTTAAGATGACTGTATATGAAACGAAATTTTTGCTGTTTGACCAATACGTATTTGAGCCGGCGCTTTATTCGTTTGTCATTCGTGCAGAAGCCGATACGACCGTGTTCGTGAACGGTGAAAAAGTGGAGGGGGAAGCGACGAAAGAACCGTTTGTGAAAAAATACGGTCCGTACTTGCCGGGGATGTATGAAGTAACCTTGATGGAAAACAAAAAAAAACGAACGAAAGCAGTCGTTTTATTCGGCGGAGAGCGGCTGCGGGAAGTGAAATTTTAAAAAGGTGTCCGAGTGGACACCTTTTTAATAGGAAAAAATGGCGTGAACGGTTGCGCTAATGACGACTTCTTGCGTCTGGATTGGCGGTGCTGCCCCATCTGCAAGCACCATCGTTCGTGGTGGAAGAGGAGAAGGGTGGCTCTCTTTTATTTCAATCGGGACGTCATATAGCGGCAGTTGGAGAGTGCGGGCAAGCACGCGTGCTTTTTCTTGGGCGTTTTTAACGGCGAGTGTGAGCGCTTGTTGATAATGCGGCTGTTCGTTCGCTAGTTTAAATTGCAGTTGCCGAGCAATGTTTGCCCCGTTTGTCACGGCCGTTTCGTACATCATGCCAACTTTTTGGACATCCTTCACGGTCATATCAAACATATGCTCTACTTCATATCCTGCGAGAATAGGAGTTTGGTTTGTGTACGTATATTTTGGATAGATGGAAAACGAAGATGTTTCGATGTCTTCGTTGGCAACGCCGATTGCTTTTAGCGCTTGTAGCATCGCATTGGCGCGTGTTGCGTTTTCTGTTAGCGCCTCTAAAGCGCTCGTATGCTCGGTGCGAATACCAATCGTTATAATGACCGTATCAGGCTTTACGCGTAGTGTCCCTTGACCGGTAACAGCGATTGTTTTTGCAGGTGAAGCAGTGTGCGGGAAATACATGAAAACCACCTTCTTTTACGCTGCTTTATTTCGGTTGTTTTCCACGACATGCCAGTAATAGACACGAGGGAGGCGAAAATAGCACCAATAGTCTTGCAACAACGTCATCCCGACAAACGCCACCATTTGCCAATCGATTGCTTTCATTTTCTTCATCTCCTTTTTTATAACATATTCGTCACGTCTGTTGTCCTATTCGCATGAAACAAAGCAAGTGGCTCGTTCGTATAAACAACTAGGGCATGCTATAATGAAAGTAAACTGTTGATGAGGAAGGGATTTGAGATGAAACGATGGCTGATGATGGTATGGCGATGGTTCGTTTCATGGAATATCGGGCTAATAGCGGCTGTAGTTGCCTTTTTCTCGTTTGGCTATCACTTTTTCCTTTCGTTTCTCTCTGGGACGTTAGCGATGGTTGTTACATCCATTTACATGAAACGAAGGGAGCAGCGCATTGTCGCGCCAGATTTGTTAAAAGAAGAAAAGCGTTATATCCAAACAGAGCTTGCACAGGCGTGGAAACAATGGAAGCGGATACGACGCGCACGCTTGAAAGTTCGCTCGCTTATGATGTGGCAGAAAATCTCACATCTAAGCGCAACTATCGAAAAAATGATTCGTGCCGTCGAGCAGGATCCACGGAAATTTCGTTTGGCGCAGTCTTTTTTTCTTCATGAATTAGATTCTTCCGTCACGATGATAGAAAAATACGTGTATCTCGTTCACCAACCCGTTCGTAACGCCGACATGCAAGAAGTGTTGTGCAAAACAGAGCGGCTACTAGACGAATTAGTCGTTGCAGCAGAAAAGCGCTTGTTAGAAATTCTTTCAGACGATGTGTTTGCATTGCAAGTGGAAACGAAACTACTCGAACAATCGCTTGAGCAACCGTTAGAACATAGAAAGGAGCAAGAATATGAATCGGTTCGATAACGAAGAGTGGACAAGCTCGCTTGATTCGCTGTTGGAAAACCCGTTTTCTTTACCGGCGGAACAAAAAGAGATGACGGTAGAGGAGCGCCGTCCGGTGAAGCTGATTGATACGTTAAAGCAAGAACATCGCGAAAAAGCGCTCCAGCTTTCGAAACAAATTGATCCAAGCAATCAGCAGGCGATCATTCAATACGGGGTGGCGGCGCAGGCGGAACTGTCGAAGTTTTCGCACGCGATTTTAAATCATGTGCAAACAAAAGACGCTGGACCTGTTGGTGAGGTCATTAGCGAATTGATGAGCAAAATTAAAGAAGTGAATCCGGACGATTTATTGCCAGCGAAAAAAAGCTTTTTTTCGCGATTATTCGGCTCGATATCAAATTCGCTGCAAGGGATGATGGCCAAATATCAAAAAATCGGCGTCGAAATTGATAAAATTGCCGATCAGCTTGAAAAACATCGGCAGTTATTATTTCGCGACATTATGATGTTAGAAACGTTGTATGAAAAAAATAAAGAGTATTTTGATGTGTTGAATATTTATATTGCCGCAGCAGAAATCAAACTAGAAGAGCTGCGGACAAAAACGATTCCGGAAAAACGGGAACAGGCGGAACGCTCGGGGAATCAAATGGAAATACAAGAAGTGAACGACTTATTGCAGTTTGCTGATCGGTTAGAGAAACGCATTCACGATTTAAAATTAAGCCGACAAGTGACGATTCAAACAGCGCCGCAAATTCGCATGATTCAGCATATGAACCAAACGCTTGTCGAGCGCATTCAATCGTCGATTTTAACCGCTATCCCGCTTTGGAAAAACCAAATTGTCATTGCACTAACGCTATTCCGGCAACAAAAAGCGGTCGAGGCGCAAAAGCAAGTCGCCGAAACGACAAACGATTTATTGTTACGTAATTCGGAAATGTTGAAAATAAATAGCATTGAAGTAGCAAAAGAAAATGAGCGTGGACTGATTGACATTGAAACGTTGAAAAAAACGCAAGAAAACCTTGTCACAACGTTAGAAGAAACGTTGAAAATTCAGCAAGAGGGTCGACTCAAACGCCAACAAGTCGAGCGAGAACTTGTGCACATGGAAGAACAACTAAAACAAACGCTTGCGTCAATGAAAAGATAAAGGTGTCCGAGTCTTCGGGCACCTTTATTACTTATAGGGCAAAATCCACCGCTGCGTTAGGTTTTTATTCTGCTGGACGGTTCGATCCTTCAAGCTTTTTATCTCCGTATCCTCGCGGTTGTGTTTGCGAGGATGTTTTTTTATGGTCTAGTGGTTTTTCCTCTTTTTTCATGTTCTCACCCTTTCGTTTTTGTTTCTTTTGTAGTATATGGATGTTTTTGTTTTTTATTCAAATATGTTTGTTAGGTTTTTTAACAAACTTTTTTACTTGTAATCGATTACAAATGAAAAAGAAGGTTGAATCACTTGCTTTTATGTAATATATTATAACATAAAGATGTTAAAATAAATGACGAAAGGGAGATGGAGATGAGTCCAAAAGAAATTTCTTTAGCGCTTGATTCATTATGGGTTATCCTTAGCGCCGTTTTAGTGATTGGCATGCAAGCAGGGTTTGCGCTGCTTGAAGCGGGGTCGACGCGAATGAAAAACTCTGGCCATGTGGCAGGGAAACAAATTTTAAGCTTTGCGATTGCTTCTTTAGCGTTCTGGGCAGCTGGCTTTGCGATTACGTTTGGCACAGGAAACAGCTTCATCGGCACAGAAGGCTGGTTTTTAAAAGAAGGCAAGGGAACGTTCGATTCCCTCGCATGGGCAAACATACCATTGTCGATTAAATTTTTGTTCCAACTCGGGTTTGCGGGGGTTTCGTTAGCGATTGCTTGGGGCGGTTTTGCGGAGCGCGCGAAATTATCTGTCTATTTTATTTTCGGGACGATTTTTACGATTGCCATTTATCCAGTTATCGGCCATTGGGTGTGGGGCGGTGGCTGGCTTGGAACGATGGGGATGCAAGATTTTGCCGGTTCGACCGTCGTGCATTTACAAGGGGCGATTGCTGCGTTAGTCGCCACCGTGTTACTCGGACCGCGCATCGGGAAATTTAATAAAGATAAAACGCCAAACGTCATACCAGGGCATAACCAAGTATATACCGTGATTGGTGGGTTTATTTTGTGGGTCGGTTGGTTTGGGTTTAATGCAGGAAGTACGATGGCAGTAGGGGATGGATTTTTCGGTTATGTCGCGTTAACAACGAACTTAGCGGCAGCGGCAGGAGCGATTGCAGCGATTGTGACAGCAAAGATTATTGTCGGCAAAGCGGACATTCCAGCGATGGTAAATGGGGTGCTCGCTGCGCTTGTCGCCATTACCGCAGCGTGTGCGTTTGTCGAGCCATGGGCCGCTGTCGTCATCGGTGCAGTTGCTGGTTCGTTTACGTTTTGGACGTCCGTTTATTTTGAACGAAAAGGAATTGATGATCCGATTTATGCCTTTTCCGTTCACGGAATTGCCGGAATCATCGGCACGATTTCGACAGGGTTTTTCGCTTCTCCGCGCTTAGTAGAAATCACAGGCATTGGCAAAGCGGGGCTTGTCTATGGCGGGGGATTCCATCAGTTGATCGTACAGACCGTCGGGGTACTAGGAGCAATGGCGTATGTCGCTTTTGTATCGTTTATCATTTTGTTTGTCTTAAAGAAAACGATCGGTCTTCGTGTCACAGCGGAGCAAGAAATTTCGGGATTAGATATTAGCGAGCACGGTTCCTACGGCTATCCAGAGCAGCTAGACCCTGCCTTTATCCATTCTTCCAAAACAGCAACTCCATAAGCAAGGGGACAAAACGATGGAACAATTAGATGGATTGCTCAAGCAAATTACTGAGGCAAAGACGGTCAATGAACTAAATAAAATTCACCGCGATGTAGCTTATCGGCTGCGTAATGTAATTGAAAGAGACGTTATCGCGTCTCTTTCACGCGCGTTAAGCAATGTGCACGACGCTCTTGTTCGAAAAGCGATTATGTTGGCGGAGGAGGAAACGAAACGAGCCGAGGTCGGCACACCTCCAGACAAATGGTGTTGGTATGTGATGGGAAGTTTAGGAAGAGGGGAGCCGACCATATGGACAGATCAAGATAACGGCATTTTATTTGATTGTCCACTAGGACAAGAAGGAGAATGTTATGCATTCATTCAATATTTAGCAAAAATCGGAACATCTTTTTTAGTGGAGATTGGGTATCCTTATTGCCTAGGAAACGTGATGGCGACAAATCGGCGTTGGAGTCAATCGGTGAGGGATTGGGAAGAGCAAATGTCGATGTATATTCACCATCATTTTCCTAACGACATTCGTTTTCTATTTATTGCGATGGATATGAGACCGATTTACGGAGCGCATGAATTAGTGTATAACGGCAAAAAGAAGTTGATCGAACAACTAAGCAATCATTCACTATTGTTAAAGCGAATGGGGGAACATGTCATGTTTCCGTATGTACCGCTTGGATGGTTTGGAAATTTTCAGCTGGAACGGTGGGGGCGGTATAGCGGTTGCCTCCATTTAAAACAGAGCGGGTATGTGCAACTAGTGAACGCAGTTAAGTTTTTGTCGTGTGTCGGCAATATTTCGGTCATGACGACATGGGAAAGGATAGAATGGATTGGCAGACAGTCATTGTTGCCAGTTGCGCTAGTGGAGCAAGTGCAGGACGCGCTTGTTACGTGCGTTTACTTTCGTTTGAAATATTCGTTAGAAGCAACAGGAGATTACGTTCCGTTCTCTATTTTGAATACATCGGAACGAGCTCGTTTAAAGCAAACGATGAAAGTCGCCAAAAAATTGCAACGTGTCGTCATGCGCCAAGTGAGGGGATGACGCGATGAATGAACAGCATCGATTTTGGCAGCGCGCGTTACGCATGCTATCGCTTGGGGTGCCGAGCGATAAAATATTTGCCGTACCAGAAAACGAACGACATTCCTTTCAACAAGAGGTATGGGTGCGGATGTTGTTAAAAGAACAACAGAAAAAACAACTAGATATTCATACGGGGCTAGAGCATGTCCCGTTTGTTATTATCGATACAGAAACGACAGGTTTTTCGCCGCAGCATGGCGATGAAATTTTTGCGATCGCCGCAGCGAAAATACATGACGGCAACGTCACCGATTTTTATTTTCGGCTTATTCGTCCGGAAAAAGCGATTCCGGAACATATTTCTGAGCTGACAGGCATTTGTACAGAAGACGTTAAATCCGCTCCGCCCTTAAAAGACGAGATGAATCGTTTTTTGTCGTTTATTCGTGAGGGGATGCTCATTGGTTACCATATCGGCCATGACTTGTCGTTTATCAATCATTTTCTTTGGACGAATTACCGAACGAAATGGACGGGTCGTTTTCTTGAAATGCGGCAAGTGATGGAGATGCTCCACCATCCGCTTTTGTTTCCGACGTTAGACGAAGCGTTGTCACATTACAATGTCCCATGCGAACAGCGGCATACAGCAGATGGAGACGTACAGGCGATGGTTCGATTATGGAAGTGTATGTTAAACGATATAAAACAAAAACAACTAGACACATTGTACGATTTATACACGGCGTTAAGTGTCGTGGGAAGATAAACAGGCTATCCCTTTTGTGAAGAGATAGTCTGTTTGTTTATAGCGGCTTCGTCGGGGTTGGTTCGGCGTAGCCTTCTTTATATTTCTCATCAATCATTTTCCGAATGTCTTTTATAGATTTCCCTTGTTCATATTCCGCGATCGATTGAGCGGCAATTTCTAAACAAACTCCGCATGTTGTCGCGTGAGAATCCCAGACGATAGAACCGTCTTTTTTATTTTCATAAACAAAGCAATCGTAGTTGTTTTTATGACCAGCGGACGCTCCGCAGCCGCAATAGCACGGAATGTTTTCAAGTAACTGTCGATGCTTAGCTGCTTCTTGGTAAAGCACCGCCATATTTTCATCATATTGTTTTAAAAAAGAAGGGAGAAGGGCTGTCGATTTCGTTAACTCCCGTACGTCTCCATGGCTTGTTGTATAATGGGTTTTATGTTCTTTTGTGTCATCAGAAGAACAGGCGCTCATGAATAAACTAAGCGATAGTACACACGCCGCTACGGCTCTCGGACGTTTCAATCCTTTTCATCCTCTCTATTTGTATCCATTCAGCCCAATACTAGTGAGATTTTCAGAATCCAGCACCAATAGGGCATTTCCCGTATCGAAAATGCCCTAGGAGGAATGGAGAATCGTTTGAAGAGACTCCCCACTTAGAAGTCTTTGCAACGATTCCCAAGCCGGTTTCTCATGTTTTTGCAGGGTAGAAATGACGCTGCGAATGACACAGAAAGCCTCGGCATCGTCTTCCTGACGAAACGTTCCGGAAATTTTTTGTTTGACTTTCACCATCCGCAAATCACGCTCGGCTTGGTTGTTGTCAAACGGCACTTCTTTCTTTCGCAGGAAGAGAAGCGCTTCTTGCTTGCGCTTTTCTAGACGCTGGATGAAATTCTGCGCGTTGCGGACGCCTTCATGCTTGCCTTGTCGGCAACGCTCCTCGAGTTCTCGGCGACCATTCGCTAGAAGCTCGTCGTACACGGCTTCCCAATACCGGACTTCCTCCTCCGGTAGAGCTCCGCCCGCGTTCTCCACCGCCTGTTTCATCTTCAACAGCGCTTCGCTCATCTCTTTCGACCATGAATGGCCGTAAAGTTCTGTATATGCCCGAAGCTCCCGGAGATGATGGGCGTGGCAAAGGGCATGGCTCGCCTCTGTGTACATCGGGTACACCGAATACGCATCGTGTACCATCGTTCCTTTGTACCGTGGCAAGATCCCGATGTCGTCCGTCGCTTGCTTTCCACGGGAACGATGAAGCCCGTATCGGGTGACCTTGGCAGTGGAAGCCACATGCACCCATTGGTTCTTTCTGTTCACACGCAGGCTCGTTTCATCGACGTGCAACGTCTTGGAAGCTAGCAACGCCGCTTCGATCTCTTCGAGCGCTGCTTTGAACACAGGGAGCCATCGTCTCGTCATGTTCACGACTGTGCCTGCACTGATCGAATGGTCCACTAGCGCTTTGACCATCTCCGTGACACGCTCGCACGGGATCAACTGCGCATGATTCCAGTATAAAACAAGGGAAGTGATGGCTGGTCCGTACTGGACATGATTCGTGACATAAAAAGGGAACTCTGCCTGCTGGACGAGATGACATTTCGGACACCCCTTCACTTCCCGTTCGTGTTGAGTCACTTCCATTCGAACCACTGGGAGGTCGAACACTTGGCGAATGTCTACTTGAAGCGGAGCAACATGTTCTAAAGAGTGACCACATCCTTTGCATTTGGTCACGCGGTGAAGGACTCGATGGTCAGGATTCGGTACTTGGCGGAGCGTCGTTCCTCGATGCCCTAGTTGCCCTCCCGGCTGTTTCTCCGACGGTTGGCGAGAAGGAGATTTCGCCACAAACCGGTCAGAAGACGGCGGCAAATGGCTATTGGTACTGTTTTTTTTCGTGCGGGCTTCTAATTCTGCAATACGTGCTTTCAATTTTTGATTTTCTTGACGAAGTTGCTGGTTTTCTTGTCTTAATTGTTCGTTTTCTTTGATGAGTTTTTCGATGGTTTGTGCTTGGCGCTCAATTTTTGCGACCATGCTTTCGAGTGTGAAGACCGCTTGTTGGAAATCAAAAACAACGTTTGCCATCGTGTTCACCTCCCTTGTCTTGGATGGTGCTAGTATAGACAAGGGGAGCAGAAATAAACCCGATCTCGTAAACTTTTTCTATGTAATGGCTGAACAGTTACCTCTATTTAAGTATGTACTTTGAATCTAACATAGAAAAAAAGAACCGGCAAGTTTTTGAACATAGGAGATTTTTATTCCGATTTTCGAAAAAAATTTGTCCATTTTGTTGATTTTTGTCGTTAGATTAGTAAAAATGAAGATACAAGAGAAGCAGTAAAAATATACTCGAGAGGTAACTAGTGATATGGGCGACAACTTTGCGACTTTTTTTCAACGATTTCCAGAAGCTGTTGCGCTCGTGGAGGCCAATGGGCGCATTATATATAGCAATCTAGCGTTTCAGGCATTAGTCGGTGAGGATGTGCATGATGTGCAGTTTCTTGCAGTTTCCGAGGATTTAGAACGTGTGAACCAAGGGGAAACAATCGAGAAACGAGAGCGGCTCATCAAAGGGAAGGATGGGGGCGAAATACCTGTCCATGTTACACTTGTTCCATTAAAACAGGAAAACGGTTGCATTGTCGTATTGCGTGACCAAACGGAAGTAAAGCAATTAGAAGTAGCGCTAGCAGAGAGCGAAAAACGATTTCGCCTCATTGTCGAATATTCGTCTGATTATATTTTAATTTTATCGAGCGAGCAAAAGGTGACATATCTATCTCCTTCGTTCGTCCATACGTTTGGGGTCGTTCAGGAAGAAAGCGAAACTCATGATTTGTTTCGCTACGTCCATCGTGACGATGTCGACGAATTGCAACAGAAACTACATACACTATATATCACTGGCGAAAAGCAGACAGCAGAATTTCGCCGGCTCGACCTACACGGACAATGGGTATGGATGGAAGCGAATGGGAAAGTAATTTTTAACGAGAATGGGGAGCTTGATTATGTTGTTGTCGCGGCGAAAAATATTAGCGAGCGTAAGAAATATGAAGAAAAACTACATCAACTCGCTTATTTCGATTCGTTAACAGGCATTGCAAACCGCAGTTATTTTGAAAAATATATTCGTCAACTAATTGATGAACAAACGCCGTTCGCTATATGTTATTTAGATTTTGATAAATTTAAATGGATAAACGACCACTTTTCCCATCAAGCAGGCGATTATTTTTTACGAGAAGCAGTGAAACGAGTACAAGCCGTATTGCAGGGAAACCACTTTTTCGCGCGAGTTGGTGGCGATGAGTTTGTGTTATTATTGCCGCATACAACGAAAGAAGAGGTCTCTTTATTGGCAGAGCGGTTAATTCAAGCGTTTCATCAGCCGTTTCGGTATGAAAAACAAATGATTCAGTCCACGCTTTCTGTTGGGATTGCGTTTTTTCCGAGCGATGCGGACAATCAAGAACAACTGATGAAATATGCTGATCAAGCGCTTTATTATGTCAAAGACCGCGGAAAAAACAGCTACCATTTTTACCAACCAGTACATAACCGGACGGAAATTATTAAGCGTGACCTTCCGTTTGCGATTATTCGCGAGCAATTTTATTTATGTTACCAACCGAAAATCGAATTAGGAAACGGTTCGGCAATGGGGGTAGAAACGTTGCTTCGCTGGCGGCATCCGACGCTTGGGGAAATTCCGCCGCTTGAATTTATTCCGTTGGCAGAAAAAAGCGGCTTTATTTTTGAAATTACGTTATGGGTGTTAGAGCAGGCATGCCGGCAAGTGAAAGAGTGGCAAACGCAGTTTCCAAAGTTAAAATTAGCGGTCAATTTATCGCCGTTTTTGTTGAATCGAACCGAGCTTGTCGGGCATGTCATTTACATATTAAATGAAACCGGTTTTGCACCAGAACAGTTAATTTTAGAAGTAACAGAAAGCGGCTTAATGGAAAATATCGAAACAGGCAAACATATTTTAACAGAGTTAAAAACGATCGGCGTGCAAGTGGCGATTGATGATTTTGGCACAGGTTTTTCTTCGCTTGCATATATTCGCAACTTGCCAGTGACATTGTTAAAAATTGACCGTAGTTTTATTCAAGGAATCGTCGAAAATTCAAAAGATGCAACCATTGTCGATACGATTATCCACTTAGCGAAAAGCCTTGATATTCAAGTATTAGCAGAAGGAGTAGAAACCAATCAACAACTATCGCTCCTTCAGCAAATGCATTGCGACTTTGCTCAAGGATTTTATTTTAGTAAGTCGCTAGAAGCGGAGAAACTAGTCCATTGGCTTGAACAATATAACCGATCGAATACTCCCTAACAAGTAATTGTTAGAGGATAGGAGTGGAGAACAACGTGCTTACATTATATTTGACAAGACATGGGGAAACGGAATGGAATGTAGAAAAACGAATGCAAGGCTGGCTTGATTCGCCGCTAACGGAAAAAGGCAGAGAAGATGCGCGCCGGCTTGGCAAACGATTAGAAGCAGTGGATTTGACCGCCATTTATACAAGTACGAGCGGGCGAGCGTTAGAAACGGCAAAAATCGTTCGCGGCGAACGGTCGATTCCGATTTACGAAGATGAGAGGCTACGGGAAATTTTCCTCGGAGATTGGGAAGGAAAAACGCATGAACAAATCGAGCACCTTGATGCCGCTTCATTCGACCATTTTTGGAATGCGCCGCATTTGTATGCACCAGAGCGAGGCGAGCGGTTTATTGACGTACAAATGCGCGCATTTTCCGCAGTAGTGGATATCGTAAATCGCCACGGTTCTGGTCATGTGTTAATTGTGACACATGGCGTCGTGTTAAAGACGCTCGTAGCACGATTAAAACAAACGCCATTAACAGCGCTTTGGAGGCCGCCATTTATGCACGGAACGAGTTTGACGACCGTTTTTGTGCAGGACGGACGCTGGGAGTTGCTTAGCGAGGCGGACGTGTCACATATCGAAGAAATTAAGCATGTATAAAAACAACCCGCTTTCCTTTATGGCGAGCGGGTTGTTTTTTACAACAGTCCAAGCCATTGGACGAGATGGGTAGTTGTAAACGTAACGACAATCGCAATCGTTGTTGGAATGGCGAACGATAAAAACGTCCACTTTTTGCTTTTCGTTTCTTTATAAATATTGACAAGTGTCGTGCCGCACGGATAATGAAGCAAGGAAAACAGCATCATATTTAACGCTGTTAGCCACGTCCACCCGTGGTCCAGAAAAATTTGTTTGAGCGAGTGTAGACTGTCTACCTCGATTAACGCTCCAGTCGATAAATAGCCCATCAATAAAATCGGTACGACAATTTCGTTTGCTGGAAGTCCTAAAATAAACGCTAACAAAATATAGCCGTCAAGCCCTAATTGGCGCGCAAACGGATCAAGCAGCTGAGCAGAATAAGCAAGCACCGTTGTATCTCCTACATGAATGTTTGCCAATATCCATGTTAACACGCCTGCTGGTGCAGCGACAGTTACGGCTCGTTTTAGTACATAAACAGATTTATCCAATGTAGATCGGACGATCGTATCCCATATTTTTGGACGGCGATATGGCGGTAGTTCAAGTGTATAATGGGTCGGCACACCGCGCAACGCCGTTTTCGATAGTATCCATGAAACAGTAAGTGTTACGATAATTCCAAATATGACCATTGCAACGACGACGCTTGCGGTAACGAACGTTTTCCACCCTCCAGTATAGCCTGCCGCCATAAAGAGGGAAGCAAGTAAAATTAACGTTGGCCATCTGCCGTTGCATGGAACGAAGTTGTTCGTTAAAATGGCGAGCATTCGTTCGCGTGGTGATTCGATAATTCTTGTGGACATGATCGCAGCAGCGTTGCAGCCGAACCCCATCGCCATCGTTAGCGATTGCTTTCCGTGCGCGCCAGATTTTTTAAATAGCCGATCCATATTAAATGCGACGCGTGGAAGATATCCATAATTTTCAAGTAAAGAAAAAATAGGGAAGAAAATCGCCATTGGCGGCAACATGACGCTGATGACCCACGTTGTTCCGCGGTATAGCCCTAAAACGAGAATACCGTGCAACCAACTCGGTGCGTGCAACTGTTGGAATAAGAGTGTAATATACCCTTCAAGCCAACCAAAAAACTCCGCGAGCAAAGAAGAAGGGACATTCGCGCCAGCAATCGTAAGATAAATAACGACGGCAAGCATCGCGAGCATAATCGGGAATCCCCAGATTTTTGAAGTAAAAATACGATCGAGCTTTTCGGTTTCATGCAGCTTTTCACGTTTTGTGTACGTAATAGTTTCTTTGCAAATGTCTCTTGATGTTTGGAAAATAGAGGAAACAATTTGTTCCCTTGTATCGCCGTCCGATAAACTTTTCGCATAATCCATCAATTCATCAAATGGATTTGGCGGAACAGTGGCATGCATAGTTCGGCCCCCCCTTTAACAAATGATGCGGCTGATGCTGCAAGGCGTGAAGCAATGACGTATCTCCATCTAATAAACGAAGCGCCACCCAGCGCGCCGGATATTCTTCTCCCACTACTTCCTTGACAAGCGGAAGGAGTTTGGCGATTTTTTCCTCAATGGCGCGGCTATACGAAACAACAATTGGTTTCGTTTGAATTTTTCCATGTACCATCCGAGCGATTGTTTCGAGCAATTCCTCAATTCCTTCTTTATTGCGCGCGGCAAGCGGTACGACAGGTACTCCTAGTTTTTTGGAAAGATTATCAATATCAATGACCATTCCTTTCTTTTTCGCTTCGTCCATTAAGTTAAGACAAACAATGACACGGTCGGTCATTTCTAGTACTTGCAGGGCTAAATTTAAATTTCGTTCTAGTGCGGTTGCGTCTAATACGACAAGCGTGACGTCCGGCTTGCCAAAAATAATAAAATCCCGAGCAACCTCTTCATCCGCTGAATTTGAATATAACGAATACGTTCCGGGAAGGTCGATGATTCGATATTCCTCATTTTTATAGGTGAAAAACCCCTCGGCATGAATGACTGTTTTTCCTGGCCAGTTTCCCGTATGCTGCCGCAAGCCAGTTAAGACGTTAAATAGTGTACTTTTTCCCGTGTTTGGATTTCCTGCGAGTGCAATCGTATATTCTCGTTTATTCATTATCGATTCTCTCCCCGTAAATATGATCACTTTCTTCTTTTCTTAGAGCGATCGTCGTATGGCTGACGCGATAGGCGGTCGGATCGCCTAACGGGCTTTTTTGTAAGACCGTTATTTCACTGCCAGGCACAAATCCTAAATCAAGCAATCTTCGTTTCATCGTTCCCTCTATATTAAGCGTAGCAATACGGAACCGTTCCCCCGGTTGAGCATCGGATAGACGAGCGAGTTTTGCTTCAATCATAACAGTTTCCCTCCTATCAATAATTTGTACAGAGGTTATAATTTTTCCCTAAACCAACTTTTAATTTTATCTTATTCAGCGAATGTCATTTTGTCAACGATTTTGAACATTTTTTGACGAAAAGAACGTATTCCTTGTCCTGAAAAAAGATGGTATGATAAAAATAGTCCGAATTTTTTGTAGTTTTTACACAAAGGGGAAAGGTGAGGAAAAATGAAAGCGGTTACGGATGGGGATATTTTATGGACACCAACAAAGGAACAAATCGAACAATCAAGCGTAAAAAAGTACATGAATTGGCTAGAAGTGAAAAAAGGGCTTACATTTGATTCGCATGCGGCGCTATGGAAATGGTCCGTCGAGAAACTTGAGCAGTTTTGGGAAACGGTGTGGGAATACGGGGAGATTCAGTCGTCTGCTCCGTATACGTGTGTGTTAGAAGAACGAAAAATGCCGCGGGCAAACTGGTTTCCGGGGGCACGGTTAAACTATGCAGAACATATTTTTCGCAACATGCAAGAGAAGCCAGCGCTTTTGTTCCGTTCCGAACGCGTTTCGCTACGTGAAGTGACGTGGGCAGAGTTAAAACAACAAACGGCGGCAGTCGCTTCGGCGCTGAAAAAACTTGGTGTGAAACAAGGCGATCGCGTCGTTGCCTATATGCCGAACATTCCGGAAACAGTCGTTGCGTTTTTGGCGTGCGCGAGCATTGGCGCGATTTGGTCTAGCTGTTCACCAGATTTTGGTGCTAATAGTGTCATTGACCGCTTCCAACAAATTGAGCCGACGATTTTGTTTGCGGTTGACGGTTGTCAATATAATGGAAAAGCGTTTGATAAAGTGCCTGTTGTCAAAGAGCTGCAAGAAAAGCTTCCTTCGTTAAAAAAGACGATTGTTGTTCCGTATTTGCGTGATGATGTAAGTGCATGGGACGATTCTGTTTTATTATGGACGGACATTTTGCAAGAAGAAGGCGAACTTGTGTATGAACAAGTGCCGTTTGCTCATCCGCTTTGGATTTTATATTCTTCTGGGACGACCGGATTGCCAAAGCCGATCGTGCAAGGACATGGCGGTATTTTATTAGAGCATGTAAAAATTTTATCGATTGAATGTAACGTGAAACAAGACAGCACATTTTTCTGGTTTACAACGACTGGTTGGATGATGTGGAACTTTTTAATCGGTGGACTGTTAGTTGGGGCAACAGTTGTGCTTTACGACGGAAGCCCGACGTTTCCAGACGCGAACGTGTTATGGGAGCTTGCCGAAAAAGCAACTATTACCCATTTTGGCACAAGTGCAGCGTTTATTAACGTCTGCATGAAACAAGGCATTCAACCGAAAGATCACTACGATTTTTCCAAACTACAAGCGGTTTTATCGACAGGGTCGCCGCTGACAACCGAAGGATTTCTTTGGGTGTACGAACATGTGAAAGATGTTTGGCTCGTGTCGTGTAGTGGGGGAACGGATGTATGCACCGCATTTGTCGGTGGGTCGCCGGTGCTACCGGTTCGTGCCGGCATGTTACAATGCCGTTCGCTTGGAGCCAACGTACAAGCGTTTGATGAACATGGACATTCGCTTATTAACGAAGTTGGGGAGTTAGTGATTACTGAGCCGATGCCGTCGATGCCGCTCTTTTTCTGGAACGACGAAAATGACAAGCGCTACCTCGAAAGCTATTTTGATACGTATCCAGGCGTGTGGAAACATGGGGACTGGATTAAAATTGACGACGAAGGAAGCTGCGTCATTTACGGCCGCTCTGATTCGACGATTAACCGCGCAGGTGTCCGCATGGGAACGAGCGAAATTTATCGCGCTGTGGAAACGGTCGATGGCATCCTTGACAGCTTAGTTATTGACTTAGAAGTGATGGGGCGGAAATCGTTTATGCCGCTGTTTGTCGTTCTTCAGCCAGGGGTAGAGCTAGATGACGCATTAAAACAACGAGTGAAAGAAGCCATTAAATCGCACGTATCGCCGCGCTTTATTCCAGATGAGATTTACCAAGTCGAACAAATTCCAAAAACGTTAAACGGAAAGAAAATGGAAATCCCGATTCGTAAAATTTTATTAGGCTTCCCGCTCGAAAAAGCGGTGAACGTTGGCTCAATGGCGAACCCTGAAGCACTTTCTTTCTTTATTGAGCTCGCCAAACAATGGGAACATTCGAACGTATAAGCAAGGCTGTTGCCAAACGGCAACAGCCTTAGACTTTTTCATTGTGAGAGAAAAATATTGTCTGCGTCAACTACCCCCACTTAGCTAACGCTTGAAGTGGGGGCTTGCAACTCCCCAGAAGTGCGAACGGACTTCGTCCTCCTTCCTTGACTTGGGGTTGCATCAGGGGCAGGTTGACGACTACCCAACGACATAGGTCATGCCTATATCGCTACCGAGTGGCTCGGCATGTCTGTAGGCAGTACTTGACTGCCACGCGCAACAGACGGATGTACGCTCGATGTTTTACGGTTGCAACGTTTCCTGCAACCAACTCCCTACATCGAGTAACGGGGATTGGAGTACCTTGATTCAACGGTTTTCTCCACATTCTTATTCTATCATATACAAAAGAAAGGAGGAAGGGCGATTCCTCCTCGACTTTCGCTCTCGCTTAGAAGTCGGGGTCTCCTCGCCAAAGATGATGAAAAAACCCTTTTTCATTGACTTTTACGTAAACGTAAATTAAAATAAAATTCAGAAAATTAAAAAATAACAAAGGTGAACACGATGAACTATTACACGATCTCCCAGCTTGCGGAGCAGTTTGATATTAGCACGCGAACGATTCGTTATTACGAAGAGCGCGGGCTGATTTCACCGATCCGCACCGAGTCTGGCCAGCGGTTGTATACGAAAAAAGACCGAGCCGTCTTAAAGCTTATTTTGCGCGGCAAACGTTTCGGTTTTTCATTAGAAGAAATTCATGAAATGATTAGCTTGTTTGACAAAGATCGCACCGGTCGAAAACAGCTTGAAAAAACGATCACATACGGTGAGCAAAAGCTAAAGGAGGTGACAGAACGAATCGAGGATTTAATGCAATTAAAACAAGAGATGGAATCGATTTTGACGGATTTTCGCGAACGATTACAAAAACTGGAGGAGATGGAATGAACATTTCTGAGTTGTTGGCGCGCAATGCGCGAAAGTTTCCGAATAAAATAGCGATCATTGATGGAAACGTGTCGCTTTCTTATCAAGAAGTAGACGATACGGTCAATCGGCTCGCTTCTTCGCTCGCTTCGCTTGGCATCGCACAAGGTGATAAAGTCGTATTGTATATGCCGAATACGAAAGAATTTGTATATGCGTATTTTGCTGTCTTGCGCCTTGGCGCCATCGTTGTGCCAGTCAATGCGCGGCTAACTGCCCAAGAAGTGCAATATATTATCGAACATAGCGAAGCAAAAGCTGTCATCGCCCACGATTGGATTTATCAAGAACTTACTCCTCTCGTTCGTACGGTTGACGTCATTTGGGTGAAAACAGGGGAGGCGGCAGACGGTTGGCGTTCGTTCACGCAACTCGTTGCAAATGGCAATCCTTTCCCAATCGTTTGCCCGCTGAATGAAGAGGACGAAACGACGATTTTATATACATCTGGAACGACCGGTAAACCAAAAGGAGTATTGTTTACAGCGCGCAACATTTTCGCCGTCGCGACGATGATGGCGCTAGAAACGAAAATGGATAAACATAGTCGCCTATTGCATATGATGCCGCTTAGCCATTCCGCACCGCTTCATTTATTTTTTGTCGGCGGCATGTACGTCGCAGCCACCCATGTGTTATCACCAACGTTTTCTCCAGAAGCGTTACTGGAACTTGTCACGAAACATCAAATTACCCATTTCTTCGGAGCACCAGTCGCTTATTTACTTACAGCAAAACACCCACGCCTTCACGAATACGATTTATCATCCGTCCAATATTGGACATATGGCGGAGCACCGTTGTCAACGAATGAAGTGCAGTTTGTTGCCAAGCAGTTTCGCACGGATCGGTTCATGTGTTTATACGGATTAACCGAGGCAGGACCAAACGGGACGTATTTATCGCCGGAAGAACACGCGACAAAGGCAGGCAGTGTCGGCAAAGATGCCGCCCTCCATTGCGAAGTGAAAATTGTCGACGAACACGGCAAAGAAGTTCCGCTTGGCGAAGTCGGTGAAATCGTCTTAGCTGGAGAAGGAATTATGAAAGGCTATTATAAAGACGAAGAAAAAACAGCGGAAACGGTGAAAAACGGCTGGCTATATACAGGCGATTTAGCGCGTCGTGACGAAGATGGGTACATTTGGATCGTCGATCGGAAAAAAGATATGATCATCTCTGGCGGGGTGAACGTTTACCCGAAAGAAGTGGAAGATGCGCTAAAGTTGCACCCAGCTATTGCCGATGTGGCGGTTGTTGGTGTGCCGCATCGTGAATGGGGCGAAACGGTGAAAGCGTTTGTTGTCATGACAGAGCCGATTGAGCAGCTTGCGGAAGAATGTAAACGTTTTCTTTCGGATAAACTCGCAGACTATAAAATTCCACGACTATACGAAGCAATTCGTGAGTTGCCGCGCAACGCGACAGGAAAAATATTAAAACAAGTGTTGAGGGGGATGCATGGTGAAACGGCTACGCGAAGTTGATCCGAATTTATTGGCTAATTTGCAAAAATATTTAGACCCAGAGTTTTACGCGTATGCGGAAGAAGAGTTAGAGAAGTTTTGGCAGCTTTGCATGACCGATATCGACCGACGCGCGGTGCATACAGACCGCGAAGGGCAGCCGCGGCTCATCAAATATGACCGTTTTGGCAATGATATTTCAGAAATATGGGTGAATGAAGGATATAAACAAACAGTAAAGGAAACGTATGAAACAGGCATTGTCGGCTATGTCCATAAACCGATTCCTGCGCTTGGCCGCGTTGGCAATTACGTCTATTCGTATGCCCAAGGCTATTTGTTATCGCAAGTGGAACCGGGGTTTTATTGCCCGGTTACGTTAACGATGGCGACGGCTTATGTACTGGAGCATTTTGCCGACGAACCAATCAAAGCGAAATATTTGCCGCACGTCATTTCTACTGGCGAAGTCGAGCTGTATGAAGGAGCGACGTTTTTAACGGAGCGCCAAGGCGGTTCAGACGTTGGTGCAAATGAAGTGCGCGCTGTTTTGTGCGGGGATCATTATGAAATTTACGGAGAAAAATATTTTGCGAGCAACGCTGGCATGTGCGGCGTCGCAATGGTGCTGGCGCGCATCGATGGAAGCGAGCCGGGGACGAAAGGGCTTAGTTTATTTTTAGTGCCGTGGCGCAACGACGATGGCACATTAAACGGCATTCACATTCGGCGCTTAAAAGATAAACTTGGCGTTCGCGCTGTGCCGTCAGCGGAAGTCGTATTTGAAGGGGCAAAAGCCTATTTAATTGGCGATGCGAAAAAAGGGTTTTATTATATGATGGAAGCGCTCAATTTATCGCGCGTCTGCAATGCCGTCGCCTCGATTGGCATTATGAAACGGGCGCTAGAGGAAGCGAAGCAATATGGGGCAAATCGCAAAGCGTTCGGACAATGGCTTACATCGTATCCAATGGTGAAAGAAACGCTAGCGAATTTAACTGCGCGTCAAGAAGTGCAAACGAGCGCTTGTTTTGAGTTAATTTCCTTTTTTGACCGTGTGATGCGCACGCCGGATCAAGCGTCTGAGCAAGAAAAAGCGTGGAATCGCTTATTAATTGCGCTTTTAAAAATGCGAACAGCAGAAGAAGCGATTGCGTTTGCTCATGAGGCGATTGAAATGCATGGCGGCAACGGCTACATTGAAGATTTTGTCACCCCGCGTTTGCTTCGTGATGCGCAAGTGTTGACGGTGTGGGAAGGAACAGCAAACATTTTAGGACTCGAAGTGTTGCGTCTTATTCGCAAATACCGCATTCATGAAACATTTATTCAAACAATAAGCGAACAGCTAGCTACACTTCCTGCGGGAATACGCGCATTTGCTAAACCGGTGGAAAGCGGGTTGCATGAACTCATACAGTCTCTAAAACAACTTCACGGACAGCCAGAAGACGTGCAAACGTATCACGCCAAAAAAATCGCCAATCGCCTTTGCGACTTGTATTTGAGCGTCATAGCGTTAAAAGAAGCGGAAGAAAACGAACGAAAACAAATCATCGCCCGCCTCTTCCTACAGCATATTTGGGGAGGTGATTTATTCGATAAAGAGATGTTATCCGTCCATTATTTTGCTGTAGTGATGAACGAAACAAAAGAAGTGGAAGTATAAAGAAAAAAGGCAAGGGACGAAGTCGGTTCCTTGCCTTATAGTAATGCAAACACCGCAAAAACATGCGCAACAGATCCACCTAACACAAACAAGTGCCAAACGGCATGATGAAATTTAAACCCTCGCCATACGTAAAAAACTGCGCCGATGGTGTACAAAACACCGCCAATGACTAAATAGGTGACTCCTTGCAGTGAAAGACCGGAAACGAGCGGTTTCCAAGCAAATACAATCAACCACCCCATGATGATATATATAATCGTCGATGTATATAAAAACCGATCGACGAAAAAGCATTTAAATACTGTACCCACGAGCGCAAGCCCCCAGACGATGCCAAACAATGTCCAACCGATCGCTCCTCTCATCGCTAAAAACAGAAACGGCGTATACGTGCCTGCAATAAAAAAGTAAATCGCCGAATGGTCGAAAATTTCAAATAGTCGTTTCCATCGTCCTTCTGGCAAGGCGTGTACGATCGTCGATGACAAATATAAGAGAAGCATCGTACTTCCAAATAGTGTCGCGCTGACGACATGCCAAGCGTTTCCGTGCAGTGAAGCAAAAACGGTAAGTACAACGAGCACCGCGATGCTAAATACTGCCCCTACCCCATGCGTAATCGCATGAACGATTTCTTCTTCTTTCGTAAATGTATGTGTAAAAGCCAATGGCCTCTTCCTTTCGTTAAAGACATTTTGTTCATTGTAACACATATGATACATATCGTACATTTTTTGTTCATTGTTATTTTTGGTCGCGATATAATGGAAAAAAAGAGAGGTGAGAACGATGCAAATCCAGGTAGAAAGGCAACGAAAGACAAAAAAGTGGCTTGTTCCATCGCTGATTGGTGTATTGTTGCTTGCGGCGATCGTGTGTGTTGCCATTTCGATTTACGTCGGTTGGAATTTGACGCATAAGGAGCGAAAAGCTGTTGTAGAGACGCCAAAAGCTTATGGAATGGCTTATGAAAATGTCACGTTTACAAGCAAAGATGGCGGATTAAAGCTCAAAGGGTGGGTGATTGAGCCAACGAAACAAGCAAAAATGACCGTTATTTTTTCGCATGGCTACGGCGGCAATCGCTATGAGCCAAACGTCCCATTTTTACCAATCGCTAAAGCACTAATAAACGAAGGATATCGTGTCATCATGTTTGATTTCCGCGCCAGCGGTGAATCAGAAGGAGACATGACAACGATTGGTGCCAAAGAAAAATACGATTTGCTTGGTGTCATTGACTATGCGAAACAACACTATTCCGAACCGATCGTTCTTTACGGGGTGTCAATGGGAGCGGCAACCTCGATTTTAGCAGCAGGTATGGATCAAGACGTCAAAGCAGTCATTGCTGACAGCCCGTTTAGCGATTTAGAAGGATATTTGCGGACGTATATGCCAGTATGGACGCACTTACCGAACGTTCCGTTTACTTACTTAATTATTACCCTCATTCCAATGTTAACAGATTTAAACCCAGCTGAGTCAGTTCCAATGAAAGCCGTCGATGCGATTGCTCCACGTCCGATTTTATTTATTCACAGCAAAGCCGACCCGTCCATCCCATATGAAGAAAGCGTGAACATGTACAACAAACATCCAGACGTATTTGAACTTTGGCTCACTGACAAAGCAAAGCATGTGAAAAGTTTTGCGATGTATAAAGAGGAATACATTCAGCACATGTTAACATTTTTAGAAAAAGTGCAAAAATAAAATACAGAATATTCGTTTATTTTTAAAGCGACAAAATGGCAACCAACTTTCATCTGTCGAAAGCAGTAAAAACGTCGTTTCAACATGAGAAACGACGTTTTTACTACTAATTTGCTTTCTTAAGCATATGAATTTCTTCTTCCGCACGGGCAATACGACTAAGTTGATAGTCTAGTCGTTCGTGAATGTAAGCAACATCGGCTTTTGTCGCCATTTCTTTGCGGATGTGAGCAATTTCGTGTTGAATCGCGTCTTGAATTCTTCGTTGTTCTAGCTGATTGTCTCGCACTGCTTTAATCATTGCCGTATTTTCTTTCATCTGTTCTTTCAACCAACGAATGTCTTCTTCTTGCTTGTTCACTTTTTCTTTTAGCTCATTCATCTCTTGCTTCATTGTCTGAATCTCTTGTTTTATCGACTGCATGTCTTCCGCTAAGTTTTGAACGAGGTTAATGAGTTGAAGGAGAAGTTGCTCTTGCATGCTTGATTCATCTGCTTTTCAGACTAGAGGTATTCGACATTTCCGATGGGGAATGTATGAGGAGTTTGAGGAAATGCCTCTGCCGTCATCTTATCATATATACATGCAACTGGGGAGTTTAACTTATTCTTTTTCGACTGTCACGCGTTCGCGTGACAGTCGAAAAATGTTAACACTTCAATGTGCATTTATATAGTTCGACAAAAGGGATAAATCCTTTTTTAGTGTGAAGCAATCTTTTTGTATAATAAAAAGAAAAAGGGGGATGACGATGCGAGTCGTGACGGCTTCGGAAATGTATGCGATCGACCGATATACAATCGAAAAAGTAGGCATTAGCGAAGATACGTTAATGGAAAACGCAGGACAAGCTATCGCAACTATATTGCGTGAGCGTTTCGATAAAACCGCTCGAATTGCAATATTAGCTGGAAGTGGCAATAACGGCGGCGATGGTGTTGTCACTGCTCGCGTGTTAAAAAGCGAAGGCTACAACGTTGATTTATGGCTTATTCCATCAAGCGAAAAAATGAAAGGCGCGGCAAAACGAGCGCTAGATATCTATCAACATGCCGGATATGAAGCAAAAAGTTACATAGAACATTCATTATCATTAGAACGCTATGATGTAATTGTTGACGCATTGCTTGGCATTGGGGTGAAAGGAGAAGTGAGGTCTCCGTATAAAGAAATCATCCAAGAAGTTAATAATATCGACTCATTAACAGTATACGCCATTGACCTTCCAAGCGGTATTCCAGCCGATGGAGGAGAAGTTGAAATAGCCATTCAAGCAGACGTTACGATGACGGTTCAATATCCGAAACTGAGTGCCTATACGTTCCCAACCGCTGATTATTATGGGGAATTAGTCGTTGTTGATATCGGTATCCCACCGCGTGCATTAGAAATCGCTTCGTTTTGCCAACTTTGGACAGAAGCGGACGTCAAGCAGACGTTACCGGTGAGAAAACGCTCCTCTCACAAAGGAACGTATGGAAAAGCGCTTATTATTGGCGGCTCACGCCCGATGCCGGGAGCGATTACGCTAACAGCGAAAGCGGCGCTCCGAAGTGGGGCGGGACTATTGACGATGGCGGTCCCAGACGATATTTATCCGGTAGTTGCAAATCGAATACCGGAAGCGATGCTTTTTCCTTGCCAGACGGAAACCGGTTATTTTGCGGGGGCGATTGACTTTGCTTCATTGGATGTCGATGCGATTGCTATCGGGCCAGGGATGGGACGAACAGCGGGAACGAACCAAATAGTACAAGCAACACTAGCGCAAGATGTACCGGTTGTTCTTGATGCGGATGCACTCTTTTTCTGGAAAGAGTATGCTTTCCTTTTAAAAACGCGAACAAAACCAACGGTCATTACACCGCACCCTGGAGAACTCGCGCGCATGCTTCAATTATCGATTCAAGAGGTGGAAAAGCACCGCTTCACACTAAGTAAGCAACTTGCGACAGACTACGGAATCTATGTCGTCTTAAAAGGACCATATACGATTGTGACTACACCGGATGGAAAGCAATACATCAATGCGACCGGCAACCCAGCGCTTGCCAAAGGCGGAAGCGGTGATGTGCTAACGGGAATCATCGTCGCCTTTTTGATGCAGCATGATTCCATCCAAACAGCCGTCAGCAACGCCGTCTTCGTTCATGGAAAAGCGGCGGATTGGCTCGTACAGCATGGACATTCACCGCATAGCGTACTTGCTACTGATGTCATCGATGCGCTTCCATCCATTTTGTTCGAGCTAAGGGAGCGTCCACAATGATTTTCCCGTTAAGCGAATACGCCCTAACGGTTCGTTTTTCTGAGGAAATTAGCGAGGCGGCAAATGATAAAGCGCATCAATTTGCCCGTTGGCTTGAAAAACAATTAATCAAGGGGATCGTGGAAGTCGTGCCGACTTTTTCTTCGGTAACGATTTATTATGACCCGCTTGTGCTCGGAACGTATGAACACGTACGCAATCAAACAAAACGATGGCTAGAACAAATGGAACGAACGATACAACCGAAGGCGCGAACGGTGGTTATTCCTGTTTGTTATGGCGGGGACTTCGGACCGGACTTGTCCGAAGTAGCGAGATATCATGGAATGAGCAAAGAAGACGTGGTGCGGCTTCATGCAGAAGCGGTCTATAAAGTATATATGATTGGTTTTTCCCCGGGATTTGCTTATTTAGGAGGGCTGCCTTTGGAACTTGCAACCCCGCGCCGCGCAACCCCGCGTCACACCGTTCCTGCTGGGTCGGTCGGAATCGCTGGGACACAAACTGGCGTTTATCCGCTTTCAACACCAGGCGGATGGCAAATCATCGGGAGAACGCCGCTTTCGTTGTTCCGTCCCACCCATCCCCAACCGAGTTTATTGCGTGCAGGAGATATCGTACGTTTTCAACCGATGACCGAAAATGAATATAGGATGTGGAAAAACGATGGCGATTCGTGTCATTGATGGAGGATTTTTAACAACTGTGCAAGATTTAGGACGGTGGGGGTTTCAAAAAGATGGAGTATCTGTTGGAGGGGTGATGGATACATTTGCGAGCCGTATCGCGAATTTTTTAGTTGGCAACGAAGGACATGAAGCGACGTTAGAAATCACAATGGTCGGTCCAACACTTCATTTTGCCATCGAAACAATTGTCGCGATTTGTGGTGGAGATTTTTCTTGTACGCTAAACGAAAAGCCTGTTTCGCTCTGGAGACCAGTCCGCATTCATGCAGGGGATGTGTTGAAAATCGGTGCCTGCCGGCAAGGATATCGAGGATATATCGCGATAGCAGGAGGATGGTCAGTTCCGCTCGTGATGAACAGCCGTTCGACGGATAGAAAAGCAGCAATTGGTGGCTACAACGGGCGACCGCTCGAAAAAGGAGACGAATTTTTTCTTCCCGCCATTGTCCACTTGTTTTCGTTACATTGGGGCATTCCGTACTGGGCGTGGTCGTATATAAAAGGGAAGCAAAAAACAGTACGCGTCGTGGAAGGACCGGAGTATTCGATGTTTACGCCGGAAAGCAGGGAACAATTTTTTTCGTCGATGTATGAAGTGACCACAAGTTCTGACCGGATGGGGTATCGATTGTACGGAAAAAAACTAGAAAAATACAATACTCGTGAGATGGTGTCAGAAGCGGTCACGTTTGGCACAGTTCAAGTGCCCCCATCTGGGCAGCCGATTGTGTTAATGGCAGATCGGCAAACGACGGGTGGCTATCCGCGCATTGTGCAAGTCATCGCAGTTGATTTGCCGATTTTAGCGCAAGCGCGTCCAGGGGAATACATTCAGTTTCAACGAACGACATGGCAGGAAGCAGAACAGTTCTACGTTCAACACGAGCACGATATACAAAGATGGAAAATGATGATTAAGCATAAATGGGGGGAAGTTCGTGGCGCGTATTGACTTGAATGGCGATATGGGGGAAAGTTTTGGGGTTTATCGACTTGGTAACGACGAAGCAATGATGGATTACTTGACGTCGGTCAATATCGCTTGCGGGTTTCATGCGGGCGATCCGCTTGTAATGCGCAAAACGGTACAAATGGCGATAAAGAAAGGGGTAGCGATTGGCGCACATCCAGGGTTTCCTGATTTGTTTGGGTTTGGAAGACGAGCAATGAGCATTACACGAGAAGAGGCATATGCGTACGTTGTCTACCAAATCGGCGCGCTATTAGCATTTGTCCGTGCGGAAGGTGGAAAAATGACGCACGTTAAGCCGCATGGGGCATTATATAATTTGGCGGCAAAAGATGTATCGCTTGCCGAAGCGATTGCTCAAGCAGTATACGACGTCGATCCGACACTCATTTTATATGGATTGGCTGGAAGTCAACTAATTGCCGCCGGAAAGAAGGTCGGATTGCGAACCGCAAGCGAAGTATTTGCTGATCGGACGTATCAACGCGACGGCTCGTTAACGCCAAGAAATGCTCCGCAATCGCTTATTACAGACGAACAAGAAGCCGTCGCCCAAGTGATAAAAATGGTGAACGAAGGATATGTTCGCACACTAGAAGGAATTGATGTTCCTATCGAAGCAGAAACAGTTTGTATTCATGGCGATGGGCCGAACGCATTAGCGTTTGCGAAAACATTGTATGAAGCATTGCAGCAAGAAGGGATTGACATCCGATCACTTGCGTAAAACTCAACGCATTTCTCGGTCATGCTTTGAAAGAAACCGGCGCTTCTCTTAGAGGGTAGCGTTTGCTTTCAAAATAAAATATTTTTACAAAACTATGTTCTAAATAACCAACAAAAATTTAAACAAAATAAAGTAAGTGGAAGAAAGGAAAGCTTGTGTTCAGCTATATAATTCTATGTTTTTAGTAAAATAATGGATAATCAACAATCGTGTTTTCAATTTACTATATACATGCAACTGGGGAGTTTAACTTATTTTTTCGACTGACGGAGGCAAGCCAAAGGTTTGCCTCTGTCACGTGTTCGCCTGATAGTCGAAAAATGTTAACACTTCAATGTGCATTTATATACGAGAAAGAGCAGAAGATGTGCCCATAAAATTCAATGTATACTTTCCTCATTTTGTTAAAAAATAAAAAAAACGTTGGATGAGGAGGAGGAGAAATGCCAGTAATCGAGAAGCGACTGCTCTTCTTCTCATTTCTTGCGATTGTGCTGTTTGTATCGCCGTATTTTCTTTTAGGAGAACATGCCCATATGCGTGTGCATGATAACTTAGACTCCAATATCGCGTGGTACAAAGTGCTTAAAAACAGCGGCGAGTTATTGGGATCGATTCATGCGGTTATCCCGCAAATTATTAACGGATTGCCGAGAAATGCGTTTGGCACAGAGTTTAGCGGAATTGTCTGGCTACATGTCCTTTTGCCATCCATTTATGCTTACGGGGTAAGCCAAGCGATTACGCGGATAGTGGCATTTATCGGTATGTATTTATTATTGAAAAAATATGTCGTACAAGCACCGGATAAGACGTGGATTCGCATCGGTGTGTCGCTTGCGTTTGCGCTTACCCCGTTTTGGCCATCCGGCATGCTTAGTACGCTCGGTATGCCGCTAGCGCTATGGGCGCTATTAAACATCCGCGCTGGAGAACGTGCTTTCGTGAACTATGCCGTGCTTACATTATTACCGTTTTATTCTAGCTTCGTGCTCGGCTTTTTCTTTTTTTTAAGCGCTATGGGCATATGGTGGCTCGTCGATGTCATTCGGTACAGAAAGTGGAACGTTCGCTTCTTTTTCGCAATTGTATACATGACATCCCTTTATTTCGCGATTGAATATCGGCTCGTTCATTCGTTTTTATTTTCTAAAGAGCCGACAAGCCGTGATGAATACTTTCATGCCAGTCTTTCCTTTTGGCAGGCGATTCGGTTAACATGGAAAAATTACATCCTCGGTCATACGCACGTCATGACCGTACATGGACTGGTCATTTTTCCAATCTCCTTCGTTGCCTTATATATCGTTTGGAAAAAGCAATTATGGAAAGAAGAAAAAATGTTTTTGTTTCTTCATCTCTTAAATCTTTCCCTTTCGACGTGGTATGCGTTTTGGTTTTATAAAGGTTGGCTTCCGCTAACAGAACGGTTGACGTTTCTCGATAAATTTAATTTCGCTCGTTACCATTTTTTGCGACCGATGATTATTTACGTGCTATTTGCTTTTTCTTTAAAAATTATGTGGGAACAAAACTGGCGGAAGCTCGTTTCAATGGCGTTAGTAGCACAATTGCTTGTACTAACGGTATTCAATGAAGAAATTGCATATCGCAACAAACCGTCGTTTCAACAATTTTATGCAGAAACGCAATTTGCAGAAATCAAACGGTATATTGGAATGCCTGTACACCGTTACCGTGTGGCAAGTATCGGCATTCATCCAGCCATCGCGCAGTATAACGGATTTTATACGCTAGATACATACAATAATTTTTATCCACTTACTTATAAACACAAGTTCCGAAAAATTATCGCAAAAGAACTTTCGAAAAATGCGGTACTGCGAGAATACTTTGATGAATGGGGCGGGAGGTGCTATCTATTTGTCGCTGAATTAGGGAAAAATTATATGTTTAAAAAAAACACGAAAAGAAAAATAAAGCGGTTGCAGTTGAACACAGATGTTTTCTATGAAATGGGCGGACGGTACATTTTATCTGCCCTGCCGATTGAAAACGCAGCGAGCAACAAGTTAGTGTTAGAAAAAGTGTTTCATTCCAAACAATCTGCGTGGGACATTTATTTATACAAAGTCGTACGAGGAGGCATTCGCAATGACTGAACCGATATTGACCATCGTTGTCCCTTGTTATAATGAAGAAGACGTTCTTCCAGAAACCATTCGGCAACTGCGCATACTTCGCGAACAACTCGTTGCCGAACAGCTTATTTCCACTCAAAGTACGTTGTTGTTTGTGGATGATGGGAGCCATGATGCCACATGGACGATTATTTATAAAGCGAGTTTGCACTATCCGGACGTAAAAGGAGTGAAGCTTTCCCGCAACGCTGGACACCAGCAGGCGCTGCTTGCCGGTCTGTTTGCGGCAAAGACTCGTTCGGATTGCATCGTTTCGATTGATGCTGATTTGCAAGATGACATCTCGATCATTCGCGAATTTGTAAAAAAATTTCGTGAAGGTTATGAAATTGTGTACGGCGTTCGCAACCGACGCGATACAGATACGTTTTTTAAGCGCCATACGGCCCAATGGTTTTATAAAACAATGAAAGCAATGGGCGTTCAGCTTGTATACAATCATGCCGATTATCGGCTCATGAGCCGGCGGGCAGTGGAAGAATTAGAACGGTTTGAAGAAGTGAATTTGTTTTTACGCGGCATCGTTCCGTTGTTAGGGTTTCGTTCTACGGCTGTTTTTTATGACCGAAAAGAGCGGTTTGCTGGAAAGACGAAATATCCACTCAAAAAAATGATCGCATTTGCGCTCGATGGCATTACTTCTTTCAGCATTACACCAATCCGCTTCATTTCATTTATTGGCTTTCTTTCTTTTTTTAGCAGTATTTTATTTGGGGGGTATTTCCTCTTTTTAAAATTGACCGGCCATACGCAAACAGGATGGACATCGCTTATTACTTCCATCTGGTTGCTTGGCGGGCTGCAATTAATTTCGTTTGGCTTAATTGGCGAGTATATCGGAAAAATTTATAAAGAAACGAAACGGCGTCCACGTTATATTATTGACTTAGATTTATTTAATTTGCCCAAAGCGTTGCCGTTTTTGCCTGAGGAAACAAATGCCGCAGAGCGAAAAACACGATAAGTTTTTCCTTGCATTTTGCCGAAAGAAGGAGTAGACTGTGCTTGTAAATAGCGGGAGCTTGTGGAATCAAGCTGAGAGTACGGCTAATCCGCCGTTGACCGTTTGAACCTGTTGGGTAATGCCAGCGCAGGGAAGGTGGAAAAAGAAGACACTTTGCGCATAGGCAGAGTGTTTTTTTATTTAAGGGAAATCCGAGGGGGATAGACGATGAATGTGCAGAATGTAGCTAATGTATTAGAAAAAGTGCGGCAAACCAATCCGCTCGTTCACAACATTACCAATGTTGTCGTCACCAACTTTACAGCGAACGGATTGCTTGCGCTCGGTGCTTCACCAGTGATGGCGTATGCGAAAGAAGAAGTAGCCGATATGGCGAAAATTGCGGGAGCACTTGTGTTGAATATCGGCACGCTAAACGAAACGGAAATCGAAGCGATGCTTATTGCTGGAAAATCCGCAAATGAGCACAACGTCCCAGTAGTGTTCGACCCGGTCGGGGCAGGGGCGACTCCGTATCGTACGGAAACGGCTCGCAAACTAGTACGCGAACTCAACGTGTCGATTATTCGAGGCAACGCGGCGGAAATCGCCAACGTCATTGGCGAGCAATGGACGATTAAAGGGGTCGATGCTGGCGAAAGCGGCGGTGATGTTGTTGCTTTAGCGAAAAAGGCAGCCCAACAGCTAAAGACCGTTGTTGCGATTACCGGAAAAGAAGATGTTGTCACCGACGGACATACGACATACCTCATTCGGAACGGACATCCAATTTTAACGAAAGTAACAGGAACAGGCTGCCTCGTGACGTCTGTTATCGGAGCGTTTGTTGCGGTGGAAAAAAATGCGGTGCACGCGGCAGCGGCTGCCCTTACATACTATGGCGTGGCAGCTGAAATAGCAGCAAAAGAAGCAGAAGGACCTGGCAGCTTCCAAATCGCCTTTTTAAACCAGCTTGCGAACATAGGAACAGATGACATTGTTCGCCATGGTTCGATCGAAATCGTCTAAGTAGTGTCAAAAAATTGATGAAAATGGATGGTGAACCCCCTTTTTGACGAAGGGGAGTCCTTGACCAATATTCGCTAAAAAGGAAGTGGAAGGATGAACGTATATAAAGCGTTAACGATTGCTGGCTCCGATAGTGGGGGAGGAGCTGGTATTCAAGCCGATTTAAAAACGTTTCAAGAATTGGAAGTGTTCGGAATGTCCGCGATTACAGCCGTAACAGCGCAAAACACGCTAGGCGTCCAAGGTGTCTATCCGCTGCCGGTCGAAGCTATTGTGCAACAAATCGAATCGATCGGTACCGATTTAGGGACGGATGCGGTGAAGACAGGAATGCTATTTAGCGCAGAAATCATCCAAGCAGTCGCAGAAAAAATAAAACAATTCCAGTTCAGCCGGCTTGTCGTCGACCCGGTCATGGTCGCCAAAGGCGGTGCCCCTCTTTTACAACAAGAAGCGGTACAAGCATTAAAAACGTATTTATTGCCGTTAGCGACGGTTGTCACTCCGAACATTCCAGAAGCAGAAGTATTAACGAATCGCTCAATTCGGACGTTAGATGACCGCCGCGAAGCAGCGAAGCGCCTTCATGACCTTGGGGTGCAACATGTTGTCATTAAAGGCGGGCACGATGACGACGGAGAAGAAGCGGTCGATTTGTTATATGATGGCACTGAATTTTCCTATTTTACAAGCAAACGAATCGAAACGATACATACACATGGAACAGGGTGTACGTTTGCGGCAGCGGTGACAGCAGAACTTGCCAAAGGAAGTACGGTCAAAGATGCGGTTGAAACAGCAAAAGCGTTTATCCAAGCAGCGATTGAAGACGAGCTGGGCATTGGACACGGACACGGACCGACAAATCATTGGGCGTATCGCAAGACGATTGTTAGATAGGAGAGCAAAAATGGGGCGAATTTCCGCGAAACAATTACAAGAGCAGTTGCGCGTCTATTTTATTATGGGAAGTAATAATTGTAAAAAAAATCCATTTGATATGTTAAAAGAAGCAATTGAAGGTGGCATTACGTTTTTTCAGTTTCGTGAAAAAGGACAAGGGGCGCTTTCTGGCGTGGAAAAGGTTGCGTTTGCGAAAGAGTTGCAAGCGATTTGTCAAAAGTACAGCATTCCGTTTCTCGTCAATGATGACGTCGATTTAGCGCTTGCTCTAGATGCGGATGGGGTGCATATTGGCCAAGAAGACGAACGAGCCGATATCGTTCGACGGAAAATCGGCGATAAAATTCTCGGTGTTTCGGCACATAATTTAGAGGAAGCGAAACGTGCTATTGAGCAAGGAGCTGACTATCTTGGCGTCGGTCCAATTTTTCCAACGAATACGAAAACGGATGCGAAAGAAGCGCAAGGGGTCGAAGTGCTCCGCCATTTACGTGAGCACGGCATCACCATTCCAATCGTCGGAATTGGTGGGATTACAGTAGATAACGCAAAAGAAGTAATACGCGCTGGAGCGGACGGGGTGTCAGTTATTAGCGCGATTAGTTTGGCGAACTCTCCGAAAGAGAGTGCTTGGCGATTAGCCAAAGCGATTGATGACGCATTACATGAGAAAAAATAGTGTCTTTTTTCAAGTTGTGCTATAATGAGAGAGAAAATAAAAAATCCATGGAGTGAGTCACATGAATATCGGATTTGGAGAAATTGCGTTAATCGTGTTTTTTGCCCTTTTACTTTTCGGACCAAAAAAATTGCCAGAACTTGGACAAGCCGCAGGAAAAACGTTGCGCGAATTTAAAAATGCTACAAAAGGAATTATTGATGACGACGAACAAAAACAAAAGCATGACTAAAAACCGCTTGGCAACAGCCAAGCGGTTTTTAGTTAAGATTTTTATTTGTTAATCTAACTCACATTGATCGAGTGGAACGATTTTTGTCTTGTTGGCAAGCTTGTAACCGATCCAAATAACGAAAAATAGCGGTAATCCAATGTATGAAACGAGAACGCCATACCAGTCAATGGAACGACCTGTAAATGCCCCATAGTTTTGCCCTAAAATTACAATTGTACAAAGAACGAAAGCAAATATTGGTCCAAACGGAAACCACTTTGCTTTATAAGGCAAATCGTTGATATTGCGTCCTTGCGCTACATATGCTTTGCGGAAACGGTAATGGCTGATAGCGATGCCAAGCCAAGCGATAAATCCCGACATTCCCGATGCATTTAATAGCCATGTATAGACGGTTCCATCCCCGAATAACGATGCTAAAAATGCGAGTGTACCTACTGAAGCAGTGACGATAAGAGCATTTACAGGCACCCCTCGGTGGTTTAATTTGGCAAGAAATCTCGGTGCTTTTCCTTCGCGCGCTAAATCCCAAAGCATGCGGGTCGATGCGTACATTCCGGAATTTCCGGCAGATAATACCGCAGTTAAAATGACAGCATTCATCACCGAAGCAGCAAACGCAATACCTGCTTTATCCAATACGAGTGTAAATGGGCTTACCGTTACATCACTATTTGCTAAATTTTTGTTTGTATATGGAATAAGCAATCCGATCGCTAAAATTGCTAACACGTAAAACAAAAGAATACGCCAAAACACTTGACGAATAGAACGAGGGATGTTACGTGCTGGGTCTTCACTTTCGCCAGCTGCTACCCCGAGCAGTTCCGTTCCTTGAAAAGAGAATCCAGCCGCCATAAAAATCCCAAGAGTAGCCATAAATCCACCATGAAACGGGGCATCACCAATAGAAAAATTTTTGAAGCCGACAGCTTCTCCCCCCATTATTCCGACAATCATGAAAAAACTAACAATCAGAAAAATAATGACTGTTGCTACTTTAATAATAGAAAACCAATATTCCGCTTCCCCGAAACCTTTGACAGATAAATAGTTTAGTAAGAACATGATGACTAGACATAAAGCGCTCCATACAAGGGAAGGGCTATGAGGAAACCAAAATTTCATAATTAATGTTACGGCTGAAAGTTCCGCTGCAATTGTAATAGCCCAGTTATACCAATAATTCCATCCTAAAGCGAATCCAAGGGCTGGATCGACGAATTTTGTTGCGTACGTACTGAATGTTCCTGTCACCGGCATGTAAGCAGCCATTTCGGCAAGACTAGTCATTAAAAAGTATACCATGATTCCGATGGCAATATATGCTACAAGTGCACCACCAGGACCTGCGGTATGGATGGCTCCACCGCTTGCTAAAAACAATCCAGTGCCGATCGTTCCCCCTAAAGAAATCATTGTTAGGTGCCTTGTTTTTAGTTTCCGCTGCAATCCACTTGAGGAAGGGGGAAGTACCTTGTTTTGTTTTTGAACAACACTTTCCATTCTGTCTCACTCCTTTTGATTGAAAGATGGAAAGGGACTGGGCAATAAAAAAGCCGCCGAAGGAGACTCGGCGGCAATGAAATCATTACCCGTGCAACCCTTCCGTGAAGATAGCGCCTCACGATTGCCAAAATGCAGTCGTGACAGTGCTGCCTCTATTCGAAGACAGCCCCAGCCCACACATCCAGAGAAATGAGCGGACTTCGGCGACTTTTCCTTTCGAGTGAAGTCCTTAACGTCTCTGCGCCTCGTTCACTGTACTCATAAAAGCCGCAACCTCTACCTCATCGGTTGAATGAGGACGTTATGCATTTGTGGATTCATTATAAAACAATTTTTTTACGAAGGCAATATATACTCGTGCAGAAATAAAAAAAAGACAAGTACCGCTTCCATTGTCCATATACATAAACTAGCGTAAAAAAAGCCGGGGTGGACAAGATGTGGAAAAAAGCAATAGCAATAGGAGTAGGCAGTGTTTTATTAGCGATCGGCATTAACGTGTTTTTAGTTCCGCATCATTTATTAGACGGGGGAATCATCGGCATTGGATTAATTGTCAAATACATATGGAATGTAAAAGTAGGAGGGGCTATCATTTGTTTAAGTGTGCCACTCTACATGATTGCTTGGTTTTATTACCGACCGTTTTTTTATAATAGTTTGCATGGGCTACTGTTTTCCTCGTTCATGATTGACGTCTTGTCCGTGCTTCGTGGCACTGTTCAATTAGATGCGTTAACAAGTTCAATGGCAGGTGGGATGTTAGTCGGGGCAGGAATCGGGATGATGTTAAGAGAAAAAACGAGTACAGGAGGTACCGACTTACTTGCGCAATTTATCGCTGAGGTAACGAACTGGAATGTTGGAATCATTATTTTTGTCATTGACGCGGTTGTCATCACCATCGGTAGCTTCATCGTGCCTGATGCTTCTTTTTTATACTCTTTTCTTGTCGTTACTGTGGTCGGCATCGTCACGACGATATTGACATACAAATAAGATTCGCGGATTTCCCGCGAATCTTATTTATTCCATCATTTGCACAAGTTTCTTTGAAAGGAGCAATAAGACAAATCCAAGCCCGATCGTCACAGCACCAATTAAGCTAAAAATTTCTAAATATCCTAACGATTCAGTAAATGCTGCTAACTGTCCAGCTAAAATATTAGCCACAGCTGTCCCTGCTAACCACACTCCCATCAAGAGAGAAGCTAGACGAACAGGCGCAATGCGGCTCACCATTGATAAACCGACTGGCGATAAACAAAGCTCACCGAGTGTATGCAAGAAATACGTGAAGACGATAAAGAAGACATTCGCTTTTGTCGCAATATGATGTTCGTCACTTCCTGTTTGCAATACAGCTGGAAGTAAGACAGCAAATCCAAGCCCAAGCAAAATCATCCCGAGTGCCATTTTTGTGGGGATTGGCAAATCGCCGCGTTTGCTATTGGCAAGTTTCAACCATAGTGATGAAAGAACTGGCGCCAACAAGACAATAAAGAACGGATTTAGCGATTGGAACCACGAAGTCGGCACCGTCCAGCTACCGATTGTTTTGTCAACAAACTTATCCGTATATAGTGTTAGCGAACTTCCTGCTTGCTCAAAGCCAGCCCAGAAGAAGACGATAAAGCATGCTAAAATTAAAATCACCGCAATGCGTTGTTTTTCTTTCGTTGTTAACGGTGTTTTTTCCGCTGCGTGAGTAGTGGATTTTCCGACCGGCGCCTTGCCGATTTCCCCTAAATAACGGTTGCCAAATACGTTGAAAAGCAACTGACCGATAATCATCCCAATCGATGCGGCAAGGAAGCCGTACTTAAACCCATAATGGACAACGCCATCAATCGTCGTTTTGAAATAATCTTCCGCTAAAAATCCACACACAAGTGGCGCAAAAAATGCCCCTATGTTAATACCCATGTAGAAAATTGTAAATGCTCCGTCGCGGCGTTTGTCGTTCGGATCATACAACTCGCCCACAAGTGTGGAAATATTCGGTTTAAAGAACCCATTCCCGATAATTAGTAATAAAAGACCTGTGTATAACCCTAATTTTGTATTGACCGCAAACAAAATAAAATTTCCAATAGCCATTGTGACACCACCAATGGTAATCGCCAACCGACGCCCTAAAAAGCGGTCAGACAAATACCCACCAACAATCGGTGTAAAATAAACAGCCCCTGTAAAAAAGCCGTAAATACTCATGGCAGCGCTTTCTTTAAAACCGAGACCACCGCTAACAAGCGCAGTTGTTAAATAAAGAACAAGGATTGCCCTCATCCCGTAGTAGCTAAAACGCTCCCAAAGTTCTGTGAAAAATAGCAAATAAAGCCCGGGAGGATGCTTTTTGCTTTGCGCCTGCGGCATTTCTTGTGTGTTTGGTAATGCTCCCATCTATTTTCCTCCTACCTTCGTAATGATTACGCAAACATTTTATTTTAGAAAATGTCTATCAGTCAATAAAATTATATAAAAATAAAAAAATAAAAATTTTTTATTTGTTTTAATAATAAATTATTCGCTAAATATTGTTATTTTAATAATAAACAAAATATTTTAATAATATATGTAATAGAAAAAAAGTAATAAATACGATACGATAAAAAACGGTATCCATTCAGCCCAATACTAGTGAGATTTTCAGAATCCAGCACCAATAGGGCATTTCCAGTATCGAAAATGCCCTAGGAGGAATGGAGAATCGTTTGGAGAGACTCCCCACTTAGAAGTCTTTGCAACGATTCCCAAACCGGCTTTCCGTGTTTTTGCAGGGTAGAAATGACGCTGCGAATGGTGCAGAAAGCCTCGGCATCGTCTTCCTGACGAAACGTTCCGGAAATTTTTTGTTTGACTTTCACCATCCGCAAATCACGCTCGGCTTGGTTGTTGTCAAACGGCACTTCTTTCTTTCGCAGGAAGAGAAGCGCTTCTTGCTTGCGCTTTTCCAGGCGCTGGATGAAATTTTGCGCGTTGCGGACGCCTTCATGGTTGCCTTGTCGGCAACGTTCATCGAGTTCTTGTCGACCATTCGCTAGAAGCTGGTCGTACACTGCTTCCCAATACCGGACTTCCTCTTCCGGTAGAGCTCCGCCCGCTTTCTCCACCGCCTGTTTCATCTCCAACAGTGCTTCGGTCATCTCTTTCGACCATGAATGGCCGTAAAGTTCCGTATATGCCCGAAGCTCCCGGAGATGATGGGCGTGGCAAAGCGCATGGCTCGCCTCTGTGTACATCGGGTACACCGAATACGCATCGTGTACCATCGTTCCTTTGTACCGTGGCAAGATCCCGATGTCGTCCGTCGCTTGCTTTCCACGGGAACGATGAAGCCCGTATCGTGTGACCTTGGCAGTGGAAGCCACATGCACCCATTGGTTCTTTCTGTTCACACGCAGGCTCGTTTCATCGACGTGCAACGTGCTGGAGGTTAGCAACGCCGTTTCGATCTCTTTGAGCGCTGCTTCTAACACAGGGAGCCACCGTCTCGTCATGTTCACGACTGTGCCTGCACTGATTGAATGGCCCACTAACGCTTTGACCATCTCCGTGACACGCTCGCACGGGATCAACTGCGCATGATTCCAGTATAAAACAAGGGAAGTGATGGCTGGTCCGTACTGGACATGATTCGTGACATAAAAAGGGAACTCTGCCTGCTGGACGAGATGACATTTCGGACACCCCTTCACTTCCCGTTCGTGTTGAGTCACTTCCATTCGAACCACTGGGAGGTCGAACACTTGGCGAATGTCTACTTGAAGCGGAGCAACATGTTCTAAAGAGTGACCACATCCTTTGCATTTGGTCACGCGGTGAAGGACTCGATGGTCAGGATTCGGTACTTGGCGGAGCGTCGTTCCTCGATGCCCTAGTTGCCCTCCCGGCTGTTTCTCCGACGGTTGGCGAGAAGGGGATTTCGCCACAAACCGGTCAGAGGACGGCGGTAAGTGGCTGTTCGTACTGTTTTTTTTCGTACGGGCTTCTAATTCTGCAATACGTGCTTTTAATTGTTGGTTTTCTTGTCTTAGCTGCTCGTTTTCTTTGATGAGTTTTTCGATGGTTTGCGCTTGGCGCTCGATTTTTGCGACCATGCTTTCGAGTGTAAAGACCGCTTGTTGAAAATCAAAAACAACGTTTGCCATCGTGTTCACCTCCCTTGTCTTGGATGGTACTAGTATAGACAAGGGGAGCAGAAATAAACCCGATCTCGTAAACTTTTTCTATGTAACGGCTGAATAGTTACAAAAAACGAGAGGAGGAGAGAAAGTGAAAAAATATATCTTTTTGTTACTAAGTAGTTTTGCACTACTCTTTTTAGTTAGTTGCCAGTCCACCCCAGCAAAAGTGCCAGCAACCGTGGAACGAGTCGTTGATGGCGATACATTAAAAGTGCACATTGGCAAAAAAGAAGAAACCGTGCGGCTATTGCTTGTTGATCCGCCAGAATCTGTTCATCCGACAAAACCGGTACAGCCGTTCGGACCAGAAGCAAGCCAATATATGAAAAAGTTATTACCGCCGGGAACGAAAGTTGCGTTGGAATTCGATGTGCGCGAGCGAGATAAATATGGACGGTTGCTTGCGTACGTATGGCTCGGGAACAAGATGGTAAATGAATTACTGCTAGAAAAGGGCTATGCGCGCGTGGCATATGTATTTGAGCCCAATACGAAATATGTCGATGAATTTCGGCGCATCCAAGAAGAAGCGAGGAAAAAGCGATTAAAGATTTGGTCGATAGAAGATTACGCGACCGACCGAGGGTTTCGCGAAGGAGTAGTTCGTCCGTCAGTAACAACTGCCTCTTGTCCAAAACCGCTCATTAAAGGGAACATCACCAAAAATGGCGAAAAAATTTATCACGTTCCCGGCAGTCCTCAGTATAGAACGACAAAAGCGGAAGTGATGTTCTGTACGGAAAAAGAAGCGCAATCCGCAGGATTTCGCAAACCAGTGCATTAAATAACTCTCTCCTAAACCGGGAGAGAGTTTTCCTTTTTTAAAGGCAGAGAAATCGCAAAAGATGTCAGTTGTTCACTAGATGTGCACGTAATTTGTCCGTCGTGATCTTCAATAATTTTTTTACACACGTAAAGCCCGATACCTGTCCCAAGCTTTTTTGTTGTGAAAAACGGCTCGAAAATCGCTTGGACGGTCTCTTTCGGGATCATCGGTCCGTTATTCGAAATAACCACATGCACGTGTTCTTGATTGGCAGATACGCGAATATAAATTTGGCGCGGTTTATCTTTTTCTTTGACTGCTTCAATCGAGTTTAAAAGAATGTTCATAAATACTTGCTTTAATTGGTCCTTAAACCCGTAGACGCTTGCTTCCGGATCAATCGATGACGAAATCTCGACATCCGCTTCAACAAAACTAGGATATAAAAATGCGATAATCTCTTCTAGTAGCTGTTCGAGAAAAATAACTCCTTTTTGTTGTTCCTTCGTTTCTTTTCGCGAAGCATGAAGAAATTGGGAAATGCGGAATTTTAATTGCTGTAATTCATGATCGATAATATCTAAATATTTTAAGTTAGGATGTTCAAATTTTAATAGCTGCACAAATCCCATAATCGCTGTCAGTGGATTGCGAAATTCATGCACAAAGCTAGACGACATTTGCCCGAGTAGCGTCAATCGATCTTTATGAGATTGAGAGATGAATAAATTTTTTTCTTGAATTTCCGCATTTTTCAGCTCGGTATATTTTGTGATCGCATAAAACAAAAACTGGTCAAACAAATAGTTAATATCATCTACTAAAAGTTGTAAATCTTCTATCGGAAGCCCCGACTTAAGCGCGTACCGAATGACCAAACTCCGTCCGAAATTTGTGTTATATACAAATTCGCCCATATTGATATTTGCTTCCGCTCGTTGTTTCGCTACTTTTTCTGCTAATGCCTGGATTTCGCTCGGCTGAAGCGATCCCTCTAATGCTTCTTTGACTAGTTGAAAAACAGCTATCCCGTTTTGCTCAATATGGTTGATATATTTATCATCTTCAGAAATATACATATGTCTGCGCCAATGTGTTAAAAAGTCGTGTAAATGTTTTTCTAGAAACGCAGATAGTTTTTCCCTTGAGGACTCCAAACCCATTCACCTCGTTCGTTCCATCCGTACATGATATCATTATAAAAGGAAAATGCTTAAATAGGAAAGGGGTATATTGCTAAAAATGCCATTTTAACATGTATAGTGATAATAGACAAAAATTTTTTCTGTATTTTTCACAAACATTTCACAGTCTTTGTGTATAATCAATAGGGAAAAGGTAGCGTCAAAAATTCTATGAAAAGCGTCGATGAGCGACCTGTTGAAGGAAAAAAAAGGGGGGGGAGTATGCGACGGTTTATTATTTTTCTCTGCTTGTTGATTGCGGGATGCCAACATCAAGCGTTTCCCCCGATTGCACGCCATATGGAAACATTGATTAGTGTCAATATAAAAGACGGAACCGTAACGTTTTTTGATTTGACTCTTGAAAAAAAGTATGCGCAATGGGAGATACATGAACCAGTGAAAGGCGGGGTGCTGCTTAAGCACGGCCAAGAACTGCTATTGTACGGAAACGAACTAGAGCAAGCATATGTGTATGATTTAGCAACAGGAAAACGAAAAAGCGAATGGAATACAGGCAAAGGAATCGTAAGTGCTCTTGCTTCTTCTGACGGGAAACATGTGTTTTTAGCCGACGAACAACAAAAAAAATTGCGCATCTTCACTGTTGGAGGAAAGGAAGAGGCAGCGATTCAAGTCGGGAGAAAGCCGCTGACGCTGTTGCAAACGAAAGATGGTACGCAATTGTACGTGATCGATTTCCATGATGCCAAAGCGGATGTCATCGATGTGCCGAAACGTCGAATGATTGCGACGTTTTCCGTTCCAAAATCAGCACTTGGCGGGCTAGTACGAGAGCAAGAACTTTGGGTTGGTGGGCACGGAGGTGGCAGCACGGTTGAAACGAACATTCACGTATATTCATTGAATGGGAAGCTAAAGAAAACAATCGCAGCGCCGACAATGCCGATTAGCTTTGTAGAAACGGACAACGGCATTTTTACATTAAGTCACGGCTCTAATACAGTAAGAAAATGGGATAAAAAAGGAACGAAAGCGGTTTCGCTGACCGTTGGGGTCAATCCGTTTACGATGATCGGGGGGAAGAAGTATTTATACATTGCGAGCTACGATGGGGATGTGGTTGACGTCGTTGATCAACAGACGCTGCGACCCGTTCGACAATATAAAACAGGCAAAGGTCCGTTTCAATTACTCATTCGGGAAGGGAGATGACGATGGAGAACCGGACGATTCTTATAGTCGATGATGAAGAAGATATGCGTTTCTTAGTAAGCATGTACCTAGAAAACTCAGGGTTTTCTTGCTTGCAAGCAAAAGACGGAGAAGAAGCGTTACAGCTATTGCATACAAAGCAAGTTGATTTAATGTTGCTTGATGTGATGATGCCAAGTGTCGATGGATTTACGTTATGCGAACGGATTCGTGAACGTTCGGACGTGCCTATCGTTTTTTTAACTGCCAGAGGGGAAGAATGGGATAAAGTGAAAGGGTTTAAACTTGGCGGCGATGACTATATCGTTAAGCCGTTTAGCCCTGGCGAACTCATTGCCCGCATTGAGGCAGTGTTGCGCAGGGTATTTCAAACGAAAAAAACAGACGACCTGTCCTTCGGCTCGCTTTTCATCGATGAAAAAGGACGAAAAGTAGTGGTGGATGGAGAAGCCATTTTGTTGACGTTGAAAGAGTTTGATTTGCTTCTTTTTCTTGCAAAACATGCCGGAAAAGTATTTACCCGAGAAGACTTATTGCTTCGCGTCTGGGGGTATGATTATACAGGTAACGCAAGAACGGTCGATACCCATATTAAAACGTTACGAATTAAGCTAAAGCAAGCGGGTCCGTTCATTAAGACAGTATGGGGAATTGGCTACAAATTTGAGGTGTAACGGATGCGACCAAAAACGTTCGTGCAAAAAATTTGGCTAACGATTAGCCTTGTGGTCGTTATTACCGTTTCTTTTTCTTATTTTTTATTGAATTATTTTTACAAAAACTTATACGTTGATAAAGTAGAACAAACACTAGTAGAAGAAGGAAAAAATATTGCAGCAGACTATCATGGCGGACCGATTACAGACGACTATCGCCAACAAGTGGAATGGTATAATGAAAAATCGACAGCAGAAGTGCTGCTCGTTAATAATCCACGCGAACTAAGCGCCTGCCTTCCGTTCGAAGTAGATTACGACTCGCTTATTCATGAAGCAGATCGCGAAACACTGTTATTAGGAAAAGTGGTCACGAAAATTGGCTACGAAAAGCGGTTTGGTCGTAAAATTATGGGCGTCGTTGTACCGCTATTAGACCATCATCGACTAGAAGGGGTGCTTTATTTGTATATCCCTCTAGCGACGATTCAAGACATGACAAAAGAAGTAGCTATCATTTGGCTACCGCTTGCAGGCTTGTTTGTCATCGTTTTAGTGATATTCGGCAAAAAAATGGCGAACCGTCTCGTCGGACCGCTAAAAGAGATGGAACAAGTCGCCTATCGTATGTCGCATGGGGAGTACGAAGCACAAATTCGGATACAAGCGGACGATGAAATCGGTCGTCTTGCGAAAGCGTTTAATATTATGGCGAAAGCGATTTATGAAGAAGATATGAGGAAACGAGAGTTTTTAGCGAACGTGTCGCATGAATTGCGCACGCCGTTAAGTTATGTAAAAGGATATAGTGAAGCGATTTTGCAAGGAATGGTAAAAACGAAAGAAGAAGAAAAAAAATACGTGAAGCTTATCCATCGTGAAGCGGGGCGAATGGAACGACTTGTGTGCGATTTGCTCGATTTAGCGCGGTTGGAAGAAAAAAGTATCCCACTGCAAAAAACATTGCTTGTCTTTTCTCAAATTGTGGAAGATACGATCGAAAAATATGAGCCGTTTCTACAAGAAAAAGCAATTACTATTACGGCAGATTTAAATCCCGACATTATTATTGAAGGTGATGCAGACCGAATCGAACAAGTCATTCACAACCTTCTTGACAACGCCATTCGTTATACCCCGACTGGTGGGGAGATTTATGTGAAACTTACTCCGGTCGGCAACGAACGATGCCAACTTGTCATTCGCGATTCAGGAAAAGGGATTCCAAAAGACAAACTCCCGTTTCTTGGGCAACGATTTTTCCGAGTGGACGCTGCACGAACGCGGAAAGAAGGCGGTACAGGGCTAGGATTAGCCATTGTAAAGCAAATTGTGCAACTTCATCACGGAACGATTACATTTGCAAGTGAAGAAGGAAAAGGAACAGAAGTGGTCATTGACTTGCCGGTATGGAAAGAGGCTGACACGTCTTCTGAATAAACGTATACGAAAAGAGGATGTCTTTTCTAGACATCCTCTTTCCATTAGACAACAAGCGATTTTCGCTTCTTTTTCGATTGGGCGCGCAAAATTTTAACGGATAAATAAATACCTGTTCCAGTTAATACTAAAATGCTAATGGAGGCAACATCTAACATCCATTTAATATTCATATCGCCGACTTGCCCCACATGAAGCCCGCGGACAATCGAGGCAAACTTGTTTGCTTCTTTACTAATGACGGTCCCATCTGGGGAAATCGTAACCATTGTCCCTGCATCGTCATTTAGCTTGACCATATACACTCCGTGGTTCATTACCACACTTACATCGTTCCAATCAAACGCCCCTGACTCACTTGCTTTTTTAACAGCGTCCATCATTGATAAATGTTCCCCGTGTCCACTGCTATGCTCACTATGCTGTCCATGTCCGCTTGAGCTGCCCATCAGCCACCGCTCTGTAAGTAACAACCCTGTTCCTGCTTCAATAAATAAAAAGAGCGATGTAATTAGTCCAATCCAAAGATGAACATTTCTCATTTTTCTCATATTCCCTATCCTCTCCTTCCGTTTGTTTCTCGAGGTTAATCATAAAAAAAGATGTGTGAAACAAATGAAGAGGAATTGAACAATTGATGAAAGATAAAAAACCTTCTATAATTGATGGAGAGTGTTTGGATAAAGGTTGGGGATAGTTGTGAAACGATACGATTGCATTTTAGATCTCATCGGCAATACACCGGTTGTGAAATTAAACCGGATTCCAGATAAAAATGGGGCAGAAGTATATATCAAATTGGAGTCATTTAATCCAGGGGGAAGCGTCAAAGACCGTGCGGCATTTGAAATGATTCGCCAAGCGGAAGAGGCAGGAAAAATTACGCCAGGGAAAAGCACGATCATTGAGCCGACATCCGGCAATACGGGAATTGGGTTGGCGATGGTGTGCGCAGCGAAAGGATATCGTTGCATTATTACAATGCCGGATAATGCAACAATGGAGCGGGTAAAAATTTTAAAAGCATATGGGGCGGAAGTGCGCCTCACTCCTGCTTCATTAAGGATGCAAGGGGCAATTGAAGAGGCAAAGCGGCTAGCCGCAGAAATTTCGGATAGCTTTATCCCAATGCAGTTTGAAAATGATGCAAACCCTAATGCGCACCGTCATAGTACAGCAAAAGAAATTCTAGCCGCATTTGACGGGAAACTAGATGCGTTTGTGTTAACTGCTGGAACAGGTGGAACGGTCACCGGCACTGGGGAAGTGTTAAAACAACACCTTCCACATTTGCGCATTTATGTTGTAGAGCCATTTGGTTCCCCAGTGTTGTCCGGCGGACAGCCAGGATCACATAAAATTCCTGGTACAGGTCCAGGTTTTGTCCCGAAAATTTTGAACCGCGACATTTTCGACGAGATTTTGCTGATTAAAGATGAAGATGCCCAAACGATGGCGCGTCGTTTGGCAAGCGAAGAGGGAATTTTTGTCGGCGCTTCCGCCGGGGCGGCCGCCTATTACGCCGTACAAATCGCTAAGCAAATGCCGCCTTCTTCCCGCGTCCTTTGCATGGCTCCGGATACAGGTGAACGTTATTTGTCGTCTGATTTATTTGAGTAATTCGTTCATGAGTGTTCATTATCCATTATTTTACTTAAAAAGTCAGAGTCGTATGGCATGTCTAGTCGGCAAGCGGAGCTTAGCCGACTTCGGCAGAAAAGCTAGGAATAGAGACATCCAAATAGGCTTTTATTGGTTAATCAACATGTCTGTCAGTAGTTGAAAAAATGCACGAAGCTTCGTGCATTTTTGTTCATTTGGAGGATAGGTGAGGAGCATGTGACAAAAGAAAAATACTACAACAAATTCTCGAAGGAAAAATGAACATATCACTTATTGGCATACGATTCCGGAACGAAAAAACAGAACCCGTCTCGTTTTCATCACCCCATCATCCGCGCTTAAAGTAAGCGGAACGTCGAACCATTTTATTTTGACGGAGACTACTGTCTTGTCCGAAAACTGGTGTATCCGTTGAACGTCTGTCACGGTAACTATCGGCTTGGCGACTTCTACGACGTTCATCGTCTATGGCAACCGCCGCCTCTTTCTCGCCCGCTGCCAAGCAAAGGACATGAGGTGGGCGACCTTTTCTTTTTTCATACGGAAACGACCGGTTTATTCGGAAAATAACGCAATAATTTCCTAGGCAAGCGCAAAAAACGACAGAAAATAAAGAAAATTTCTTTTTTCTAGCGCGAATCTTGTAGAAAAAACAGAGAATGTGTACAATTATGTGTTGTGAATAGAACGTAGAACGGGGAGACGAGCCGTGAAAAGCATGTATAAAAAAATTTTGTATTTGTTTTTTGTCGTTGTTGGCTTAACGATGGTGTTGTTTACAAATTTAACGTAAGAAATCGGCGGAAAATAGGTCTTTGTACTAGTACGAGTCCGCTCCTTTCATCATAGGCTAATATTGTCAAAACAGCATATGACAGAAAGGAGAAATGACGATGTTTCGACCACATGTTATGCCACCGATTGTTCACCCAACGAAATGTTGCGTTCAACATCATTTCCAAGCAACGGTGGTGCCGCATATTCATCCGTCCCATACGACGCATGTGAACCATCATCTGTATCAGCACCAGCACTATTTTCCGCATACGGAATCGGTGGTAAATGAAGTAGCGAACCAACAATTTTGTTGTGGCGGTCCAACACCAATGCCATGGGGGTATTAATCTTAGACAGGAACTGAGTATTCAGTTCCTGTTTTCCTATCAAGGAGGAAAAAAATGAAAGTAATAGCGGTAACCGGCTACAAGCCACACGAACTAAGCATTTGTTCCAACGACCATCTGGCGGTCGGATACATCAAAAAGGCGATAGCCAGACGACTGCTGGCGCTAGCGGAAGAAGGGTTGGAATGGGTAATCATCAGCGGACAGCTAGGGATAGAATTATGGGCGGCCGAAGTAGTATATGAAATGCAGGAAATATATCCACACTTACAGCTAGCGATATTAGCGCCATTTTTGCAGCAGGAAGAAAGGTGGAATGAAAAAAATCGCGAATATTATGATTGGATCGTTTCTCAAGCAGACTTTTTTGACTATATTACGAAACGCCCGTACGAAAACCCTGTACAGTTTCGCTTGAAAAACGAATTTATTTTAGCAAAAAGCGACGGCTTATTAGTCGTTTACGACGAAGAAAAAGAAGGGACGCCGAAATTTATCGTAGAGATGGCAAAGAAAAAAGAGAATTATCCTATGATGTCGATTACGTTTTCTGATATACAAACCATCATTGAAGAAGAGGAATGGGAAATTGACAATTGAGGGACTTTTTGAAAAAATAAAAAGAAAGAGCAACGGAGGGAGACGATGATGTTAGCAGGTCGTGTGAAATTAACGGCGAAAGACATTTTAGAAAAAGAATTTAAAGTCAGTATGCGCGGCTATAATCAAGATGAAGTCGATCAATTTTTAGACACCATTATTAAAGATTACGAAGCGTTCCATCAAGAAATGGAGGAATTGCAACAGGAAAATATGCGATTGAAACGCCAAGTAGAGGAACTTCAGAAGCGCCAGTCGATGCCGGCAGGAACGACGAACTTTGATATTTTACAACGGCTGTCCAACCTAGAAAAACATGTGTTTGGAAACAAGTTGTACGAATAATGTACATACGCGAAAAATTTCCCATTGCAGTGCTCGGCAAAATCGACTATACTACATGATGCAACGGTATTAATAATGTTCGGGTAATCGCTGCGGTCTATGAACCGTAGAGGAAAGTCCATGCTCGCACGGTGCTGAGATGCCCGTAGTGTTCGTGCCTAGCGAATCCATAAGCTAGGGCAGTCTGGCTAAAGGCTGGGCTGACGGCGGGGAAAGAACCTACGTCCGCTGGATATGGTTCAAATACCCTGAAAGTGCCACAGTGACGGAGCTCTAAAGGAAACTTTAGAGGTGGAACGCGGTAAACCCCACGAGCGAGAAACCCAAATGATGGTAGGGGCACCTTCCCAAAGGAAATGAACGGAGGGAAGGACAGATGACTATTCATCTGTAGATAGATGATTACCACCGGAGTACGAGGCGACAAGCCGCTTGTAGTACGAAGGGACAAAACATGGCTTACAGAACATTATTAATGCCGCAAGGGACTCTCGGGCTGAGAGTCTTTTTTTTGTCAAAAACATGTCACAAAATATCACTTGAATCAACGATATAACAAATAGTATAAAAATGATATAATCATGATATTCACTATTGCTTTGTTTGTAAAGCATTTTAGGAGCGACGAGGTTCCGATTTTTGAAGATGTGTTAGAGAGGGTGGGGGGTATGGACAAAAGGTATGTGGAACTGTTCGAGCAAACGGCCTTTCAGAATATTATAGAAGGGGTAATAAAAAATATAAATGATGGAATCATACTGACTAATTCTAAAGGAGATATTATATGGGTCAATCCAGCCTTTGAAATTGTAACCGGTTACAATCAAGAGGAGATTATAGGGAAAAACCCACGGATTTTGCAGTCTGGCATTCATGACCGCGAGTTTTACAAGCAGATGTGGAAGGAAATTACTGAAAAAGGATATTGGCAAGGGGAAATATGGAATAAGCGAAAAGGCGGGGAATTATATGTAGAGTGGCTGACTGTTCATGCCATTCAAGACAGCGAAGGTTTTGTGGTGAACTATTTAGCCGTTTTTTCAGATATTACCGTACAAAAAAGTCACGTTGAACAGCTGAAGAAGATGGCACATTACGATATGCTAACAGGGCTACCGAATCGCTATTTGTTTACTAAAAGGCTTAATGAGTTGATGAAAGTATCCCATCGCCACAGGAAACAGCTAGCAGTGATGTTTTTAGACTTAGACCGATTTAAATACGTGAACGATACACTTGGGCATTATGCGGGGGATTTGCTACTGCAAAAAGTAGCGATGCGTGTCAAAGGAATATTGAAAAAAAAAGATACGCTTGCCCGCTTTGGTGGAGATGAGTTTGTACTAATGATTCCTGCTATTTCCAATGATGATGAAGCTGTACAAGTGGCAAGCAGCATTATCGATGCGTTAAAAGTACCGTTTTCTGTCAATGGTCAAGATATTTACGTTACTGCAAGCCTCGGCGTGAGTTTCTATCCTCGTGACGGAGAAGATAGCGCGTTGCTTATTCGCAACGCCGACCGTGCGATGCATAATGCCAAACGGAAAGGAAAAAATCGCTTGGAAATATACAACCAAGACGAACATGAGAGTAATGAAGTGGATTTTGCATTGGAAAATGATCTTCATAAAGCAATCGAACGAGGAGAGTTTTCTTTACACTATCAACCTCTGCTTCATCTCCGTACGAACCAAATCATTGGTGTAGAAGCATTAATACGCTGGAACCACCCAAAGCGAGGGCTTATTTCCCCTGCTACGTTTATTCCACTCGCCGAAGAAACAGGGTTAGTCGTAGCTATTAGCGAATGGGTCATCGAAGAAGCATGTAAACGGCTAAAACAACTGCATACCGAGTACCCGAGAATAAAAATGAATGTCAATCTTTCTACCCTTTGCTTTTTACAGCACGATCTTGTCGAAAGTCTTGAACGCCTTATTCAAAAAACAAACGTTGATCCTCGCTATTTGGAAGTGGAGCTAACGGAAAGCACGTTAATGCCGAATGCTTCGTTTGCCATTGAACGGCTTGTACAAATGAAACAACAACAAATCAAAATAGCGATTGATGATTTTGGTACAGGCTTTTCAGCGTTAAGCTACTTGCATCGCTTCCCAATCGATACATTAAAAATTGACAAAAGCTTCATTCGTAATTTATCTTCATATCGAGGAGAAGCAGCGATTGTCAAGGCGATTATTGACATGGGACGCAGTTTAAACGTATCGGTAGTAGCGGAAGGGGTCGAAACCGAAAAACAATACAAATTTTTAAAAGACCATGGCTGTGATTATGCGCAAGGGTATTATATTTCTAAGCCTCTTCCGTTTGAAGAATTACTACTATTTTTGCAAGAATGGGAGACAGAGTAGGAGGAATATATGAGCAAACTAACAATCATCGCAACCGCTGCGATGGGGATGGAATCGGTCGTCGCCGAGGAAGTGCGTCGCCTCGGCTACGAATGTACGGTAGACAATGGAAAAGTTACCTTCATGGCGGACGAATTAGCGATTTGCCGCGCGAATTTATGGCTGCGCACCGCCGATCGCGTGAAATTAAAAATTGGCGAATTCAAAGCGACGACATTTGAAGAGTTGTTTGAACAAACGAAGGTGCTTCCGTGGCCAGATTATTTGCCAGCGAATGCTGAATTCCCGGTCATCGGAAAATCTGTCAAATCGAAATTGTTTAGCGTATCGGACTGCCAAGCGATTGTGAAAAAAGCGATCGTGGAAAGTTTAAAACAGCATTACCATGTGTCATGGTTTGAAGAAACAGGTCCGCTGTATCGCATAGAAGTCGCGCTTCATAAAGATATCGCGACGTTGACGATCGACACAAGCGGTGCAGGGCTCCATAAACGCGGGTATCGCGTTGCACAGGGAGAAGCCCCGCTAAAAGAAACGATGGCTGCGGCGCTCATTTTGCTCACGAACTGGACACCCGACCGCCCGTTTATTGATCCGTTTTGCGGCTCAGGCACTATCCCAATTGAAGCCACCCTCATTGGACAAAATATCGCGCCTGGATTTAATCGTGACTTTGTTTCCGAACAATGGGATTGGATTGGTTCACGCAAATGGGAACTTGCTCGCGAAGAAGCGGAAGATGTTGCTAACTACGCTCAGCCGCTCGATATTTCCGGTTTTGACATCGACCACCGCATGGTTGAAATTGCGAAAGAAAATGCACTCGAAGCAGGGCTTGGCGATTTGATTACGTTCAAGCAAATGCAAGTGAAAGACTTGACAACGAACAAACGATACGGTGTCATTGTCGGTAACCCACCATACGGTGAACGGCTTGGCGAGCGAAAAGAAGTTGAAAAAATGTACGAAGACATGGGAAAAGCATTCGCAACATTAGACACGTGGTCAATTTATCTACTAACGGCTCATAAAGAATTTGAAAAACATTACGGCAAACCAGCAACGAAGCGCCGCAAGCTATTTAACGGCTTTATCGAAACCCAATACTATCAATACTGGGGACCGAAACCACCGAAAAGCACACTTTCATAGGAAAGTGTGTTTTTCGCATATCTGCCTGCTTTTTGTCATACAATGACAAACGAGGTGATTGCAATGAAGTCAAACGATTTATTAAAAATTTCGCAAGCGCTCGACCGTACGTATACAATGTTAGTGCCGCATAACCAAGGGCTAGAACAAGTGGAACAAGCGAAACAAGAATGGAAACAAGCCTTTCTTTATGTGCTTTCGCGCGTTTTTCGCTAGATATGTTCATGGACCAAAGTTGATGTTAGTCGACAAACTGTTTGTTGTTCAGTCATATGTCTCTCTTTAAGGATACTCCACACCCGCGTTCGCTAGAAAAAGTGCTCCGGCTTTTCTTTCGTTGACTTCTTTCTATATATAAGGGATAATATTAGTTTGTTACTGTTATTTTTGTTGGAGGGTTTGGACGATGAGCCGTGAGCGATATCCTTTTTCATTAGAAAAAAACGAAAACTTTTTTGATAAATTAGGTGAATGGATTGGAGACGTATTTTACGATATTTTGCCTGAAGCAGGGTTTGAATTGCGTGATGAGCAAGTATACATGGCATTTCAGCTCGAACGCGCATTTAAAGAGAAGAAAGTGATGTTTGCGGAAGCGGGAGTGGGAACAGGGAAGACGATCGTTTATTTGCTTTATGCGATCTGCTATGCCCGTTATACAGGAAAACCAGCGATTATCGCCTGTGCGGATGAAACGCTAATTGAACAACTTGTCAAAAAAGAAGGCGATATCGCAAAAATTTCGCAAGCGCTCGACTTACATATTGATGTGCGTCTTGCGAAGTCGCAAGACCAATATTTATGTCTAAACAAGCTCGATCAAGTGTTAATGTCCGATGAAGAAGAGATAGAGGTATATGAACAAATTTTCGACGAACTGCCGGTATTTGTTCATGACCATAAAACGTTACAATCGTTCTATCATTACGGCGACCGAAAAGAATACGCCCATTTGAACGACGAACAGTGGGAAAAAATCGCATGGGATCCGTTTCAAGACTGTTTTGCCTGTGAGAAGCGCCATCGTTGCGGACAAACGTTATCGCGCGAATATTACCGAAAAGCTGCTGACTTGATTATTTGCTCGCATGATTTTTACATGGAGCACGTGTGGACGTACGAGGCGCGCAAACGGGAGGGGCAGTTGCCCCTCTTGCCTGAAGCAAGCTGCGTTGTGTTTGACGAAGGGCATTTATTAGAATTTGCTGCACAAAAAGCGCTCACGTACCGCATGAAAGAAACGACGCTTGAAACGTTACTGACACGTTTATTAGAAAACGATATTCGCGAAGAACTGGCCTATCTAATCGAAGATGCCCTCCAAGTGTGTGACCGCTTTTTTACAGAGCTAGGAAAATGTGCGGCCGAAGTAACTGGTTCCAATCGCCAAGAGCTAACATTTTCGGAAGACTTAATCCGCTTCGCGAAGCAATTGGCGCACACGCTTGAAGGGATTGGCAATGAACTCGTATTAGAAAGCGAAACGTACACAATCGACCATTACCAACTAAATATCGTCGATGAATATTTAGACCAAATCGAGCATTCGCTTCATTTATTCCTTCATAACCGCGAAGCGATTACATGGCTCGAAGCATCACCAGAAGGGAAAACACTTGTGATTATGCCGCGAACGGTTCAAGAAGTATTGCGCGAAAAAGTGTTTAGCAAAAAAATACCGTTTATTTTTTCATCTGCTACGTTATCCAACCAAAAATCGTTTGCATATATTGCCGAAAGTTTAGGGATTGATGACTATTTATCGTTTAGCGTTCATTCGCCGTTCGATTACGAAGAACAAATGACTCTTTATATGCCAACGTTTATAGATAACGATAAGTTATTTACACAAAAGTATCGCTATACGATGCAAAAAATTCAAGAAACGAACGGACGTGCGCTTATTTTGTTCCCTTCTAAACAAGAATTGCACCAATTTAAACAAGCTGCGCAACAGGAAAAGTTCTCTTTCTTATTTGAAGGCGATCGAGAAATTAGTGAACTTGTTGCCGAGTTCCAAAGCCATGAAGAAACGGTTTTATGTACCGAACATTTATGGGAAGGGCTAGATATCCCAGGACCTTCCTTGTCCAACGTTATCATTTGGTCACTACCGTATCCACCAAACGATCCAGTGTTTCAAGCGAAGCGAAAGGCGTATGCAGATCCATTTTGGCAAGTGGACGTTCCGTATATGCTGTTAAGGCTGCGCCAAGGGGTTGGCCGCCTCATTCGCACCCATGAAGACCGCGGCATTGTTTCTATTTTTGTGACGACCGACGAAGACAGACGGGTCATCGAAGCAATCAAAAACGTATTGCCAACGACGGTTAGGGGAGAATAATTTCTTCCCTATTTTTGTTTCATAAAAAGGAAAACGATACTTTGGGGCGAATTATATAGGGGCGAGCAAAGGAATAGGAGGATTGTTATGGTAAAAGAAGTTGAGCAACAATTTTTGCGTTATGTCAAAAAAATGATGAGCTATAATGAAGCAATTCAAGTGATGTATTGGGATATGCGGACAGGGGCGCCGAAAAAAGGGCTTGAGCAGCGGTCGGAAGTTATTGGGGTACTGTCCGAAGAAGTGTTCAAAATGTCGACGTCGGAAGAAATGGCGGCATATATCGCCAAATTGTCGCCAGCTAGCGTACAAGCGCAATTATCAGACGTTGCTCGGTATACGTTAGCGGAGTGTAAAAAAGAATACGAACGAAATAAAAAAATTCCAGCGGATGAATATAAAGAATACGTTATTTTACAAGCAAAAGCGGAAAGTGTCTGGGAAGAAGCAAAAGCAAAAGCAGATTTTTCGCTCTTTCGCCCTTATTTAGAAAAGCTCGTTGCTTTTAATAAAAAATTTATCGACTATTGGGGCTATGAAGGCAATCCATATAACACGCTGCTTGATTTATATGAGCCAGGCGTTACGGTTGAAGTGCTCGATGACGTATTTGCAAAATTGCGCGAACGAATCGTTCCGCTCGTGCAAGCGGTCGTCGCTTCTCGCCACCAACCAGATACGTCATGTTTATTCCATCCGTTTCCGAAAGAAAAACAGCGCGATCTTAGTTTGTGGCTGTTAGGTAGGATTGGCTATGATTTTTCGGCAGGACGATTAGACGAAACCGTTCATCCATTTGCCATCGGCTTAAACCCAGGCGATGTCCGAATTACGACGAGATACGATGAACGTGATTTCCGCACCGCGTTATTTGGAACGATTCATGAGTGTGGCCATGCGTTATACGAACAAAATATTGCCGAAACATTAACCGGCACCCCACTATGTACTGGAACATCGATGGGAATTCATGAATCGCAATCGTTGTTTTACGAAAACTTCATCGGTCGTCACTATTCGTTTTGGAAGGGAATTTATCCGTTGTTTCAACAATATGCGCCAGAACAATTTGCTAACGTTTCGCTCGATGACTTTTATCGAGCGATTAACGAAGTAAAGCCATCGCTCATTCGCATCGAAGCGGACGAATTAACGTATCCGTTGCACGTTATGATTCGGTACGAAATCGAAAAAGGAGTGTTTAATGGAACAATCGAGGTGAAAGATTTGCCGGACATTTGGAACACAAAATATGAAGAATATCTAGGCATTCGCCCAGACCATGATGGGGTAGGGGTGTTGCAAGACGTTCATTGGTCTGGAGGGAGTTTCGGATATTTCCCTTCGTATGCGCTTGGATATATGTATGCAGCACAGCTACATCATGCGATGCTTAAAGACATCCCAAACTTTGCTGAACTGCTTGAAACAGGAGAGTTGTTGCTGATTCGAGAATGGTTAACAGAAAAAGTACACCGCTTCGGAAAAACGAAAAAGCCGCTTGACATTTTGCGCGAGGCGACAGGGGAAGGTTTGAACGTTGACTACTTAATTCATTATTTAGAAGAAAAATATAAAACAATTTATCGATTATAAAGAAAAGGGTGCCCACTCGGGACACCCTTTTCTTTCACCATAGTTTATAGCCCTTGGAACCAGGCGGTGCGTTTTGAATCATATCAATGAATGGGATTGTATACGCGATTAAAATTAACGCAACGGTAATACCAATCCAAAGTTTCCAGTTTTCCATGGCAAGCGGTGTGCGTTCTGCTCCTTCTGCCAATTCGGCAACAGGGAATTCCGTTTCGCCTTTTGGAGCGAAAAACGCTAAGTTTGTAATGATGACAAGCACTAAAATAATACCAATGAACAAAATTGTTCCGCCGACCGCTTGGGCAATTTGGTACGGAATCCATTCAAGTGCCTGCGGCGAATTGCCGTACGTAGAGAATGCCGAACGGCGAGGGGCACCTAATAATCCTTCAAAGTGCATCGCACCAGACATAAACGTCATCCCAATAACCCATACGATCGTTTGAATAATCGCTAATCGGTTCATCGCTTTCGTCATGACGCGCCCGCTTAAATGCGGCACAAGCCAGTAAGCAGCACCAAAGAACGTAAGGACAACTGTTGTTGCCAATGTTAAATGGAAGTGGCCTGTAACCCAAATCGTATTATGCACCACTTGGTCAAGTTGGTGGGAAGCGTTCACAAGTCCGCCAGCACCAGCTGGGATAAAGAACACCATTCCGACAAACGGTGCGAAGAAGCGAGCATCTCCCCATGGAAGTTTGCGCAACCATCCGAACAGACCTGTTGCTCCTTTCGAGCGGCCGTATAACTCAAACGTTGCGAACATGGCAAATGCGGTCATCAGCGACGGGATTGCGACCATAAATGTTAATACAACTTGCACGTATTTCCAGAACGGATCAATCCCTGGCTCCATTAATTGATGGTGGAACCCGACAGGAATCGAGAAGAACAAGAACAAAATGAACGATAACCGCGCTAACGAGTCAGAGAAAATTTTTCCACCGATAATTTTCGGTACAATCGCATACCAAACCATATATGCTGGCAATAACCAGAAATAAACAAGCGGGTGTCCAAAGTACCAGAACAATGTCCGGCTTACTAATACGTTAATACGATCGACAAGTCCTAACGACCAAGGCAACAGTTGAATTAAAACGGTTGCTGCGACCCCGAGCGAGCAAACGAGCCATAAGATCATATTTGCGACTGCCATAAAGGTAAGAAGCGGACTTACTTGTTTTGGATGTTCTTTCTTCCATCGTGCATAATGAGCGAATATGGCAAAACCGCTAACCCAGCTACCAACGACGACAAGCGTTAATCCCAAATAAAACCCTGGATGCGCTTGCAGCGGTGCATAAAACGTATAAAGCACCGACGCTTGACCGATTAAGATAAAGAATGCAGTGATTGCTGTACCAATAGTCATGAGCCAGAAGCCAACCCAGCCCCAGAAGCGAACGCGGTCAGAAAACGTTCCTGCTGTACGGCTAACGGCAGCAAATTGAAACCCAATAATAAAGAATGTAGTTAGTACAAGTCCAAGCAACACACCGTGAGTCGTTAAAATGGTATAATAGCTAATGTTGGCAGGGAGAGTAAATTTCCCAGAGCGGACTAGTGTTTGCAGTAGCCCGGCTAATCCGCCTAATCCCAATGCAATAAACGCAACATAAAGATGAGCTAGTGCCAATTTGGCATCGCGACGATCGACTTTTACCGTTTCATTCATTGTTTATCCACCACCTTAATCCGACCAGTCATCATATGGTGACCAGCACCGCAATATTCGTTACATACAATCGTATATTCGCCTGTTTTATCAAATGTTTTCGTGAATGAGTTCACATATCCAGGTTCAACCATCATGTTAATGTTTGTTCCAGCAACTTCAAATCCGTGAATGACGTCTTTTGTTGTAATATTAATCGTTACTTTTGCCCCTTTTGGAATTTCCACCTGCGCTGGTGTAAATGCAAATGCAGAAGCTACTATATTTAACTGGTACTCGTTATCGCCTGTTTTGACAAGCCCAGGTTTATTAAATGGCGGCGTTTGATCGACTTTCTCTGGATCAATCGTTGTTAAGCAGCTTGGCGGTTGATTCCCTTTCGCGAATGCGCTCACACCGATAATTGTTAAAAAGACGAATAAACAGCCAATTCCGAAAACAAGCCAAATTTTCTCATATTTGTGTATATGCATACGCCCATTCTCTCCTTTCTCTTATAGACGTTCCAAAAATAAATAATACACGCTTACCCACGTGAAAATGAGGAAAAATCCTAATAAAAAAACCGATGCAAGTGTTCCCTTTAAGTTACTCTCTTCTGTTGTTTTTCCCGTTATTTTTTCTTTTTCCATCCTCCCATACCTCCTTTCTTTTATCCCCCAAACGATTCTTTACACTTTCATCATACAAAACTACTGGCGTTTTTGTAGGGGATTTTCACCATTTCACAAATTGTTCATTCCTTGCTTTACCACTATGCTAACAGTAAGAAATTGATATATCAGTGATTTTTGTCACATTGTACTAGCTGGATTTGTGAAAAAAATGTGAACACACTTATCCCAAAAAAGGAAGTAAAAACAATTTAATTTTGTATAGAAAAGATTGGAAATGGGAATAGTATAGTAGGAGGTGCTAGTATGCCAGCTATTCTTTCTGTCGGAACAGCATCGTTGCCTTATGAAGTAACGCAACAGGAAGCAAGGCAATATGTGAAGCAATTATTCGAACGATCCTTTCCGCATATCGATCGGCTTTTGCCGGTTTTTGATAACGGTGGCATCGAATCTCGGTATTTAGTGCAACCGTTAGAATGGTATGAGCAGGTTCACCGCTTTTCTGAAAAAAACGATGTGTATATCGAAAGTGCTGTCCGATACGGATGCGAAGCGGTGCAAAATTGTTTGCACGATCGATATTTTCTGGAAAATCCAATTACTTATGAAGACATTGAAGCCATTTTTTATATTTCAACGACTGGTCTTTCGACGCCAAGTATTGAAGCAAAAATCATGAACAAGTTACCGTTTTGTCCTACGACAAAACGCATTCCCATTTGGGGGCTAGGTTGCGCCGGTGGAGCAGCGGGATTAGCGCGGGCGTATGAGTATTGTTTAGCTTTTCCTACCGCAAAAGTATTGGTCGTTGCCGCCGAGTTTTGCAGTTTAACATTTCAGTTATTTGACCGTTCGAAAAGCAACTTAATCGGCACATCGCTATTTGGGGATGGGGTGTCATGTGTTTGTGTCGCGGGCGACGAAGCGGTGGAAAAACGTATTCGTCCACGAATCGTAGCAACACAGTCCGTTTTCATGCCTCATTCGGAAACGGTCATGGGATGGGATATACGCGACGAAGGGTTTTTTGTCGTTTTTTCTAAAGACATTCCGACAGTCATTCAGTCATGGCTGAAACCGAATGTTGCCGCTTTTTTGCAACAGTACGGACTAGCGATTAACGACATTGACCATTTCATTGCCCATCCAGGCGGAAAAAAAGTGATTGAAGCTTATGAGAATGCGTTAGGGATTGATAAACAAAAAACAAAAATTTCATTTGATGTGTTACGTAAATTCGGAAATATGTCCTCTGCAACCATCTATTTTGTTCTTGAGCAATTTATGAAACAGTCCATTTCAAAAGGGCAATTAGGCTTAATGATTGCGCTCGGTCCAGGGTTTAGTGCGGAACTCATTTTATTGCGATGGGAGTGAAGCATTTGTTGTATGTTTTTTTCCTTTTCATTGTTTGTATGCGGGTAGGCGAACTTCTGATCGCGAAACGAAACGAACGCATCGTAAAGGCAATGGGAGCAAAAGAGTTTGGGCAAGCTCATTATCGGTGGATTGTTTTATTACATGTCGCATTCCTTTTTTCCTTTTTCATCGAAGCGCTAATGAAAGGAGCGACGCTTTCGTCATGGTGGCCATTTCTTCTTCCGCTCTTTTTCGCCGTTCAACTACTACGGATATGGGCGCTTTTTTCACTTGGGGTATTTTGGAACACAAAAATTCTCGTCGTTCCAAACGTCATCGTGCAAAAGGGACCGTATCGTTTTTTGCGCCATCCGAATTATGTTGTTGTCGTGCTTGAAATATTGCTTATTCCTTTACTGTTTCGTGCCTACATAACAGCGCTCGTCTTTTCCTTGTTAAATGCATACCTTTTATCCATTCGCATTCCGGTGGAAGAACGTGCGCTTGCTATGTTAACGAACTATAAAGAGTTTAATCGTCCACGCTTTTTTCCTGCTAAATAGTTAGCGGGATTTTTTTTTCATTTTTTGTTGGGAAACCGGCGTAAATACAGTACAATGAGTATATATCTTGCAATAAGGGGTTTTGGTACATGATCCAAGTGACACAACGTTCATCATTGCGTTCATGGTTAGAAAAATTAACGTACATACATGACGAATGGATGAACAAAGGGGATGTGGAAAATGCCAAAAAGGTAAGGCAATTAGTGCGGAAGGTGGCGAATGAAGAATTTACGATTGCTTTTTGCGGTCATTTTTCCGCAGGGAAATCAAGTTTAATTAATGAGTTGCTCGGCGAGCCGTTACTTCCGTCAAGCCCGATTCCGACGAGCGCCAATCTTGTGAAAGTGAAGGCAGGAAAGGAGTATGCGCGCGTTTTTTACAAATATGAACCACCGGTCGAATATGTCGCGCCGTACGATTATGAGCAAATTCGCTCCTATTGTAAAAACGGGGATGACATTGAAGCGATTGAAGTTAGTCGAAAGACGACGCGCATTCCAGAAGGAGTGGCGATCATGGATACACCGGGTATTGATTCCACTGATGATGCCCATCGGCTTGCAACGGAATCAGCGCTTCATTTAGCGGATGTCGTCTTTTATATGATGGATTATAATCACGTGCAATCCGAATTGAATTTTGAATTTACGAAAGAATTGACAAGTTATGGAAAAACACTCTATTTGATCGTCAATCAAATTGATAAACATCGCGACACCGAATTGCCGTTTGCTTCGTTTCAGCAGTCGGTGCAGGAAGCATTTCTCAATTGGGGAGTGTCCGTCTCACGCATTTTTTTCACGTCGTTAAAAGATCGAAACCATCCGTTTAATGAGCTGAACGAACTCGTCCATTTTTTACAATTGCTGTTTGCCGAACGAAAAAAACGGCTTCTAAACGGCATAGAAGTAGCCGCAAAACGGCTGTTAAACGACCATCTCGCCTATTTAGAAAGCGTGGACGCCGAACGAGAAGCAGTTATAAATGATCGACTTGCCCAACTAGCGGATGTAAAAGCACTCGAAATGTTGCAAAAACAACAAGAAACATTGGAAAAGCACATTCAAGAAACAGAGGCGGCGTTTCGCCAAGAACTTGATAACGTATTAGAACATGCGTACATTATGCCGTTTGAGACGCGCGAATTAGCACATGCGTATTTGCAGTCCGTACAACCAGACTTTAAAGTAGGGTTTTTGTTTAGTAAAGCAAAAACAGAACAAGAACGAGTGGCACGGCTAGCGGCGTTTTATACCAACTTGAAAGAAAAAGTGATGTCCCAAATCGAATGGCACGTTCGCGAACAGCTCGTTCGTTTTTACAAACAACAAATGTTGCAAGAGTCGTCGCTCATGAATGAGTGCCAATCGTTTACCGTTTCGTGGAACGAACAACTATTATCGGAGCTGGTGAAAAAAGGGGCGGGTGCGACCGGAGAGTATGTGCTAAATTATACGAACGATGTAGCTGCTGAATTGAAAAAACGATACCGAAACGAAGCGCTGAAATTGTTTGCGTTGATGTTTGCGACATGGAAAGAAACGATAGAAAAAGAATGTAAACAACTGAAACTTGAACTAGAAAAAGCATGCGAAAAGCAACAGCTAATCGAAGAACAACATGCCAAAAAGAACGACCGCGAACAAGCGTATATGCACCAACTTTCGCTATTAGAGGCGGAAGCACCGGCAATAAAAATTGCGGATAGCCGCATTGCTGAACTTGTTTCTGAGGAGATACCTATCCGAACAGAAATCGCTCGTCCGATAGAGCAACCAAAACTGTCTGCTTCCTTCCAACTAGAAGAGAATCAGCTAGAACCGTCTACTAGTAGCAAAAAAGTAGCAGAAACAATTCATCATTTACTCGAAGCGGCTGACCTTGCGAAAGGTATTCCGGGAATGAACCGCTTCATTCATGAACTGACGGAAAAAGCAAAACGATTAGAATCTCGGACGTTTACGGTGGCATTGTTTGGCGCATTTAGTGCAGGAAAATCGTCGTTTGCCAACGCGCTAATGGGAGAACGTATACTGCCATCGTCGCCAAACCCAACGACGGCAACGATTAATAAAATTGTGCCACCAACGGAAGCGAATCCACACGGCACGGTCATCGTTCAGATGAAAACGGAAAACGAGCTATTCAAAGACATTCAATATTCGCTCCGTTATTTTCAATTAAAAGCGGAAACGTTAGAAGAAGCGCTGCTTGCCAGTGAGCAAGCGCTCCGAAAAGAGGCAGGAGCAAAAGAAAAACCGCATTACGCCTTTTTACAAGCCGTCGCTCGTGGTTATGAACAAATAAAACCGTTGCTTGGTCAAACGGTGCAAATCGACCTCAACGAGTTTCCGTCTTACGTCGCCGATGAAACGAAAGCGTGCTTTGTCGAATGGATGGAGCTTTATTATGATTGTGCACTTACTCGCCAAGGAATTGTGCTTGTGGACACACCGGGAGCGGATTCAATCAACGCCCGCCATACGGGAGTAGCGTTTGAATATATTAAAAACGCGGATGCGGTTTTGTTCGTTACGTACTATAACCACGCCTTTTCTAAAGCGGATCGGGAATTTTTAATTCAGCTCGGGCGCGTCAAAGATACGTTTGCGATGGATAAAATGTTCTTTATTGTCAATGCTGCGGACTTGGCGAATTCGCAAGAAGAGCTCGCGGCAGTTGTTGCGTATGTAAAAGACCAGCTTGGTCAATTCGGGATTCGGTTCCCGCGGCTTTATGCGGTTTCGAGCCGATTGGCGCTCGAAGAAAAACTAGGGGAACATTCTTCCAAAGGTGTGTTAACGAACTCTGGCATTCAAGCATTTGAGGCGGATTTTGCCCGATTTATTATGGACGAATTAACAAACGTTGCAATGATGGAAGCGTACGCCGAAATCAAACGGATGCACGAAACGTTAGTAGACTACATTCGACAGTCCGAACAAAGCAATGAAGAAAAGGCGGCAAAAGTAAAACAACTGTCTGATGAACAAGCGCTCATTCGCCAAGTAGTAGAGCGGCTGAACGTCGAATCCGACATTCAAGCGCTCACACAAGAAATTGCCGAACTGACGTACTATGTGAAACAGCGCCTGTCGCTACGAATGAACGACTGGTTCAAAGAAGCGTTCAATCCAGCGGTGCTACGCGACGATAACCGAAATATCCAACAAGCGCTAGTTGCATGTTTACAAGAACTAATTCAGTCGGTCGGCTTTGATTTAGCGCAAGAAATGCGGGCGACAAGCTTAAGAATTGAACAGTTTTTAACAAAAAAAGCGCACGAACAGTTTCAGTTGCTTGCGACCGCTATCGGTCGAATCCATCCAATGCCGCTTTCCGAAACGCAGCTTCCACCGTTTACAACGCCTGATTTCGCCCTTGCGCTCGAAACAATCGACTATTCTAGATTTAAAAAGGCGCTATCGCTATACAAAAATGCGAAATCGTTTTTTGAACGCGACGAAAAGCGGTTAATGAAAGAGGAAATCGAAAAACAATTACAGCAACCAATCAACGAGTACGTATCGGAAAGCGAGCAGTTGCTTCTCTCCGTTTATACAGCGCAATATGAACAATGTATCCGCTATTTATCGCATTCGCTGCAACAACAAGTGGACGATTATTTTGCTGGGTTACGGACGGCGTTGACGACAACAATCGACGTCCCGATGTTGCAGGCGGCTGCTGCGCAATTGGAAGCGATGTTAGCGATAGGAGATTAAACATTGTTTACTGAACGTGCGGCAAGGAGGGGATTTAGTTGACACGTTTTCACGCGTGCGCAACATGCATTCATTACCGACAGCAAAAAACAACCGCCGGGATACGCCGCTATTGCCAGCGGCTCGGCTATGAAACGAAACCATACTACCAGTTTCGCTGTTGGACGCCGAAGTCGCACGTTCAAGCACTCATCGAAAAAGAACGAAACCGAGAGGAGAAGAAAAATGAGTGAGGTACATCACGCCATTACAGCACATTCGAAGAAACAACATGCGCTCATTCGCCAATTTTTGCAGTTAGACGCGCAAAGAGAACGGTATATTGAAGAAGCGGTGTCGCTTTGCCGAAGTGGGCAACCGTTTACCGTCGACTTCATTAACGCGGTCACAAAGCAAATAAACGAATTAGCAAAACAAGGCATCGTTCCACAGCGGACGTATGTGACGAGTGATATGGTAAAAGAATATGTAAGTCGGCTAACGAAGGAGGACAGTCGATGAACTATATCGTTTCTCTTGACTGGTTAGCGGAGCGGTTAGACACGGTGCGCGTCATCGATTGCCGATTTTACTTAGGGAATCCAACACGCGGGTTAGAAGAATATATTCACGAACACATTCCGAACGCCCTTTATTTCGATTTGGAAAAAGATTTATCAGGAAAAGTTCAAACGCACGGAGGAAGACACCCACTTCCAGACGTTTCAGAATTCGTAGCGAAGTTGTCCGCTGCCGGAATTGATCAGCAAACAACCATCGTTGCCTATGATGACCAAGGCGGTGCGATGGCGGCACGTTTTTGGTGGTTGCTTCGCTATCTAGGGCATCGTCACGTCTATGTATTAGACGGTGGCTATACAAAATGGAAAGAAGCTGGGTATCCGACGACAGACGCGATTGTGCCAGTCAAGGAGCGAATGTTTATCCCGCAATACGCCCCGTCGTTGCTTGCGGCAGTGGAAGACGTACGAAAAGCAATAGAAAACCAAACCGCTATTTTAGTGGACTCGCGCGAGCGCAACCGGTATTTAGGGATAGAAGAGCCAATCGACCGAGTGGCTGGGCATATTCCTCAGGCAAAGCATTTCTTTTGGAAAGAGAATTTAACAGCCGACGGTTTTTGGAAAGAGCCAAACGAACAAGAAAAACGTTTTGCTGCGCTTTCGAAAGACGCTCGAATTATTGTGTATTGCGGCTCAGGCGTGACCGCTTGCCCGAACGTATTGGCGTTGTCAGAAGCAGGTTATTCGAACGTGCAATTGTACGTTGGAAGCTGGAGTGACTGGATTTCGTATCCAGAAAATCCAATTGCTAAAGGTGAAAACTAACTGCATATTTTTTCTTGCTCCCTCCACACTAAAAATGTACGTCTTAGCAAAGGAGTGAGTCGAGATGGGACGCAAGAAATTAGGAAATGCGAATGCACAACGCAACAATAATGCGAAGCAAAAAAACGGTTTTAATAATGAATTTGCTTCTTATGCGGAAGTAGAAGCGAAAAAAATGCAAAACGAGCATAAAAATATTCGATAGGCTTGCCATCTGGCAGCCTTTTTCTTTTGCTCGTTTTATGGTTTAATGGGGGTGGGAGGGAAAATACGTGAAAAAAGTGATAGCGATTATATTGCTTCTAGGATTAACAGGATATGGAATTTGGCAAGCGCTTGCTGCTGGCCAAACGAAGGAAGTCGGTCTTGCGGTAAGTGATACCGCACCGGATTTTGTCTTAAAGACACTAGATAACAAAACAGTCCGCTTATCCGAGTTGCGGGGAAAAACGGTCATCTTAAACTTTTGGGCAACCTGGTGCCCACCGTGTCAACAAGAAATGCCGGATTTAGAAAAGTTTTATAACGACTATAAATCGAGTGTCGAGTTTTTGTCTGTCAATTTAACTTCACAAGATAGCCGCGAGAAAGTGGCATCGTTTATTGAACAATACGGGATAATTTTCCCTGTTGTATTAGACACGAAAGGAAAGATACTGAAGCTATATAACATCCAAATGATTCCAACGACATACATTCTGGACAAAAACGGCGTCATTCGTAAAAAAGTGCTCGGACCGTTGACGTATAAACAACTACAAGAAGCAATAGCTTTACTTCCTTGAAGAAGTCTCGAAAAGGGGCTTCTTTTTATTTTTTAGTTAATCAGTTTTATCCTTCGCATTTTTTAAAAATTTGTAATAAATTTCACTTATTTAGGGAATTATTAAAATTATAATAAAAGCAAGGGAGGTTGCGACATGAGAAAAATTCGGAAATTTACGTTTGAACAATTAGTCAATGAAAATAAACGTCAATTGCTAAATGACGAGAAAGAAATGGAAAAAATCGAGAAAAAGCTAGAAGAGCGCATTTTGAAAAAAGCGGAGTAATGTGCATAATAAAAAACGAATCGGGTACCCTAGATGGTGAGGAGGCGAGAGTATGAGCAACCAAAATGGGAAAAACGAACACTTTACTCCGAACCATCTAGGCACACAATCTCGTGCCGCCGGAGGAAACAAAGGGAAGAAAATGCAAGATCAATCTGGTCAACATGCTCAAGTAATTCAAACAAAAGGTGAATAGTATTATTGACATAATATAATTATAAGAAACTTCTATTGTTGGCACGAAGGAGGAACGAGAATGTCTTACCAACGCCCAAATCCAGACGACCGCAGCGATAATGTTGAAAAACTGCAAGATATGGTTCAAAATACGATTGAAAATATCGAAAAAGCAGAAGAAACGATGCAATTTTCCTCACCGGAAGAACGAGAAAAAATTAAAGCGAAAAACGAGCGACGCGAAGAAGCGATCGCTGCGATGCGCGAAGAAATTAAAGATGAAGCGAGAGCAAGGGAAAACGGCTATTAATAAGAAAGCGACCCATTCATTCGGGTCGCTTTCTTTGTGGGACAATTTCCCACTAATATGATAAGATAAAAGAAACAACAAACGAATGGGGGAACGACGTTGAAAGTAGCTGAAAAACAAGTCGAAGTTCGCTATGCAGAAACGGATCAAATGGGAGTAGTATACCATGCAAACTATCTTGTTTGGATGGAAATTGGACGGGCAGCGTTAATCGAACAGATCGGATTTAAATATACAGATATGGAGAAAGAAGGGATACTCGCACCGGTAACAGATTTGCAAATTTCTTATAAAAAGCCGTTGCGTTATGGCGAAACAGCAACTGTTCGAACATGGATTGAGTCGTACGACGGGATTCGCGTCACCTATGCATACGAAATTTTGACGCCAGATGGAGAATTAGCTGCGACAGGAAAAACGCAGCACGTTTGCGTTAAACGTGATTCTTTTCGGCCTATTTTAATTCGTAAATATTTTCCCGACTGGCACGAAGCTTACGAAAGGGCGAAAAAGTAAGGCGATACATATGGCGTTTGGCATCCGAAAGCAGGAATTGAAGCGATGGAAAGAGAAAGTAAAAACTGGAGAAATAGCTTTTATTACTCATTTTTGGTATGATGCTCGCTTCCCTTACTATACCACAGTAGCAAAAGTGGGCTGCAACGACTTAGAGAAATTGCTTGCCTGGGGAACGAAGTATCAGCTTCGTCCAGAATGGGTACATAAACACGATTCATTTCTCCATTTTGACTTATTAGGAGAAAAACAAAAAGAAGTTTTGCGCAAGGAAGGGATTGACGAACGCGTCAAACGATTTCGTTTGTAGAGAGGAGGAAAAAAATGGATGCAAAAGAAATGACGAGAGGTACGTTATTAGAAGCGCTTGGCATTGAAATTACAGAACTCGGGCAAGGACGCGTTGTCGCCACGATGCCGGTTGACCACCGCACCCACCAACCGTTCGGTTTGCTTCATGGTGGGGCGTCCGTAGCGTTAGCAGAAACGGTTGCTAGCATCGGTGCGTATGAGCTCGTTGATCAAGAAACAGAAGGAGTAGTTGGCCTTGAAATTAACGCCAACCATATTCGTGCTGTCCGTAGCGGAACTGTTACAGCGACAGGAACCGTGTTGCATCGTGGAAAAACGACAATGGTTTGGGACATTAAAATTACCGATGAACAGCAACGGCTCGTTTCTGTTTCTCGTTGCACCATCGCCATCATCAAAAAAAGCTAGCGTAACGCTAGCTTTTTTATTGAACATGAAACACCGGCTCCCCAGCCTGCTCATTAAACTCGACGACTAAATGACGTTCATCGAAATACCATGTGTCACGCTCTTCAATAAAAAACGTTATTCCGTCTATTGTTGTAACTACTTTTGGATCGACCGGCGTCTCTTTATCAACGCCGAGCGAAAAACCTGTTTGCACAGTCCCGCATCCACCATAACGAGGGAAAAAACGGACAAAATCGCCTTCACCCAAATCCAATTCTTCTTTATACCATTCGAACGCTTTTGGTTTGATAATAATTTCCATTATAAAACCTCCTCGTCTATTTTCATTATACGTCATTTCAATATCGTTAGACAAAACAATTGACTAATTTTCTCGCTATTTGCACAAAGTAAACATAACTATCATTGAAAGGAGATGTGTTCATGGATAAAAAATCCCCCTCTTTTCCTTTAAGCTATGAGTCCGATGGAGTGATGGGAAAACGTTCGCCAAAAAAACCACCTACCACCAAAAAAGAAATGAAACCATTTTTTAACACAACACCGTCGAGTGAATAACAAGCAGCTACCATCGGCTGCTTTTTCCATTGCAAATTGAAAAAATTACTATACAAATAGTCGTTTCAATGTTATTATTAATAAGGACACAAATTTTTGTAGAAGGGGTGACGTTTTCGTATATGAGTAGTCGAAGTTCGAACGAACCAGAACCGGACTACAGCGGGGAAGCATTGCCTTTTTCTTTTCGAATGAACGAGCTACTCTCGAAAACGAGCTCCATTCGAAAAGAGGAGATAGCAACCTTCCTCGCTTAGGAAAAGGAGGAAGTGTGCTTATGATGAAAATGTATTTGTCCAATGCAAACGGAAAAATCGAAGAAATTCATGAATTAAAAAATGGCTGCTGGATTAATTTAATCGCGCCAACGGAAGAAGAAATTCGTTATATTGCGAACCACTTAGACATTCCGATCGATTCGATTAAAGACGCGCTCGACGATGAAGAAAGGTCGCGCATTGAAAAAGAAGATAACCATGTTCTTATTATCGTGGATATTCCGATCATCACCCAAGACGAAGTGGATGGTTCGATTTACGAAACCATTCCGATTGGCATGATTATTACGAACACGTGCTTTATAACCGTTTGTTTACAAGAGAACCCGATTTTTCAAGAGTTTGCAAATAACAAAATTAAAAACTTTTACACCTTTATGAAAACGCGATTTGCGCTGCAAATGCTTTACATGATTTCCACGTACTATTTGCGTTATTTAAAACAAATTAACCGCCGAACGAGCGAAATTGAAAAACGATTACATCAGTCGATGAAAAATGAAGAATTATTTTCGCTTCTTAGTATGGAAAAAAGCTTAGTGTATTTTACTACTTCGTTAAAAGCCAACAACATCGTCATGGAGCGGCTGATGCGTTTAAATTATTTACGAATGTATGATGACGATCAAGAACTGCTTGAAGATGTCATCATTGAAAACAAGCAGGCGATTGAAATGACAGAAGTGTACAGCAGCATCTTAAGTGGTATGATGGACGCCTTTGCTTCTGTTATTTCCAATAACTTAAATATCGTGATGAAATTTTTAACTGCCATTACGATTGTTTTGTCGTTGCCAACAATGGTCGCAAGCTTTTACGGAATGAACGTGCCAATTCCATATCAAAACTCTCCGCACGCTTTTTTAACGGCGATGCTTATTTCTGCGTTATTATCTAGTGCTACAGCGTTTGTGTTTTGGAAAAAACGCTATTTTTAAACAAAAAGGGCTTTCCCTATATGGAAGGCCCTTTACTTTTTGACGACGCCATTCCTCCAGACAGCACAAACTTCATTGCTTCTTCCGGTTTTACGTCAATGATTTCTATGTTTGATTTTGGTACTAACACAGTGATCCCAGCCATTTGAAACGTTTGTGGAATATATACGGCGACATGGTCTTCTAATGAATGAAAAAGCGTATCGACTGCTTCTGTTGTGATAAACCCGATACACTTCGCTTCCGTGTTCGGCCATTTGACAAGCACGACTTTAGCGAATGATCGCTTTTCTCCGACAAACGAAGCGATTGTATCTTTTAACACGGAATAAACGGTTTTCATAAACGGGATGTTTTCTAATAGTCGGTCAATCCACTTAATCACCCAGCCGCTAATATATTGCGTCGACATCCAGCCCAGGACGGTAATCAAAGCGAATGTACATACAATCCCAATTCCAGGGACGTAAGCATCGTGCAAATAAGGTTTAACATATTTCCCTAATAGTCCGTCAAAAAAAGCAAATACTTTCACGAACACGTATATTGCTAGAATGATCGGCACAATCGTCAACACACCGTTAATAAAATTTTTGACGAAAAACCTCATGTGTCTCCCTCCTTCATTTTCCTTTATCACCTTATCAAGTTTTATGCAAAAAGACAAGATGATTAAAACACGAACATTATTAAATTTAATTAATAAAAAAGTTCGTTTTTATAGTTGACTCGCTCGCTTTTCCCTGCTATAGTTACAAATGGAAAAAACGATAGGTTGGAGGATTTTCAATGAAATCGCATTACGATATCATTGTTGTCGGCGCCGGTCCGGCAGGAATTTTTACTTGCTATGAGTTAACGTTAAAGTTGAAAGGCGCAAACGTTCTTCTTATTGATAAAGGGCATGATATTTATAAACGGCATTGTCCGATTTTGCAAAAAAAGATTGAAAAATGTCCGCCACCTGCGGGAAAAAAAGACTATGCAGGCTGTGTACCTGCCTGTTCGATTACGAACGGATTTGGCGGAGCCGGAGCGTATTCAGATGGGAAATTTAATATTACGAGCGAATTTGGCGGGTGGATGACGGACTATTTGCCTGCATCGACAGTGCTAGAACTCATTCGTTATGTGGATGCAATTAACTTAAAACACGGAGCGACGGAGTCCATTACTGACCCAACGACAGAAAAAGTGAAAGAAATTGAGCGACGTGCCTATGCGGCGGGGTTGAAGTTGTTAAGAGCGAACGTTCGTCATTTAGGAACGGAACAAAACTTAGAAATTTTAAAAAGCATTTATGAATATTTGCGCGAACATATCGATATGGAATTCCAAACAGAAGTAGAAGATTTAGTGACCGAAAAACAAGACAATACGCATGTCGTAAAAGGGATTTTATTAAAAAACGGAAACACAATCACCGCTGAAAAAGTAGTCATCGCACCGGGACGTGACGGGTCGGCATGGCTTTCGAAGCTATTAAAAAAACGCCGGCTCCACATGATTAACAACCAAGTCGACATCGGCGTGCGCGTCGAAACATCGAATATTGTCATGGAAGAAATTAATGAGCATTTATATGAAGGAAAGTTTATTTTCAACACATCGGTCGGCACTCAAGTGCGGACGTTTTGCAGTAACCCGTCCGGTCATGTCGTCGTCGAAAACCATTCCGGCATTATGTTAGCGAACGGACACGCCTACAAAGACCCAAAACTTGGAAGTAACAATACGAATTTTGCGTTATTAGTATCCCATAAATTTTCGGATCCGTTTGATAAACCAAATGAGTATGCGCACGAAATTTCTCGCTTAGCAAACGCCTTGTCGAACGGCGGCATTATTGTGCAAAAATATGGCGATATTTTAAAAGGAAGGAGGTCTACTGAAAAACGCTTAAAAGAAGGATTTGTTGAACCAACATTAAAAGAAGCTGTTCCTGGTGATTTAGGGCTGGTGCTACCATATAATACAATGAAAAGTTTAATGGAAATGACAGAAGCATTAAATCACGTCACGCCAGGGCTTGCTTCTGAACATACGCTGTTTTACGGGGTGGAGGCGAAGTTTTATTCTGCTCGTCCAAAGCTAAATGACCGGTTTGAAACGGAGATTTCCGGGTTGTATGTAGGCGGAGACGGCGCAGGTATTACTCGCGGGCTAGCGCAAGCAAGTGCATGTGGCGTTTGGATTGCTCGCGATATTGTGGAAAAACTGACGAGATAAAGGAAGGTGTCCCAAAAGACTCGGGACACCTTTTCCCATTACCTTATATAAGCATAAAACAATCACTAAGAAACAATATGTTGTGTTTTGTTTAACATCTTTCCGAAATTCATCTCCCACTTCTAAACGAAGTGAAAGTGGGAGATGAATTTCGGTGAGGCGTAGGTATGAGTTGTTTCTTTTTTGTGTTATGATATAATCAGTATTAGAAAAATGAAAGGTTGTTGTATAAATTAAATTAGACAGTAATAACCATTCAGTATTCCTGTTGTATTATCATCTTGTTCTGGTTGTAAAATATCGCAGACAAGTGATTGATGATACCATATCTGACTATGCAAAAGATATGTTTGTGAGATTGGGGAAAAATTACAATATTTCCTTGGTCGAATGGAATCACGATATGGACCATGTGCATATTTTGTTCAAAGCACATCCGAATAGTGAACTATCAAAGTTCATCAATGCCTATAAAAGTGCAAGTTCTCGACTGATTAAAAAGCATTTTCCGCAAGTGAAAAGAAAACTGTGAAAAGAATATTTTTGATCAAGAAATTTTTTCCTGTTTACAACGGGCGGTGCCATCCTTGAAGTAATAAAAAAATATATAGAAAATCAAGGGATGAAGTGATGTGGTGTCGATATGGTAAACAAATCATATAAATTCCGTCTGTACCCAACAAAAGAACAAGAACAGCTGCTTGCCAAAACCTTCGGTTGTGTCCGTTTCGTTTATAACAAAATGCTTGAAGAACGCATACAAATTTATGAAAAGTTCAAAGACGACAAAGAAGCTTTGAAAAAACAAACATTTCCGACCCCTGCCAAGTACAAAAAGGAGTTTCCTTGGCTTAAAGAAGTGGATAGCCTTGCGTTAGCAAACGCCCAATTGAATTTGCAGAAAGCGTTTCAAAATTTCTTTTCGGGTCGTGCTGGATTTCCAAAGTTCAAAAACCGCAAGGCGAAACAGTCGTACACCACAAATGTGGTCAATGGCAATATTCAACTTTCAGATGGCTATATCAAGTTACCCAAACTGAAATGGGTCAAGTTCAAGCAACATCGGGAGATTCCTGCCCACCATATCATCAAGGCTTGTACGATCACGAAAACAAAAACAGGAAAATACTATGTTTCTATTCTCACCGAATACGAACATCAACCTGTCCCCAAAGAAATACAAACGGTTGTTGGGCTTGATTTTTCCATGAATACGCTGTATGTCGATAGCGAGGGTAAGAGAGCCAATTATCCTCGTTTCTATCGGCAAGCATTGGAAAAATTAGCGAAAGAACAACGGATATTATCACGCCGAAAGAAGGGTTCTAATCGTTGGCACAAACAGCGTTTGAAAGTAGCGAAGCTACATGAGAAAATAGCGAACCAACGAAAAGACTTTCTACACAAAAAATCATACGAATTAGCGAAACAGTATGATTGCGTGGTCATCGAAGACCTCAACATGAAAGGGATGTCGCAAGTCCTGAATTTCGGCAAGAGCGTTCATGACAACGGCTGGGGGATGTTCACGACATTTCTTCAATACAAGTTAGAGGAGCAAGGGAAAAAGCTTATCAAAATAGATAAGTGGTTTCCATCATCTAAAACTTGTTCATGTTGCGGTCAAGTAAAGGAATCTTTATCGCTTTCTGAGCGTACATTCCGCTGTGAATGTGGATTCGAGAGCGACAGGGACGTCAATGCGGCAATCAATATCAAACATGAGGGCATGAAACGATTAGCGATAACCTAACTTGTCCTCGAACCGTGGGACACACGGGGATCGCTCAGTCAACTTCCCGTCATGAGATGGGATTACCTGAGAAGCCCCCACCTCTAAGCGAAGCGTAGGTGGTGGGAGCATGTCACGGAAAATCACCCTTTTGGGTCAGTCTCTTTTTAATTATTATAGTAAACTTATTTTTAAAAAAGGTTGACAATACAATATCTATTGCCATACGATAAATGTAATCACACGTTGTGTGAAAGTGATAGAAGGGGGAGAGGCGTCATGCCAGATTGGTTAGCACTTGCCGACCGTGTATTAGAGGGAGAAGAAATTACGGATAACGAAGCAGAAGCGATGTTAGATTGCCCAGATAGCGAACTGCTTTTATTAATGCAAGGGGCGTATACAATTCGCCGGGCGTATTTCGGCAATAAAGTAAAATTAAATCGGATCATGAACGCAAAATCTGGTCTATGCCCGGAAAACTGTGGTTACTGTTCTCAGTCGTCGATTTCAAACGCACCGGTGCAAACGTATAAAATGGTGGATAAAGACACGCTCGTTCGCGGGGCAGAAGAAGCGTACCGTCAACAAATCGGCACATACTGTATTGTGGCAAGCGGCCGTGGACCGAGCGATAAAGAAATCGATGTCGTTGTGTCGGCCGTCCAAGAAATTAAAGAACGATTCGGGCTAAAAGTGTGTGCCTGTTTAGGAATTTTAAAACCAGAGCAAGCGTTGCGACTAAAAGAAGCGGGGGTGGACCGTTACAACCATAACATTAATACGTCAAAAGAACACCACCCAAATATTACGACGTCGCATACATACGATGATCGTGTCCAAACGGTCGAAACGGTAAAACAATCGGGAATGTCGCCATGTTCGGGAGTGATTATCGGCATGAAAGAAACGAAACAAGACGTGATTAACATGGCGCGCAGCCTAAAAGCGCTCGACGCTGACTCGATACCGGTAAACTTTTTGCATGCGATTGACGGTACGCCGCTTGCAGGGACGAACGAACTGAATCCACGGTACTGTTTAAAAGTATTAGCGCTGTTCCGTTACATTAACCCGACAAAAGAAATTCGCATTTCTGGTGGACGGGAAGTGAACCTGCGCTCATTGCAGCCACTTGGGCTATATGCAGCCAATTCGATTTTCGTTGGCGATTATTTAACAACTGCTGGTCAAGAAAAATCAAAAGATTTTCAAATGCTTGAAGACCTCGGTTTTGAAATCGATTTTGTTCCTCAGCCTGTTTGCTAAACTGCTTTCAATACGGAAGCAGTTTTTCTTTTGCCAATCAATCACTTACTTTCATGAAAAAGTTTTTCGCTGCATACTATCTCAATACAGAGAAAAAAAGGGGGAGCAATGCATGACGTATCTCATTAAACCGCATCTCCACCGCACGTATCCGACGGTGCGATCAGCGAAAGGCATATACGTGTACGATACCGATGGAAAAAAGTATCTCGATGGCTGTTCCGGAGCGGTAACAGCAAACCTTGGTCACGGGGTACAAGAAATAATTATGGCAATGAACAAACAAGCAGAGCAAGTAGCGTTCGTGTACCGTTCGCAGTTTACGAGCGAAGTGGCAGAGAAACTAGCAGAGGCGTTAAATAAGCAAATAGGGTACAGTACGTATTGGACATTTCTTGTCAACAGCGGTTCGGAGGCGACCGAAACAGCAATGAAAATTGCCATTCAATATTGGCAAGAACAAGGGCGAAAAGGGAAAAACAAAATTTTATCGCGCTGGCTAAGCTATCATGGCATTACGATTGGCGCCCTTTCATTATCAGGTCATCCAATGAGGCGTGCACGTTTCGTTCCGCTCCTCGAAGATTTTCCGACCGTTTCGCCGCCATATTGCTTTCGTTGTCCGTATGGACTGACATATCCTAGCTGCCAATGGCGCTGCGCGGATGAACTGGAAACGGCAATCATTCGCACCGGTGCAGAACATATTGCTGCGTTTATTGCCGAACCGATTATTGGCGCGGCTGGGGCGGCAATTACCCCGCCGGACGGTTACTATGAACGCATTTATGACATTTGCCGTCGGTATGACATTTTGTTCATTGCGGATGAAGTGATGACAGGGCTAGGGCGGACAGGAAAAATAATGGGGCTTGACCATTGGAATGTACAAGCGGACATTATTGCGCTTGGGAAAGGATTGGGGGCAGGGTATACACCGATTGCTGCAACTTTAGCAAGCCAGCGTGTCATGGAGCCAATTATAAACGGTTCAGGGGTCATTATGAGCGGGCATACGCTAAGCGCAAATCCGCTATCGGCGTCTGTCGCACTTGCGGTGCTAAAATATATCGAGCAACATCACCTTGTACAGAGGGCGCACGAGATAGGAACATATTTATTCATGAAACTACGAAACTTGCAAAAACAGTTTGCTTGGATTGGCGACGTCCGCGGCAAAGGATTATTGCTCGGCATTGAGTTTGTCGTAGCAGGAAAAGAAATGGTTCCAAGCGACCTTGCCTTCACTGATCTCGTCGTCACTGTCGCTCAACAGAACGGACTGCTTGTCTATCCAGCCGCTGCCGGCAACGGAAAAGATGGCGCAGCCATTATCATCGCCCCGCCGCTAACCATCGAGCGATCGCAAGTCGATGAACTCATTGATTTGCTTGAACAAACGTTTCGGGAAGTACAACGACGATGCCCCGTAATTTTAAAAAGGAATGATGACAATGGTTCGAAATGAGTATGGAAAAATTATTTCAATCGAGCAAGCCACCGCTTATATTACCGACGGCTGTTCGTTAATGGTTGGCGGATTTGGCGGGATCGGTTCGCCGCCGTCGTTGTTGCAAGCGATTATGGAAAGAGGAGTTGGAGAGCTGACGCTCATTTGTAACGACACCGCTTTTCCTCATCTAGGCGTTGGTCCTCTTATTTGTGAAGGAAGAGTAAAAAAAGCGATCGTTTCCCACATCGGCTCTAATCCAATCGCTGGACAACGGCTTCACGATGGAACGTTAGACGTCGAGTTTTGTCCGCAAGGGGTATTGGTGGAGCGAATTCGTGCTGGCGGAGCTGGACTAGGTGGCATTCTTGTTGATATCGGCGTTGACCATGAGTGGCTTGGAGCTGGAAAACAAGTCATTGAAGTGAATGGAAAGCGCTTTCTTTTAGAGCAGCCGCTCACTGCCGACGTATCGATTGTGTATGCGAAAAAAGCCGACCCGTTTGGCAATTTAATTTATGACAAAAGTGCGCGCAATACGAATCCGCTCGTTGCGATGGCGGGGATGATAACGATTGCCGAAGTCGAAGAAATCGTACCGCTTGGTGCATTAGATCCAGAAGCAATCGTTACACCGGGTGTATTTGTCAACTATATTGTACAAAGCAATGGGGTGAACTGGAAATGGATATGGGAAGAGAACGTATCGCCAAGCGGGCAGCGCAAGAATTAACGGATGGAATGGTCGTTAATCTTGGTATCGGCATTCCTTCGCTTATTCCAAACTTTTTAGGTGATAAGCGCATATTTTTTCAAGCAGAAAATGGAGTGCTGGGCATTGGAAAAAGTCCGTCCAAAGGAAAGGAAGACCCCAATCTTTGCAACGCGGCGGGCTATCCGGTAACCGTCGTTAGCGGTGCTTCCTATTTCGACAGTGCTACGGCGTTTGCGATGATTCGGAAAGGACTAATTGATGTCACGGTATTAGGGGGATTGCAAGTAAGTGAGAAAGGAGACTTAGCGAATTGGATGGTACCGGGAAAACGGGTGCCAGGAGTCGGTGGCGGAATGGAGCTGGCGCAAAAAACAAAAAAAGTGATTGTCGTCATGAGCCATGTCAACAAAGACGGCGAGCCGAAAATTGTTTCGACGTGCACATTGCCGCTCACGGCAAAACGGTGTGTCGACTTAATCATTACCGATCAAGCAGTCATTGAAGTGACAGACGAAGGGTTATTGCTAACGGAAGTGATGGCTCCATATGATGTAGAAGATGTTGTGCGCCAAACTGCTGCACCACTACGTGTTGCGGCTGGGGTAAAGCGCGTTGAGTGAAAGAGGGAGGGGAAAGAAAGATGAACGACCTTCATCGTTGGTTCATCAAGAAAAAAAAAGCGGGCATCGAACTATTAAGACGCCTCGTCCAAGAGGCAAGTACGCAAACGAACGAAGCAACTGCCCAAGCGCTCATTATCGAAAAATGTCGCCAGTTGCAGCTGGAATTGGACATATGGGAACCAGAAATCGACCAATTAAAAAGGAACCCATATTTTGTTTCTACACGTACGACCTTTCTCCATAGCCCGAATGTTGTTGCGGTATGGAAAGGAACAGGCGGTGGACGATCGCTCATTTTAAATAGCCATATTGACGTTGTGCCAGAGGGGGATGTTACCCAATGGAAGGAGGATCCATACAGCGGCAAAGTGGAAGATGGTAAGTTGTATGGGCGTGGTGCGTCAGATATGAAGGGCGGGACGGTCGCGCTTTTATTAGCAATCGAAGCATTAAAAACGCTCGGTGTCCGTTTGAAAGGAGATGTTATTTTCCAAAGCGTCATCGAAGAAGAAAGTGGAGGGGCAGGGACGTTAGCGGCTATTTTACGTGGGTATCGAGCGGACGGAGCTATCATTCCCGAACCAACCGATATGAAACTATTTCCAACGCAACAAGGTTCGCTTTGGTTTCGAATTACCGTTCGCGGAAAATCTGCGCACGGTGGGACGCGGTATGAAGGGGTCAGCGCGATCGAAAAAGCATGGACGGTCGTTCGTTGCCTCCAGCAATTAGAAACAAAACGAAACGAGCGTATTGACGACCCATTGTATGCGCACGTTCCGATCCCGATCCCTATTAATATCGGCACGATTCGTGGCGGGACTTGGCCTTCGTCCGTGCCAGATTGTGCCGTATTAGAAGGGAGAATGGGGGTCGCACCGAATGAAACAATCGAGCAAGCAAAGCATGAGATGAAAGAGGCACTTTGCGCGCTTGGAGAACAAGATGAATGGCTGCAATCGAATATCGAACTAGAGTGGTTCGGTGCTCAATGGTTGCCTAGTTCGCTTAAGCTGACGCACCCGTTACTACAGACAATGATAAAAGCGTATCGCCAAGTAAAGGGAGAAGACCCGATCATCGAAGCGGCTCCGTGGGGCACGGACGGTGGGTTGCTTACCCAAGTTGGAGCAATTCCGACAATTGTGTTCGGACCAGGAACGACGGCGGTCGCACACTATCCAAACGAATATATTGCTATTGACCGCGTCTTAGAGGCAGCCGAAATGATTGCCTACGCCATAATGGACTGGTGCGGGGTTGAGGAATCGTAAGGAGGGGGAATTTGATGGAGCAAACGATTCAGACAGAGCGGTTTGCTGCGTCCGCTATTTTTGACGATTTCAATGAGCGGATGCGCGTCGAAGATTACCGTGGTTACGTACCTGCGCTAATCGACTACGTGACGGATGCAGCGCAACAAAAAGGATACACAAAATTAATTGTAAAAGCAAGGTATGAACATTTGTCAATATTTATTGAAAAAGGGTTTCAATATGAAGGGTGGATTCAAGGCTATTTTAATGGCAGTGATGCTCATTTGTTAGCACTCTATTTCCAACAAGAGCGAAAGACGAGCGAAAACGCCAATATGGAAGACCAAATCGTGGCATCCATCCAAACAAAACCGCGTTTCGTTTCTTTAGCGCCACTTTCGGAGGAATATACGATGCGGAAGGCAGAACCCGCGGATGCCGAAGCGCTAGTGAATTTATATCGGTCGATTTTTGCTATTTATCCTTCCCCTCTCCACGACTTGTCGTATGTAGAAAACTTGTTGAGAAAAGGGGCAATGTTTTACGCCATCGAGCACGATAAGCAAATTGTTAGCGCTGCCTCGGCAGAAATCAATGAAATGTACCATAATGCAGAACTGACCGACTGTGCGACGTTGCCTAATTACCGTACGCACGGATTAATGAAACATTTATTAAAAAAACTAGAGGAAGAGTTGAAAAAACAAGCTATTTTTTGCATCTATTCGCTCGCGCGCGCACCATCATACGGAATGAACGCTGCATTTTACCAGCTTGGCTACCGTTATAGTGGAAGACTAACAAATAACTGCTACATTTACGAAGACTTAGAAGATATGAATATATGGGTAAAAGACGTATCGCGCGCGTGATGCCTTTTTATATACCGCATACATTGCTAATAAACTTGGAAGGAGGAGTTAAGTATGTATCGCCCAAAACGCCATTGGAAAGAGGTTGAACTTTGGAAAGACGTCACGGAGGAACAATGGAACGATTGGCTTTGGCAATTAACGAATACGATTCGCACGTTAGAAGACTTGAAAAAAGTCATTCACTTAACACCAGAAGAAGAAGAAGGGGTGAAAATATCAGCGAAAACCATCCCATTGAACATTACTCCGTACTACGCTTCGCTCATGAACCCAGATGACCCGCGCTGCCCGATTCGCATGCAGTCCGTACCAGTTGCGAAAGAACAGCAGAAAACGAAATATGACTTAGAAGACCCGCTTCATGAAGACGAAGACTCGCCTGTTCCAGGTTTAACACATCGCTATCCAGATCGCGTCCTCTTTTTAATTACGAACCAATGCTCGATGTACTGTCGTTACTGCACGAGAAGACGTTTTTCCGGACAGATTGGCATGGGGGTGCCGAAAAAACAGCTCGACGCTGCGATTGAATACATCGCCCAAACGCCACAAGTGCGTGATGTTTTATTATCAGGCGGGGATGCGTTATTAGTGAACGACCAAATTCTAGAGTACATTTTAAAGAAATTGCGTGCTATTCCTCATGTAGAAATTATTCGCATTGGAACAAGAGCCCCGGTCGTTTTTCCACAGCGCATTACCGAAAATTTATGTAACATCTTAAAAAAATATCATCCAATTTGGTTGAATACCCATTTTAACACATCGATTGAAATTACAGAACAGTCGAAGCTGGCATGCGAAATGCTCGTGAACGCTGGCGTGCCTGTCGGCAATCAATCCGTCATTTTAGCAGGCATTAACGACAGCGTCCCGATTATGAAAAAGCTGATGCACGATTTAGTGAAAATGCGCGTCCGTCCGTACTATATTTACCAATGTGATTTGTCGGAAGGGATTAGCCATTTCCGTGCCCCTATTTCTAAAGGGCTTGAGATTATCGAAGGATTACGTGGTCACACTTCCGGCTATGCTGTACCAACGTTTGTCGTCGACGCGCCAGGCGGGGGAGGGAAAATTTCCTTGCAACCAAACTATTTATTGTTGCAAACACCAGAAAAGGTTATTTTGCGAAACTATGAAGGGGTCATTACGTTTTACCCAGAGCCAAAAGAGTACGTACCGAATCGTGCCGAAGCGTATTTTAAAGAGATTTTTCCTGATGTTGACGAAAAACAGTCGACCACTGGCATTGCGGCTATCGCTAACGAAATGAAGGCTGCGATCGTTCCAGAAGCGCTCAACCGGATGGAACGGCGGAAAATGTATGAAGCAGACCCAAACCATAAGTCATTAAAAGATTTGCGAGAGAAACGAAATGAATTAAAAGAGAAAAAATATCAAGCAATGCTACAAAAAACGGAGGAGCGAAAAAGCGAATGATTTGTCTTTGGTGTGGTTCTAACGAGGGGGCGGAGACCAAGCAAACAGTATATTGGGAGCTTCCCGATGGGTTGCGCGCGATTGAAATTACTTGTACGCCAAGCGTTTCGTGCCATGCGTGTGGCATGATTTATCAAGAGGAAGAAATAGTGACGACCATTGAAGACCAGCTTTTTCTTATCGACACGATTCATTTAGCGAAATCGATCACGTACGACGAACTGATGAGCCAACCGCGGCGGTTGAAACGAAACTATTTTCGATAATGCTTCACAAATAGCAAAAAAGCGATTAAAATGACAAACAACAAGAATAACGAAAGAGGATGGAGCAATGATGTGTTCGTTTTATCGCTATTTACTTAAATTTCGTGACGGAAAAAAAGAGGATCCTGTCGTTCGATTTGCCAACGGGGTGTATTACGATCATAGCTTTCCAAAAGCATCTACCGATTATGATGAAATTAGCCGTTACTTAGAAATGAATGGCGATTATTTAGAAAGCATGTCTATTTTCGATGAAACATGGGAGCGTTTTTTGCACGAGGTGTAGGCGGAAAAATGCTCCCCTTTTTTTTGAAAACGCTATCGCAGGGCACTTGCGTATGTGTCCGCTTGTTTTTCGTTGCATATAATTTAATAACAACGAGAGAGGAGGGAGTAAGATGGAAGGGGCAAAATTCACGATTGGAGATGTTGTCGTAAACACGCTATACGGAACGGTCGGGGCGATTACAGATGTGCAATATATTGACGGAGTGTTTTTATATGAAGTAAATCATAGTGCGAGTTTGTTTATGGAGCAATCGTTAGTGCTATTATCAGAGTTCTCTGGAGATGTGTGGATTACTGAGGAAGTAGAAATAGAATTGCCGTTTTTCCTCGGAGAACTTGTCTACGTGCACAACTACGATAACGACGTATTTAAAATTATTGGCGTCCGCACGGAAATTTACCGCTATCAAGAGGAAGGATGGGAAGAAATCGTTTATGAGTTGAAGCGGATAACGGATGGACTAGAGATTGAGGCAAGTATTGAGGACGTCATTTCCATCGCTTCTTCCGAAGAACCATCAGTTGTTGTAATGCAGAATATTGCGCTGCTAGGATACATTGGTCGACATGAGCCGTATCCTCTTCTGCCAGCGGCACCTTCCGAAAAAACGGAATCCGTGGACCAGTTATTAGATGTGTATAATGATTATCGGCGATTATATGAGTGGTTTGGCGATGAGCAATATAAACAACAGATGGAAATAACATTAATCACCTTGCAAAAGCTTGTCCGTGAAAAAAACTCATCTGCCTAGAAACTGGGCGAGCACATAGAAAAAGTAAGGCACCCCAAACAAAACGATCATTAAAAACATGCCGTTTGTAATAGACTCCATCATATTGTCGATGATTTCATCGACTTTATTCATGACCATCCCTCCCTGTTTTGTTATTTCCAATGTATGAACGCTTCTTTTTTTTCATACATACCTACGGAAAATTTTTTTGACATAAAGTAATCGTTTGAAACATAAAACAGTAAAAAGGGGGCGATACAGTGAAAGAAATGGAAGTCGTTATTGATACGGAGGAAATTGCTGAATTTTTTCATCGAGAGCTCATCCGTCGCGGCTTTGTTCCATCGCAACTCGAACTCGAAGAACTCGCTGACATTACGTTTGATTACTTAATTGAAAAATGTATTATTGACGAAGAGTGGGAAGAATAGAAACGACGAGAAGGCTCGTCGTTTCAAAGTGTTGAAAAAGTGGGGCGTCAAGAAAAAGTTCACGAAAGATATGGACTTTTTCTTTTCTTTAGATTGTCGAATCTTTTGAATATCCTAATTTAAGGAAGAAAAATGCACAAATCTGCAGCCCCTTATCCATTTTCTCTACCTAAAATATACAATTGAAAAACGATTTTGTCCTTGACAAAATCGTTTTTCAACAGTCTGAAACGACGAGAAGGCTCGTCGTTTTTTCGTGTGCTTTTTCATGAAACTCGTCAATCGACGTGCAAGAGAGATTCATGAATGCATTGCTTGTTTTGTGGCAGTTGCAATTTTTTGTAATTTTTTTAGGTTGTCGGCATAATGGAGAGTTAGTGAAGGATGGCTCATCAAAGGGATCCTTTCTGCTTCGTGTAAAATCGTTAAGTCATAAAACCAGTCGCGTTTATCTGGGAACCGATGTTCCATAACAGGCCAAGCGTCGCTTAGCGTCGGGCTGAAGATTCGACCTCCGTCGTTCGTTTTCGAAAAGATGTGTGGCCAAAAATCTGCACGCGAGCCGGTATGTTTCGTTTGGCAAGCAAAATGATAGACTCGCTGAAACAGCGAGTTTCGATAAAAGAGCATTCCGTAAAGAGCTTTGCCGATTTCGATACGGTGCGACACGTCTGCGAAGTCGCGAACGGTAATGCCTGTTAAGCGAACGTGGCGACCGCTTTTATAAGGAATGAGCACATCGTTGAATCCAAGCCATTGCTGGCATAAAAACGGAAAGGTTTTAATGACTTGTTCTTGGAAAAAAGGATGTTGTACAACACGTTGTTGAATATATTGCTGTTCATTAATAATAAGCGCAACGGTCAATACCGGTGCATCTTTCGTTTCGTAAAAATGTTCCCAAAAAGGCTGCATAAATGCGGAAACAGAAAAGTACGGCAATAAATGAAATAGTTTTTTCTTCTGTTCTTTACTTTTTTCGTACAAAAGAAGTTGTGGGTATGCGTCATGGAAAATAAGAGTATTGGCTCGTTCCAAAAACAAAAACAATGGCTTGATTTGCTCGGTTGCCACGACTACTGGAACAAGGCTTCCTTTTAAGTCCGTCATATTCCATCCACCATTGCGCGATACAAGGTGTGCTAAAAATGCCCAATGTACTTCTGGATGGCGTTGAAAAAAGGAAAAATACGCTTCTGTACGGGTAACGTTATCACGATTTAGCCGCGTCGTTTCGTTTTTGATTGTCATCACTAATTTTCGTTCCTCGTCTGTTAACGGTTTTCTAGGCATTTTCTCTTCAAATAGCTTGTGAAGCATAGCTGAGGAACTAATCGAAATGGACTGTCGATACAGCCAATGACGATAAAGCGCTTGCACCGGATGGGAAAGCATGGCGAAAAGTCGAACGAATGCATTCATCGTAGAATCCCCCTCAACAAAATTTTTGAAACCTTGCAACGGTTATTCCGTATACATAAATAGTTAATGAAAAAAGGAGCGATGAGAATGTTGAAAAAAATTATTAAGTCGATTTTGAAAGAAAGCCTGTCTCACCAATACCATAAACCACACTACACAAGCAGCGATCATTATTACAAGTATAAATCGATTCATCCTTCTCATTACGGTCATAGCCATTATAAAAAGAAGCACCGTAGCGGCAGCTTTTTCTCTAGCTTTTTCGGTAGTTAACAATGTGTTTTTCTTATATTTCCCGGTTCGTCGAACGGTTATGCGAGCGTCGCTATCGCTCTGGGATGATGTTGAGCGGTCGCTATGAAATCATGCGTGAACTTGGTATGGGAAGTTATGGGATTGCGTATGTTGCGTTTGATAAGCAGACGAATAAAAAAGTCGTCATTAAACAAATGCGAACCATACGAAAGAAACAAATAAAGGAATCTTTTTTGCGGGAAGCCGCCATTTTACAGCATCTCTCCCATCCCCAAATCCCTTCGTTATATGAAACGTTTTTGGAACGTGGGGTGATGCATCTTGTGATGGAATATATCGATGGAGAGACGGTGGAGTCACTTATTTTTGAAGCGGGAAAAATGTATACGGAACAAGAAGCATTAGTGGTATTACAACGCGTGTTGGAAATTGTTCAATTCATTCACGAGAAAGGCATCGTCCATCGCGATTTACGCATCCCAAACATTTTACTCAAAAATGACCGTGTCTATATCATCGATTTTGGCTTAGCTCGTTTTCTAGGAGAGAAGACCCCTCTAATTGATACGTATCCGTTAGAAAAAAAGCTTCGCCGTGAAATTGACGTGAAAAGCGACATATATGCATTAGGTCATTTCTTATTATTTTTGCTTTATTCGTCGTATCAACCAAACACAAAGGAAGAATGTAGCTGGGAAGAAGAATTAAATCTTTCCGAGCCAGTACGGATGATGTTGCGAAAAATGCTACAAATCGACGAACCGTTTCGTGATATAAGCGAACTGATGAAAGAAATCGAACAAATGATGGAAAGGTGGAGAAAAGATGTCATTGTTTCATAAAATGTTAGCAAGCATCGGAATCGGAGCGGCGAAAGTGGATACGAAGCTTTTATCCGAGCGGCTCATGGCTGGAGACGAGGTCGAAGGAGTTATTGAAATTACAGGCGGTCACGTTGCACAAGTAGTCGACCACATTTATCTTTCGCTGTATGCGACGTACACAGTGGAGGCAAATGACAGAAAAACGACCTCCCATGCGCTTATCGGGAAGTGGAAAGTGATTGAACAGTTGACGATTGGTGCCAACGAAAAGCAAAGTGTCCCTTTTCGATTCATGTTGCCGATTGATACCCCTATTTCTGTCGGCCAGACGAAAGTATGGCTTCATACCGGCTTAGACATTAAGCAAGCAGTCGACCCGACGGACAACGATTATATTCGCGTTGAACCAATTCCAATTATGATGGCACTGCTCTCATCGATGGAAACACTTGGGTTTCGCCTTCGCGAAGCAGAGTGCAAAAAAGCTTCATGGCATCATCGCCTACCGTTTGTCCAAGAGTTTGAGTATGTGCCAAAAAGCGGTTCGTTTCGCGGAAAACTCGATGAGGTAGAAGTCATTTTTTTCCCGCTTTCGAAAACAGAAGTCGATGTGTTATTACAAATCGACCGTCGCGCTCGTGGAATCGGCAGTTTATTTGCAGAAGCGCTTGATCTGGATGAGTCATACGTGCGTATTCGCTTGACAAATACCGATATTCCGCAGCTTCCACAAAAATTATCACAACTTATACAATATCATTGTTAAAGAGGCTGACCCAAAAGTCCGCTAAAAAGCGGACTTTTGGAGTCAGTTTTCTTTACTTTTACATATTTTGTTAAATAAAAGGGCGATTCGCCCCCTTTTGTTTCCATTGTTTATGCCGCTAAGGACCGTTGTTTGTCCTTAGCGGCTTTCTTGAGGAGATTATGGGCAACGCAAATAAGCCCCCATTCTATGGAAATTTTTTGGAGGCCTCGGAGGACAAAGCGACGAAATCCGCGATTTTGCTTGATTTGCCCAAACACACTCTCAATGTCGGTTTGGCGTTGGCGGTATCGTGCTTGTCCTTCTTCACTTTCCAGTCGTTCACGAGCCTTCTGTTTCTGTTCGTGATAGACGGGGTTCCATTGCGTTGTACGTCCATACTTGGAAGTTGTGCAGACCGAGCGGAACGGACACCCTTCGCATTCGTGGCATTGGTAGTGCTGGATGACCGAAGTATACCCAGATTCTGTGGTCTGCTTCGAAGTTCCTATACGGACCAGTTTTTTCCCGTTCGCACAAATCCAAACGTCCTCTTCTTTCTTGTATGTCCAATTCTGTGGATGGTGCGGGTTCTTCTTGACCTTGCGTGTGTTCTCTTTCTCATACGTGTTGTACTTGATAAACGCGGAAATGTTTTTCTCTTCGAGTTTCACGTAATTTTCCTCGGAACCATAGACAGCGTCAGCGGTCACGCGTTTTGGTACCACCCCATATTTCTCTCGAACCGTCTCTAGGTGTGGCAGAAGACAACGAGTATCGCCGGGTCTCTGGTGAAGCGAATACCCCAGAACGAACTGATCGGAAGAACCCACTTGTACGTTATAAGCCGGCTTCAGTTGGCCGTTGCGCATGTGGTCCTCCTTCAAACGCATAAACGTCGCATCCGCATCCGTTTTGGAATAGCTGTTGCGGTCCCCGCATACTTGGAGTTGGTGTTCGTACTTTTCACTGCGAGGCAAGTAGTCTTCCTTCATCTTCTTGACGGCCTTCTTCAACGGTTGGTTGTCCGGCTCGGCCTCCAAACGTTTTTCCCACTCCTCGGTTTTCTTTCGGATTTCTTTTGAAGTAAAAGCAGGGGAAGCGTCGATTTCTTCCGCATTTTCTTCTTCCACGATCGCATCGATCTGGGCGATGAGCTGATCCACATTGGCTTGTAATTTCTCTTGGTATTTCTCGGCGGATTTCCGCCAAACGAACGTGTATCGGTTGGCATTCGCTTCAATTTTCGTCCCATCTACGAAATAGTCTTCCATGTTGACATAGCCGTCCGCGACAAGCAGGGTGATCATTTCTCGGAACAAGTCGTCAATCAGCCCTTTCATCCGTTCGGAGCGAAATCGATTGATGGAACGGAAGTCCGGCTTTTGAAACCCACTCAACCACATGAGGGGAAGATGTACTTCTAATTGTCGAGCAATTTCTCGGCCATGATACATTTTTTGGGTGTACGCGTAGAGGATAATTTTCGTCATCATTTTTGGATGATAAGAAGAGGTACCGCCGCCTTTATAGTAAGGAAGAAACGTCTCCATCGGGATGCGCTCGACCATCTCGTGAACCACGTGAGCCATATTATCCGGTGGAATGAGATCGGCAATATTGCTTGGCAACGTGAGGTTATCCATGGTATACTCTTTAAAAGAAATATGATGATGTTTCATAAAAGAATCGCTCCTTTTCCGGTGATAGTTGTTGTGGTGACTCTATTCTACCAGAAAAAAGGGCGATTCTTCTATTTTAGTGTAAAAAAAATCGGGCTAATCTCAAAACGCATTCGCGTTTTGGGTCAGCCCCTTTTATTTTTATTCGACAAAACAACTGTCATTTTGCTAAAGGAATCGACATGGTAAAGCGCTAATATGTTGTAGAAACAAAAAAAGGGAGAGGATAGGTATGGTTAGTCTTTTGAAAAAGGTATTGAAAACAAAACAGACGTATGATGTGACATTGTTTCAAACACCTAAATTCGGACAAGAAAAAGGATATGAACAAGTGTATCGGCTGACGCTGACAGCTTCGATGCACGACGAAGTGCTAGCTTCTGTGTATCGCATATTTAATGTAGCAGATTTACTTCCGGAAAATTACAAAGCTCGATACGTGGGTACTGGTGATATTGTGTTAATCGACGAAGGGGTGCGTGGACAAACGTATTATAAGCTTTGTTATGATGGATGGAAAAAAATTAACCGCCTGCACCTTCGATAAAAATTAGAAAATTCAAAATAATTAGTTTTATTCGCGCGAGCAATGTGATACAATAATGAAAACGAATAAAGCAGGATGAGCAGGGGAATGGTTAGAAAAAGAAAGGGGGCGAGCATTTGGCAAAACAACACGACTTTCCAACGATTGCACCGGGGATTGATGATTTAGAAGAGTTGAACCGACGGGCATCGAACGAAGAAATCGCTCGCGGAGAGTATACGAAAGTAACGACGCTATCGTTTGACGAAGTGGACACCGCAAACAAACCCTTGTGAAAACAAGGGTTTGTTGTCAATCGGATGGGTTATCGTGATGACCAGGCCCGTTTTTTCGTTCCGCTGCCGAATATTCTTTCGCATGGGCAGCATCTTCGGACAGCAATGCTTCTTTCGGAATATGGTTATTTTTCTTCTGCCCGTTAATGCGGTTGCGATGTTTTTTTCCCATCGTTTGTTCCTCCTTTCGTTTGTCGGTTATTAGTATGCGCTAGTTGCCTTTTGTTATGGATAGCTATTTTAGGAAATTTTCGAGAAAGGAGCAAATTACAATGACGGCACTATTTGTTTCTGCGGTTCTCGGCGTTGTGCTGACGGTGACTTCGTTGTACGCAAAAGCAGCAATTGAGCGACGGTTCTATCGACGTAAAAAAATTCCATCATTACATGCCGTCAACGTATTGTCAATCGGAGCAGTTATCGCTAGCGTGTATTATTCGCTCGCGAATATGTCGCTTCATGGAAAACTGCTGTTTTACGTCTATTTCGGTACAATCGAGCTATTATTACCGCTTTATGTATTGTTCAGCATTTGGTTTGCCCGTTATGAGAAAAAGGAGAAAAAATATACGACAAGCGCGGACAAAAAGGTGCTATACATTAAGCAGAAATATTTAGCGCATCGGCGGCAAGAACATTATCATTCCAAAACATCTTAAAAGGGAGTTTCCCTTATTTTTTTGTCCTTTTTTGTGTGTCTTCTTTTTGGCATCCGTTCTCCCATTGTATCTAAACGATAAAGGGTGTACAATGGGAAAGGGAAATTCCATGATATCATTGAAGGAGGACAAACGATGAGCATTCACATCGAAGCAAAAGAACATGAAATTGCTGATAAGATTTTGTTACCAGGTGACCCACTTCGGGCGCAATATATCGCGGAAACGTTTTTAGAAGGAGCAACTTGCTATAACCGTGTTCGTGGCATGCTTGGATTTACAGGTACATATAAAGGTCATCGCGTTTCCGTACAAGGAACAGGGATGGGTATTCCGTCGATTTCAATTTACGTGAACGAATTAATGCAAAGCTATAACGTCCAGACGTTAATTCGCGTTGGCACGTGCGGAGCGATTCAAAAAGATGTAAAGGTGCGCGACGTCATTTTAGCGATGAGTGCTTCAACTGATTCACAAATGAACAGGCTTACTTTCGGGGGAGTCGACTATGCACCAACAGCAAACTTCGATTTGTTGCGGACGGCTTATGAAGTTGGGGGCGAAAAAGGGTTGCAATTAAAAGTAGGGAACGTATTCACTGCAGATATGTTCTACAACGACAATGCAGAGTTTGAAAAATGGGCTCGTTACGGTGTGCTAGCAGTAGAAATGGAAACAGCGGCTCTCTATACGCTAGCGGCTAAATTCGGTCGCAAAGCGCTTTCGGTATTAACGGTAAGTGACCACATTTTAACAGGAGAAGAAACGACAGCGCAAGAGCGGCAAACAACGTTTAATGAAATGATTGAAGTCGCTTTAGAAGCTGCGATTCGTGTGTAAAACACCGTTGGTTTCCCAAAGGTGTTTCAAAGTAAGGTGAAGAAAGTGAAACGTACATTGTTAATGCTCACAGCGATGTGCCTTGCAGCCGGTTGTGCGCCCATCGAACAACATGCACAACCAACGAAACCGCAAGTAGAACAAAAGGAGAAAACAACGGAAAAACCTTCGACCGAAGCGCCGATGACAGAAGAGCAACAACCTAACAAAGAGCAACCAAGTACGGAACAACCAGCCCCCAACCCAACGGTTGACCAAGATTTACTTTTAGAAGCGAAATATTGGAACGTTATCGAAGTGAAAAACGGCCAAAAAATAATTATGAATCCAACGAATATATTAGCGCTCGTCAATAAAGAACAAAGTTTGCCAGCCTTCTATAAACCGAGTGATCTAGTCGTTCCAAACGTGCCGTTTTCGTTTTCCGAAACAAATGTCGAAAAACGGTACTTGCGTCTAGAAGCAGCGAGGGCGCTTGAACAACTATTTGCCGCAGCGAAGAAAGCAGGAATATCGCTCGTAGCGGTTTCCGGCTATCGGTCGTATGATCGGCAAAAAGAACTGTTCGATGAAGAAGTGAAGAAAAATGGGAAAGAAAAAGCCATTCACGCCGTGGCATTCCCAGGACAGAGCGAACATCAAACTGGGCTTGCGATTGATATTTCAAGCCAAAGCATGAAAGCTAACCTTACTGCTTCATTTGGTGAAACGAACGAAGGGAAATGGGTTGCCACCCACGCCCACGAATACGGCTTTATTATCCGCTATCCAAAAGGAAAAGAAGCTATCACGGGCTACCAATACGAGCCGTGGCATATTCGGTATGTTGGGCAAAAAGCAGCAAAAGTCATTTATGAAAAAAATATTACATTGGAAGAATATTTTCAAATAGTAAAAAAAGTATAACGGATGCTCAAGGCGAGCGTCCTTTTATATATAGTTTACATAATATAAATTATGCAAAGTTATTTTCCTTTATCCAATAAAGTTCGCTAAGGGAGAAAAAGTTTGTCACCTTCTATAGTTGTTCGACGTCGCAATTTTGTTGCTGTAGACTCACACGATCGGATGCTGGTAAACTAATACGTGCAAGCAGGAAAAGTAAGGGTGAAATAAATGAAACCAGAACTAGGAGCATGGGTGAGCATCGGTAGTTATATTAGTTTAGCAATGATGAAGTTAATCATTGGGTATGTTGCTCATTCCGATGGGGTCACAGCAGATGGATGGAACAACTTCAGTGATATTATTTCTTCCGTCGCGATTTTAGTTGGCATTAAAATCGCCCAAAAACCGCGCGACCATAACCATCCGTACGGCCATTCACGTGCAGAAAACATTTCATCGCTTATTGCGGCGTTTATTATGATGTCAATTGGTCTAGATGTCGTCAGCAAAGGAGGAATGTCGCTCTTTTATCGGAAAGAGGAGGTGCCACAATTTATTGCGGCATGGGTTGGGATGTTTTCTGCAGTGATGATGTTTGTCGTCTATTGGTTCAATAAACGGCTTTCTGAACGAGTGAACAGTCAGGCACTTGCTTCCGCTGCCAAAGACCATTTATCCGACGCTCTTGTTAGCATTGGGACGGTCATTGGAATTTTCGGGACGAAATGGGGAATATGGTGGCTTGATCCGCTTGCCGCCTTGTTAATCGGCATCATTATTTGTAAAACGGCATGGCATATTTTTTTCGAAACGTCGCATTTGCTAACCGACGGATTTGACGAACAAGCGTTAGCCACATACGAACAAGAAATTGCATCGATTAACGGGGTGAAGCGAGTATCGGATGTGAAAGCGAGAATGGTCGGCAATCAAATTATTCTCGATGTCACGATTCATGTTGCCGCCGATTTAACTGTTGTCCAAAGCCACGAAATTGCCGATGAAATAGAGAAAATGATGAAAAACCAACACCACATTGAAACGACGCACGTACATATCGAACCAGACCTTAATCGCTCATAAACGATTAAGGTTTTTTTCATACTATGAGAAAAAAGAAAGGAACAAGTCGATGGAAATACAACAAAACTGGTTGCATTTTACTGAAGAAACGAAAAAAGAGCTGTTAGCACTGCTTGAACAAATAAAGCTTCATTCGCTAGCAAAAGAGGCGCTTTTTTTAGGCAGCGATCTACCGAAAATGGACGTATACGGCGATGTCGTATTTGTGTCACTCCTTTTTTTAGACAAACATTGGAAAATCCATAAGTTACAGCTATTGATTACGAGAACAAAAGTGATTAGTTATACCAATAAAGAACAATCCATCATTGAAACCATCCAAGAAAAGTTAGGCCATCACCCGGAACATGCGTCAAGCCCAAGTTTTATTTTATATGAATGGTTAAATGTACTAACGTTTCATTTTTTACAGGTCATTGACGACATCGCCGATCATCTTCAAACACTAGAAAAACAAGTCTTTAAAACCCCGTTTGAAAACGATATTGGGCATAGCGTATATCACTGGAAAGTGAAAATTCATCAACTGCGCCAAATCATAGAAGCGCAAGCGGAAATGTTAAAATCAATCGATCATCCCGCATTCCCGATCGAAGAAGACGCACGTCCATATATGAAAGACATTACTAGCCGCTATTCTCGTATTTTGTCTGCGCTTGATATGTTTAAAGAAACGTTAGCTGGCATTTTTGATTTACAGTTGTCGCTCAAATCAGATCATATGAATACCATTATGAAAACGTTAACGTTAGTCAGTGTCATTTTTATGCCAATGACATTCATCGCTGGGGTGTATGGGATGAATTTTGACGTAATGCCGGAATTGAAGTGGACGTACGGCTACGCTTACGCTTGGGGGCTGATGGCTGGAATTGGCATATCCGTCGCGCTTTATTTTAAGAAAAAAGGATGGTGGGGGAAGTCATAGAAATGCTTTTTCTTGGAAAAGCGCTAAAAACAGTTTATAATAAAACTATTGCCAACTTGGAAAACAAGGAGATATAGTGATGAACGAACGTGAACGAAAGCTTGGTATTTTTTATACCGCAGCAGCTTACCTTATGTGGGGGATTTTACCGATTTATTGGAAACTGTTAGATAATTATGCGGCAGCAGAAATTTTGGCTCACCGAATCGTTTGGTCGTTTGTTTTTATGGTTGGATTGCTCGTTGTAACGAAGCAATTTTCGCTATTGCGAGCGCACTTTGTCGAGATGTGGAAGCAGCCGAAGCTAGCGATTGGAGTTCTCGCGTCTGCTTGTTTAATTAGCGCCAATTGGTTTATTTACATATGGGCAGTCAATCATGACCATATTGTCGAAGCGAGCTTAGGATATTATATTAACCCGCTATTCAGCGTCGCCCTAGGGATGGTCGTCTTAAAAGAACGGCTAAACATATGGCAATGGGTGTCGTTTCTCCTTGCGCTTTGCGGGGTGCTAGTTATTACGTTCCAATATGGAAAGTTTCCGTTAGTCGCTTTGTCGCTTGCGTTGTCGTTTGCTTTTTATGGACTAACGAAAAAGCTAGCTTCCTTTGAAGCAGCAATTGGGCTAACGTTTGAAACGATGGTGGTCATGCCAATTTCGCTTGTTTATCTTATCATACATAGCGAACCGCTTTCATTATCTAATTGGCAAACATTTTTATTGGTAGGAGCAGGTCCGGCAACCGCTTTGCCGCTTTTATATTTTGCGAAAGGGGCAAAACGAATTTCTTTAACGATGGTCGGCTTTTTACAATATCTTTCTCCGACATTAAGCTTAATGTTAGGCGTTTTTTTGTTTCACGAATCGTTTACAAAAGCGCACTTATACGCGTTCAGCTGCATTTGGCTTGCCCTTATCGTTTTTTCAATTGCCAAAACAAAACGAATGCAAGGGTGGCATCATAAAATTGCCCAACGAAATTCATTTGGTGCAAGATAAGGGACTGTCCAGTAGGCAGTCTGTTTTTTGTTCAAAGATTAAGAAAGAAAATTTTACGATTGGGTAGACAACTGTCTAACTCCAAGCGCCATCGGTCTAAAGCGTTTCCTTCTCGAGGACGATAGGGAGGCGTTTTTTTAAACAAATACCCATTTTCGTAAAAATATCTAACCATTTTCCCATTAGATGAATAGTCTACAAGTACAATAGTGAAGGAGGTGCTCAAGATGGGTGCAGCTTACGGCGGCGGATTTGCGTTAATCGTTGTGTTGTTTATTTTGTTAATTATTGTTGGTGCGGCATTTGTTGGTGGTTGGGGGTACTAATCCCCACGCCTATGAAAACGTTACTTTTTAAAAAAAGGGAGGGAAAGAGATGCCATTTGGATACGGATATGGCTGGGGTTACGGCGGCTATGGGTATGGTGGATACGGGCATGGGCGAGGTTTCGTGCTCATCGTTGTGTTGTTTATCTTGTTAATTATCGTTGGTGCCGCATGGTGCTAACTTTTAGCTTAAAAAAGGCGGAGAGGCTAACACGCTTCTTCCGCCTTTTGTTTGTTATGCTGTTTCTTTTGAACGCGCAATAAACGAAACGATAAAAAGACTGCACCGGCAGCTAATCCGGTAATAAGCCCGATCCAATAGCCGAACGCTTCAGCGGCAGTGTAATTCGCCAATACATAGCCGACTGGCAATCCGATGCCCCAATAGGCTAAAAGTGCAGCAAGAAAAGCAGCGTTTACGTCTTTATATCCTCTAAGTGCTCCTTGAATAGGCGCAGCGACGGCATCAGAAAACTGGAAAAAGATAGCGTATAACAAAAACTGTTTTGTCAACTCCCATACAGCCCCATCTTTTGTGTAGAGCGCTGCTATTTCGCCTCGGAATACATAAAGAACAAGGGAGGTAATGACTGCGGTGCTGACTGCAATACTAATGCCGAGAATGGTATATTGCTTCGCATCTACATAACGCTTCGCCCCAGCTTCAAATCCGACTGCAATCGTTAACGCCATCGATACACTTAATGGAATCATATAAAGAAGGGAAGCAAAATTAATCGCGCTTTGATGCGCTGCAATGGTCACTGTGTTAAATTGGCTCATCAGCAACGTGACGGCCGCGAAAATGCTCGTTTCAAAGAAAATGGCAAAGCCAATCGGCAGCCCAATTTTTAACAACTCTTTCCATGTCACAATGGAAAGAGGAGGAAACGAGCGAAAAAGGCCGTAATGAGAAAATGGGCGACATTTCGTTGTGACGAATAACACGACAACTAAGCAAAACCAGTATGTAATCGCTGTCGCGTATCCAGCACCGACACCGCCTAATGCAGGAAAACCAAACTTTCCGAAAATAAGTAAATAGTTGAACATGACATTGACTGGCAAAGCAATTAATGTAATGAACATTGTTATTTTTGTTTGTCCAAGTGCGTCTATAAAGCAACGAAGTACGTGATATATGAATAGCGGAATGATACCGAGCGAAAGCGCAATTAAATAATGATAGGCGATATTTCTTACATTCTCTTCTAACTGCATCGTAGCTAATATGTTCGGTAGCGCAAACGATCCGATAAATAGAATGGCGAAAGCAATAAGAATAGCTAAATAAACCGCCTGCATGACTGAATATGGAATTTGTTCAGGGCGTTTGGCCCCAAGATGGTGCGAAACGACAGGAGTAAGCGCAAGTAAAATACCGCCTAGACCTGTAAAGACAGGAACCCAAATATTTGACCCAATCGCCACTCCAGCCAAGTCTTGTGCGCTAGCATGCCCCGACATCGCCACATCTGCAAAGTTCATTGCATAAAGGCCGATTTGTGTTACTAATACAGGGAACAGAAGCTGAAGTAGCTGCCACGTTTTTTCTTTATGTGAAAACGTCTGTCTCACTAAAAAAACCTCCCTTCTCGCTATTATAGGTTACGAAAAAAATGGAAAATAAACAACCCTAAAAATAAATAAAACATTGTTCTAAATAAACAATAAAAAGAAAAAAACACCTCACAAAGAGGCGCGAATACAAACAGGCAATTCAATTAAAAAGCAGGTGCCGGTTTCATTGCTTTGCACTTTCATTGTTCCTTTATGAAGTTCAATGATTTTGCGCGACAATGACAATCCAAGCCCGGTTCCTGTTTCTTTTGTTGAGAAAAAAGGGTCAAAAATATAATCAATAATGGTTGGTGGAATCCCTGGACCATCGTCGCAAAAGAAAATTTGCACAATGTTGTTATGCAATTTACTTGTAATCGAAATACGCATCGTTTTTTTCACTTTTGCTTCCACTGCGTTATGGAAAAGATTCAAAAATACTTGCAGCAGTTGATTTTTATCTGCTTCTATGTCGTAGTTGTTCAGCCGTTCATCCAAATAATAGTGGATCTCAATATCACGAAGCAATGCCTCGCTATGCAGTAAAATACCTAAATCTTCCTTAATAAATTGGTTAATATTCATCTTCTCTGCCTTTACTTCCGACGGTTTCGCGATGTTTAAAAAATCCGTAATAATGCCATTTGCTCTGTCTAACTCAGGAATAAGCAATTTATCAATAAGCGATACAATTCGGTCAGGAAGTTCATTTTTAAAGAACTGCAAATATCCTCGTACCGTTGTGAGCGGATTGCGAATTTCATGGGCAATCCCAGCAGCGATGCGACCAGCGACAGCTAATTTTTCTGTTTCTTTCATTAAATTGAGTGACTGAAACATGCTAATAACGCGTTTAATTGAGCCATCTTCATTTCGAATGAGGCGCGTATTAATAATTCCGTAATAACGATCTAACACTTCTTGGTTGTAAATTGGCTCATTTTTTTCAATCGATTTAAGCGTCATAATGAGCTCGTCCGGTAGTTTTAGCAGGTCACGAATATGTTTGCCAATCATTTCATCCCGATCAACCCCGGTATCATTTGCCGCTTGTAAGTTACAAAGTGTAATGATACCGTTGCCATCAACAAATACGATGTGATGTGGAACGAGGTCGAGAATGGGAGATAAAAATGCTTCCACTTTTTCAAACGGCAAGTCGGAAATAGGATCGATATCTAGATGAAGTTCTGCAGGTATTTGATGAGTAGCGACGTCAAACCGAATTTCTGTTTCAGCTGTTCCGCGCTTTTTTGCCATCGCCATTCCTAACGAATAGTCGGTGAACTGGAAAGTAAATGGCAATTGTTGAGCAAAGTGTTTATAAAACTGTACTTCTTTTTCCAATTCCTCGATTTTTTTTTCCATCTTCCTATCCATTTCGCCATTGCTCCTTATCTAAAAAAAGGTTCGTTAGTAGTGTACTGAAAATTTCATCGCTCGGCTAGAGGGAAGAAAAAAAAGATTTTATATTTCTAAAAAACTATGTTCTAAATAATCAATAAAAACATAAAAAAATATTTCGTTAGACGAAATATTGTGATACAATGAATTGGAAAAGAAAGGGAGATAGGCAATGTGGAAAAACCGGAATGTATGGATTATTCTAACGGGCGAACTTGTCGCTGGGCTAGGCATTTGGTTTGGAATCATCGGTAATTTAGAATTTTTACAACAACACGTTCCATCCGACTTTCTCAAGTCCCTTATTTTGTTTATTGGACTATTAGCAGGGGTCCTCGTTGGACCGCTCGCCGGCAAAGTATGCGACCGTTATAGCAAAAAAATCGTCTTACTGTATTCTAGTTTTTTTCGGATGATAAGTGTCACGTTTATGTTGCTTGCGCTTCATTTTTCGTCCATCGGTTGGATGCTTGTTTTTATGGTAACATTTCAAATCGCCGCTGCTTTCTATTTCCCTGCTCTTCAAGCGACGATTCCACTTATTGTAGAGGAGAAGGAATTGCTTGCGATGAACGGGATTCATATGAATGTTTCTACCATTTCGCGAATTGCAGGAACTGCGCTAGGGGGGATGTTTCTTACGGTGGTAAGCCTTCGATCGCTTTATATCGCGAGTTTCATCGCTTACGTCATATTGTTCGGAGTGACATTTTTTCTACACATTCCTAATAAACAAACGAGCGAACGCAACCAACGGGCTAACATGCCTTTCAAAGCGATGGTTCCGTTATTAAAAAAGTACCCGCTTGTTCAAATTGCGTTACTATTAACGATCATCCCGATGCTATTTCTCGGGGGATTTAACTTAATTGTCATGAGCATTAGCGACTTGCAGCACGATCCGGCAGTGAAAGGGCTTTTATATACGACAGAAGGAATGGCATTTATGATCGGTGCTTTCGTTGTAAAACGAATGGCAATAGGGCAGCGAAAGTCGCTGTATGTCTTCTCCCTACTAATTACCGTTTCGCAAGGCTCGCTATATTTTTCAGAAATAAAACTCGCTGCCTTAGCATCATTTGCCTTATTCGGCTTTAGTGTCGGCTGCTTTTTTCCGATTACGGCAACCATTTTTCAAACGAATATTCCGAAAGAGTATCACGGTCGCTTTTTTTCTTTAAAAAATATGTTAGACCGCGTATTATTTCAAATTGTCTTGCTTGGGACAGGATTTTTCTTGGATGTCATTGGTCTCGAAATGATGGTCGTGTTGTTTAGCAGCTTGTCTTTGTTGCTCATTGTTTATTTTTTTATGCGCGAAACGAACGAGTCGGTTTCTTCGCAGCGGCACGACTCTACTTTTTAACAAAGGAAGGGAACCGTCCCTTCCTTTACCTAGTCGCGTTACTGTGTTGTTTCATGGCAAACAAGTAGTAGCAAAGAAATGCAAGACTACATAAAGCGATGCCGAGTACATATGGCAAATACGCAGTAAGCGTAAATAGCCAACCGGCAATGGGCGGCCCGACTAGCCTGCCGAGTGAATCAAAGGAAGAAAGGAATCCAGCAGCGCTTCCTTCGCCATCGGTTGCTTGCTTTGTGATGAGCGAGGAAAGGCAGGGGCGTATGACGCCGTTGCCAATGCCGAAAACCGATAAATAAAGAGCAGCAGTCCAAAAATTGTGAACGAGCAAAATAAGCGCAAACCCAATGGCAGAAAGAGCGATCCCGCCTTGGATCACTTTTCCTTCACCGAACGCACGAATCAGTTTGCCGATTAATCCGCCTTGAATGAAGGCGCTTGCTAGCCCCATAATCATAAAAATATAACCAAGTTCAACAGAATGAAGCCCTGCCCGTTGCGCTGCGTAGTAAGCAAACGTTGCCTCTAAACCAGCTAACGAAAAAGAAACAAACCACTGTAAAAGGTATAAAAACATAACAGGTTCTTTTCGCATGGATAAAGCAAATCGTTTGGTCGGGTGATATGTTCGCTTTTCTTTTGGCAGTGATTCCTTTAAAAAAACGAGCACAAGTAAGAAAGTGGCAAGCGAAAGACACCCAGCTAACCAAAACGGGGTATGTAAATCGTTTTTGGAAAGTATTCCGCCAATCGCCGGACCAAAAATAAACCCTAGTCCAATCGCGGCTCCAATCATTCCCATTCCTTTTCCGCGTTCTTCAACGGAAGTAACGTCTGCGACATAGGCTGTTGCTGTTGGCATCGTCGCTGCCGATAACATCCCGCCGATGATGCGTGCAATAAACAGCATCGAAAGCGTATTAGCGATGGCAAACAAGAAAAAGGAAAGCGTCAACCCGATAATGCCGAGCAATAAAAACGGTTTTCTACCATATCGATCGGACAGGCGACCCCAGACAGGTGAAAACAACAGCTGCATCAATGAATATACCGCCATTAACAGCCCAAGCTCCGTCGGTGTCGCTCCTATGTTTTCTGCAAAAAACGGAAGAATGGGAATGATAATGCCAAACCCGCACATCACAAGAAACATCACTACGAATAAAAGCGAAAGATTCAATCGCTATCACCTCCAGTAAAATACTGCTCTTTTTATCATAATCGAGCACCAATTTATTTTCAAAGGAGAAATGCTCTATGTGGAAAAAATTAAACCGTATTAGTCTACATATTATTATCGGAACTTTTTTTGCAAGAGCGGCAACGTTTATGACGATCCCGTTTTTATCTATTTATTTAACAAAAGTAAAAGGAGTAAGCGCAGTAGAGGCAGGCATGATTATTGGCATAAGTTCTTTTGTCAGCATATTTAGCGGTTTTATTGGGGGATATTTATCTGACCGTTTCGGCCGCAAAAACGTCATGATTAGTTCTATTTGGCTTTGGTCGCTTGTTTTTATCGGTTTTGCGGTGGCGAACGATGTGTGGCTCTTTTTTTTATTGAACGCTTTACACGGAATATGCCGTTCTTTTTTTGAACCATCTTCTCGGGCGCTGTTGTCCGACGTAACCAAACAAGAGCATAAATTGCTCGTTTTTAACTTACGTTATGCGGCCATTAATGTGGCGGCGGCAATTGGTCCGCTCCTTGGCTTAAAAATGGGCAGCGCTTCTTCGACCTTGGCGTTTTGGTTGACCGCGTTCATTTACGGATTGTATGGGGTGTCGTTATGGTGGCTGTCTCAACGTGAAGTTGTTTCCTCTCAACCAAAAGAAACACGCGTGACTTTTCGAAAAGCGTGCACGGTAATTGTTCACGACAAAATTTTTTTATTAGGAATGATTGGCATTACGTTAGGGGTAGCAGGGTATTCCCAATTTAGCTCTACTATTCCGCAATACGTATCATCCTACACCGATGGGGTTCAACTATTTTCTTATTTAATCGTCGTAAATGCAATTACTGTATTAATCGCCCAATACCCAATCACGCGCATCGGTAAAATGTATTCACCAGCAGTATCGATTGCGCTTGGAACAATAACTAGCGGTATTGGATTATGGCTATTTGGCTTATTTCATCACCCGCTTTTACTAGTAACAGCGATGGTTGTCTTTACCATTGGAGAGGTAATGATGTTTACGATGACCGACTTATTTGTCGACCAAATCGCGAAACCGCAGATGAAAGGACTGTATTTCGGTGCAATGGGATTTACTTCTATCGGCAACGCGTTCGGTCCGGTAGTCGGAGGCTTTTTACTTTCCTTTTTCGGCATGTCGCGAGGTGGGTATTTATTTGCTTCGCTAGCACTCCTAAGCTTTTTAGGATTTCCTTTTCTTTTTTATGTTGCTTATTTAATAAAAGAAAAAAAGCAGACAGTGGAATACAGTGCATAAATTCGCTATAATTGCAATGCAACCGTTTAACCTCATGACGAGCAGGTGATACATATGTTAACACTTAATGATGTTTTGCAAGCAAGAGAAAAAATGAAAGGAATTGTTCATCAAACTCCTTTGGAGCATTCGCAAACGTTCAGCCAGTTTTCCCTTAACGAAGTATACATGAAATTAGAAAATTTGCAGAAAACTGGTTCGTTTAAAGTTCGCGGCTCGTTTAATAAAATTATGTCGTTAAGTGAAGAGGAGCGACAGCGCGGAGTGGTGGCTGCCTCGGCAGGCAACCATGCCCAAGGGGTAGCGTACTCAAGCACGATGATTGGTATTCCGTGTACGATTGTGATGCCGAAAGGGGCACCATTAAGCAAAGTGCAGGCAACAAAAGGGTACGGCGCAGACGTGATTTTACATGGAGATGTGTTTGATGAGTCGTTAGAATATGCGCTTGAACTACAGCGACAGCGGCAAGCAACGTTTGTGCATCCGTTTGACGATTTAGCAGTAATGGCTGGACAAGGAACGATTAGCTTAGAAATTTTAGAACAGCTACCAGACGCAGAAGTAGTGTTATGCCCGGTGGGGGGCGGTGGATTGCTTGCCGGTCTAGCTTTTACGCTCAAGCAGCTAAAACCGTCGATTCAAGTATATGGAGTAGAGTCTTCCGCCTGCCCAGGAATGACCGCGGCTCTTCGCCATAAAAAACCGGTCACGATCACGTCGTCCGATACAATCGCCGACGGCATTGCCGTGAAAAAACCGGGAAACATTACGTATGAATATATAGAAAAATACGTAGATGGCGTCGTTTGTGTGGAAGAGGCGGAAATTTCCCGAACGATGCTCTATTTGCTCGAGCGAAATAAACTACTAGTGGAAGGATCAGGAGCGTGTTCCCTTGCCGCGTTGTTATATCATAAACTTCCGTTTACCGGCAAAAAAGTGGTGGCAGTGCTAAGTGGAGGGAATGTTGACGTTACGCTCATTTCCCGTATTATTGAGCGCGGCTTAGTCGAATCAGGACGGTTTGTGACGTTTACGACTGTTATTTCCGATAAACCAGGACAGTTGAACAAACTACTGCGGATTATTGCGGAATTAGAAGCAAACGTCATGTCGATTCACCATCAGCGAATCGGAGCAAAAGTATTGCCGGGTCAGGCGGAAATTCATTTTTCGCTCGAAACAAAAAACCAAGACCATATTCACCACATCCATCAAGTGTTAATGAAAGAAGGATACGATGTGGAATTTTTCCAATAAAAAAGGGTGGCTACTATGCCATCCTTTTTTATTAATGAACAATCGATGGAGAGGAGGACCATTTGGTTTGTCCGATTCCTTCTTGTGCCATTTTCGCTTTTAAACTTTCAAGCATATACAGCCCCACCATGCCAACTAACTCCGCGTCATCCATTTCTTTAATAAGTGCAAGCAAATCTTCACGTCTTAACTCTTCTAATACGGACATGGTCAAAATCTCTGCATCTTCTTCATCACCAGTCAGTCGGTTTTTATAATATTCGTATAATTCGTCAATAAATTTCACGGCTGTCCCTCGCTATTGTCCGTCAGCACCGTTTAATGTCACGCGGCGAACGTGCTTATTTTCTTCTGTTTGCGCTTTTTTTGCTTTTTCGTTGACAAGCGATTTTTGATCGACTTCGCTGGACGGGGGTTGTTTTTTCACCATTTGTTCACCTCCGAAAAATGTTGGGCATGTTTGACGAACGTTTCGGCATTTTCAATCAATCCGCAGGCAGCGCATTGCACACGGTAACTCGGACCGCGATAAGGGAGATGAAACGGATCGAGCGCCTCGCTCGTATATTCTATTTCCACTTCCCCAGTTTGCGGATGAAGCTTGACCGCTTTTGGATGCTGTTCAATAATATTGAATCGCGTTCGGTTTGTTTTGCATCCTGGGCATAACATCGGTTCCAAACGAATCACCTCCATTTTTTATTTTTCAAATTAGAAGGAGAATTATGCATGCTAAGAGAGGAATGAAGGGGGAGCGCGGCGAAATAAAGATTAAGAAATGAAAAGTAACAGAAAGGGTGAGAAGAAGTGGAAAAGTATATAAAAGAATTTTTTTCGGTAAAGGACATTGTTTTTATGTCTGCAACCGCTTTCATTTCACTTATCGCCACAGTCGTTTTGGCGGAAAATTGGGTTGTTTTTTTGCCGTTTTTTCTCGGGATAGTGCTGTATGTCGTGAGTGAATATTTGACCCATCGGTTTCTTTTTCATATGAAGCCACCAAAGCATCCGTTTTTGCTTTCGCTACTGAAGCGCCTTCACTACGATCATCATGTGCATCCGAACGACCTCGAACGATTATTTTTGCCGATTTGGTACAGTCTTCCACAAATGATCGTCATCAGTATCGCTACGTACCTTCTTTTCCCACAACTCGCTTATGCGTTCGCAATATATGCCGGTTTATCAGTCGCTCTCCTTTACTACGAATGGACACACTATGTGGCACACCGCCCGGTTCAACCGCGAACAAAATGGGGAAAGTGGATGAAAAAAATTCACCTTTGGCATCACTATAAAAATGAAAACTTTTGGTTCGGTGTAACGAATCCGTCAATGGACATCGTATTCGGTACGTTTAAAGAGGAAAAAGACGTGCCGAGAAGCGAAACAGCAAAGCAATTGATGAACAAAAAATAGCCTCTTCCCATAAGGGAAAGAAAGATAAACTACTCCCACTTAGCTTGAAGTGGGAGATTTTTCTCGGAATTAGGTTAAAAAGAGCGAAACACTTTCTTCCAATAGTTTGCTTGTTGAATCGCTTGTTTGTCGTTCAACACTTCTCCAGGTGCATTTCCTTTCCCGATAACATAACCGAGCCATTCGGTGCCGAAAAATTGAAAAATGTATTGGAACTGTTGCAACAGCGGAAGTCCTTTCACATACGGATCGTCTCCACCGCAAAGGACAACAAACGCTTTTTTCGTCTTCATTTCCTCCTTGAATGAAAACCGCGGATCGCGTAAACTTTGCGACCAACGATCGACAAACAACTTCATTTGTCCACTCATTCCATACCAATAAATCGGTGTCGCAAATATGAGTATGTCATGTTCGCGGACGAGTTCAATAAGTTTTTCATAATCGTCGGCCACTTCGGTAAATCCACCTAGCACGTGACGCTTATCAACAATCGGCTGGATGTAAAAATCTCGTAAGTTGACGTACGTATGCGCCACTCCTTGCATCATAACGTTCGTTAGCTGCTCCGTATTTCCGTTTTCTCGTGAACTTCCGTTTAACACTAATATTTTCATGTGATCAACCTCTTTCTATTTAACTTTTTAACATTATAAATGATGATTGACATTTCATGCAGCGATTCCGTATGTTATAAATAGCAACATAAAAAATATTTAACTTTTCAAAAAATTATGCTAATATGAAAGCGAAGGGATTGTCGATGGCAGAAAAAACATTAAAAGAACGAATTATCGAGACAGCATTACGTCTTTTTGAACAATACGGTTACCACGGGGTCACCGTCGATCGGATTGTGACAGAAAGTGACGCTTCAAAAGGTGGATTTTACCATAATTTCAAATCAAAAGATGAGCTTCTTTACCATATTCATGACGTATTTATTACGTATGTATTAAACAAAGCGCAAGACGCATATAAAAATTACCATACACCGACAGAGCGGCTATGCGCGATCGTTCAGTCATTTGTAAAAGTATTCCATTTATATAAGGCGCATATTACGGTTTTTTACCAAGAGTCTACGTATTTACGGCCAGAATACTCGCAACAAATTAATGAAAAGCGCGACGAGTTTAAACAAGTTATTTTCCAAGTCATTCGCGAAGGAATTGAAGCAGGGGAATTTCGTCCGGAACTTTCCGTTGAAATTACCGGCATGAGCATTATTGGCATGGTGAACTGGACGTATAAATGGTATAAACCAAACGGACCGATGACGATTGAACAAATCGCAGCTCATTTTATCGATTTTATTTTACATTCCGTCTTGACGGAGGAAGCGAAGCAAAAAATAGAAAAAAATCCCTTTTTTCTTGCAAGTAAACAAACGATTTAACAGAAAATTACAGATGTGAATAAAACCATTGATTGAGCAACGCAAACAAACCAACTAGTCGGTCTTTGCCCTTTTTATAAACCGACTAGTCGGTTCTAATATATCAAACAATGGGGGAGAGAACCGATGAATTTTGCACTCACAAAAGAGCAACAAATGATTAAAGAAATGGTGCGGGAGTTTGCGGAGAAGGAAATTGTACCGAACGCGGCGAAATGGGATGAAGAAGCGTATTTTCCTGTCGAAGTATTCAAAAAAATGGGCGAGCTAGGGCTTTTAGGCATCCCGTTTCCGGAACAGTACGGCGGATCAGGTGGCGATACGATTTCGTATGCGATCGCCGTAGAAGAAATCGGCCGTGCATGCGGTGGGACTGGACTAAGCTATGCGGCAGCTGTTTCACTTGGCGCAAGCCCGATTTATTATTTCGGGACAGAAGAACAAAAACAACAATGGCTAGTTCCGATGGCAAAAGGGGAAACGTTAGGCGCGTTTGGATTAACAGAACCAAACGCTGGGTCTGACGCTGGTGGAACGCGAACGAGAGCGGTGCTTGATGGCGATGAATATGTCATTAACGGCGAAAAATGCTGGATTACAAACGCAGGACACGCTAGACAAGTCATTGTCACCGCTATCACCGGCAAAGACGAGCGCGGCAAAAATATTATCTCGGCTATTATTGTCCCAACCAACACCCCTGGCTTTACGATTCGCTGTAACTACGACAAAATGGGTGTTCGTGCTTCTAATACGTGTGAACTTGTCTTTGAAAACGTGCGTGTACCGAAAGAAAACGTGCTTGGCGATCCGACGAAAGGCTTCAAACAATTTTTATACACGTTAGATGGTGGACGCATTTCCATCGCAGCACTTGCCGTTGGCATTGCACAAGCCGCGTTCGAGAAAGCGCTTCAATACGCGAAAGAACGTACCCAATTCGGGCAGTCTATCTCGAAATTCCAAGCGATTCAATTCAAACTGGCAGACATGGCGATGGAAATTGAACTCGCTCGCAACATGGTACACAAAGCCGCTTGGTTAAAAGACCAAGGGAAACCGTTTACAAAAGAAGCAGCTTACGCCAAACTTTTCGCGTCGGAAGCGGGCTTTCGCGCGTGCAACCAAGCCATTCAAATCCACGGCGGTTATGGTTATATGAAAGAGTACGGGGTGGAACGCCATTTACGTGACATTAAACTGATGGAAATCGGCGAAGGAACGTCGGAAATTCAACGGCTCGTTATCGCCCGTCAACTTGGATGCTAACCGACCGGAAACGTACGCAAGGTGAAACAAGGGGGTATTTTATGGCTGACATGTTGAATATCACAGTAGGGAAATTGCTTGAGGAAAAAGCAACAGCGCACCCAGACCATGAAGCGGTCGTCTATGCGGATCGCGGCTTACGCATGACGTATAAACAATTCGACGACTATTGCCGTTTCGTTGCCCGCGGATTGATGAAATTAGGCATTGAGGCAGGAGAACATATCGCCATTTGGGCGACGAATACTCCAGAATGGCTCGCTTGTCAATTTGCGACTGGAAAGATGGGCGCAGTGCTTGTCACGGTCAATACAAACTATCGAACAGCCGAATTAGAATATTTGCTAAAACAATCGGATTCTACTACGTTGCTTTTAATCGAACAATATCGCGACTCTTCTTACATCGAAATGATTTACGAAATTGCCCCAGAACTAAAAGAATGCGAACCTGGACAACTAAAAGCAAAACGGCTACCAAAATTAAAAAATGTCATTTTACTAAGCGATAAACGTTATCCAGGCACTTATTCATGGAACGACTTATTGGCGATGGCCAACGATGTAACAGAAGAAGCACTAGACGAACGGATGAACTCCCTTGACCCGCACGATGTCATCAACATGCAATACACCTCAGGAACGACCGGGTTTCCAAAAGGAGTCATGCTGACCCACTATAACATTGTCAACAACGCCTACAACATCGCCCAATGTATGAAACTTACAAAAGACGACCGTTTATGTATTCCCGTTCCGTTTTTCCATTGTTTCGGTTGTGTCCTCGGCACGTTAGCATGCGTTTCCGTCGGCGCAACGATGGTACCGCTGCAAGAATTTAACGCAAAACAAGTATTGCAGACAGTGCAAGACGAAAAATGTACGGCGTTGCACGGGGTTCCAACGATGTTTATCGCTGAATTGAATGACCCAGACTTTGAAACATTCGATTTATCGTCTTTACGCACCGGGATTATGGCAGGCTCGAACTGTCCGATTGAGGTGATGAAAGCCGTCATCGAAAAAATGGGTGCAAAAGAAATTACAATTGCCTACGGACAAACGGAATCATCCCCAGTCATTACGCAAACGCGGACAGATGACCCTATTCATTTGCGCGTCGAAACGGTCGGCAGAGCCCTTCCAAACGTCGAAGTAAAAATCGTTCAACCGGGAACGAGCGAAGAAGTGCCACGCGGCGTGCAAGGGGAATTATGTACGCGCGGCTATCACGTCATGAAAGGATATTATAACAACCCAGAAGCGACGAAAGAAGCGATTGACGAAGATGGTTGGCTCCATACAGGCGATTTAGCGGTCATGGATGAGAATGGATACTGCCGTATTACAGGCCGGTTAAAAGATATGATTATTCGCGGTGGGGAAAACATTTATCCGCGAGAAATCGAGGAGTTTTTATATCAACATCCGAAAATTTTAGACGTTCAAGTCGTCGGTGTCCCTGACGAAAAATATGGAGAAGAAGTGATGGCGTGGATCATTTTAAAAGAAGGACAGACAGCAACCGCCGAAGAAATTCGCGAATTTTGCCGCGGGAAAATTTCACGCCACAAAATTCCACGTTACATTGAATTTACCGACGCGTATCCGATGACAGCATCAGGGAAAATTCAAAAATTCAAGTTGCGTGAACAAGCAAAACAGCGGCTTGGACTTGTCAGAGAATAGGGGGATTGTATGTTTAAAAAAATTTTAATTGCCAACCGCGGGGAAATTGCTGCACGGGTCATTCGGACGTGCAAAAAGCTAGGAATTCAGACAGTCGCGGTCTATTCTGAAGCGGACGCCGATTCCCTCCATGTGAAATGGGCGGACGAAGCGTTTCTCATCGGGAAACCACGCGTGAGTGAAAGCTATTTAAATATCGAAAAAATCATCGAAATTGCTAAAGAAACAAAAGCGGAAGCCATTCACCCAGGATACGGCTTGTTATCAGAAAACCCAACGTTTGCCCGCCGCTGCGAAGAAGAAGGAATTGTATTTATCGGTCCAAACGCGGATGTCATCGCTAGCATGGGAAGCAAAATCGAAGCGCGCAAAACGATGGCCGAAGCTGGTGTCCCGATCGTTCCAGGCATTTCGTTTCCGCTGCAAGATGTGGAAGAAGCGGTGAAAACCGCGGAAACAATTGGATACCCGATCATGTTAAAAGCATCTGCTGGCGGGGGCGGCATCGGAATGCAAATCGTCCGCACCGAGGAAGAATTGCGGAAAGCGTTTGAAGGCAACCAAAAACGAGCGGCATCTTTCTTTGGCGATGGCGCGATGTATTTAGAAAAATATATTGAAAACCCAAGGCATATTGAAATTCAGCTTCTTGCCGACCATCACGGAAATTGCGTGTATTTATGGGAACGGGAATGCTCGATTCAGCGTCGACATCAAAAAGTGATTGAAGAAGCTCCATCGCCATTTTTAGACGAAGACACGCGGCGGAGCATGGGCGAAGCAGCGGTGCGTGCGGCGAAACATATTGGCTATACGAATGCTGGAACGATTGAATTTCTTGTCGATGAACAAAAAAACTTCTACTTTCTCGAAATGAATACACGTCTTCAAGTCGAACATCCGGTGACGGAAGAAATCACAGGCATCGATCTTGTCGAAGAACAGCTTCGGGTAGCTGCTTTCGAACGGCTAGGCTACACTCAACAAGACATCCAACGGAACGGTCATGCCATCGAAGTACGTATTTATGCGGAAGACCCGAAAACATTTTTCCCGTCACCAGGAACGATTACTGCTTTCCAATTGCCAGAAGGGGAAAACGTCCGCAACGAAACAGCGGTAACAAGCGGCGTCGCAGTCACGCCATTTTATGACCCGATGATTGCTAAACTGATTACAAAAGGCATCACGCGAGAAGAAGCGATTGCGCGGATGATCCAAGCGCTTGAGCATTATCAAGTGGAAGGGATAAAAACGAATATTCCGATGTTACAAGAAGTATTGAACCACTCGGCATTTCAAGCGGGACATACAACCACGAACTTTATTGCTACGTATTTGTATAAACAGTCGGCGAAATAGCCCATTCTGAAGATGTCTTCCGCTGATAGAGGCGGAAGACTTGCTTACATAAAACCTAAGGAAAATGGAGGAAAACGAGCAATGAAACAAGTAGTAGCCACAATGGCAGGAAACGTATGGAAAATCGTTGTAACAGTAGGAGAGCAAGTGGAAGAAGGGCAAGATGTCGTCATTTTAGAATCGATGAAAATGGAAATTCCAATTGCTGCAGAAGCCAGTGGAACGGTACAAGAAATTCATGTGCAAGAAGGCGATTTCGTCAACGAAGGAGACGTTTTATTGACATTGGAATGAGGGAAAAGAGGTGAAACAAGTCAATCACTCACCACTTAAAGTCTTATCCTTTTAAAGCGGTTCTTGTAAAAAGATCCAACATTGTTAATTGAAAGGAGGAATCGCCTGATTATGATGAAATGGCCTAAGCATGTCACCATTAAAGAAGTCGGTCCGCGCGATGGGCTGCAAAACGAAGCGGTCACGGTTGCAACAGAAGACAAAATTGCTTGGATTCAACAGCTAGCGAACACTGGACTGACATACATTGAAATTACATCGTTCGTTTCCCCAAAATGGATTCCGCAGCTGTCGGATTCATACGAAGTAGCAACGAACATTGAACGGATAGAAGGCGTAACGTATGCTGCACTTGTTCCAAACCAAAAAGGATTAGAAAAAGCGCTCGCCGCTAATGTCGATGAAGTGTCTGTCTTTATGTCTGCAAGCGAGACGCACAATCGGAAAAACATTAACAAATCAATCGCAGAAACGTTTCCGATATTAGCTGACGTCGTTCGGGAAGCGAAAGCGGCGCAAAAAACGGTGCGGGGCTACGTGTCAACCGTGTTCGGTTGTCCATATGAAGGGATGGTTTCTATAGAGCAAGTCAGCGATGTGGCCGAAAAATTGCTCGATATGGGCATTGATGAATTGTCGCTCGGCGATACGATTGGCGTCGCTAACCCTCGCCAAGTGGAACAAGTGCTTACGGTGCTACTGAAGCGATTTCCAAAAGAAAAACTCGCGATGCATTTTCACGATACGCGCGGTACAGCGTTAGCCAACGTGCTTATGTCGTTGCAAATGGGAATTACTACGTTTGATAGTTCGCTCGGTGGATTAGGAGGCTGCCCATATGCCCCAGGAGCGTCAGGAAATGTTGCGACAGACGATTTGCTTTACATGTTACATGGCATGGGGATTTCTACTGGCGTTGACCTCGATCGCTTAACGGAAGCCGCCTTATTTATTCAAGAGAAAATCGGACGAGCGCTCAATAGCCACCATTTACAAACAATCGCTTCGTGCCGTACTTAATGGCAAGTATAAGCGCGCGGGCGCTGATTACCTATGACTTTCGCTTGCTGACTACCATCGACATGCGATGTAGTCGCATTCACCTAATCAAAGGAGGATTGGAGAATGGAAGCTGTGCTTTATACGATAGAAAATGGAGTTGCGTGGATTACACTAAATCGCCCGCAAGCAGCAAACGCGCTATCGGTAACGTTGCTGAACGAATTGCAACAATTGATACGTGAATTGAAATTCGCCAAAAATGTCCGCACAGTCATCGTTACTGGGAGCGGAGAAAAAGTGTTTTGTGCAGGTGCAGATTTAAAAGAGCGCGCCGGCATGAACGAAACGGAAGTGCGCCAAACCGTTGCGCTTATTCGCGACACCATTAACGCCTTTGAACAACTTCCACAGCCAGTCATTTGTGCGCTGAACGGTTCGGCGTTCGGCGGAGGATTGGAATTGGCACTGGCGTGTGATATTCGTATTGCTGCTGACCATGCACTGCTCGGCTTAACCGAAACATCACTGGCTATTATTCCAGGCGCTGGAGGAACGCAGCGGCTTCCTCGCTTAATTGGGGTAGGAAAAGCAAAAGAACTCATCTTCACCGCAAAACGCATTTCCGCTACGGAAGCACTAGATATCGGGCTTGTCGAACACGTCGTGCCACGTGAACAATTGCTTCTAAAAGCCAACGAACTTGCGCAACAAATTGCCCAAAACGGTCCAATTGCCGTCGTCCAAGCAAAACTTGCCATTAACCGCGGGCTTGACGTCGATTTATCTACAGGATTAAAAATCGAACAAATGGCGTATGAAGTCACGATTCCGACAAAAGACCGTTTAGAAGCGCTAGCGGCTTTTAAAGAAAAACGAACACCGGTCTACAAAGGGGAGTAGAGCTATGAACGGAAAAACACTAACAGAAACATTAATGGAACGCACAAAGCAAATCGAGCAAGGTGGAGAACAAAAATACCATCGAAAAAACGCGGAACAAGGGAAGTTGTTCGTCCGCGACCGCTTGAAGTTGCTATTTGACGATGGCATGCAGTTTGAAGATGCTTTGTTTGCTAATTGTCTTGCGGACGGTCTTCCTGCCGATGGTGTTGTCACTGGAGTCGGGAAAATTAACGGGCAAACGGTATGCGTCATGGCTAACGACTCGACCGTCAAAGCAGGGTCGTGGGGAGCGCGAACGGTTGAAAAAATTATTCGCATTCAAGAAACAGCTGAAAAACTTCGCTGCCCGATTTTATATTTAGTCGACTCCGCTGGTGCGCGCATTACTGACCAAATTGAAATGTTCCCTGGACGCCGCGGAGCAGGGCGTATTTTTTACAACCAAGTCAAACTTTCAGGAAAAGTGCCGCAAATTTGTTTATTGTTCGGACCATCTGCTGCTGGCGGTGCCTACATTCCAGCGTTTTGCGATATCGTCATTATGGTCGAAGGAAACGCATCAATGTATTTAGGCTCTCCACGCATGGCAGAAATGGTCATCGGGGAAAAAGTAACGCTCGAAGAAATGGGTGGAGCGCGCATGCATTGCAGCGTATCCGGTTGCGGCGATGTGCTTGTTAAGACAGAAGAAGAAGCCATTCAGTTTGCGCGGAAGTATTTATCGTATTTTCCAGCGAATTTTAGCGAGAAGCCACCTATTCATGAAGTAAGACCGCCAAGAACGTTTGAAAAAACGATCGAGGACATTTTGCCAGTCAACCAAAATGCGCCGTTTAACATGTACGATTTAATCGAACGGTTTATCGACGAAGGTTCGTTTTGCGAAATTAAAAAATTGTTTGCGCCTGAACTGATTACAGGGCTTGCTCGCTTAAACGGCGAACCGATTGGCATTATCGCAAATCAGCCGCGCGTCAAAGGCGGCGTCTTGTTCCATGACTCAGCCGATAAAGCTGCAAAATTTATTACGCTTTGCGATGCGTTCCATATTCCGCTTCTCTTTTTAGCCGACATCCCTGGATTTATGATCGGCACAAAAGTAGAACGCGCAGGCATTATTCGCCATGGGGCAAAAATGATTTCGGCGATGTCGGAGGCAACCGTGCCGAAAATATCGGTGATCGTTCGCAAAGCGTACGGCGCTGGACTTTATGCGATGGCAGGACCAGCATTTGAACCGGATTGCTGTCTAGCGTTCCCGAACGCGCAAATTGCAGTCATGGGGCCAGAAGCAGCGGTAAATGCCGTATATGCGAATAAAATTGCCGAGCTTCCAGAAGAAGAACGCCCGGCATTTATTGAGCAAAAACGGGAAGAATATCGCCGCGATATCGATATTTACCGTCTCGCTTCGGAAATGGTGATTGACGGGATTATCGCTCCGAATTCATTGCGGGAAGAATTAATTCGCCGTTTTGATGCGTATCGTTCGAAATACATGACGTTCTCTGAACGAAAGCACGGCGTCTATCCAGTCTAATGGACTTGCCAAAAGGAAAAAGATTATGTATGATAATAATCATCGCTGCGGTGTACGTGAACGAATGAAGTTTCAACCGATGGCTGAAAAGAGGGAGTTCTACATCGAAACGGGAATGTCATGCCCTACGATGCGGAAATAGGGACGACACGAATGTTTCTGCGAACACCCACGTAGTGGAGTGTGGTTGAGAAACTGCATTCACCCAACGGCAACTCGCGGCGGCAAACGAACCGATCAAAAAAGGTCGGTTCGTTTGCTTTTTTCCTACAAACATAGTATAATCATAATTCGCACACGAATAGTTCGTATTCGAATTATTTCAGTTAGAAAGGAGGGGATAAGGTGGAAGCATTCGGTCGGGAAATGATGTACTCTGTATTTCGAATTCGCAAAGCGCTATACACCTTAATTCGAGAGGACGCTACAAGAGTAGGGATTACAGAACTACAGCTAATCATTCTTTATACGTTATCGAAAAAAGAAAACATCCGCTTAAACGATTTAGCAGAAAAATTAAACATGAGCAATAGCACGATTAGCGGGACGATTGAACGCCTTGTCAGTGCGGGATTGGTCATACGCAAGCCATCAAAAGAAGACCGGCGTGCGGTTACGCTTCACCTTTCAGAAAAAGGAAAAGAAAAACTACAAGAAGCGTTCAATGACGAATCGCTTCTAATTCAGCGATTGCAAAAAGTAGAAACAACGCTCGCAAAAGAGGAGATGGAAATATTACTATCGCTACAACAAAAAGTAAAAACGATTTTATTAGGGGAGGAATGAACCGGTGAGCATGAAACGTTTAATTACGTTAAACATTATTGTATTGCTTTTACTAGTAGCAGGGGGGATTGCGGCTTATTACTATGTCAATGAAACAACGAATTACATTAAGACAGACAACGCACGGATTGACGGGCAAGCAATTTCTATCGTACCTCCGACGGCAGGAAAATTAGTCGATTGGTCTGGCGATATTGGGAAAACGTTTAGTAGCGGTGACCAAATTGGCGCAGTGTCGGACGGAAAAAATACGTTTCCGATTACCGTTCCACATCATATGACAATCGTTCAGCAAAGTGCAGTCACCAACTCGCTTGTTGCGCCAACAGTTCCTCTAGCGCGTGGATACGACTTATCGCACTTATGGGTTACTGCCAATATCGAAGAAACAAAAATCGAAGACATTAAAACAGGGCAAGATGTCGATATTTACGTCGATGCTTATCCAGACCGTAAATTTACAGGAAAAGTAGAAAAGTTAGGGTTCGCCACTGCGAATACGTTTAGCTTGTTGCCAAGCTCGAATACGACAGGCAACTATACAAAAGTGACACAAGTCATTCCGATTACGATTTCTATTGATGACTATAATGGGGCGGGACTTGTACCAGGAATGAACGTCACCGTTCGCATTCATAAGTAGGTGATGATGATGTCAACGTTTTTCACGGGGTACATCTTCTTTTCCCTTCTTGTGCTAGGGCTGTTTAATTATATGTTAAGAAAGAAAAAACAAACGAACGTACAAGAAGAGGAAATCATAGCGGAAAAAGAAATCGCCCCTCAAGCAGCGGGGGATATGACATTAGGAACAAGTCGAGCGAAAGTCGTAGCGACGATTATGCTTGGGGCGTTTGTTGCGATTTTAAACCAAACATTAATTAACGTAGCGCTCCCTCATATGATGGGAGACTTGAATGTGGAAACGTCAACGATCCAATGGCTTGTGACCGGCTATATGCTCGTCAACGGGGTATTGATTCCAATTAGTCCGTTTTTAATCGCGAAATTTCCGACGAAAAAACTATTTCTTTCAGGTATGGCGTTTTTCGCTGTCGGGGCGCTCATCTGTTCGTTCGCCCAATCGTTTGCAGTGATTTTAACCGGTCGGTTAATTCAAGCGGTTGGCGCAGGCATTATTATGCAGCTGATGATGGTTGTAATGCTAACGATTTTCCCGCCGGAAAAACGAGGGGTAGCGATGGGAACGGTTGGGATCGCGATGATGTTTGCCCCAGCGATTGGTCCGACGTTATCTGGGTGGCTAGTGGAACATTATTCATGGCGTCTTCTGTTTGATATCGTTTTGCCGATTGTGATTATCGATATTGTATTAGCCTTTCTTTGGTTAAAAAATACGCCAAAAACGACCAATCCGACATTAGATGTTCGTGGGGCTATCTACTCTACCCTTGGCTTTGGCGGCGTGTTATACGGTTTTAGTGAAGCTGGTAGCAACGGTTGGGGGAGTACGGAAGTAGCGGTTTCGATTGCGATTGGTGTCTTTTTCCTTATTTTGTTTACTTGGCGTTGTTTTACAGCCGAACATCCGATTTTAAATTTGCGTGTCTTTAAATACAGCGTGTTTACGCTGACGACGATTATTGGCTGCGTGTTAAATATGGCATTATTTGCCGCGATGGTTCTGTTGCCTGTGTATTTACAAAATATCCGTGGCTTTACTCCGCTTGATTCGGGGTTGCTTCTGTTGCCTGGCGCGATTGTGATGGCGATTATGTCACCGATTTCGGGAATGATTTTTGACAGGATTGGCGTTCGGTCGTTAGCGATTGTCGGGCTGATTATAACAGTTGTGACGACATGGGAATTTAGCCAACTAACGTTAGATACACCGTATCGACATATTTTATGGCTCTATATTTTCCGGATGCTTGGCATGTCGATGCTGTCGATGACGATTATGACGGCGGGATTAAACGTATTGCCACGCCACTTGTATAGCCACGGAACGGCAGCCGCGAATACGTTGCGCCAAGTCGCTTCTTCGTTAGGAACAGCGTTTCTTGTTACGGTGATGTCTAACCGGGCGAAATTTCACGCGGAAAATTATCGCAATGAATTGACAAGCGATAACCCAATCGCTGTCGAGACGGTGGCACATCTGAAACGGCTCATTCCGAGCGATGAAGCGGTCACCCAATTACTGTACGGATTAGTGCAACAACGTTCCGCGGTAGAAGGCATTAACGATGCGTTTATCGTGGCGACCGTACTAGCGTTAGTAGCGCTCATTTTATCCTTCTTCTTAAAAGGGAAAAAGAAACAATCCGCTGTACAAGAGAGCTGATCGGTAAGTGACCGGTCAGCTTTTTTCATAATCGCTCCACCCTTTTCATACATATAAGACAAGCAAAGGAAAAGGGGGAGTATTAGTGGCTTATTTCGGATCAAAAGGCTGGCTTGTGGAGCAATTAAAAAAGAGCGGTATTCATCGTCATCCTGTCGAGCGAAAAAAGTTGGAAACGTATAAAGCTGCGATTTTGTATGGACTGTACGAAAAATATGTACAAAAAGGACGTATTGCGCAATAAGGCAAAGATCGCTACAATAGAAGGAGTAACGGATGATGAAAGGAGTAGGAAGATGATCCATCATACTTGGCTGAACCGTCCGACGATGAAGAAAGTGAAATGTGTACATACGAATGCCGAAAAATACGTCGTCAACCGCGTATTGACCCCAGGCAAAACGTATGAGGTGAAAAACGAAACAGAAGAATTTTACTTTATCGTTGATAATACAGGAAAAGTCGGCGGGTTTTATAAAGATTATTTTAAAGAGGCGAATTGACTCGCCTCTTTCATAGTGCAAAGGAAGAAGGTAGAATTATTTAAATTTACTGTAGTTGAGCAATTTCAATTACAATAATTACCATGTAAAAGAGACAAACAGGGTACCCCTTATGCCACGTGGAGCTGTTTTTTCACGGTATCAATGGGAATATTTTGTTTCGCTGCATGGTAAATGAACTCCACGAGGCTATGTCCTTTTCTCTTGCGCAGGAGATCGAGCCCATCCGAAAAATCGCTGTTAGACTCGAATAGGCTGTACACGTAAGCAAGCTGCACCAAGATCCAGTAACGTTTCACCGCTCGATGATGACGAACGCGGTACCCATCGAGTTTCAGCTGGTCTTTCGCTTGACGGAAAAAACATTCGATCGACCAACGCTCGGCATAGTAGCGCAAGATGTCTTCGTCGCTTAGCTCCCAATCGGTGCTCAAGACGCAATGAAGATGTTCCGGTGTCATCGGTTGATCGGCTTTCCAAACAAGTAGCACCACCGCATCATCGAGACCGTTGAGCGCTCCTTCGTAACGATAGACGCGATAGCGCTCTTCTCCCACCGTGACGAGGCGGGTGTCATTCGGTTCGAGATAGCGGGCAAACTGCTTCGCTTGGATGGCGATGCCTTTCGGATAGAGAATCCGGTTCGTCTTAAGCATCGCGATGACGTGGAACCCTTTTTTCAAGCAGGCTTCCACGAGTGCTTTCGATGGATACCAAGAGTCCATCAGTACATAAACAGGACGACTCACATCCAAAGAAGAAAGCATCTCAATCGCGAGTTTTCCTTTGCTTTTTCCAGCCTCCTTGTCGTAGGGGCGAAAAGCAAACGGAAACGCTTGAGTCATCGTATGAACCATGAGCCAAACGAGAGAATGCCCCCAAATCGATTTTTTCTCTGTGTGAGAATAATGCCAATCACACCCTTGAATAGCGCATGTTGCCCGTGACGAAGGCTTCGTTTTTTGGCAAATCGTATCATCGATGGAAACAAAAATGGGTTGATTCTTCTGTTTGGCGATGCGTTCGACACGATGAAGCATCCACTGCTGGAGTTTGCGGAGCAATGTCTCTTCATCCCACGGACTTTTCGTGAAAAAATGGCTCAGTGTCGTGCGATGGTTCGGATGAAAACTCCCATGATGTAGATCGGTCAACGTTCCCGAAAAACCTTTCGTCACCATCGCATCCACGATATGAACGAGATGCTTCATCACAGGTTTCGAGAAATAAAGCGCCAACCCCAACGTCGTGAAAAACTTGTGGATTCCTTGATGATGTGCTAATCTATTCATGAGACATGAACCTCCTTGTGTGAATGGTTGGTAGCACATCTATTCTAACCAAGGAATCGGGTTCATGTCTTCTTTTTTGTCTCAATGTAAATTTATGTTATCGATTTTGCTCATCTACAGTAAATTTACGAGTACCAGAGGTATCAATAGAAAGATCGACTTTAACGGTTTTCAACGTCTCTTTTCTCAGAGGAATACTTCCATTAACGGATACTTTCTTCCACTCTTTTGGTCTTTCTTGATATAATGTCTCGGAAAGATTAAATATATCGATGTGGTGTGTCAACCCCCTCATATATAAATCCCTCACTTCTTGTTCCACTGTTTTTTTCGCTAGAGCAAGGAGTTGCTTCTCTGTTAACGGTTTCCTCAGTTCGATCAGGCTTCCTTTTGCTTTTATTTCTATCGTAAATTGAGGAAACGATGTGTTTTGTTTATAAGAAATTGTTGAAGTTGGACCAAGTACAACGATAGAAGCAACAACATTTCCCCCTTTTTTTACATAAATAGGAGTACGGGAAATATCTTTTTCAACCCAACGCATTCCTTTTAAATCGGAACGATTGATGCATGTTTGCAATTTATAGTGTTTTAAAAAGCAAATACCAGACACGGCTAACATCGGTTTTATTTTGTGGTTCTCCTCCCAATGTGTTTTTGAAATGGTAAGATAGGGAATTCGTACGGTTTTCCCGGGTTCATTTATATCCGCAACAAAACGATTTAGACGGATCGGGCGGATAAAGGAACTTTGCTCGAAAATTTCTATCGGATTAGCTAACAACGAAAAATAGACGGATGCTTGTAGTAATGGAACAGTAGAAAAAAGCTTATCCAACCGTTCTTTTGTTGCATACACCCAAAGTGTATGACGAATCTCATTATATCGGTCAAGTACATCAAACACATCTTCAAGGGGAGCCCGTTTTAATGCACGATCTGTAAAAACTATTGCTTTCACATGTCCCCATGACACCATTTGTTGAATGGAGGGATAAATGTTATCCGTGACAATGTTAAATGTTTTTCCTGTTGCCTTTCCAACAGTGGTATTGATTTTTTGTTGCCCGCCTCCTGCTTCCGCTTTAGCTAAGCCTGTAAAGCTAATGAGCTGAACATATACAATAAATTTATTATTTTTATAATCAATTCCAACTGAGTGAATATAGACAACATGGTCAATATTTTTTGTCCCCCAACATCCAGTCAATAGGAAAACAGAAAGAAGAAGGGGGACGATCCGTTTGAGCATTAGTTATCCTCCTTTTTTGGCGTGGTATCTTTCGGATGTAATAAACCTGCTCTTTTATTGAATTTTTTCCATGTATTAGGAATAATTACTTTTACTATATCCATGCTTGGTGGAGAGAGAGGTGCTAAATAGGGAACCCCAAATGTTGTTAAATTAGCCACATACGTTAATAAAAAAAACAGCGAAACGATAAATCCAAATAACCCAAAAACAGAAGAAAACACGAGCACAATAAACCGCAACAGTGTAACTGCCCCCGCTAAATTTTGATTAACTAACGTAAAGGTAGCAATTATAGAAATAGCTGTAACAACAAGGGTAGGAGGAGCAGCCAATCCCGCATCAATAGCGGCCTGACCAATAATAAGTCCACCTACAACCGATAATGTTTGCCCAACCGCAATTGGCAGTCGCATTCCCGCTTCTTTAAAAACTTCAAATAACCCAAGCATTAAAAACATTTCTAATGTGACAGGGAGCGGGACTCCCTGTCTTGAAAGTACAAGGGTTGCCAACAATGTAAAAGGAAGCTCATATGGATGAAAGGAGGTTAGGCAAACCCAGAAACCAGGTAAATAAATCGATACGGAAATCCCAAACAATCGCAATATTCTCTGAAATGCCACGAAAAAAAAGGCTGTATTATTATCTTCTGATGTATTTAATAAAAAGGTTAGATTTCCCGGACCTATCATAACCGTCGGGGTTCCATCTACCATAAGAACAAACCGACCATTTAATAAGCAATTGACAGCATAGTCTGCTCTTCCAGTATATCCGAACAAAGGAAATAAAGAGAAACGTTTGTCGCCGATTAGCTCTTCTAATTGGTTAGTGCTAGTAATCGCATCCATATTTAAATTTAAAATTCGTTTCCTTACCTCATCAATGATTTGTGTGTTTGCAATGTCTTTTACATATAATAAACCTACTTTTGTTTGGCTTCTTGTCCCGACAACAAACAATTCATACGCTAGTTGGTGTGATTTCATCCGTTTACGAATGAGAGCGACATTTTTTGAAATTTCCTCAATAAATCCATCTTTTGGACCGCGAATCGATACTTCTGTGTTCGGTTCTTCTGGAGTACGATTTGGTGGATTGGCTAGTGTTAACGAATATAAAACATCTGCTTCTTGAAAATAAATAAGCAAATCTCCATTAAACAAAAGATAATTGAGGTCATCAACCCGAACTTCCTTTCCCATTAGCTGCATCGGCATAAATTTGTTCGCCTCAATTTCTTCAACGGTTTGACAAGGATAGTTTCGGCACATATTATGAAACATTGGAAACACGACTTCTTTCAATTGTCTTGAATCACATAGTTCCTCACAATAAATAAACACCATCGTCATTGGGATATGGTTTCCCGTTTGAATAGTAGAAGTAAGAATAGCAACATCTTTGCAATACGAGTATAGTTGGCGTAGGGATTGTTCGGTGATTAAGATGGTGTGATTAGCGTTATGGTCATTAGTTTTTTGCTCATGTTTTGATGCTCGAACAGGAATTTGCATTACTATTCTCTCCTTGCTTTTATCGATGAAATGAGCGCTAATATAGCAAGTAAAAAAGACAGAAATAAGATGAGAAAAAGTGATAAAGGTAATACAGCTTTATTTAGCATATGTAGAAATGCATTGTCGCTAATAGGAACGAGCGAGGCCGCTAAAATAGCAAGGTATAGAACAATTAGCACCCAACGTCGTGACTGTTCATTGGTGATACCAAACAGTTCAGGAACTAAAGCGGTAGCAAGAGAAATCCGAACAAAAGCACCTGATAACCACTGATAAATAGAAAGAAAATCCATATGTTCAATGTATGTCCCTAAATTGATTAATCGCCATTGTTCAAATGCCGGGTAACGCAATTGCGCTGCTTTTATCGGTCCAAATTCAATAATCGCCCCGATTGTAGGGCCGATACTTAAACTCGCTGCTAAAAAAGCAAGTACTAACAACCCTAAAAATGGAAATTGGGGCTGCAACCGATGTTGCATAAATAAAATGATTAGAATTTCCGCATATCCAGCACCTGTATAAATCATTCCCTTCCAAACAGGATCCCAACCATTTTCTAAAATAGGCTTTAACAATGAATAATCTTTATGTGGAATAGTTGTAAACATCACAAAGACACCAAAAATAACAACAAAAGGCAATATAATGACCGATGTTTTAGCCACTGAAGGAATTCCCAAATAAGCGTTATAAAAGCAAAGAATCGACAATGTAAGAGAAATCGCCCAGTTTGGTGTAGCAGTTAAATAGGTAGTTGTTGTAAAGGTGACCGTATCTTTTAAAGTTACATAACTAATAGTGATTAGTAGTAGTGTTCCGAGAAACGCTACTAAATATGCAACAATAGTAGAAAATTCTGATTGTATCCATTGGAATAGAGGAATTTGTTTCGATTGCTTCATAATAAAGTGCAGAAGAGGAAGCCAGAAAAACATAATTCCTAATGTTAAAATCGCTGCAATCCATGCGTCTCGGTGTGCTGCTTCCAGTAAAAGAGGAATAACGATTACATGGTTCATTAAACCGATGGACAGCATTAATATGCAAGCAATTTGAACAATGTTTAATGGATGGGCTTTCACGATCTATCACCTTCTTTGTATTGGAATAGGATTTATTGTTTCCCAAAGGATGCAAATCCATTCTTTTTCAATAATAAGGATTGAGAAGTTAGAAAAATCTGATACAATAAACAAATAAGATTCATATAGGGGGGACGACAATTGTATATGGATTTGTTTGAAAACGACCAACCAGTTGCTTGCTTCTAAGGCGGAGCAAGCGCTCGCTCCGTCTGATAAAGAAAAAGAAAAAAGACGGAGGGAAACAAGATGAGACAAACTTTTTTCGGTTCCTTGTATTTATCGCTCGCTGCTGGCATCTGGGGCGGGATGTATGTCATTAGTAAATATGTGCTCGATTACATTCCACCATTCACACTTGTTTGGCTTCGGTATGCGGTTGCCTTTTTTGTATTATGGATGATATTACGCGTGCAGCGCGTTTCTGTTCCGAAAGAAAAGCAAGAGTGGAAGCTGATTATTTGGATTGGGATCATTGGTTACGTCCTTTCGATTTCTTTGCAATTCGTCGGTACGAAATGGTCGGATGCCCATACCGCTTCGCTCATTACATCGGCGACACCAGCATTCATTGTGCTCTTTGCCTGCTGGATGTTACACGAAGCGATTACGTGGCGAAAGTTGTTTGCGCTACTATTAGCAACAGCAGGGGTCGTTGTCGTCGTCGGATTAGGCGGCGGGGAGGCGACTTCGTTTGTAGGGAACGTATTATTAGTCGGTGCGGCGCTAACATGGGCGCTTTTATCGGTGCTCGTAAAAATCGCGTCTGCCCGACTGTCGGTATTAGTCATTACGACATATGCGATTTTCGTTGCGCTTGTTGGCACAACACCGATGATGGTGTGGGAGGTATGGAAGGAGGTACCGTTAACCTTTTCGTTGTCGATAGTCCTAGGGGTTCTTTACCTTGGTATTGTATCGACCGCATGGGCGTTTTTTCTTTGGAATAAAGGAATGGAAATGATGGATGCAGGGATTGGTTCGTTATTTTTCTTTTTCCAACCGCTCGTCGGCTCTTTGTTCGGCTGGTTGTTTTTACAAGAGCGATTGGATGTTCCGTTTTGGTTTGGCGGAGCGCTCATTATTACAGGAGTTGTCATTGCTGTCCTTGAGACAAAGCCATCGTAAGAGGAGGGAGAAAATGTCAAGTCGCGCCAAAGGATTAGCGATGGTAGTAACCGGTGCAACACTTTGGGGGCTGTCAGGGACAGCTGCGCAAATATTGTTTCAAGAAAAGCACGTCACGGCGGAATGGCTCGTAGCAGTAAGGATGGTATTGGCTGGTTTTGTGCTTGTCGTATTAAGCGCCTTCAAAGGGCTTGAGCCGTTGGCTATTTGGAAAGACCGAAAAAGCCGTTGGCAGCTTATTGTGTTCGGATTAGTTGGCATGCTTGGCGTGCAATATACGTACTTTTCTTCCATCGCCACCGGGAATGCTGCGACGGCTACGCTACTGCAATATTTAGCGCCGGTGTATATTGTTTTATATTCATTACTGTAGTTGAGCAATTTCAATTACAATAATTACCATGTAAAAGAGACAAACAGGGTACCCCTTATGCCACGTGGAGCTGTTTTTTCACGGTATCAATGGGAATATTTTGTTTCGCTGCATGGTAAATGAACTCCACGAGGCTATGTCCTTTTCTCTTGCGCAGGAGATCGAGCCCATCCGAAAAATCGCTGTTAGACTCGAATAGGCTGTACACGTAAGCAAGCTGCACCAAGATCCAGTAACGTTTCACCGCTCGATGATGACGAACGCGGTACCCATCGAGTTTCAGCTGGTCTTTCGCTTGACGGAAAAAACATTCGATCGACCAACGCTCGGCATAGTAGCGCAAGATGTCTTCGTCGCTTAGCTCCCAATCGGTGCTCAAGACGCAATGAAGATGTTCCGGTGTCATCGGTTGATCGGCTTTCCAAACAAGTAGCACCACCGCATCATCGAGACCGTTGAGCGCTCCTTCGTAACGATAGACGCGATAGCGCTCTTCTCCCACCGTGACGAGGCGGGTGTCATTCGGTTCGAGATAGCGGGCAAACTGCTTCGCTTGGATGGCGATGCCTTTCGGATAGAGAATCCGGTTCGTCTTAAGCATCGCGATGACGTGGAACCCTTTTTTCAAGCAGGCTTCCACGAGTGCTTTCGATGGATACCAAGAGTCCATCAGTACATAAACAGGACGACTCACATCCAAAGAAGAAAGCATCTCAATCGCGAGTTTTCCTTTGCTTTTTCCAGCCTCCTTGTCGTAGGGGCGAAAAGCAAACGGAAACGCTTGAGTCATCGTATGAACCATGAGCCAAACGAGAGAATGCCCCCAAATCGATTTTTTCTCTGTGTGAGAATAATGCCAATCACACCCTTGAATAGCGCATGTTGCCCGTGACGAAGGCTTCGTTTTTTGGCAAATCGTATCATCGATGGAAACAAAAATGGGTTGATTCTTCTGTTTGGCGATGCGTTCGACACGATGAAGCATCCACTGCTGGAGTTTGCGGAGCAATGTCTCTTCATCCCACGGACTTTTCGTGAAAAAATGGCTCAGTGTCGTGCGATGGTTCGGATGAAAACTCCCATGATGTAGATCGGTCAACGTTCCCGAAAAACCTTTCGTCACCATCGCATCCACGATATGAACGAGATGCTTCATCACAGGTTTCGAGAAATAAAGCGCCAACCCCAACGTCGTGAAAAACTTGTGGATTCCTTGATGATGTGCTAATCTATTCATGAGACATGAACCTCCTTGTGTGAATGGTTGGTAGCACATCTATTCTAACCAAGGAATCGGGTTCATGTCTTCTTTTTTGTCTCAATGTAAATTTATGTTATCGATTTTGCTCATCTACAGTTCATTAGTGAAAGAAAAACAAAAGCCGACGGTGAAAATTAGTTTCGCAGTTTTTTTAGCGCTTGCAGGCACGTTTTTACTAATGACAAACGGCACAACCAATCAGTTTACGGTTTCACTTGTGTCCGTCGTTTGGGGCGTGTTGTCTGGTGGCGCGTTAGCGTTTTATACGCTTGCTTCTGCCAAGCTATTAAAAACGTGGCAGACGATGCTTGTCGTTGGATGGGGGATGGTCATTGGCGGCACGGCGATGTGCTGGCTCATTCCATCGTTTGTCCCAACGAATATCGTATTCGGGGTCGATACGTGGCTATTAATTATTTTTGTCGTTCTTTTCGGGACGCTAATCGCGTTTTTACTATTTGTCGAAAGCATTCGCCATTTATCGCCGACGGAATCAAGTTTGTTGTCAAGCGTCGAGCCGCTATCTGCTGTCCTTGCCTCGATTGTTTTTTTACACGTTCCGTTTGGCATATTCCAAGCTGTCGGAGCAGCATGCATTCTATGGACGGTTTTTCTTCTTTCCGATCTACCGAAAAAACGAATGTACCGCAACATGGAAGGGGTGTAGCGATTCGCTACCCCCTTGTTGTTGCGGACGGAAATGTAATGGTTATCGTCGTTCCTTTTTGGATTTTGCTGTCAATTTTCCACGTCCCGTTCATTGTTTCAATCAATTTGACGGCCACCATCGCTCCGAGCCCTGTCCCTTTTTCTTTCGTGCTGAAATACGGCTCACCAAACCGACTAATTTGCTCGGCTGTCATCCCAATGCCGGTATCTGCAATCGCTACTATCACTTCTTCTCCTTTGCAGGAACAAGAAACGGTGACCGTGCCGCCTATCGGTGTTGCCTCGATGCTGTTTTTTACTAAGTTTAAAAAGCATTGTCGAAAATATTCGGCATTACCAATGATCATACACGGCTGGCACTTTTCAATGAGATGTACTCCATTCATTCTGGCGAATGGCTGCAATAAATGAGCCACTCGCTCCAACTCTTGTCCTACGATGAGCACTTCTTCTTTTTTCGGCGTCGGTTTGGCAAACGTTAAATAGTTGTTAATAATCGTTTCTGCACGGTCGATTTCTTCGAGGGCAATGTGCATGTATCGCTCTTGCGTTTCTTTTGGCATAGGCTGTGACTTCATTAATTGAAGAAATCCTCTTACTACGGTTAACGGATTGCGCACTTCATGAGAAATGCTCGCTGCGAGTTGGCTGACAATCTCCATTTTTTCGATTTTCACAAGCTTTGACCGCATGATGATTGCGTCTTTTAACGTTTCAAGAATGTAGACGATAAATAACATCGCAAACGGTGGGACTAAAATAAAATCAAAAATATAGGAATCGATGACTTGAAAATCAAAAAAGACGACCGCGATGACTGTTACTAAAATGTCAAGCAAAAGCGTCAGCCACATGGATGCAAATAATTTATCCGTACGATTTAGGCGGCGAAAGGCAGGAGAAGCCAAAGCAGCAATGATGAACATCGTGAAGTAGACGGCCACAGTGATCGGTTGAAATCCGTAAAAGAAAAACCGAACGGCAAGCAATATAAGCAACAAGGCGCTTCCTACGGTCCAACCTCCGTATAATGTGCCAATCAGAAATGGGATTTGCCGCAAATCATGAACGCAATTATACGCAATGTAAATCGGGAACTTCATGCACAGTAATAACGGGACTCCTGTGCAAATAATCAAAAGCAGCTGCTTATGACGAGTATTCGTTTTCCACCATTTTCCATGATCATAAATAAAATAATAGACAAACATGCTTGATAAAATGTAAAACAAGTTATTTAAAAGGTTCTGGTTGATATACGTTCCCATACACGATCTCCTAATCGACAAACATTTAACAATACTAATTATACGAAAAGACAGCGGGTTGAAAATACATTTTTCTCACCGAAATAGGGGAAATACGTTGTTTTTTTGTATGACGTGTACTATAATTAATAATACAGTTAGTATACATCATTTGGAAAGGAGGCGGGGTAGGAATGTTTGAGCTTGATATTCGCAGTCGGCAGCCAATTTATGAGCAGCTCGTCGAGAAAATGAAAGAACTCATCATCCATGAAGTATGGCAACCACACGAGCAGTTACCGTCTGTAAGACTGTTAGCGAAAGAGTTGACGATCAATCCGAATACGATCCAAAAAGCGTATCGCGAACTAGAGCACCAAGGCTACATTTATTCCATCCCTGGAAAAGGAAGCTTTGTCGCTCCGCAACCCCCGTCTATGAATCAAGAAAAAGCAGCAACGATGAAACAGCAAATGTTTAAACTATTATGCGAAGCGCTTTATATCGGGATGGCAAAAGAAGAGCTTTTAGCGCTAGTCGAGGCAGCAGAACAAACGGTAAAGGGGGAGAAAAACGATGATTGACGTTCGTGGTGTCCGGAAAGAATTCGCGGATGTAGAAGCGGTGAAAGAGGTGAGCCTTCATGTGGAGCGTGGTTCAATTTATGGATTGCTTGGCTCAAACGGCGCTGGAAAAACGACGCTGTTAAAAATGATCGCCGGCATTTACAAACAAGATCACGGCGACATTTTGATCGCTGGAGAACGAGTTTTTGAAAATACGAGCATTAAACAAAAACTGTTGTTTTTACCGGACGCGCTTTACTTTTTTCCACAAACGACGATTCGGCAAATGGCGCAATTTTATCGCGATGTTTATCCGTCATGGAACGAGGAACGGTTTGTTCAATTACAAGAAGCATTTCCACTTGATCTCGATAAAAAAATTCACCGCATGTCAAAAGGAATGCAGCGACAAGCAGCGTTTTGGCTTGCGTTTTCTGCCATGCCGGATGTGATGATTCTTGATGAACCGCTTGACGGATTAGATGCGGTCATGCGGCAAAAGGTGAAAAATTTACTCGTGCAAGATGTTGCCGAGCGACAGATGACTGTCATCATTTCTTCGCACAATTTGCGCGAAGTGGAAGACCTTTGTGATCATATTGGTATTTTGCATAAAGGCGAAGTGATTTTAGAAAAAGAACTGGACGATGTAAAAGCAGACGTGCATAAAATTCAAGTGGCCTTTCGCGGCGGCATTCCGTCTTCTTTTTTAAGCGGGTTGCATGTCGTGTATCAAGAACAGCGCGGCAGCGTCCTTCTTTGCATCGTTCGCGGGCAAAAAGAGCGGGTAGAATCGTATATTCACCAATTTGAGCCGGTCATTTTCGATGTACTGCCGCTAACATTGGAAGAAATTTTTGTGTATGAAATGGGAGGGGTTGGGTATGCCATCGAAAATATTCTCGTATAACCGTTCGCTATTTGTGCAAAATGTCCGAAACATTGGCTGGATCGGCATTGTTCATCTTCTTTTATTGTTTGCGGCCATTCCGCTGCGGATACTGATGATTTATACGAATCAAAAACGCGATTATTCGCCGGTTTTTCATAACGTGTTTGAGTTTTCCAACGTGTTTCAGGGGATGATTGCGTTTACCGTTCCAGTGCTGTTAGCGATCTTTTTATTCCGCTATATGCAAATGAAACGATCCGCTGATTATATGCATAGCTTGCCGCTTCGGCGTGAAACGTTGTTTTTTCAACAAATGACATTTGGCGCTCTTATGCTCGTTATTCCTGTGCTAGCTACAGTGCTTTTAACGGCTTTGTTATGTCAGTTGCCATTGGAAAATATGCACATTTCTGCCGCGGATCTCGTTCGTTGGACGGCAGAGATGTTACTTATGGAGCTGTTTGTCTTTAGTGCGAGCGTATGGGTAGGTATGTTTACAGGCATATCCGTATTGCAAGGGGCGTTCGCTTACATTTTGTTTTTATTCCCAGCCGGCATTTCAGTACTTATCCTTATGAATATGCGCTATGTGTTGTCCGGATTTGCCGCGGACTATTATTTAAGTGCGAATCTAGAACGGATCGTACCATTTTTCCGGTTTGTAGAACTAGCAGACAAACCGTTGGCTTCGTTCGAAATGGCAAGATATGCGTTGGCAATCGTAGTATGTTACTTATTGTCTATTTGGCTATACAAACAGCGGCATAGCGAAGCGGCAGGTCAAGCGATTGCTTTTCCAGTACTTCAACCGGTCTTTTCATTCGGCGTGACGTTTTGTTTTATGCTCGTTGGCGGGTTGTATTTTGGCGAAACACAGCGAAGCCTCGGTTGGATTTTGTTTGGGTATGTGACGTTTTCTCTTGTCGGGTTTTTTATTGCGTCTGCCATTATTGAAAAAACGTGGCGTATTTTCCACCGTTGGAAAGAATATGCCGTCTTTATCGTGGCAATAGTCGTCATCGGCAGCCTTGTTCGTTTCGACATCACCGGCTATGAAAAGCGCCAGCCAGCGTTATCTGACATTCAGCGCGTCTATTTTGGCGAATCGGTGTATCAATTTGAGCGGCAAACCGAGAAGCAATATATTTCGTACGTTCAATCCGATCAATTTTTACAAACGACGCAAAATATAAAAAACGTGTACGCTTTCCATCGCCAATTAATTGAAGACCGTCCGACGTCGTTTGCGTTCGGAGAAAATACCCGCCAAGTCGTCATCGGCTATGTATTAAAAAACGGGGAAAAAATGGTGAGAATGTACTCGATTCCAATAAACGAGTACAAACCTTTTTACGAAGCGATTATGGAATCACGGGAATATAAACACAACTACTACTTGTTATTGCAAGACAATGTGTCGCCGATTCGTCAAATCACGCTTCGGGCGGAAGAAAAAACGGTTCAAATCGCAGATCCAAAACAAATCGAGTCGTTTATCGCGGTGTTGAAAACGGAGCTAAAAGAAGAGCCATTTACCGAGATGATTTCCCCAACCAATGACTGGGGGACGATTGAACTGTTGCAAGGAGACGGCGACCAAATGCAGCTTTCGTGGAAAAAATCGTACGCTAGAATCGATGCGTGGCTGAAACAACACGACTTGCTTTCCAAAGCAAGAATAACAGCAGACGATATTCAATACGCCATCGTGGTTAAAAACGATGCGCGCACACCGCTTTATAACCTAGTAGAAAATCCGACGTTTGTAAAAGAGCTAGAAACAAGAACCGACGTGTTGCGCATTACGGATAAAAAGCAGCTAGAAGAGTGCTTGCAAAAAGCATCGTCTTATAAAACGGAATCGCGCTATATTATCGCCTTTTACCGTACCGCTCACGCTGAACCAGAATGGCATGTGATCGATGAAGAAGCGCTTCCATCGTTTATTCGCGAGCAATTGCCATAAAAAGTGTCCCGTTAAGGGGCGCTTTTTTTCGTATAAACGAAGCAAAGCCATACATCTTTTAACGATTAAGCTCGTTTTTATTCAAATATTTATTTGAATGTATTGACGGATTGGAAGCTCGTTTCATATACTATATTCAAACCAATATTTGAATATGGAAGGTGCGAAGATGGCAAAAGATATGTGTGAAGTCGTTTGTGTCGATGAAGAGAAAGTGCGTGCGCTAAAAGGGCAAATGGAAGACTTACAGGGAGTACAGCAGCTGTTTAAAGCGCTTGCGGATGGCACGCGGTTAAAGATTATTTATGCATTGACGTTAGAAGAAGAGTTGTGTGTGTGATGTCGCCAATATTATCGGGTCGACAGTGGCCACAGCATCACACCATTTGCGTTTTCTACGCGATATGGGGCTAGCGAAACATCGGAAAGAAGGAAAGCTTGTGTTCTACTCGTTACAAGACGAGCATGTGCATCAGCTTGTATCGATAGCGCTCGTACACGCAAAGGAGTTGAAAAACGATGGAGAATAAACAAGTATATCGGCTTCAAGGGCTTTCTTGTGCGAATTGTGCCGCGCAATTCGAAAAAAATGTGAAAGCGATTGAAACGGTGGAAGAGGCGCATGTCAACTTCGGGGCGGCGAAATTAACGGTCGTTGGCACGGCGACGCTTGACCAATTAGAAAAAGCAGGGGCGTTTGATGGGATTCATGTCATTCCAGAACATGAGCGGAAGGAAGTACCGCACGTTCCCTTTTGGAAAAAACGGGCGAATGTTCTTGCATTCATTTCCGCTGTTTTTCTTGTGATTGGCTACCTCATTTCGTTTGTTAAAGGCGAGCAGCACGGACTAGTGACTGGCATGTTCGCCTTGGCGATTGTCATCGGTGGGTATGATTTGTTTCGAGCAGGGCTAGCGAATTTAGGACGTCTTCAGTTTGATATGAAAACGCTCATGACAATTGCCATCATTGGCGCAGCGCTCATCGGGGAATGGAAAGAAGGCGCCGTTGTTGTGTTTTTATTTGCGGTTAGCGAGGCGCTTGAGCGATACTCGATGGAGCGGGCACGCCGCTCGATTCGCCATTTAATGGATCTTGCACCGAAAAAAGCGCTTGTGCGACGAGGCAATCGAGAATATGAAGTGGATGTCGATGATTTGCAAGTCAATGATATCATCGTCGTTAAGCCAGGCCAAAAAATAGCAGCGGATGGGGTTGTCATCAACGGCGCTTCTTCCGTTAACGAAGCCGCGATTACAGGGGAGTCGCTACCGGTGTATAAAACGGTCGGCGATGACGTGTATGCGGGAACATTGAATGAAGAAGGAGCGCTAGAAGTGCGTATGACGAAGCGAGTGGGTGATTCAACGATTGTGAAAATCATTCATCTTGTCGAAGAAGCGCAAGCGGAACGAGCTCCGTCGCAGCAGTTTGTCGACCGGTTCGCCCGCTATTATACGCCGGCAATTATGGCGATTGCGGCGCTTGTTGCCATTTTGCCACCATTATTGTTTTCAGAGGATTGGAAAACGTGGATTTATCGCGGGTTAGCGGTATTAGTAGTCGGTTGTCCGTGTGCGCTCGTCATTAGCACGCCGGTGGCCATTGTGACCGCCATCGGTCGAGCAGCTCGGCTTGGTGTGTTGATTAAAGGCGGCGTCTATTTAGAAACGTTAGGTCGGCTTCAAGCGATTGCTTTTGATAAAACAGGAACGTTGACAAAAGGAATGCCAGAAGTCACCGATATTCGTACATTTCATGAACGAAGCGAAGAGGAGCTGTTGCACCTTTCGGCATGCATGGAAAAATATTCGCAACATCCGCTCGCTGCGGCGATTGTACGAAAGGCGAAAGAGAGAGCATTGCCGCTTGACAATTTCGACGTTACCAACTTCCGCTCGATGACGGGAAAAGGGATCACCGCTACCGTCAACGGAGCAACCTACTATGTTGGCAGCCCTGCATTATTTTCCGACCATCTATTATCGCAAGACATTCGTGACGTCATTCAAGCACTTCAACAAGAAGGAAAAACGGTTGTCGTTGTCGGGGATACGGAACAAGTCTTCGGTGTAATCGCCATTTCGGACCAAGTGCGCGAACAAGTGGCGTCTGTTGTCCAACAATTGCGCGCTGCCGGGGTAACGGACATCGTCATGGTTACAGGCGACAATCAAGCGACAGCGAACGCGATTGGGAAAGCGGCTGGCATCACCGAAGTCCGGGCGGAATTGCTTCCAGAAGATAAGCTTCATATCATCAAAGAAATGAAACAGCAATACGGTCGAATCGCTATGGTGGGCGATGGAGTGAACGATGCCCCGGCCTTGGCAGCTGCGGATGTTGGCATTGCGATGGGGAGAAACGGCACCGATGTTGCGCTAGAAACTGCGGATATCGTGTTAATGGCGGATGATCTCCAACAGCTTCCGTATGCGATTCGGCTGAGCCGTCGGACGTTACGAATCATTCAACAAAACATCGCCGTAGCTTTTCTATTAAAACTGCTTGCGCTCATTTTTATCGTTCCAGGATGGCTCACATTATGGATGGCCATTTTCGCCGACATGGGCGCGACGTTAATCGTTTTATTTAACTCATTGCGACTAATGCGGGTTTGACGTCAATCCCCCTTGCGATAAAGGCAAGGGGGGGTTAATTTGTTTTCTTCCGAAACCAATGAACACATACTTCCACTCCCCACAATCCGATAACGAAAAAAAGGATACCCATTTCCATCGGTTCCATCACTTTGAACGGGTGAAAAATATCGATCACAGATCGATACATATCCATTCCTAATAACAAATTCATGATAATAGCGATGCCGGCAAGCAAGATAGGAATGAGGAATGAAATAGCCATAAATTTCATAGATCTCTCCACTCCCGTCAAACAAATTTTTTTTATCCTTTTTCTTTGCCTCCTTTTCTATTCATAGGTATTTGTATAACCAGCAACATGATTGCTCATCCTAACAAATAGCAATAGTGAATGGGGGAGAAAAATGTGGTTTCAATGGAAGAAGCAACTAAGAAAGACGACTAAAAGAAACGAACAAAGCGGTCAGGCAAAAGATGGAATTGATGAAACAGTAGAAAGTGAATTGCAGCGAAATATCGAGACGGTCCGGAATACGACGGGAAACAGCGTCGATGTCGTCATTCGCCGTTTTTTGCTCGGAAAAGAAGAGGGGATTCCAGCAGCGCTCCTCTTTGTAAGCGGGATTGTAGATGAAGAGATGATTCATCAATTTTTGCTGGAATCCGTCGTTCAACTAACGATCCCGCCTTCTTATTGTCGAGAGGAAGCATTGGTTTATATCGAACAGAAAATCGCGGCCGCTGGCAAGATGAAACGAATCAAACGGTGGAGCGAGCTATTTTTAGCACTGATGTCCGGAGAGGTTATTCTTTTGATTGATGGAGTTCCGGAAGCGTTAAGTGTGGAGGCAAAAGGTGGAGAGCACCGGGCGATTGAAGAACCGGCCACACAACTGTCGATCCGCGGACCACGGGAAGGATTTACCGAATCTTTGGCAACGAATGTCGCAATGGTTCGTCGTCGCATTCAAAATCCTCATCTATGGCTAGAAGCGATTACGATTGGTGAAGTGACACAAACGAATGTATCGATCATGTATATAAAAGGAATCGCTAGCGATGAAATTGTTGAGGAAGTTCGAAGGCGTTTGCAGCGTATTCGTATTGATGGAATTCTTGAATCCGGCTATATCGAGCAACTAATTGAAGACCAGACATTTACTACTTTCCCGACAGTCTATCATACAGAGCGCCCAGATAGTGTAGCGGCAAACTTATTAGAAGGCCGCATCGCTATTTTTGTAGAAGGAACGCCGTTTGTGTTAATAGCGCCGACAGTATTTATCCAGTTTTTTCAAGCAGTCGAAGATTATTATGCCCGCTTCGATATTGCCACAGCGCTGCGATTTTTGCGAGTATTAGTTTTTTTCATCTCCCTCGTAGCTCCGTCCGTTTATATTGCAGTAACAACATTTCATCAAGAAATGATGCCGACTCAACTCGTCATCGCTATTGCGGCTCAGCGGGAGTCTGTCCCATTCCCCGCTTTTGTGGAAGCGTTGATGATGGAAGTAACCTTTGAAATTTTGCGGGAAGCGGGGGTGCGGCTTCCGCGCGCAGTCGGCCAAGCCGTTTCTATCGTTGGTGCTCTTGTCATCGGCCAGGCAGCGGTTGAGGCAGGCTTTGTTTCTTCTGCCATGGTTATTGTTGTATCCATTACGGCGATTGCTAGTTTTGCCACTCCATCATTTGCTATTGCGATTTCGGCGCGTTTAATTCGTTTTTTACTTATGGTTTTAGCGGCGTTATTCGGATTTTACGGTATTTTGATCGGCATAGTTTTGATGACACTTCATTTATGTAGCCTCCGTTCGTTTGGAGTGCCGTATATGTCGCCGCTTGCACCGTTAATTCTAAGCAATATCCGTGATACGTTAGTACGATTTCCGATGTGGGCATTAACAGAGCGGCCGCGCTTAATCAATCAGACAAATATGGTGCGGCAAGGAAACGATCAGCGTCCAAAACCGCCTAATCAACCGGAGAAAGAAGGGGATAACCATTAAACGCAGGAGTATTTTTCTTGTTGTGATGCTTGTTCATATGATGCTTCTTTCCGGCTGTTGGAGTAAAAAGGAATTAACAGAGTTAGCTTTTGTTATTGGGGTGGGGGTCGATAAAAAAGGAGGAAAGTACATGATAACCCTTCAAGTAGTTAATCCTGGTAATATAGCTGGAGCTACGCAAAGGGGCGGGGGAAGCAGCGGTCTTCCAGTTACTTTGTACACTTCGACTGGCGATACGTTAGTAGAAGCGAGCCGCAAAGCTTCTAAAAAAATATCTAGGCTTACATACTATGCCCATACGAACCTTATAGTTATCGGAGAAGAAATGGCGAGCGAAGGGATTAAGGAAGTATTTGATGCGATAGAAAGAAATCCACAATTTCGAACAACAGCTAGCGTTATTGTAGCTCGTCAATGTACGGCCAAAGAACTGTTATCCGTGCTTACGCCCATTGATAAAATACCAACTAATCAAATGATAAAAACATTGGAACTAACTGAGAAAGTATGGGGAGAAAATCTGAACGTCCATGCTGGTGAGGTAATTGAGATTCTATCTCTTGGTGGAAAAGAAGTGGTGATGAGTAGTTTCCGTATCGCTAGAAACAAAATAATAGGGGAACAACAAAACAATCTCCGATCGATAGAGCCGTATACTTTTCTTCATGCAGGAGAATTAGCTGTTTTTCAAAAAGGAAAACTTATTAGTTGGATGAGTGGGAAACAAGCACGAGGTGTTTTGTGGTTGCTCAATAAAATTCATCAAACAGCCGTTACTATCGATTGGCAAAAAACAAAAGAAGCTATTTCTTATAAGGTCGCCAGATCAAAAACAAAAGTAACCGCTAAAATAAACAATGGAAAGCCAATAATTTCTGTCATCATTAACATGGAAGGAGATATTGGCGAGGTGCTTGTCGCTATTGATTTAACAGACCCTAACAACATTTCTCTATTGGAAAAAAAGCTCCAACAAGAAATAAAAAAAGAAGTGAAAAATACTATTCTCTACGCTCAAAATGAAAAAAGCGATATTTTTGGATTCGGAGAGGTTGTCCATCGATTGTATCCTAATGAATGGAAACGGTTGAAGAAAAACTGGAACGAGCAATATTTTTCTCGCCTACAAGTAAAAGTAAATATACATGTGTTTATTCGACGGACTGGATTGAGAAATAAACCGTATTTTTAATGAAAAGGCAGTGAAATGAATATGGAACGAGCCCAGTTAAATGCTCGACAATTATTGGTACTCGCTATTTTATTTGAACACGGTAGCGCCATGGTTATTCCGCTCGGGGTCGATGCTAGGCAAGATGGATGGATTGCAATTGTGTGTGGCATGGTTTTCGGGTGGATGTTGTTTTTTGTTTATTACCTTATTTTTACATATTATCCTTTGGTTCCGCTTACTTCATATAGTCAGCAAATTATAGGTCCATTTTTCGGGAAAGGGGTTGCGCTCACATACGTTCTCTATTTTTTATATATTGCAGCCCGCGTGTTACGCGACTTTGGCGAGCTTTTGTTGACGTTTGCTTATCCAGAGACACCGTTATTCATTTTAAATGCAGTGATGATGATGACCGTTATGTATGCCGCCTATAAAGGAATTGAAGTGTTAGCGCGAACAGGAGAATTATTTTTCTTTTGGCTTTGTTTAACAGGGATTGTAGGGCTAGTACTTGTGATAATAGCAGGTTTAATAGATGTTCACCGGTTGCAGCCGGTTCTGGAAGAGGGATGGAAGCGAGTATTCAAAGTGGTGTTTACGCAAACGTTGTATGTTCCGTTTGGCGAAATGGTCGTATTTACGATGCTTTTTCCGTATATCCATCAACCTGAAAAAACGAAAATAGTCGGTTGGCTCGCTATGTTCCTCAGCGGAATCAATTTGGCGGCCATGATGGCAACGAATATTGCGGTATTGGGAGCGGATACCGTTTCACGTTCCACTTTCCCTCTTTTAAATACCATCCGGGAAATTCGGGTGGCGAATTTTTTAGAGCGGTTGGATGTACTATTTATGATTGCATTAGTCGTTGGCGGTTTTTTCAAGATTAGCCTTTTTTTTTATGCTGGAGTGATCGGCACAGCCGATTTATTCCGAGTGAAAGAACATCAACGTCTTGTGTATCCGCTTGGCCTTTCTGTGTTGTTGCTGTCGATTGCTATTGCCAGCAATTTTTCGGAGCATATTAAAGAAGGATTAAATATTGTGACGCTCTATATGCATATCCCGCTACAAGTCGGCATTCCGTTGTTGTTGCTTTTGTTCGCAATCATTCGTCATCGTTCATCTTTCTTGTTTAGGAAGCAGGAAAAAAAGTAGGGGAGGACGAAATTTTAATGAAGGAAAGTATTTTTGAAAAGGGGGAATTTTTCTTTTTTATGATGAGTATCTATTATCCAAATACTAGTAAAAGGGTTGAAAACAAGTGGACGTAGAGTTGAATGTGGTGGAAAAGCTGGAGAATGTGCATGCGCAGGAAGGGATTGTCATTACGACCGACAAAGGAACGATTATCGCAATTAGCGAACGTATATTGTCGGTCATTGGCTATGAAAAAGAGCGGGTCATCGGGCGATCGTTGCGAACATTGTTTTCGCATTCGTTTGCAGCAGATGGGGAAGCGATATGGACACATTTGCAAACGCATCCCCAATGGAAAGGGGAAGTTTGGCTTCGTTCGTCAACCGTTTCCCGTCGAAAACAGGTGACGGTTGATGTGGTATGGTGCGAAGAAGTTCGCACAAAATTATACGTTTGGCAGTTTACGGATGTTCCAGAGTCGGAGTATGTTGTTGAGGCGATATATAAAGCATCGCCCATTGCCATGGTCAAGCTCAATCACACCATGAACGTCCATTATTGGAACGAAGCGGCGGAACAACTTTTCGGATGGAAAAAAGAAGACATTATCGGTCAGCCACTTTTTTCTTTATTGCAATGCCGCCCAAGTTATATGCAAAACATGCTTGAACAAACTGTACAAGGAGAACCGCTAACGTTTGAATGTACGGCAAGACGAAAAAACGGGGAGGTGCTCTATCTCGCTTGCTCGGCGATTGCAATCGCTTACAATGAACATATTCAAGGATATATCGTAATGATTACCGATATCACGAAAATGAGGCAAAAGGAGATCGAGCATGAAAAACAAGTGGAACTAGCAAAAAAAATTCAACAAAGCGTACTCACTCCTCTCCCTCAACATGACACAATTACGATGGACGCGATTTATATTCCATCGGAAGAATTATCAGGCGACCTTTATGCATGTTATCAAATTGACGACCATCGTTTTGGGATGATGATTATTGATGTCATGGGCCACGGCCTTTCTTCTTCCCTAATTAGCATGTCGTTGCGCTCGTTGTTAAGAGGGCTCATCCTTCGGGTAGTAGATCCTGTTTCCGTTGCACTAGAGCTAGAAAAACATATCCAAAACTTGTTTCCGGAAAAAGAGCTAGAGATGCATTATTTGTTTTCGATGATTTATTTAGTCATAGATACGAAGCAACAAAAAATAGAATACGTTAATGCTGGTCACCCGTATGGGCTGATGTTGACAAATGACGGAGAAATAATAGAGCTAGATAAAGGTGGTCTTGCGATTGGCAGTCCTTTTTCTGTCCCGTTTGAAAAAGGGGTTGTCCATTACAATAAACGAGCGAGGTTGTTTTTATACACCGATGGCATTTTAGAAGAAATCGATTCGTCTATTTTAATGAGTCTTGACAAAATTCGTCGATTTTTAACAAATTACCATCATCTATCCGATCAGCAGTTTTTGCGGCTACTCGTTGACTATCATGTGTGTCAGGCCCATCCTGCAGATGATATTTGCTTACTTTCCATTACAATTCAAGAATGGTAGGTGCAAGAAATGTACGAGATGGTGCTTCGCTGCCCGGCAAATGTCGAAACGATCGAGCTTTGCGATCTAATCATTGATTCTCTCGCCTCGTTTTTCGTTGTTCGTGACAGGCAAGCACTCGTTTTATCGGTTCACGAAGCGATCATTAACGCGGTCGAAGCAGTGCGAACGCAATTCGATAACGACGATGCCTGCCACATTACGGTCTCGGTGCGCATTACAGCAGAAGAGGTAACCATTTTGGTTGCAGATGCGGCGAACGGTCTTTCGAAACAACACATCGAAAGCAGGCAGGAGAAAAGATTAGAAGATGTGCTGTTAGAAGAATCGGGACGAGGACTTCTATTGATGAGAGAATTGATGGATGATTTATGGGCGGAGCCGTTAGAAAACGGTGCATATGCAATTGGAATGAAAATGAGGAGATGAAACGATGAAGATGCCAACGATTCGGATTGAAGCAACCTCTACCGTGCAGTATGCAAAAATTTCGCTAAAAGGAAAATTGGTGTACAGTACGCAGCAAATGGCGAAACAAACATTAATCGAATTATTCCAGCAAGCGGAACATGATGTGTATTTATTTGATGTGAGCGAGTTGGCGTTTATTGATAGTACAGGTCTTTCAATGTTTGTTCATTTGCTCAAACAAGAAACGGATAAACAAAAAACTTTTCTGTTTGTTTTTGCAGATAATCAAGCAATCCAAAAGCTGTTCACTATCGCCAAGCTTCATCGTTTGTTCATCTTTGTCCCAACCGAGCGAGATGCTGTTCGATGGTTAGCGAGCCGATCGAGGCAACCCGTCAATCGTTAACGATTTTGTCATATGTTTTTGACAGTTTTTTGAAAAGAACTATTTCCCTCTTCTTCCTTTTTCGGAAAGCGACTATGATAGAAAGTGAGCAAGATGTTTCTTGGAAATAATGGGAGGGGAAAACGATGAAAGCAGCAGTTGTTCGTGAATTTAAAGCACCACTAGAAGTAAAAGAAGTAGAAAAACCATCTATTTCCTATGGCGAAGTGCTTGTGCGCATTAAAGCATGCGGCGTATGCCATACGGATTTGCATGCAGCGCATGGCGACTGGCCAGTAAAGCCGAAACTTCCGCTGATTCCAGGCCATGAAGGCGTTGGGGTCGTAGAGGAAGTAGGACCGGGCGTCACTCACTTAAAAGTAGGCGATCGCGTCGGTATTCCTTGGCTTTATTCGGCGTGCGGCCATTGTGACTATTGTTTAAGCGGACAAGAAACATTGTGTGAAAACCAGTTGAATGCAGGATATTCAGTAGACGGCGGATATGCAGAATATTGCCGGGCGGCTGCCGATTATGTCGTGAAAATTCCGGACAACTTGTCATTTGAAGAAGCTGCACCAATTTTCTGTGCAGGTGTCACAACCTATAAAGCGCTGAAAGTAACTGGCGCGAAACCAGGTGAATGGGTTGCCATTTATGGCATCGGCGGACTAGGCCATGTGGCGGTGCAATATGCGAAAGCCATGGGGTTGAACGTTGTTGCTGTTGACCTTGGCGATGAGAAACTTGCGTTAGCAAAAGAGCTCGGAGCAGACCTTGTGGTCAATCCACTAAAAGAAGATGCTGCGCAATTTATGAAGGAAAAAGTTGGCGGGGTTCACGCGACAGTGGTCACAGCCGTATCGAAACCAGCGTTTGAGTCAGCGTATCAATCGCTTCGCCGCGGCGGTGCGTGCGTGCTTGTTGGATTGCCGCCAGAAGAAATGCCAATTCCAATTTTTGATACGGTATTAAATGGGGTAAAGGTCATCGGTTCCATTGTCGGAACGAGAAAAGATTTGCAAGAAGCGCTTCAATTTGCTGCAGAAGGCAAAGTAAAAACAATCGTTGAAGTGCAGCCGCTTGAAAAAATTAACGACGTGTTCGATCGGATGTTAAAAGGACAAATTAACGGACGTGTCGTATTAACATTAGAAGAATAATAGGGTTAGGATGTCTCGGGGACGAGGCATCCTTTTTCTATTTGAGCACCAAAATTGTAAAACACCCTTCCCCCGATGTAAAATGAAAGACATCAGGAAGGGGAGAAAAAAGATGTGGCGTGTGCTTTCCCTCTTAAAACCTTATCGAAAATGGATGGGAATCGCTTGGTTTTTAATGCTCATTGAACTTATCGCTGAACTTTGGCAGCCGTTATTAATGGAAAAAATCATTAACCAAGGCGTTATGAAAAACGATTTGCCCGTCATTTGGAGATGGGGAGCGGTGATGATTGTTGCTTCCTTGCTAGCGTTTGCTGCGGGAATTACGAATTCATTTGCGGCAGCGTACGTCGGTCAGCAATTTGGTTTTGATGTGCGCAAACGGTTATTTATGAAAATTCAATCATGCTCTCTTCCGCAGCTCGAACAATTTTCCACCGCTTCTCTTATTACGAGAATAACAAACGATGTGACACAAATACAAAACATGGTATTTATGAGCTTGCGCATTATGTTACGAGCACCATTATTGATTATTTTTGGCATGGTCATGGCGCTCATCGTCCAAGCAAAGCTTGCTCTTGTTCTTGTCGTGCTTGTCCCATTTTTGCTCCTTTTTTTAATTTGGGCGATGAAAAAAGCAGCTGAGCGATTTTCGCGTGTCCAACAAGCGTTAGATCGAGTCAATCGCATCATGCGAGAAAATATGGCGAATATGCGGCTCATTAAAGCGTTCGTTCGCAGTACATATGAACAACAGCGCTTCCGAAACGAAAACGAAACATTAATGGCGCAAACGATGACCGTCTCGCGCTTTGTCGAAGCGATTACACCTGTTTTGCTCTTTTTTATGAATGTGGCAATTGTCGTCATTTTGTTCATTGGGCGAAAAGAAATCCAAACAGGAGGAGTCAACGCAGGTGAAGTAGTCGCGGTCATTAACTACACGACACGAATGACTGCAGCGTTATCTATTTTTACGTTCGTAACGATGGCGTTTTCTAGGGCAAGAGCATCCGGACGGCGCATCGCCGAACTATTCGAGCTTCCGACCGATACGAAAGAACGTCCACATCACGCCATAATCACGCGAGGCGAGCTCGAATTTGTACACGTCTCGTTTCGATATCCTGCGAGCGAATCGTTTGTGCTACGCGATGTTTCTTTTTCCGTTCGCGCAAATGAAACGGTCGCTATTTTAGGAGAAACGGGGGCAGGGAAATCGTCGCTATTGCAGCTTGTTCCGCGATTATATGAGGCGACGGAAGGGACGATTTTTATTGATGGCATCGACATTCGCCATTGGGACGAAACAACGCTGAGGGCAGCTATCGGGGTCGTTCCACAAGAATTGTTGTTGTTTTCCGGAACGATTCGCGAAAATATTTGTTTCGGAATGAACGTGTCAGATGAAGAAATGGTTGAAGCAGCAAAAGCAGCGCAAATTCACGATGCCATTATGTCGTTTCCAAACCAATATGACACAATCGTCGGACAAAAAGGGGTGACGCTGTCGGGTGGGCAAAAGCAACGGATTGCCATCGCTCGTGCGCTCATTCGCAAGCCGAAACTCTTACTCCTCGATGATTGCATGAGCGCGCTAGATGCCAAAACGGAAGCGAACGTTTGGCAAGCATTGAAAACATACCAATGTACAACACTTATCGTAACGCAAAAAATAACGACAGCGATGGAAGCAGATACCATTCTTTTATTAAAAGATGGACAGCTACTCGCACATGGGACGCACCAACAGCTACTTAATAATGAACTATATCACCAAATCGTCGACTCGCAGCTTGGAAAGAAGGGGATAAGCGATGATCCGCGCACATCATAGGAAAGTCATAAAAGAGAAGCGCCCAGCGAAGGAAAACATTCAAACGTTAAAGCGAATATGGGCGTTTCTTGCCGAAGAGAAACGTCGGGTTTTACTGGTCATTGGCTTAGTAATCGTTAGCTCAGTGCTTAGCCTTCTCGGTCCGTACCTTGTCGGAAAAGCCATCGACACGATAATCGCAAAAAAAACACACGATTTTACAATGTTTTTCAGTGTGATGTTATTGGGGTATTTGGCGCTTTCCTTTTCTCTTTTTTTACAAAACTATTGGATGATTGGCATTGCCCAACGAACGGTGTCTTCCTTTCGCATGCGGCTATTTGAGCATTTCCATCAATTGCCGCTCGCTTTTTTTACACGCCAAAAATCAGGGGAATTAATGAGCCGAGTAACAAACGACATTGACAATATGAGCCAGACGTTTGACAGCACAGCTATTCAAGTCATTTCTAGTACACTTACGTTGGTGGGGGCAATTGTGGTCATGCTTTCGTTAAGCCCTATACTTACGGCGGTCACCCTTCTCATTGTCCCGCTTTTGTTTGGTGGCATGAAGTGGATTACGAATCGAACACAACCGCGTTTTCGCGCGCAGCAACAACAACTAGGCGACTTGAACGGATTCGTCGAAGAAATCATTTCTGGTCAAAAAGCGGTCAAATTGTTTGCGCAAGAAAAAGAAATGACCGCTCGCTTTTTGCAAAAAAATGAGCAGTTAAAACAAGCCGGTTTTTGGGCGCAAGCGTATTCTGGATTTATTCCAAAGCTCATGAACGTGTTAAACAACTTAAGCTTTGCGCTTCTTGTCGGCATCGGCGGAATACTAGCTTATGAAGGGATGGTATCGGTCGGAACGATTGTTATTTTTACGGAATATGCTCGGCAATTTATCCGTCCGCTAAACGACCTTGCCAACCAATGGAATACGTTCCTATCTGCATTAGCTGGGGCAGAGCGAGTATTTGCGATATTAGACGAACAGACAGAAGAAGAGGAAGAAGCGCAGAACTTACCGGGGATTCGTGGGGAAGTGGAATTTCAACACGTGTCGTTTTTCTACGAGCAAGGGAAAGAGGTGCTTCATGACATTGATTTTTCCGTAAAACAAGGAGAAACCGTTGCGCTCGTCGGTCCAACCGGGGTAGGAAAAACGACGATTCTCCAACTATTGACGCGATTTTATGACCCTACGAACGGGAGGATTTTGGTGGATGGCCACGACATTCGCCACATCAAACGGGAAAGTTTGCGCCGGCAAATGGCGTTTGTGCTGCAAGACGTCTTTTTATTTCAAGGGACGATTCGAGAAAATATCCGGTACGGTCGGCTAGAGGCGACCGATGAAGAAGTAATAGAAGCAGCGAAACAGGCAAATGCGCATTCGTTTATTATGAAACTGCCAAACGGATACGATACGATGTTACAGCAAGACGGGGGCGGCATTAGCCAAGGACAGAAACAGCTGCTTGCGATTGCCCGCGCGATGATTGCCCGTCCAGCCATTTTAATTTTAGATGAAGCAACAAGCAACGTCGATACAGTGACCGAATTGGCGATTCAAGACGCATTAGTGCGCTTGATGAACAACCGCACCTGTTTTGTAATCGCCCATCGGTTAAACACGATTCAACACGCCGACCGGATTTTGGTACTTCAAGAAGGAACGATAGTTGAACAAGGGACGCACGATTCGCTATTGCAAAAAAAAGGGGTCTATTACGAGCTATATCATCGCCAGTTTCAGGAAGTATCCTAAAGACTTGTACGAACAATCGCACAAGTCTTTTTTATTGTTCTAGCCGTTTTAGAAACATGCGACGCCAATCTTCCGACAACGCTTGTTCCGCAACAATCGCACGCATCGCTTCTTTATTGCTCTTCTCGACATAATAAACACGGTTGACATATTCAACAGAAAATGGACGTGCGCTCCGTTCCATTAATTTAAGCGAATGTCCTGCTTGAACGGTTCCTTCTTGTAACACCCGAAAATAAAAGCCAGTGTAGCCAGTCGTTTGTACGTGAAGTGGTAAGTCAATAAGCCTGTGCCGTTTCGCTAATTTCACACATGGCTGACGCGGCTGAGAAACTTGAAGAATAGCGGTACCGACTTCAAATATATCGCCGATGCAGACGTCTTTTTCTACTAATCCAGCAAGTGTTATATTTTCCCCAAACGATCCTGCAAGAAAGGGGCGACCATACAGCCGTTCCCACGCGGAAAAATGTTCTGATGGATACGCACATACCGCTTTATCTCGTCCGCCGTGATGGATTAAATCGGCTTGTCCGTCGCCGACAAAATTTGTTTTTGTCAACCAAAGCGGCGTAGCCACTGGTTGTTTGTAAATGCCGGTCGTTACTGCTCTTCCGTCCATCATGACTATTTTCGGCTGACCAACGTTCAACGAAACAATAGATGGTTGATGCAACACATTCAGCCTCCTCAAACATACTTTACCACGATTGTAGTCGGAAAACGTGCAAAAATCTACCACGTTTCCTATAATAGAGATGAAAAAATTGTGCAAGAAAGGGTGGTTACGATGCCAGCAGTGGAATCGACGATGTTTCCGTTAGGAAAACAAGCGCCATCTTTTGCGCTAGTAAATGCAATAGATGGCAATGTTGTGCGGTTAGAAGACATCAAATCGGACGTCGCGACGGTGATTATGTTTATTTGCAACCATTGTCCGTTTGTGAAGCACGTGCAGCACGAGCTTGTTCGTCTAGCGAACGATTATCAGCCAAAAGGGGTGACGTTTGTCGCCATTAACTCAAATGACGTAGAAAAATATCCAGACGATTCTCCGGAAAATATGAAAAAAGTAGCGGAAGAGTTCGGGTATCCGTTCCCGTATTTATTTGATGAAACGCAAGAAGTCGCAAAAGCGTATCAAGCGGCATGCACGCCAGATTTTTACGTCTTTGACCGTGAACTAAAATGCGTATACCGCGGGCAACTAGATGACTCTAGACCAGGAAACAATGTCCCAGTGACAGGCGCTTCCATTCGTGCAGCGTTGGATGCGTTATTAAGCGGACATCCAGTACCAGAGCTGCAAAAACCGAGCATCGGCTGCAGCATCAAATGGAGAAATTAACAGAGTGGACGGTTGTCAGCGTTCTTTTATGAAAATACCCAACATTAGCGTGTTGGGGTGAGCAAAATTTATTCATTTCCTCCCTTCTAAAGAATAAAAGTAAGGAATGAATTTTGATTTCTCCCTATTGACTTTTAAAAATTTATCGTGTAATATGTAATAAGTACCATTCAGTTCGTTATTTAAGGATCGTTGTAAGTCGCGCCTCATCGGAAGAGAAGGCCCTCTTAGCAAGCCTTCCTTACGATGGTAGCGCGGCTTTTCTGTTTGTGAGTAATGAAGGATGGTCAATTTTCAATTTGTTTTGGAGGAATTCAAATGAACACAGGTACAGTAAAATGGTTTAATGCAGAAAAAGGATTTGGCTTTATTGCAACAGAAGGCGGAAACGACGTATTCGTTCACTTCACTGCAATCCAAGGCGACGGATTTAAAACGCTTGAAGAAGGACAAAAAGTGACATTTGACATTATCAACGGAAACCGTGGTCCACAAGCGGCAAACGTTCGAAAAGGATAAATGTAGGTACGAAAAGTGGTTCTGCTTTCGGGCAGAACCACTTTTTTCATATATTTCTTAAAAAGGAAAAGCTATATGCCATCAGCTTGAGTCGTTGCCTCCTATTCGCTCTTCGCCAATAAGCAGGCGCTTTACGAAAGAAAAACGAGATTCACACTGGCGCAGCTTCGGAGCTGCAAGGATGGACGAGAGGTAGGGCTTCCATTGTTTCAGGTTTTTCGATATGGTATAGGAGAGGGGGGAGATAGATGCCGCGTGTGTTTGTTTATGGGACGTTGCTTGTTGGAGAAGCAAATCACCATGTTGCCGCGCCGTATGTGCAGCATGTACAGCCAGGAAAAGTGAAAGGACAACTGTACGACGTCGGTGCGTACCCAGCGCTTGTACTAGAAGGAGAAAGTGTAGTCGTTGGCGAATGGCTAACCGTAACAGAAGAAGGAATCAAACAAATGGATCTTTTAGAAGATTACGAAGAAGGTCGAAACAACAACGAATATGAGCGGGTATGGGTGAAAGACTGTGAACAAGACATCGAAGGGTATGTATATATCTACACGCCCGAAAAAGCTGCGATACTCCCGCGAATCGAGTCTGGCTCATGGCGAGAATACCGCCGAGCGAAGACATGCTAAAAGTGTTTGGGATACACCAGACACTTTTTTTATTCTCTAAAAAGCATAAATATACAGATGTTCTTTCTTCGTTACGCCATTTTACTTTTTCTTCCACACTTTTGTTGTCTATATATCGCACTTATATTGAAAGCGTTTTCTATGAAAATTATAAAAATACAAAAAGATTGATAAAAAAGTATTGCAAAAACGAGAAAGGTTCCATATAATAAAATCATGTTAGAAAAACAAACGTACGAATGTGAGGTTATGTAACATGTCGAAAGTTTTAGGTTCGCAAGCGGATGTGTTGGCGCAAATTAAAGAAACGATTAAACAAAAACACGTAGAATTGTTGCATTTGCAATTTGTCGACATTGAAGGTATTTTAAAGCATGTAACTGTTACAGCAGAGCAGCTCGACGATGTTGTCGAAGGAAAAATTATGTTCGACGGTTCTTCTATCAAAGGATTTTCGCCAATTAACCGTTCCGATCTTTACCTTCTTCCAGACTTAAATACGTTTGCAGTCCTTCCTTGGACGGTGGAAGAAGGATATGCAGAAGCGCGTTTCCTTTGCTCGGTCACTAATCCCGACGGCACGTTATTTGAAGGCGACCCGCGCAATGTTTTGAAAAAAACAGTAGAGCGTGCGGCGCAAAAAGGGTATACGATTTCGGTCGGTCCAGAGTTAGAGTTCTTCTTATTTAAAACAGATGAAAACGGAAATCCAACAACCGAACCGCAAGACAACGGCGGCTATTTCGAACCATCACCAAAAGACCTTGGTGAGCGCGTACGATTAGCTATTTATCGCGCGTTAAAGGCGATGGGCTTTACAATTGAAGCATCGCACCACGAAGTAGCGGAAGGTCAACACGAAATTAACTTTAAATATGCTGATGCGTTAGGAGCAGCCGACAACGCAACGACATACAAATGGGTTGTAAAAACAATCGCAAGCCAATATGGCCTTCATGCGACATTTATGCCGAAACCGGTATTTGGCATTAACGGCTCTGGTATGCACGTGAACATGTCATTATTTAAAGATGGCGAAAATGCGTTCTTCGATCCAAGCGATGAAAATCAACTTTCCGCAACGGCTTATCAATTTATCGCTGGCTTATTGAAAAACGTGAAAAGTTTTGCAGCGGTAACAAACCCATTAGTGAACTCATACAAACGGCTTGTGCCAGGCTATGAAGCACCATGCTATATCGCTTGGTCAGCATCGAACCGTTCGGCGTTGATTCGTATCCCAGCAAAACGCGGCGTAGCTACTCGCGTCGAACTTCGTTGCCCAGATCCATCTGCAAATCCATATTTAGCATATGCAATTATCGCTGCTGCAGGGCTTGACGGAGTCGAAAACGGCTTGCAAGCACCAGCGCCAATTGATGAAGACATTTTCCACATGTCCGAAGAGCGCCGGGCAGAGCTTGGCATCGAAAACCTTCCTGGTAGCTTAGGAAAAGCAATCGAAGAATTAGAGGCGGGCACCATTGGTCGCGACACGTTAGGCGAGCACGTCTTTAATGAATATGTCGCCATGAAAAAAGCAGAATGGGATAGCTATCGCACAGCAGTACACGCATGGGAAATTGAACAATACCAAGGAAAATTTTAAAAAACGGGCGTATCGCCCGTTTTTTTGTTTCCTCGTTCGTTAAAACTTGGTAAAATACTAGAAAACAATACGATAGGGGAGAAGGTTATGGGGAAACCAGTTGATTTAGGGTATGACATTTCCTTAATTGACGTATTTGATTTAAAGACACCTGAACGCACCGGTACATATGTGCTTCACGAAAAAGAACTAACGATTATTGAAACGAGCGCAAGCCCGTCGATACCGTACTTACTCGCCGGTTTAGAAGCGCTTGGGATAAACCCAGCAGATATTCAATACATTATCGTCACCCATATTCATTTAGATCATGCCGGTGGTGCAGGATTACTCCTTGAAAAATGCCCAAACGCCCGCGTCATCGTTCATCCGAAAGGAAAGCGGCATTTAGCTGACCCTTCCAAGCTCATTCAAGGGGCAAAAGTGGTATATGGCGAGAAGTTCGCCGAACTGTTTGACCCGATTGTTCCGATTCCGGAAGACCGGCTCGTTACGATGGAAGATGGAGATACGTTAACACTTAGCGACGAACGCACACTCACCTTTTTCGATACACCAGGGCATGCGAACCATCATTTTTCTATTTACGATTCGAAAAGCAACGGCATATTTACAGGCGATACGATTGGTGTCTATTATCCACAACTGCTTGCGTATGGGGTGGAACTTTATCTTCCGTCTACCTCGCCAAGCCAATTTAATCCCGAAGCGATGCTTCATTCGGCAAAACGGCTTGAAGAACAGAGCCCATCGCGTATTTATTTCGGTCATTTCGGCATGTCAGAGCATCCAGCTGCCGTATTCCAACAATTGCGCGAGTGGTTGCCGAAAATGGTAGAAGTAGGCGAGCGCGTCATAACGGAACAGCCACTTTTGTCGTTTGAAGACAAAACAAAAACGGTAGCCGATGGCTTTATGAAATTAGTACAGCCGTATTTAGATGCGCGCGGGGTCCCACGTGAGGCAAGCGTTTACGACCTTCTTCGACTTGATTTAATCGTTTGTGCCATGGGAATGGTTGATTATTTCCAAAAACAAGAAGAAAAATGAAAGCGGTCGCATGATGCGCCGCTTTTTCTATCGCGCCTTATTCGGTTTATAATAGAAATGGTGTATCAAGTAAAGAAAGGGTGATTCGGTGAAGATCAACAGCGTGAAAATGATCGCGATTCTTTCTGTGCTCGCAAGCATTTTATGGGGATATGGGCTTGTAGCAATGGTACAAGACCAATTTTTTCATCCGACCGCATCTGCCCCACCAAAAAGCGTAGCGAAAACGGAAAATGACCACGCACTCCACCTTGTGGCGCTTGGTGATTCATTAACGCGCGGTACAGGGGATGAAACAGGGAAAGGTTACGTTGGCTATCTTGTCGATGACTTGCGCACAAAAACGAAGCAACCGCTTCAAGTCACTAATTTAGCGGTGAAAGGATTGCGCTCTAAAGAACTTGTCGAACAACTGAAGCAACTAGAAATCCAACGGCAGCTAAAACAAGCAGATTTCGTATGTATAACCATTGGTGGAAACGATTTATTTCAAGGGGGCGAATCGTTGCGGAACTTTTCGCCTCAGCGCATAAAACAAACGGAAAACGCGTATTTGCATAACTTGGAAACGATTTTCCGGACGATTCGAACCGTCAATTCACAAGCGGTCGTGTTTTATATTAGCCTTTACAACCCGTTTCAACAGTTAAACAATGGACAAGCAACATCGAAAATCGTGCGGCAATGGAATTACGATTCCGCAGAAGTAGCGGCGCGTTATCCAAACATCGTTGCCGTGCCAACGTATGATTTATTCGAAATGCATACAAACGAATATTTATATAGCGACCAATTCCATCCGAACAAAGAAGGGTACAAGCTCATCGGCGAACGAGTATCTGCGCTTATTACGTTTGTGAAAGGGGAGGGAAAATGACCGATACATTAGTCGTACAAAATTTGCGGAAAACAATTGGAAAAAAAGAGATTATTAAAGGGTTGTCGTTTTCTTTACGTGAAGGGGAAGTGTTCGGTTTTTTAGGTCCGAACGGTGCAGGCAAAACGACGACAATCCGCATGCTTGTCGGCTTAATTAAACCGACCTCTGGGCGTGTTTCCATTTGCGGATACGACCTCCAACGCCAATTCTCTGACGCGATTCGCCATGTTGGTTGCATTGTTGAAAATCCAGAACTATATCCATATTTAAGCGGTTGGGAAAACCTTGAACATTTTGCGCGCATGCTTCCTTCTTTCGCAAAAGAGCGGCTACATGAAGTCGTTTCTTTAGTTGGGCTACAACACCGCATTCACGACCGCGTCCGTACGTATTCGCTTGGGATGCGCCAGCGGCTTGGCATCGCCCAAGCGTTGTTAGGGCAACCGAAAGTGTTAATTTTAGATGAACCGACGAACGGGCTAGATCCAGTCGGGATTCGTGAAATGCGCGAGTTTATTCGTTCTTTAGCGGAAAAAGAAAAGCTTAGTGTGCTCGTTTCTTCTCATTTGCTAAGCGAAATTCAGCTTATGTGCGACCGAGTGGCGATTATGGCGAAAGGGGAAATTATCCGCATCGACGACGTCGAAACACTACTGAAAGAACAAGCACGCGTCTATTGGAAAGTAGATTCATTAGAACGGGCAAAAGCGATTTTAAAAGAACAAACGACCGTACTCGGCGAAGCTGACGGGAGAATTGTCACTTTTTATGAAGCAAATCAACTAGCGGCTTGGAACGAAAAACTCGTTCAAGCTGGCATTCGCGTGAGTGAAATTCAACCGAAACTACCGACACTAGAAGATTTATTTATCGAACTCACAGGAGGGGAAACGATTGATTAACCTCGTCTACAACGAAATGTTGAAAATCGTTCGCAAAAAGCGACTGTTCATCATTTCCGCCATCATTGCCGTCCTTGTCGGCTTGTTTACATACGCACAATATAAGCACGTCCAAGATGTACAAAAGCGGCTAGGGACAGCCGATTGGCGCACGCAGCTACAACAGCAAATTATTGACACACAAAATCGGCTCAACTCAAGCGGCATTTCCGAAGAATGGCGGAAGTTTTTAAAAATTCGGCTCCAGCAACAACAATACTATTTAGACCACAATATTAACCCTTCCGCACCAGGCGCTCCGACGTTTATGCGGATGTTTGTCGAAAATTCGATTGAATTGTTTTTGCCGTTAATGGTCATGGTCGTCGTTGCTGATTTAGTATCATCAGAAGCGAGCGGCGGGACGATGAAGCTATTATTGACGCGGCCAGTAAAACGATGGAAAATATTGTTTAGTAAATATATTGCGATGGGGTTATCGATTTCGTTTATTATGCTGGCGCTTGTGGTGCTCTCCTATGCTATTTCTGGTGCTGTTTTTGGTTATGGGGGCTGGAATTTACCGTTGCTAACAGGATTTACGGTACAGGGGGAAGAATTAAATACAGCAAGCGTCCATCTCATTCCGCAGTGGAAGTATTTGCTGATAGAATTAGGGCTTGCCTCGTTTGTTGCCATCGTCGTCGGAACGTTGACATTTATGTTATCGACCATCATGCGAAGCACTGCCGCTGTCATGGGGATTATGCTAGCGGCGCTTATCTCAGGTACAATTTTAACCAATATGGTTTCTTCTTGGAAATCGGCAAAATATTTGTTCATCGTCAACCTTAGTTTAACGGATTACATCAGCGGAACAGCCCCGCCAATCGCTGGAATGACGCTCGGGTTTTCGATGGCTGTTTTGGCTGTTTGGGGATTGGCGGCGCTTCTTGTTTCGTTTTTCGTTTTCATGACTCGCGATGTGTACTAGAAAGGGAGATGGTATGGAACAATTATGGGAAAAATTGCGGAATCGAACCCCTTCCCCGATTGGGATGACGACATTTACAAAGTATGCCGTGCTTCTTCCCCTAGTAGAAAAAAACGGGGAAATACATCTGTTATTTGAGGTTCGTTCCCTACAATTACGAAGACAGCCGGGAGAAATTTGTTTTCCCGGCGGAAAAATCGATACGAGCGATGCAGACGCACAAGCAGCTGCAATCCGCGAAACATGTGAAGAACTTGGAATACGAGAAACGATGATTTCGGACGTGTTCCCGCTCGATTATCTCATTTCCCCATTTGGCATGATCGTGTATCCGTTTGTGGCTCGTTTAGCTCATCCGGAGCAAATTCAGCCAAACGCAGAAGAAGTAGCCGCGACGTTTACCGTCCCGCTTACGTTTTTCCTGCACACAGAACCGGATGTGTATCGCGTTCATTTTCAAGCGCGTCCAGAACCGGATTTCCCATTTGAGAAAATTCCCGGTGGAAAAAACTATCACTGGCGTCCGCGGCAAATCGATGAGTATTTTTATGAATACGAAAACAACGTCATTTGGGGCTTAACGGCAAAAATTGTGCATCATTTTGTCGAGATTATCCGCTCTGTCGACTAAATTCCCTCTTTTCTTTGAGAGGGAATTCTTTTCGTGGCATTTCTGCGTATAAAATCCCCACAAGCACAAGCGCAGCACCGATGTACCCTTTCAGCGGCAACACTTCTCCTAAAAATAGATAGCCAAATAGTGCCGCGAATACGGGCTCAAGCGAAAAAATTAGTCCAGCGTGGGCAGCGGTCGTATATTTTTGCGCAACCGTTTGTACGACAAACCCAATCGCGCTGCACAAAATGCCTAACGCGAGAATTGCCACCCATGCACTCGGCGTCGGAGATGTCAGAGACTCGAACGAAAGCGAAACAACGAAGCTAATGAATCCGCAAGCACCGAGCTGTAAAATGCCAAGCGCAAGCGAATCGGAATGTTTCGTCAATTGGCCGGTGACAACAATATGCATCGCATAGCACACAGCAGCAAGGATGCAGAATAGATCGCCTTGTTTCATCGTCATCCCGCCTTTTAGTGTTAAAAGGGCAATCCCAACCGTTGTCAAAAATACCCCAATAACGACTTGACGGGCAAGTGTTTGTTTGAAAAACAACGCCGAAAAGAGCGGAACAAAAATCACCGTTAAACTAACTAAAAAGCCCGCGTGGGAAGTCGTTGTTGATCGGACGCCAATCATGACGAACGCAAAAACGAGAAATAACATCGTTCCTAATAAAAACGCATGCCGAATCGTTCGGCGGTCTACACGCCATAGCCGTTGATAAAAAACCGCTCCCGCTATGAAAAACGCAAGTAAAAATCGCAACGCGATAAAATAAAACGGCGGAAGGGAAGAAAGCCCCATTTTCATAAATAAATACGACGCTCCCCAAAAAATCGTAACGATGGCGAGCATTCCGTTCGCTTTTGCTTGACTCATGCCAAAATCGTCCTTTCATTAGATTCGTTGTAAAATAGTATACATGGACAATTAAAATAAGGAAAATGAATGTTTATCATCTATTGTATGAAAACAATTCATATAAAAGGGGAGAAGAAGATGTCGCTCACCAAACTCGAAGTGTTCGAGAAGGTAGTCGAAGTAGGCAGTGTATCGAAGGCGGCGGAAGCGCTCGGCTTGACACAATCAGCCGTTAGCCATGCGCTAGCAAGTTTAGAAGCAGAGTGGGGATTTTCGTTATTGCAACGAGATCGCTCTGGCGTACGATTAACAAGCAACGGGGCGCATATGCTGAAATACGTTCGCGAAGTATTGCATTGGCATGAACAACTAAAGCAACAAGTTGCCGCGATTAACGGCTTAGAATGGGGGACGGTTCGCATCGGAACGTTTACGAGTGTATCCTCTCAATGGCTGCCGCCGATGATTCAAACGTTTCGCACGGCACATCCTTCCATCCACATGAAATGGTTCGAAGGAGACTACGAGGAGATTCATCATTGGATTGTAAATGGCATCGTGGATTTCGGTTTTTTATCGTTATCCGCTTCGAAAACACTCGACACAATCCCGCTCAAAAAAGACCCAATCGTTTGCGTCGTGCCAATCAATCATCCGTTTTCTAATCAGCAAACGGTCACCCTTTCACAAATTGAACGAGAAGCGTTTATTATGCCGAAATGGGGAAGCGACCACGATGTGCGGCGCATCTTAAAAGAAAACCGCCTCACACCGAACATCCAATACGAAATCGTCGAAGAGCAAGCGATTATGGCAATGGTTGAATGCGGACTTGGCATTAGCATTTTGCCGAAAATGGCAATATATCGCCCACCGGAACACATTCGCTTAATTGAGATAGAAGGAGACCATTATCGAACAATCGGCATTGCGGCAACGTCGTTTTCGCATCTTTCTCCAGCAGCGAAAACATTTATTCGTTGTCTTTTCGAATGGCTGAACGAGCAGGGGATGCTTGATTTTCCGATAGAGCGCCGCTTTATGTTGACATGAAACCAAAAGGTTTCGTATAATAAAAAAGGAAACCATTTGGTTGCGAAAGGAGAGACAGCACATGATGTTACCGAATATTTGCCAAACTGCTGTATTGCAAGCGCCGATTCAAAAAGTGTGGGAAGCAGTCGCGACGTCCGAAGGGCTAGCTGCATGGTTTATGCCGAACGATTTTCAACCAGTTGTTGGGCATTCATTTCATTTAAACGCCGGTCCATTTGGCATGTCGCCTTGCCAAGTGACAGAAGTCGACCCGCCGCACCGTTTGTCGTTTCGGTGGGGAAAAGATTGGACGATTACGTTTGAACTGAAAGAAAAGGGAGAACAAACCGAATTTACCCTCATTCATTCCGGATGGGATAGCGAACAAGTCACGGAATTTGGCGAAGCTCATACGGTAGTGCGCGACCGGATGGATCAAGGATGGAAAAAGCTTATCCAATCGTTAGGCGCTTACATCGAGGGATAAGAGGCTATGCTCGCAAAGCATGACGTATTTCATGCCATTGCCGATCCGACCCGGCGGAAAATGTTGCAGCTGTTAGCGGAAAAAGAATGGTCAGTCACAGCCATCAGCAATCAATTTCCCATTAGCCGGACAGCTGTTTCGAAACATTTGCGCATTTTAGCCGAAGCAGGGCTCGTTTACGAACAAAAAGTCGGCCGCGAAACGAGGTATCACCTTAATCCGTATCCGTTGTTCGAGCTAAAACAATGGCTCGCCTTTTACGAGCGCTTTTGGGAAAATAAACTAGCGATGCTGCAACATTATGTGGAAACAAACACAAACGAAAAAAATAAGGGAGAATTGTAGGATGATTATTACAAACGAAGCAAAAGAGGCATTAAAGGAAATATTGAAGGAATACGGAAAAACGGGGATTCGGTTTTCCGCGGCGGACAACACACCGGTCGCGCTGTCGCTTGATGCGCCTGAAGCAACCGATCGGGTTGAAATCATTAACGGCATTCAAGTGGCGATGGATGAGCAGGCGCTTGTTTTGTTAGAACAGGTAACGCTTGACGTTGAAGAAACAGAAGAAGGCTTACAGCTTGTTTTAGTTGGAGGATAATTACCATCGAAACATTTTTTTACGAGTAGAGAGGAAGAAACGGGTGGATGTTGTCAAAGGAATACTTATTGGATTATCCGTCGCCGCGCCGGTAGGACCGATTGGGCTATTATGCATCCAGCGGACGATGACGCACGGAAGGGTTATCGGATTTATCTCCGGACTAGGAGCAGCGACGGCGGATGCGCTTTATGGCCTGATTGCAGGGCTTGGCTTTACTGCCGTTACGCACTTTCTTCTTGAGCAACAAACGTGGATTCGATTTATCGGAGCGTTGTTTCTTGCGTATTTGGGAATCCGAACGTTTCGTGCAAAAGCTGCTCGGATACCGGCGCAGGCGCGCGGAGGGAACGCGCTCACCGCTTATTTATCGGTGCTTTTTTTAACCCTTTCTAACCCGATGACGATTTTATCGTTTCTTGCCGTTTTTTCTAGCCTCGCGATCTCGTCATCTTCCGTTTTCCTTTTTCTTTCCGGCGTCTTTTTTGGCTCAGCGATATGGTGGCTTTTTTTGAGCGGAATGGTCGGGTTGTTTAGGCGAAGGCTCGAAGAACGGTACTTAACGATAATTAACCGGTTATCCGGGCTGCTTCTTTTAGGATTTGCGCTATGGGCGGTATACGGTTTGTTTTAACCAAAAGCGATTTTTGTTCGACATGTGTTGTCGAACAAAAATCGCTTTCTTCATGAGAAAAACGATTGTTTTTTCTGAAAGTTCTAAACTATAATACAAGTAACATACTAACCAGTTGGTATAAATGTGTGTATTTTGAACGAACAGGAGAGGGGATTATGTTTTTACGTCTAACCGACGAACAGAAAATGGTGCAAAAAGCCATTCGCAAATTTGTGGAAAAAGAGTTAATGCCGCTTGAAAATGACGTGTTGCGCAACGAACGAGAAGGACGGTCAAGCCTTCCGAAAGAAACGCTAAAACAATTACAGTTGAAGGCAAAAGAAGCGGGATTTTGGGGCATTAACACACCAGAAGAGTACGGTGGGGCAAATTTAGGACACGTGATGATGGCAATTGTCATTATGGAAGTATCGAAAACGTTCGTTCCGTTTCAGTTTGGCGGTTCAGCGGATAATATTCTTTATTATGCGAACGAAGAACAGAAGAAAAAATATTTACTCCCGACCATTAACGGCGAGAAAAAATCGTGTTTTGCGATGACCGAACCGAGCGCAGGCTCAGATACGCGCAATATTAAAATGACAGCAGTGAAAGACGGCGATGAGTGGGTATTAAACGGCGAAAAAACGTTCATTACCGGCGGAAACGACGCTGATTTTGTCATGGTTATTGCAATAACGGATAAAGAACGGCATCAAGCAACACAAGGTCGGGAAGGGGTGACGTGCTTTATTGTCGATCGTGACATGGGCTGGCGATCTGAACCGATTTATACGATGGGACCTGCGACACCAGCAAGCCTCATTTTCGAAAACGTCCGCGTTCCGGAAGAAAATATTTTAGGAGAGTTGCACGGCGGCTATAAGCTCGGGCTCGAATGGATTGGCTATGCGCGTTGGGTAGTCGGCGCAAGAGCGATAGGGGCAGCTGAACGACTATTGCAAATGGCCATTGATTATGCGAAAGAACGTGTCACGTTCGGCAAACCGATTGCCGAAAGACAAGCGATTCAATGGATGATTGCCGATTCCGCGACCGAAATCGAAGCGGCCAAATGGCTCGTATTGAATGCGGCATTTACGCTTGATCAAGGAGAAGATAATCGCCATTTGGCGTCGATGGCGAAACTGTTCGGAGCGAATATGGGCAACCGTGTCATCGATCGCGTCTTGCAAATTCACGGTGGAATGGGCTATACGAAAGAAATGCCGATTGAACGTTGGTACCGCGAGGCGAGACTTTGGCGCATTTATGATGGGACGGACGAAATTCAGCGAATGGTAATTGCACGAAATTTATTAAAAGGACACGTGAAACTCGGGCAATTTCTATAAAAATTAAAAACGCTATCGAAGAGGAGGAAAAATGATGGGAAGATTCACAGGAAGAGTAGCCTTCGTCACCGGCGGAAGTAGAGGGATTGGCAAAGCGATTGTCGAACAGTTTGCCAAAGAAGGAGCAAACATTGCATTCGTTGATTTAAACGAAGAGGCGCTGCGCGAAACGGCAGCGGAACTAAAAGAAAAGGGCTATGCCGTCTATGCGAAAGTAGCGGACGTTACCGATGCTATGCAAGTCGAAACCGTAGTACAAGAAATTGTCGATGCGTTCGGGGCAGTGGACATTCTTGTCAACAACGCCGGCGTCATCCGTGATAACTTGTTGTTTAAAATGACGGATGCCGATTGGGAAACGGTCATGAACGTTCATTTAAAAGGGGCTTTTTATTGTGCGCGCGCCGTACAAAAATATATGGTCGAGCGCAAATACGGACGCATCATTAACATTTCGTCTACTTCCGCACTCGGTAACCGCGGACAAGCGAACTACGCTACCGCAAAGGCGGGGCTGCAAGGGTTTACGAAAACGTTGGCGATTGAACTAGGCAAATACGGCATTACGACGAACGCCGTTGCGCCTGGATTTATCGAAACGGACATGACGAAAGCAACCGCAGAACGCATCGGCATTTCCTTCGATGAACTTGTGCAAGCAAGCATCGCGCACATTCCGGTTGGAAGAAGCGGGAAGCCAGCGGATGTCGCCCATGCTGTCGCATTTTTTGCCGATGAAAAATCATCGTTTATTAACGGTCAAGTACTTTACGTGGCGGGTGGACCGAAGACATAAGAAAAGCCAAGTGGATCGGGTAGCTCTCGAAGCCAAACGTTCTTCCAACATAAATCTTTTTATCCGATGAAATAAGGGGGCGAGTTTGATGTTTGCCGAACATGTGGGCAAATGCTCAAAGAAAGTAAAAAATGTTGTCGAAAGAGGAGCGGTGAAAAAATTTGCCGAAGCGATCGGCGATCTTCATCCGATTTACTGGGAGGAAGAAACGGGCAAAAATTCTCGCTATCAAACAAATATTGCCCCGCCAACATTTCCGCGCGTGTTTGATTATGGTGTAATTGAAGGGTTGAATCTTCCGGCGAAAGGGCTTATTCACGGTGAACAGTCCTTTCATTATAACCGACCTCTTTTGGTTGGGGAAGAGCTGTTTTGTTATGCGAAAGTGGAAAGCTATGACGAAAAGCAAAGCAGCATGGGGAATATCGGACGGCTAGTCATTACAAGCTACGGGGAAGATGTGTCAGGAAATATCATTTTCACTTCTACAGCGACGATTCTTCTTACAGAAGCGGTCAGAAAGGCGATGATAGTATGACTAAACTAGTTGCATTACAAGTCGGTCATTCTTTAGAGGAAATCCAGTTACCCCCTGTATCAAGACTCGATTTAATTCAATATGCCGGGGCCTCGGGAGATTACAACCCGATCCATACGATTGAAGAAGAAGCGAAAAAGGCAGGGCTGCCGGGGATTATTGCGCACGGCATGTGGACAATGGGCAACCTCGCCAAATTATTCACCCCGTATGTCCAACAAGGCTTTATCCAAGACTATTCGGTTCGATTTAAAGGCATGGTCTTTCTCGGTGACGTCATTACCCTTCACGCCACGTTAACCGAAAAAACAGACGGCCATCTTCGCTTTCGCGTCGCTGCCACTAACCAAAACGGCAACGACGTTATTCAAGGGGAAGTGGTGGTTGCTTTATACGACCGCGAAGATCGCACAAGCTTCACCGAGGAGGAAACGCCTTAGACCGATGGCGCATGGAGTGAGACAGCTACCCAATCGTAAAATTCGTTAAAAAATCTCGATTCCTCAGACGGAATCGGGATTTTTTTGGGTCGCTATATGTGACGAGACGCACTACAGCGACGACTGGTTTATGATTGAATATTAGTGGGGGGAAGAACATGGTCTATTACATTTGGCTTGCCGTTAACGGCTTGCTTCTTATCTTTTCGTTGCTTTTTATTTGGGTGTTTCGTCCGTATGATTCCACGACCGTACTAGCAGGAAAATTGCTCGCGCAACTAGCCATTCTTTTGTTTTTTATCAACGTCAATATGTACTTTATTTTTCTTGTCATCCGCAAATCGAAAGTTCGGCGTGTGAAGGTCACGTTAAGCAAACGAGCAAGAACTATGATGAAAGCGCACATCTCGCTAGCGCTAGCCGGTGCGAGCATGATTTTGCTTCACGGCATAGTCATGATATGGAAATTAGGAGCGACCATCGGGTTTATCCATCCGAAAATGGTCACTGGGTATGGGAGTATCGGCTTACTAGCCATCACACTGTTTGCTGGATTTCTTCGCCATCGCAAAGCGTCCCGGTTTAGAAGAAAGTTTCATCTTATCACCGCCATGCTGTTTGCGTGTTTGTTTCTCATCCATTTATTTTGGTCGATATAGGAGGAAGAAACGAGGGGATAATGGCTCTTTTAACGACATACAAGAACCGGCAAGTTTTTCTTTGAGGTCTACAAAGATTGTATCGAAATAATCATTTCACATGTAAGGATAATTTGCGTGTGCTCAACTTTCGTATGAAAAAAGTTAGAAAAATAAAAAAAATCAAGTTATTTGGATTTTCACTGAAACAGTAGTAAAATGGAAATGCAATCGGTTTATCACTATGAATATGTTGTAAAATAAAAATCCACCGTTTTTTGAAATCATAACAACTCCCCTATTGTATAATACTTTTTTCATATGGGAGCTGCTAAAAAACGGCATTTATCGTGTAAAGCGATTTATTAGCTTTGGAGGGTATTCAAACATGAACACGAATGAAAGTTTCAGAAATCCATGGGAAAAGTTTCACGGTCCAAATCTTGGATACGTCATGGAAATGTACGAGCGGTATTTACAAGATCCAAGTCTGGTTGATCCAGAATTGAAAGACTTGTTTGACCGCTGGGGACCGCCTGAAATACAGGATGTGAACGATGCTGTTGATCAGAAATATTTTGCGCAGCACACTAATGTACGTGCGAACTTGTTAGAAAAATATGTTCAGGCAATCAAATTGGCTGATGATATCCGTACTTTCGGGCATTTAGATGCTCAAATCAATCCGCTGGAAACAACTGAAAAAGATTCGAACCATCTCGATCTTCAACCGTTCGGACTAACGGAAGAAGATTTAAAATCGATTCCTGCTTCGATTATTAGTGCGTATTTGCCTAGCTATATGCAAAATGGGCTTGAAGCGATTCAATATTTAAAAACGGTTTATACATCGAAACTAGCGTTTGAATTTGGACATGTTCAAAATATTGAGGAAAAAAACTGGCTATTACAAATGGTCGAGTCAGGCAGCTATATCCCTTCGATCTCGAATGCGAAGAAAATGGAACTGTTAAAACGGCTCACAGAAGTGGAAGTGTTTGAGCAATTTTTGCACCGGACATTCGTCGGTCAAAAACGTTTTTCAATTGAAGGGGTTGATACGCTAGTACCATTGCTTGATGAGATTATTTCAGAATCTGTACAAGCAGGGACAAAAACGATTAACATTGGAATGGCTCATCGCGGACGGCTAAATGTGCTGGCACACGTATTAGGCAAACCTTATGAAATGATTTTCGCAGAATTTCAACATGCGCCGAATAAAGACTTAATTCCATCTGAAGGTTCGATTGGGATTACGTACGGATGGACGGGCGACGTCAAATATCATTTAGGGTTGGACCGAAAAATCAAGAAGGAGAATACCGTTCGCGCGGTTATTACGTTAGCTAACAACCCAAGCCATTTAGAATTTGTCAATCCTGTTGTGGTTGGCTATACGCGTGCTGCTCAAGAAACGCGCAGCGCACCCGGCTTCCCTAAACAAGACGAAAATCAATCGCTTGCGATTTTAATTCATGGCGATGCAGCGTTTCCAGGACAAGGAGTCGTGGCGGAAACGTTAAACTTAAGCCGGTTAAAAGGCTATCAAACAGGCGGTACGATCCATATCATTGCCAATAATATGATTGGATTTACGACAGAAAGTGAAGATTCTCGTTCCACGAAATATGCGAGCGATTTAGCGAAAGGATTTGAAATTCCAATTGTTCATGTCAATGCCGATGACCCGGAAGCGGTGCTTGCAGCAGCTCATTTTGCTGTTATTTACCGCCAAACGTTTAAGAAAGACTTTTTAATTGATTTAATTGGATATCGTCGTCACGGTCATAATGAAATGGATGAACCTGCTGCAACGAATCCAGTAATGTATCAAATCATTCGTAAACATCCGACTGTTCGTAATCTTTATAAGAATCGCCTTAAACAGCAAGGGATCATTCGATCAACGGAAGAGGTGGATCGCTTTACAGAAGAAATAGAGAAGAGACTGCAAGCAGCTTATGAGAAAGTAGCGAGTGTCAAAGAAGAACTCGATTACGAAATGAATCCCCCGGAAGTAGCGGAAAAAGGGATTTCAAACATCGATACAACGGTACCTGTTCATGTGCTTGAACGAGTAAATCACGAACTTGTACAATGGCCAGAGAATTTTCACGTATTTAATAAGTTGGAACGAATTTTGCAGCGGCGCATTACTGCTTTTCAAGAAAACAAGATCGATTGGGCACATGCGGAAGCGTTAGCCTTTGCCACGATTCTTCAAGATGGCATTCCGATTCGGTTGACAGGGCAAGATTCAGAGAGAGGAACGTTCGCCCAACGTCATCTTGTTTTACATGATGAAAAAACAGGAAAAGTCTTTTCGCCGCTACATCATCTATCAGGCAGTAGAGCATCTTTTGCGATTCACAATAGCCCGCTGTCCGAGACGAGTGTGCTTGGGTTTGAATACGGTTATAACGTATTTGCTCCTGAAACATTAGTGCTATGGGAAGCGCAATTCGGCGATTTTGCGAACTCTGCGCAAGTCATTATTGACCAGTTTATCTCATCAGGAAGAGCGAAATGGGGACAAAAATCTGGTCTTATGATGTTGCTTCCGCACGGATACGAAGGACAAGGCCCCGAGCATTCAAGCGCCCGTTTGGAACGGTTTTTGACATTAGCGGCTGAAAATAACTGGACCGTCGCGAATATGACGAAATCATCACAATACTTCCATATTTTGCGCCGTCAAGCGTTAATTTTACAAAAAGAAGAAGTGCGGCCGCTGATCATTATGTCGCCGAAAAGCTTATTGCGTCATCCATTAGTTATGTCAAAAGTAGCGGATTTGAGCGAGGGAAGTTTCCAACCGGTGTTGCCACAACCAGGATTAGGATATGCACCAGAAAAAGTTGAACGACTAATCTTATGTTCGGGTAAAATCGCAATTGATTTAGCGGAAAAATTAGAAGAAATACAAGATAAAAACTGGTTCCATATTTTACGGGTAGAGGAGTTGTATCCGTTCCCAATGGAAGAAATTGCTCGTTACATGAAGCAGTTCCCGAATTTAAAAGAAATGGTGTGGGTACAAGAAGAACCGAAAAATATGGGAGCTTGGAACTTTGTCGAACCTCGCTTGCTTACATTAGCCCCTGCGGGAGTCCAAGTTGCTTATGTCGGACGCAGAAGACGATCCAGCACGGCAGAAGGCGATCCAATTGTTCATAAAAAAGAACAAGCGCGCATTATAAACCAAGCCTTCACGCGCTCGTAACTATAAAAATGGCGAAAGGAGATACAACAGTGGCAGAAATTAAAGTACCGGAATTAGCAGAATCGATTACGGAAGGAACGATTTCCCGATGGCTCAAACAACCGGGAGATTTTATCCATAAAGGGGAGCCGATTGTAGAGTTAGAAACCGATAAAGTCAATGTAGAATTAATGGCTGAAGCATCAGGGATTATTGCTCAATTGTTATTTCATGAAGGAGATACCGTCCGCGTAGGGGATACAATCGCCATTGTATCAGAAGAAGCGGAAACAAACGTTTCACAAGTAGAAGAAACACCGCAGCAAGACCAACCGACCGCTACAAAAGAAGAGCCGGTCAAGGAAGAACCTGTCGCAAAACCAACTCAACGACCGATCGCTTCACCAGCAGCAAGAAAGCTGGCCCGTGAAAAAGGCATTGATTTATCGAAAGTAACGCCGGTTGATCCGCTAGGTCGCATCCGTAAACATGATGTAGAAGCGTACTCGAATCAGTCAGTTCCATCGTCACCTGCACTAGAAGCAGTCAAACCGGCGATGCCGAACGCATTTGAACTAGAAAAGCCAGTCGAACGAATCCGCATGTCCCGACGCCGCCAAACGATTGCGAAACGGTTGGTGGAAGTTCAACACACCGCAGCGATGCTGACAACATTTAACGAGATTGACATGACGGGCATTATCCACTTGCGCAATCGTCGCAAAGATGCGTTTTATCAAGAACACGACGTGCGGCTTGGCTTTATGTCGTTCTTCACGAAAGCCGTCGTCGCAGCATTGAAAAAATATCCGCTGCTAAATGCTGAAATTCAAGGCGATGAAATTATTGTGAAAAAATACTATGATATCGGGGTAGCTGTATCGACGGACGAAGGGTTAGTCGTTCCTGTCGTACGCGACGCGGACAAGAAAAATTTCGCCGAGATTGAGCGAGAGATTTTACACTTAGCAACAAAAGCGCGTGAAAATAAATTAAGCTTAAAAGATCTGCAAGGAGGTACATTTACGATTACTAACGGCGGAGTGTTTGGTTCGTTACTGTCCACGCCTATTTTAAACGGGCCGCAAGTCGGCATTTTAGGCATGCATAAAATCCAACTTCGCCCTGTTGCCATCGATGAAGAGCGCATGGAAAACCGCCCGATGATGTATGTGGCGCTATCCTACGACCACCGCATTATCGACGGCAAAGAAGCGGTCGGCTTTTTAGTGAAAGTAAAAGAGCTTCTTGAAGATCCAGAGCAGTTATTGTTAGAATCATGAGGGGAGTTCCCTCATGATTTTTATTTACACATCAAATACTTGGTAGGAGGAGAAGATGGACGTTACGAAAGAATTAGCAATGCGAATCGCTCGTGCAAATAGGATTGCAGTGTTGACGGGGGCAGGAATGAGCACGGAATCGGGCATTCCTGATTTTCGCAGCGAAAATGGGATTTATGCGCAAGAAGAAGATGTCGAATACTATTTGTCTGAATACTACTTTGCCAAAAATCCAGTTGATTTTTGGCAGCGTTTAATTTCGTGGCGCCTGTCACGCCCTGAGGATTGTCGAGATTTGTAGAAACAGAGAGTCATAGCGTGGCTCTCTGTTTTTGCATGTGCGCTCCTCATGATGGCAAGGACGAGAAGAGGGACTGAAAGGAGGCATGAAACAAAAAGAGCGGGAAATGATTGAAAAAGGGATGAGCATTGCCAAGATTGCAATCGGCCTTACAGATTGTTTTCTATCGCTATGCAGAGAAGTATGGCATTTGCGCTGATCAAATTGCCGTTGCCGGCAATAGTGCCTGCGGGAATCTTAGGGCGTGGTGCCTGTCACACCCCGAAGTTAAAGCAAATTGTACAACGGCTTCCAGTACACGTTTGCCGATTCCGTCGCCACGTGCGTCACACCTATTTCTTTCAACCGGTTCACAAACTCCAGCAATTCATCGGTCATAGGACGGAATGTTCGAATTGCTTTTCCTTTAGGGGTGATGGTACAAGCAGTAATCGGTTTTTGCTGAACATCGATTCCACAACAACGTTCAATACATCCATCGCGTTCCTTCTCCATCTCGCCTTGAAAGACAGAAGTCGATGGGCTTCTGTCTTCTTTTGGTTTGAAAACTAGCAGGAAAAATCGCTCATGCTGCCGAATAAAGGAGTTAAACCATCGTATGCGAGGTGAAGATATGTCCATTGACCACGATCGTTTGTTTAAAGAGTTAATTCAAACGTTTTTTGAAGAATTTATTGTTCTCTTTTTTCCAATGATGCATGAGCATATCGACTTTCACCATTTATCGTTTTTGTCGGAGGAGTTGTTCACCGATGTGACAGCAGGGGAGAAGTACCGCGTCGATTTGCTTGTCGAAACGAAGCTCAAAGGTGAAGACGGGCTAGTGATCGTGCATATCGAAAACCAAAGCTATGTGCAACCGTCGTTTCCTGAAAGGATGTTTATTTACTTTAGCCGTTTGTTTGAAAAGTACCGTAAAAATATCGTACCGATTGCCGTATTTAGCTACGATACGATCCGCGACGAACCATCTACATTTACGCTTCAATTTCCTTTTGGCCACGTGCTAGACTTTCGCTTTTTCACCGTGGAATTACGTAAACAAAACTGGCGAAACTACATTCGTAACGATAACCCAATCGCCGCTGCATTGTTAAGCAAGATGGGGTATACTGAAGGTGAACGGGTAGAACTGAAAAAACAATTTTTACGCATGCTTGTACGGATGGAATTAGACGAAGCGAAACAACGGTTACTGTTTGGCTTTTTTGAAACATATGTGAAGCTATCGGATGAAGAAGAACAAAGACTGCGAAGCGAGGTGAATGAAATGGAGACGAAAGAAAAAGAACAAGTGCTTGAACTGATTATTTCGTATGAACAAAAAGCGTTGGAAAAAGGAAGAGAAGAAGGGATCAAACAAGGAATCAAACAAGGGATGAGACAGGGGATGAAGCATCTTGTACAAACGATGTCGAGAAAAGGAATGAGTGTAAAAGATATTGCGAACGTCACTGACCTTGCGGAAGAAGAAGTGCAGCAAATGTTGAAGAAGGAATAAAGGATTTGTTCGCCATTTCACAACTGTCGTCGACTTCCAATCTTGGATCGTCGGCAGTTTGCTTTTTATTTTTCGGCTTAGTCAACTACCCACTCTTAAAGCTAGTGGCTTTTGAAGTCGGGGTCTCCTGCGCGAATAAAGATGAAACAGCTTCAACGAGACATGGTACATGATATGAAGTTAACAATAACGGCGTAGTAGATAAAAATAACGCAAAGCTTTCAGAGGATGGAACAGGCAGCCATCGCCCTTGTTGGAGATGAGGGAGTGCCACCCCGCCTGAAGTTTTGCGAAATCGAATGGATCCATAGCGGGAGAGGCTATGGATTTTTTTGTTTTACCACTATGCAATAGGCGACGTTACAAGGATGGTATGAAAATGTGTCTTGACATGTCGCGTTTTTGTTGTATAATTGTGCGTAGAATAAACGCTGTCGTTCATATGGATGGCAGGTCAAGAAGGGGAGCGGCATCGTGTCGCTCCTTTTGTTTTTCATGTGGGGAGGGATGTTTTTGTATTCACGAATCGCCCTATTTATTGACGGCGGGTATCTTGACAACGTATTGAAATGGCATGGAAAAGCCAAAATTGATTACAGTAAGCTTGCTGCAGCTATGGCTAACGATCACTTGCTTCTGAGAACGTACTACTATCACTGTCTCCCTTATCAATCTCCAAATCCATCTTCAGAGGAAAAAGAGTATTTTTCCAATGCTCAAAGTTTTTTCAAAAGATTGAACAGACTAGAAAGTTTTACTGTTCGAGAAGGAAAACTTGCATTCCGCGGTATTGATGATCGTGGTTCCCCAGTGTTCGAGCAAAAGCGTGTCGATGTGATGCTAGCGACAGACTTAGTTATGCATAGTACGAAAAAACTGATTACGCATGCAGCTCTTTTAACAGGGGATAGCGACTTTTTGCCAGCGTTGCAAATTGCACAATCAGAAGGAGTGCATATTACTCTCTATTATTCAGATGAAAGCGACGACATTCGCCCGCACGATGAACTGTTGGATATTGTCGATGATCGGAGATTGATCAACAAGGAGTTCATCCATAGTATTAAAAGAGGATAATGACATAGTGTATGAAACCTGTGGCTCTTTTTTGTTTGGATCATATTACATTGGTAATTGAAACGAATTTATGCTCCAATAGAGAGGACAGTGTATATGAAAAAAGACCGCTATATTTATCCGGCTATTTTCGATGATGACAGCGATGGAATATCTGTGGAATTTCCTGATCTCCCTGGATGTTTCACGTGCGGCGATACAGAAGAAGAAGCGCTGCAAATGGCAAAAGAAGCGTTAGCATTGCATTTGTATGGATTAGAACAGGAGAATGGAGCGATTCCTGAGCCTTCAAAATTATCAGACATTCAATACAAAAATAATAAAACCGTTGCCTTTATTGAGGTATGGATGCCGCCTTTTCGCTATGAAATGGAAAAAAGACGTTAACAATTCCAAAATAGTTTGATGATTGAGTGAAAAAATATCATGTAAACTACTCACAAGTTCTTCAAGAGGCATTCAAAGAAGCATTTAGGTGTTCATGAGAGGAGAGTTGAATCAATTGATGAGAATCCCCCTTCCTTGGCAATGAGGGAGGGGGATTCTGGTGTTTTTAAAAATGATAAATATAGAAATGTCATGTTTTGTCGAATGTCTGTTCTTGTAAAATAACGTCGAGTATAATAAGACATAGATAGGTTGTTCGGATATAGTATAGGGGGTTTCTGTAGTGACAACGCCATACCAAAGCCAATACTTTGCCTACGAGCTAACTCGACAACACTCTTCACGCTCAATCGGTCGGCTAAGTCAGTCATTAATTAATGCAACAGTTGATTTAAACCCACACCAAGTGGAGGCAGCGCTATTTGCGTTTCGCGCTCCACTTGAGAGAGGAGCGATTTTAGCCGATGAAGTAGGATTAGGAAAAACGATTGAAGCAGGGCTCATTATTAGCCAATTGTGGGCGGAACGGAAGCGCAACATTCTTATTATCGTACCACCACCGTTACGAAAGCAATGGAATCAAGAACTTTGGGAGAAATTTTATATCCCGTCGATCATTTTGGAAAGCAAAAACTTTAATGAAATGGTGCGTTCAGGTCATCGCAACCCTTTCTTACAGCAAGATCAAATTGTGATTACTTCGTATCAATATGCCAGAAATAAAGCGGATATGTTACAAAAAGTAAATTGGGATTTAATTGTTTTCGACGAAGCACATCGCATGCGAAATGTGTATAAAAAATCAAATAAAATTGGACGTACGTTACGAGCAGCAACAGCTGGCTATCCAAAAATTTTGCTCACGGCCACCCCATTGCAAAACTCATTAATGGAGTTATATGGGCTGATTAGCTTTATTGATCCGCATATTTTCGGGGATGAAACGACATTCCGGCGCCAGTTTGCGCGCGGGGCGAAAGAAATGTCGGATGTGGATTTTCTTGATTTGAAACGACGCATTCAACCTGTTTGCCACCGGACGTTGCGGCGGCAAGTGACGGAGTATGTCAACTACACGCAACGCATCCCGATTACGCAAGAGTTTATGCCGACAAACAATGAATGGGAATTGTACGAAAAAGTATCCGCGTATTTGCAGCGGGAACAACTTTTTGCGTTGCCGACAAGCCAGCGGGCATTAATGACGTTAGTTGTCCGCAAATTGCTCGCTTCTTCTTCGTTTGCGATTTCTGACACACTGCATTCTCTCATCAAACGATTGGATCAATTATTGATCGAGCTAGAGCGGGGTAAGCTTGAGACGGCGGCAGGATGTTTTGACGTTTACGAAGATGTTGATGAATTTAATGAAACAATGGAAGAGTGGGAAGAAGAGGAACAGCCAATACATAACGGGTTGTCACTTTCTGAAATGAAGCAGCTGATTTTACAAGAAAAAAAAGAACTAGAACAATATTATGAGCTCGCGAAATCGATTCGGGAAAATTCAAAAGCAGAAGCGTTGTTAACCGCCCTCGAAAAAGGATTTGAGAAATTAAAAATGATAGGCGCGAATGAAAAAGCAGTTATTTTTACCGAATCACGCCGAACGCAAGCGTATTTGCGCGAATTTCTTGAACGCAATGGGTATACTAGGAAAATCGTGTTATTTAATGGCCAAAACGAAGATGAACAAGCAAAACAAATTTATGCAGAGTGGCTAGAAAAACATCAACACGACGACAAAATAACCGGCTCGAAAACAGCAGATATGCGTGCGGCTCTTGTCGAATATTTCAAAGAACAAGCGTCGATTATGATTGCGACAGAGTCGGCATCAGAAGGAATTAACCTGCAATTTTGCAGTTTAGTCGTAAACTACGATTTACCTTGGAACCCACAACGCATTGAACAGCGGATCGGTCGCTGCCACCGTTACGGTCAAACGCATGATGTTGTCGTGATTAACTTTTTAAACCACAAAAATGAAGCGGATAAAAAAGTGTATGAAATTCTTTCGGAAAAGTTCCGGCTGTTTGAGGGAGTTTTTGGCTCTTCGGATGAGGTGCTAGGCGCGCTTGAATCAGGCGTCGATTTTGAAAAGCGGATTCAACAAATTTATCAAACATGCCGCACAGCAGAGGAAATTGAGCAAGCGTTTAAAAATTTACAAGCAGAATTAGACGAGCAAATTCAACTGAAAATGAAAGAAACCCGTATGCACTTGTTAGAGAATTTCGACGATGAAGTGCGGGAGAAGCTACGAGATCATTACCATCAAACAAGCTTGCATCTTAACCGCATGGAGCGCTATCTTTGGAGTTTGTCTAAGTATGAAGGCGCAAAAGAAGCGATATTTGACGATGAAACGTTAAGCTTTACGAAAGACGATGAAACGTACCAAATGATATCGCAAGCGAAAAAACAAGAACGTTCAAACGTCCATCATTATCGTTTTTCTCATCCGCTTGCGCAAAAATGGATCGAACAGGCAAAAAGCCGCCAGCTTATCCCAAAAGAAATTACTTTCCGCTATTCGGATTATGAGGGAAAAGTGACGATTTTAGAGCGATTGATTGGAAAAGAAGGATGGCTATCATTAGACTTGCTTCATGTTCAGTCGTTAGAAAACGAGCAGCATTTGATTTTTTCAGCGATTGACCTAGATGGGGAGCAACTCGATCAAGAAATTTGTGAAAAAATGTTCGAATTACCTGCTGTGGAAGGAGAAGAAATCGAACTTTCCGAATCGATCGGTAATACGCTTCGGCGCATGAGTGAAGCGCAACAAGCGACCATTTTAAATGATATTATGGAACGGACATCTGTCTATCTCGACGCGGAATTAGAAAAATTAGAAAAATGGTCACAAGACTTGAAAAATAAGCTTGAAAAAGATATAGATGAAATGACGGTGGAAATTGAGCATTTGAAGCGGGAAGCGAAATTAACCCGCAATCTTGCTGAAAAACTAGAAATGAACAAACAAATTAAAGAGTTGGAAAAGAAACGAAACGACATGCGCCGAAGCCTTTACGACCAGCAAGATGAAATTGATGAACAAAAAGATCGGCTATTTGAAGAAATCGAGAAAAAGCTTGAACAACGCACCGCAACCGAACATCTTTTTACAATCAAATGGAGAATCGTATAACAACAGGAGGGAGTACATTGGCACAAAAACTAGAGTTAACGTGGATTGGCAAAGGCGAACAGCCAAAGCTCGAACCGCGCATTCTTCTTGAAGATCCGGAGCTTTCTTATCACGCGAAAGAACGGGTAACAGAAAATGATATTTTCGATAATCGGTTGATTTTCGGAGACAATTTGCTCGCATTGAAAGCGTTGGAGCAGGAATTTACTGGGAAGATTAAGTGTATTTACATTGATCCGCCGTATAATACAGGAAGTGCATTTGAGTATTATGATGATAGTCTAGAGCATAGCGCGTGGTTGAATTTAATGAAACCTAGATTAGAAATTTTGAAAAAGCTGTTATCTGAAGACGGTTTTATATTTATACAGATTGATGATTATGAAGCAGATTATTTAAAAGTGCTTTGTGATGAAATTTTCGGAAGAGCAAATTTTAGAAATCGGTTTTATGTTTCGAGGACTATAAAAACAAATAATAGTCAAAATGAATATTTAAAATCTTATAATAATGCAGTGGAACAGATTTTATGTTATGCAAAAAGTGAAAAGAGCCGATTAAATAAGATTTACAAAGCCTCTGATGACAAAAAACACTTGGAAGGTCAGTGGAAAACTTTTTATCAACGTGATGACAGAAAAACTATGCAATATGAAATACTTGGAGAAACACTTGATAGCGGCCACTGGATATGGAGTAAGGAAAAAGCATATGAGGCTGTAGAAAATTATAAGAAATATGAAGAATATTGTAAAAAAAACGGTTTTATTGATTTAAAGGATTACTGGGAAATGAGAGGGAAAAAAGAGTCGTTTATTAAAAAAGTAGAAGGAAGTCAAGCAAAGGATAAAGGAATTAGATATTGGATTCCACCTAAAGGTGGGATAATGATCAATAATAACTGGACAGATTTATTAACGTATGAGAATAATGGATTTTTTCCAACGGCTAAATCAGAAAAAACAATAAAAAGGATACTTGAGATTGCAACCCAACCTAGCGACTGGGTTCTCGATTCGTTTGCCGGCTCTGGTACAACTGGCGCGGTGGCGCATAAAATGGGGCGGCGTTGGATTATGATTGAACTTGGGGAGCATTGCCATACGCATATTATTCCACGGATGAAGCGAGTCATTGACGGAACGGACCAAGGCGGGATTAGCAAAGCGGTCAATTGGCAAGGCGGCGGCGGTTTTCGCTATTACAAATTAGCGCCGAGTTTGTTGAAGAAAGATAAATTTGGCAACTGGATTATTAATCCGGAATACAATGCCGAAATGCTCGCGGAAGCGATGTGCAAGCATGAAGGATTTACGTACAATCCAGACCCGCACGTATTTTGGAAGCAAGGTCAATCGACCGAAAATGATTTTATTTTCACAACTACGCAGCTCGTCACCCACCAGATGGTCGCTGGCATCGTGGAACAAATGAAAGAAAACGAAACGCTGTTGATTTGCTGTAAGGCATATAACGTAAATGTAGATGAATTCCCGCAAATTACGATTAAAAAATTGCCGCAAGCGATTTTAAATAAATGCGAATTTGGTCGTGACGACTACAGCTTAAATGTCAACAATTTACCGATGAAAGAAAGAGAACCAGAACAATTGGAGCTATTTTAGGGGGAAGAGGTCATGAATCGTATCGTTAACGCTATTTCATCCCGTCTTAGCCTGCGGAAACCACAGAAAGAGTCGTTAGAAATTCTTGCCGAAGTGATTGAACACTTCGGCTTAAATAAACAAAACGATCCCCAATCATTACAAAAGAAGTTAGCGGATGTTAACGCGAACTTTCCAAGTGTAACAGATTTTGAACGTGAATTCCCTTCGCTCTGTTTTGCATTGGCAACAGGTGTTGGAAAAACACGGTTAATGGGGGCGTTTATTGCTTATTTACATATGGCGAAAGGAATTCGCAACTTCTTTGTGTTAGCACCGAACTTAACGATTTATGAAAAATTAATTCAAGATTTTACGCCAAACACAGCAAAATATGTATTTAAAGGGCTTTCCGAATTTGCGAATAAACAACCGAACATTATTACTGGTGACGACTATTGGCAACATGCGCTCTTTTTAGACGATCCAACAGCAGTGAATATTAATATATTCAATATTTCCAAGATTAACAATGAAGTAAAAGGCGGAAAATCGCCGCGTATTAAACGGTTAAGTGAATATTTAGGACAAAGCTATTACGATTACTTAAAATCGCTTCCTGACCTTGTGCTACTAATGGACGAGTCGCACCGTTATCGCGCAACGGCAGGGGTAAAAGCGATTAACGAATTAAATCCCATTCTTGGTTTGGAATTAACCGCGACCCCGCAAGTCGAGAGCGGAAGCAAAACGATTCCGTTTAAAAACGTGATTTACAGCTATCCTCTTTATAAAGCAATGGAAGATGGGTATGTAAAAGAACCTGCCGTTGCCACGAGGGAAAACTTCAATCCAGAGAAATTAAATCAGGATCAGTTAGAGCGTTTAAAACTTGAAGACGGCGTTCGTGTTCATGAGGAAACAAAACTAGAATTAGAACTATATGCTCGTGAAAACAACAAAAAATTAGTGAAGCCGTTTATTCTTGTTGTGGCTCAAGATACGAAACACGCAGAAGATCTCATGAATATGATTGAAAGCGACGACTTTTTTGAAGGGCGTTATAAAGGGAAAGTGATTACCGTCCATTCCAATCAGCGCGGCGAAGAAAAAGATGAAACAATTAAAGAACTGTTAGCGCTTGAAGATCCTCATTCACAAGTAGAAATAGTGATCCATGTAAATATGTTAAAAGAAGGATGGGACGTCACCAATTTATATACAATTATCCCCCTTCGTGCGGCAAACTCAAAGACGCTAGTCGAACAATCGATCGGCCGCGGTCTTCGTCTTCCGTATGGTAAACGTACGGGTGTGCCGGCGGTTGACCGTTTAACGATTATTGCTCATGATAAATTCCAAGAAATTATTGATGAAGCGAATAATCCTACTTCGATTATTCGCCGTGGCGTTGTCATTGGCCGTGACGTGGCACAGACAGAGAAGAAAATGGTTGTCGTTGAATCAAAGGTAGAAGCTACGCTTATTGAACAACTTGTTGGCGAAAATAAACCTGTCACTCCTGAGCAAGAGAAGAAATTTGAACTAGAGAGAAGTATTGCAGAAACTGTGTTGAAAACGATTGCTAATAAGCAAACGTTGTATAGTTCCAAACAATTAAAAGACCCGTCAGTTCAACAACAGATTATTCACGAAGTCAATGAACTTTACACATCGTCCCAGTTGTCCTTATTTGAAGAAGAGCCGCAAAAAATAGTGGAAAACATGGTGGCAAAGGCGGTTGAACTAATTCCAGATTTGACGATTGAAATTCCAAGGGTGATTTTACAACCGACTGGTGACATTTCATGGGGTTATCACGATTTTGACTTAGATTGCAGTGTGATTCCGAAATTGCAGCCAGTTGCCGAAAATATTTTAATTGAGCATTTGCGTACTCATCAACGAGAATTATTGCAAATCAAAAAAGATGTTCAAGAGACAGAAGAGCACTTAGAAAATTATATTGTGTTTCATCTCATGGACTATCCGAACATTTCGTATGATGACCATGCGGAATTGCTGTACAAGCTATCAGGACAGCTAATTGCGTATCTTCACAGTTATTTAAAAGAAGAAGACGTGAAAAATGTTGTCGTTTACAACGCAAAACGATTGGCTCAGCTCATTTACGCACAAATGAGAGATCATTATTACCAAGACGAAACGAATTACGAAGCGATTGTTCGCGTAGGGTTCGATACGTTAAAAAGTAGCACGATAACTGTTGATATTGATGAAGAAGTGCGCGATTTCCGCCAACCTGTCATGAATAAATCCTCGATTCGTGGCATGTGCTTTGGCGGCTTTACAAAATGCTTATATCGAACGCAAAAATTCGAATCCGATGCCGAACGAAAATTCGCTGTCATTTGTGAAAGCGATCCATCCGTTTTAAAATGGCTGAAACCAACGCAAAACCATATCAAAATTTACTACAACCAGACAAAAGCATATATTCCAGACTTCATTGTGGAAACAAATGAAAAAATGTATATATGTGAAATCAAAGCGACAAATAAAATCGAAGACGATAAAGAAGTCAAAGCAAAAGCGAAAGCAGCAATCACATGGTGCCAACACGCTTCCAACCATGCTCGCGAAAACAACGGGAAAGAATGGATATACTTGCTAATCCCGCATGATGATGTTGATTCGAACAAAACGATTAAGGGGTTGGAGGCGGTGTATAGAAAAAATAATGGATTTTAAAGAACTACAAATAAGCAGGTCCAATCGGATTTGTTCAGCTTGTCGACTTTTTACGGCAAGTTGTAATATTTTATTTGTTGAAAATCTTATTTGTATATTGTAAGATATCTACAAATTATATATGTATATTTCAAATTCCCTAAAGCCTCATCCTTTCCATAATATTCAAAAATTAATGTACATCCTAAAACGGAAAGGAAGAGAGGCAATGAACGAATTGATTATTTTGCTTATACTCATAATTTCAGAATGTAGTTTATTTGTTTGTAATACAAGCATTGGATATTGGATTGCTTGCTTTAAGATCTTTTTTAAGCATTTCAAGAAGTGTGTGTATTTTGTATTGAGGAAGAATCGTAAGTAAAAATATACTCTCGAGATGGGGGAGGAAAGGATGAGCGGGGGAATTTTTTCTCCCGAGAAAAGGATATAAATAAATTATAATAAAGAAGCTGACGATGAATTCCTCCCCAAAAGTTTTCACAAATTGGATTTTACAACTAAAAATGTTCTTAAGCGAATTGATACAAGTTTTGAATAAGGTGATAATCATTTAATTTTAGTACAGAAGCTTTTTGGCTTCTGTTTTTTGTTTTTATCTCATATTTCGCAACTTGGTAGGGCAGAAGGAAAGGATTTTTTATTCAGTTTTTTAGAATAACTTTCGAACCAACACCAAAAGCGATGGTATCCTTTTTTTACCATCGCTGGTCGTTCTTTATCCCGTTAGACGTAAATGCTCTCGTCCATCCCTAATCCTTGCAAAATCCTTCGCTGCTCGTATGTGAGCGGTTGACCTAACGCGCGTTGGATTCGTCCATCCGGCAGTTCCAACAGGACGACCCTAACATACCAAAACAATTGAAAAATCGCTTGTCCGGTCGGTCGGGTCAGTTTCCGACCTCCCGCGCCCTTTAATGGGTGTTCCGGGGTGATGAACTGACGCACTCGGCGCTGGAAGACACGGTAAATCGCCAAGGCCAACAGAAACAAATAGCCCAATACCGCGACTCGTTCCGGTTTTTTCACGTAAATCTCATCCGTAAAGAACGGGTCTTTCAAGAAAGAAAAGTTCATTTCCACCGAGATTTGACCTTTATACAACTTCAAGATCTCTTTCGCGTTCATCGGTTGACCTTTCCATTCCTCCGGAACGGTCGTGACAAGGACAAACCGGGACGCTTTCCGTCTCTCCTGTTCCCACGCATCTTGGTCGAATTCCACGTTCAAGCGAAGGGCGTACACCGTCTCCATGTCTGGTTCCGCCCCTTTTTTCGGACGTCCGCGCCGTTTTTTCGGGCGCACGATCGCTTCGACCGACGCCTCGACGCGATGGAACCGGAGACGAAGGGACGCCTTTAGAGACGCTAGGGATTGTTCGGCGTCTTCCCGACACGAAAACAGACGGCTTTCCCACTGGGGTTGTTTCTGCCGAAGAAACTCCGCTTCTTGGTTTCGCTCTTTTTCGAGCGTCTTTCCTTTTCGTTGGTCGAGCGCGCTGGATTCGACGACGATCAACCGGACCGAATGACCTTCGTACGTCGATGTCGTTTCCCACACCCGGTAGGTGGCTCCGTTTTTCTCTGCGAAGGAGAACGGATCGCTCCACGGCGTGTCTTGGGCATCGGCTTTAGCCAGCGCGGTTTTGACGATCCGGAGCGAAGAAGGACCTCTTGTGATCAAAAAGGCGTTGGCGGCCTTCGTTTGCGCCAGCGTGTCTTTCGTCATGGCCGCAGAATCGGCTACGTAAATCCATTCGTCTTCGATTTTGGCCTGCTTCAGCTGTTTCTGCACACGGGACAACACCTCGGGATTCCACGTCTTATCCGGCAGGTTGCCGTCGTGTACATCGCCATAAAACGGGATGCCATCCTCGTTGCCAATCAGCCCAAATCCGATCTGCTTTTGCCAACGATGATGCCGGTTGTAGCCATGCGTAATCTGCAAGGCATCCGGTGAGGCCGATTCATACGTACCGTAAACCGATACATCGGTCGTATCGGCATGGAACACCCGAAGAGGGATTCCCTCTTTCTTGTAAATCTGCACCAAACAAGCCGAAAGAACCGCGTGGATATTGGCGTCGTACAGCCGATCCAGATGGCGCGCGATGGCATCGTCGTTGAACCAAGAAGGGGAAAGCCCTGGTCGGATCAGCTTAGGCAAATCGATGTCATGCGCCCATCGTTCCACATGAACGAGTGCTTGCCGACCGCTCAAGATATCCAAGGTGAGCAGCCAGACCACATCGCTGGCTCGGGTTTGGCATTGCGGATCCACCGGAACCAGACGGTCGATTAACGAAGGGAGACCAAGGTTCTTGAAAATAGTGCTTATTATATTCAAATAGGAACTTTCATAAATGGCACGGATTTGAACGCTCATGATGTAGAAACTCCTTTGCCTCTCTTGTGTTTCAAGGATTCATTCGACAGGAAGATAAAAAAATCCTCCCGATGTTTGTCGAGAGGGTGCGAAATGTGAGTTTTATGACAAAAATCGACAGTATTTTTCGCGAAAATTCTATATTATTTTAATTGTTCTACGAACGGATCATTCCGTTCTTTATTATATAAGTTCAGGTTGAAAAAATGATATAAGTGAGTAAATCAATATTTTATAGAGGGAGCATTCCTGTTAGAAAGGTTTTGGGGGACTTGAAAGAAAAAAGCCCTCTTGGTATGATGCAGGGGTGTCAACAAGCACCTAACATCAGACCAAGGAGGACTCTACAATGAATTGTACACAAAATCGCAAAATTGAACAAGTCACTGATCAAACATTAGTGATTGGAATGGATATTGCCAAGCAAAAGCATTTTGCAGCGATGGTGGACGCGCGGGGAAGGGAGCTGAAGAAGCGGTTTCCGGTGTTCCAGTCAAGAGCCGGATTCGAGCAGTTCTATGCGTTGATTCAAGAGGCGATGAGGGAATTTGGCAAAACGGAAGTGATCGTCGGAATCGAACCGACCGGACATTACTGGTTGAACCTCGCCTATTTCCTCGAGGAAAAAGGGATCCCATTGGTCATGGTCAACCCGATGCACGTCAAACGGTCGAAAGAACTGGACGACAACTTGCCAACGAAGCATGATGCCAAAGACGCCCTAGTCATCGCAAGACTGGTCAAAGACGGACGCTTTAGCTATCCCCCCGCATTCTCCACGAGGTGGAAGCGGAATTGCGGGCAGGAAGCACGTTTCGAGAGTCATTAATCAAGGAACGGAATGCCGTCCACAATCAAATGATTCGCTGGCTGGATCGGTACTTCCCTGAGTTTGTGCAGGTGTTTCCGTCGTTCGGAAAAATCGCGTTGGCGGTCTTAGAAAACACGCCATTTCCGATGGACATCGCCGATCAGACGGTCGAAGGGCTCATGGAGCGATACCGTCAAAGCGAAGGACTCCAATGTCCGCAAAAACCGAAAATTCAAAAGCTGGTAGAGGTCTCTCGCCATTCGATTGGCATCACACAAGGACAACAGATGGCCCGTATCGAAATCGCCACGTTGGTCCGCCGATATCGCCAATTGGAACAAGAGATCGCAGCGTTGACGGAAGAGTTAACTGCCTTTGCACAAACAACGGTGGAGTACGAATGGCTTCAAACGATTCCAGGGCTAGGAGATGCGACGATTGTGGAATTGTTGTCGGAAATCGGGAGTTTTCATCAGTACCAAGATCCGCGGCAGCTGATCAAATTAGCGGGCTTGACGTTGAAAGAAAACTCCTCAGGGCAACACAAGGGGCAAAAACGAATCTCGAAGCGAGGACGAAAACGGCTACTCGCCCTCCTCTTTCGGGTGATGATGCCACTCATTCGCCATAATGAGGCGTTCCGGAAGTTGCACGAGTACTATACGACACGCCCCGTTAACCCTTTGCGTAAGAAGCAATCGATCGTCGTGTTATGTGGCAAGCTATTGAAGATTCTATACGCGGTTGGTGTGAAACAGCAAGCATTTGATGGGGAACGAATGATGCAAGATATCTTTTCCCAATCCCAAGCGCAGGCAGCCTAGAGTCGCCTCCTTTCGCAAAAAGAACTGTCTGAACAACCAGATGACACGGAGAAGCTGGCACGATTTCATCCATTCGACCTAGAGTCCCTTAAGGAGCTTAGCCGGCCTCTGCCTGGTGAAGAGACCGAACGAAGGAATGTTGGCACAAGGATGCCCAGAGACATGGGAGGGTTCGTCCTCATCAGTTGTGCAGAGATCCAAGGTGCATCGCATACACATCCCCCCACTGGAGTGAAAAATACAAAAATACCCAGTGGCCGCGAAGCGCACCCATGGACTGTTAGATATCAACAAAAATTCAAAAGTATGTGATGAGTTTTGTCGAAAAATATTTTTTTGGCACCCCTAAGATGCCAAGAAACCTTGATATATCAACATTTCTAGAGGGAGTAGATGAAAATGGATGAACAGTTAAGAGTTTTTTTGGAAGATTTAATTACACTTATTCAAGAAAAGTACAATGAAACATTAACGGTGCCTGCTGATGAATCTGCTGAAGACAAATTTTTCAGATTGGGTTCAAATTTCGCATACTTTGATATACTTGATTTGATTGATTCTCAATTGATAGCACATGGGCTAGATTCTAATTCCCTAGGGAAAATATCCCCAACATTGGGTGAGAAGATTTAAGATGCTCGTTGGCGTGGTACCTGTCACGCCCCGAGGATTGTCGAGATTTGTAGAAACAGAGAGTCATAGCGTGGCTCTCTGTTTTTGCATGTGTGCTCCACATGATGGCAAGGTGCCGCACCACGCAGAATGACGAACGTTGCAAGAGTAGCAGGTAAAGCGAAATCTATTCCCCTGCCAATTTCCCAAAAACGAGATAACAAAAATTCATTTTTATCGCATCCAAGAGCCAATTTCCCTGACTTTTTTGCTTTTTATCGCAAAAAAAGAACGCTAGAAAATCCATTTTCCCCATTTGCATTTCCCTTATTCCTCTATTTTAATCAAGTTGTACTCTCCTACATTCCACGAAAGGATGATCCTCATGCAATACCTCGATTTGGAAATGGACTTTATGTTCAAGCAGATGTTTGGCCATCCGAGCCGAAAGTCGATTACGATGGCGTTTTTAAACGCGCTTTTGCATCGGACAGGCGATGACCGAATCGTCGATGTGCAGTTTGAAAATACTGAGCTAACGAAAGAAACAGAAGACGGAAAAACAGGGCGGTTAGATGTCATTGTCCGTACGAATCTTGGGGAACGCATTCATGTCGAGATTCAAATCATCCCCCAATATAGTATGCCCGAACGGCTGTTGTACTACTGGGCGCGTCTGTTTTCGTCCTCGCTTTCAAAAGGAGAACCGTATTCCGCCCTTCCCCCGACCATTATGATCGCGATCCTCAACTATCCGTTCTTTCCGCATGAAACGGACCGCTTTCACACCGTATTTCACATCCGTGAAGATGAAGAACAGTTTCTCTGGAGCAATCATCTTGAATTTCATGTGCTTGATTTGTCACAATTTATGGTAAAATGGAAGAAATACCGCCGGGATGTGAAGCAATCACCCGAATGGCCGTGGCTGACGATGTTGTCCGCTGTGGATGGGCGGACAAAAAAGGTTGATGAAGAAATGGTTCGCGAATTGGAGGGAGTCGCGATGACAGAACAAGAAATTTTAGAGGCGTTAGAAGAATGGCAAAGTTTGAGCGTCGACCCGGAAAACCGCTACGCATACGAAATGCGGTTGAAATGGCTGCTTGATCAATTATCGAACATTCGCGGAAGTCGGGAAGAAGGGTTGAAAGAAGGATTGGAAAAAGGATTACAACAAGGACTGCAGCAAGAAAAACGCCAGATCGCGAAAAAGATGCTGGAGAAAGGGTACGACGTACAGACGATCCATGAACTGACGGAGTTGTCTTTGGAAGAGATTGAGAAGCTGAAGTGATATCGTGCTTGTCAAAATCCAAAGAAACTCGTGGATTTTGCACGCTTGTTCCCCCTTTTTTAAACATGAACATGACCTTATATAACCAAGGGAGCCATCCGGCTCTCTTTAATCATGTATGCGTGTGTGTCAGTAAGAAGGAAAAACCGACTCTTATTTAGCAAAAAATGCTCAAACTTTCCTGTTGGTTTCTACAATATTCTACAGTATTCTCCATTTTCTTTCAGTACAATTGAATCGGGGAATGTGCTCAATTTTAGGGGAGGGGATTGGAGTGACGACGATTTGCAAAGCGGATTATTATTATGGTGCGCTGCTCTCTGCACTAGTGAATGGGGGATTGGCACCAGCGTTGTTTGAAAAAGAAAACGACAGTCGGCAAATATATACAGTCACGACAAATAAAACGAGTTACATCATCTACACGAAGTATCATACTACCCCATCAGGCTCCAAAGATTTTACTTGGTCTTTTTCATTCAGTGATAATGAAATTGAGGAAATTATCAATATTCACCAAGAAAATCAAGAAAAGACGCTAATTTTTGCTTTTATTTGCGGCCAGAAGCAATTAAGCGACTACAATCAAATCATTGCCATTGTCTACTGGAACGAATTTGTTGCATGTGTCGATATAGACAAAAAGCAATTCCGTGGGACACCACGGCTATCGGTGAGAGCGGTCAAAGGCTCTCCGCGTTTACGCATTTACGGAAGCAAGCGTGCTGATATACTCGATGGCAAAGACAATACGATAAAAATCGAAAGGAATCGGTTGAGAGAGTTGTAATAAGTGTAGACGAGCTCAAATATGGGGAATAAGAGATATCCTGATTTATGGTAGCTGTTGAAATGGTGCGGCAAAACAGTGAAAAGCTTTGAAGGAGCTATCAAATGAAAGAATTAAAAGCAAAGTTACTATCAGTGGTTAGATTAACAGGAACCGTCATTTCTGAAGATCAAATACAAATATTGGACAGAGGAGTTCCACATAAGCCAGCAGGTTTGCCACGTGGGAAAATGGGGATTTACTCCTTTGTTTATAAGGATGAATTTTTAAAAATTGGAAAGGTTGGTCCGAATAGTGATGCAAGGTTTAGAAGCCAGCACTATGTTCCAACAAGTTCCCAAAGCAATTTAGCAAAATCCATTTTGAATGACCCGGATTTTAAATGTTTTAACTTAACTGAAGATATTGTCGGAGATTGGATTAAACAGAATATAAGAAGAATCGACTTTATGATAGATGCATCGTTGGGGATTTTTGTATTAAATCTAATCGAGGCATTCTTGCATTTAAAATTTAAACCGAAATACGAGGGATATAAAAGCCAAAGGTAGCTTATTAGCGTGCCTGTCACGCCCCGAGGATTGTCGAGATTTGTAGAAACAGAGAGTCATAGCGTGGCTCTCTGTTTTGCATGTATGCTCCTCAAACCCTATTCCCTTGCCACCAATTATAAACGCAATAACAAAAATTCATTTTTCCCCTCATTAAAAGCCGATTTCCCTGACTTTTTTGCTTTTTATCGCAAAAAAGAACGCTAGAAAATCCATTTTCCCCCATTTGCATTTCCCGTATTCCTCTGCTTTAATCAAGTTGTACTCTCCTAAATTCCTCGAAAAGATGATCCTCATGCAATACCTCGATTTGGAAATGGACTTTATGTTCAAGCAGATGTTTGGCCATCCGAGCCGAAAGTCGATTACGATGGCGTTTTTAAACGCGCTGTTGCATCGAACAGGGGACGACCGCATCGTCGATGTGCAATTTGAAAACACCGAGTTGACGAAAGAGACGGAAGAAGGAAAAACGGGTCGGTTAGACGTGCTCGTGCGCACCGATCGCGGCGAACGCATTCATGTAGAAATTCAAATTATCCCGCAATACGGCATGCCTGAACGGCTGTTGTACTACTGGGCGCGGCTGTTTTCGTCCTCACTGTCGAAAGGAGAACCGTACGCTACGCTTCCACCGACAATTATGATCGCGATCCTCAACTATCCGCTTTTTCCACACGAAACGGACCGCTTTCACACCGTATTTCACATCCGAGAAGACGAGGAACAGTTTCTTTGGAGCCCGCACCTTGAATTCCATGCGCTCGATCTGTCGCAATTTATGGTAAAATGGAAGAAATACCGCCGTGATGTGAAACGGTCACCGGAATGGCCGTGGTTGATGATGTTATCGGCTGTCGATAGCCGAACGAAGAAAATCGATGAACAAATGTTGCACGAATTGGAGGGAATCGCGATGACCGAACAAGAAATTTTAGAAGCATTGGAAGAGTGGCAAAGTTTAAGCGTCGACCCAGAAAACCGCTACGCATACGAAATGCGGCTCAAATGGCTGCTTGACCAGCTGTCCAACATCCGCGGCGAACGGCAAGCGGGATTGGAACAAGGTCGAGAAGAAGGCATGAAGCAAAAAGAGCGGGAAATGATTAGGAAAATGATCGAAAAAGGAATGAGCATTGCCGAGATTGCCAATATACTTGATTTGACGGAGGAAGAAATGAGAGAACGATTGAAAGATTCGTGAGTGGATTTTGGAAGTTCGCCATTTTTTAGTGAAAATTCATTCGCAAAAGAGCTCTTTTATCAGGTTCGCTTCGCTTTTTATAGTTATAGCGAAAAAAAACGTTGGAAAATTCAATTTTCCGTGTTTGCTTCTTTCGCTCTTTTCTATTTTAATAAAAACGCACGAAACAATACTTGATGTCGTGAGGTGATTCGATGGCCGCTGACCACGACCGCTTGTTTAAAGAGCTGATCCAAACATTTTTTGAAGAGTTTATCCTTTCCCCGCCATGCACGAGCATATCGACTTTCAGCACGTGTCGTTTTTGTCGGAGGAGCTGTTCACCGATGTGACGGCGGGGGAGAAGTATCGCGTCGATTTGTTAGTCGAAACGAAGTTGAAAGGGGAAGATGGCCTGATTATCGTCCATATTGAAAATCAAAGTTACGTGCAGCCATCGTTTCCAGAGCGGATGTTTGTTTACTTTAGCCGCTTGTTTGAAAAACACCGGAAGCGCATGTTACCGATTGCGGTATTTAGCTACGACTACCTTCGCAATGAACCTTCATCGTTTACACTCCAATTTCCGTTTCTCGATGTGCTTCAATTCCGATTTCTTACGGTTGAATTGCGCAAACAAAACTGGCGTGATTATATTCGCCATGACAACTCAATCGCTGCTGCGTTGTTGAGCAAAATGGGTTATACTGAAAGTGAACGAATCGAATGGAAAAAAGGAATGGCGGCAAAAGAGATTGCGGGTCTTACTGATCTTGCGGAAGAAGAAGTTCGTAATTTGCTTAAAGATTGATTTATGCCTGCCACAAGAATGCGCTATACATTGTTAAAGGGGGACAAATAGATGAATAACGCAAAGGAAAAATTAATCGAATTGATCAAAGAGATGTCTGAAGGAGAAATTGAAAAAGTTTTAGATTTTGTGGAATATTTAATGAAAAAACAAGAAAAGCAACTCGTTCATGATTTAAGTAAAGCAAGTGAAACAAGTATAGATTTTTGGAACAACGATGTGGATGATGAGGTATGGAATCATGTATAAACAAGGCGACATTGTCCTTATCCCGATTCCATTCAGTAATTTATCTGTAACGAAACAGCGACCTGTTCTTGTTTTATCAAATGACATGTATAACCAACAAACAGAAGATTTGCTCGTAGCTGCGATTACATCCCAACTGAAAAATATCGACTATTCTATTATCATCAATCCATCGGATTTGACTGAAGGAAGCTTGAAAGTGACTTCTGCGATTAGAGCGGATAAAATTTATACGCTGTCTAAAGAGATTGTGCTCAAAAAATTCGGTAGTGTAAGCAAGGAAGTGGTGCAAAATGTAGTGTTAAAGCTGAATCATTTATATACATCCAAATTGACATTTTAACCTCTGGTTTACGCAGTACACCCGATGCGGCGTAACACTTCATCCCGGTGTTGCAAGACGTACTGTTCAAAACGAGTAATAGACTGGGCAATGTCGTTTTGATCTTTATGCAAGACGTTGGCAATCACTTCATCTTTCAGCCACTTCCATAACCGTTCAATCGGGTTTAACTGTGGAGAATACGGTGGCAAATAGATAAAGTGAAATGCAGCGCCTTCGTCGCTATCGAGGAATGCTTGCACCATGTTGGCATGATGAATACGTGCATTGTCCAACACAAGCACGATGAATCGATCCGAATATTTCTCTTTCAACAGGCGCAAAAAGTCTAGGAACGTCTCGGCATTGGCGGATGAGGCACGATGAAACACGACATCGCCTTGTTGAACGTCGACCGCACCAAAAATGGACACATGGGCATGATGACCGTAGCTCGGCACTTGTTTTTGATTGCCCACTTCTGCCCATGTCGTACGAAGCGCTTGATAGGCACGAACATGCGTCTCATCTACATAAAACATGGTAACGTTCTCGGTGATTAGTTTTTTTTTATAAATTCGAGTTCCTTTTGAAAAGCAGCTTGATGTTCTGGATTCCCTTTAACCAGCTTGTAAGTCGGACGTGTCCACGATAAACGAAGACGATGTAACAACTTGCGAATGCCTTCACGTGACATAAACACACCATATGTTTGTTGGATGTAAGATTGCAAAATGCGTGTGTTCCATGATGAAGAAATGCCCCAACCGACATCAACGGGGGTGGTGGTTAACACAAGTTGTCTGAGTGCTTGTTGCTGTTCTTCGGTAAGAAACGGCACACGACCGGGTGGTAAGCGGCGATCGAGTAAATGATCGAGTCCTCCTTCGTTAAAGCGTGAGACGTAGAGGGCAACAGATTGACGGCATAGATTGACCATTTTCGCGACATCTTTCCCGAGATACCCTTCCATGACGAGGCGAACGGCAGTAACCCGAACGCGAAGCGAAGCATCTTTGATTTTTCGTTCTTGTTTCCGAAGTGTTCGAGGGGTCCAGCCGTGATCATTTGTAATTTTAAGACGTTTCATGTCATTTCCGCTCCTTTTATACGTGGGTATTTAGGAGCAGTATAACCATAGAAAAAGGCGTTCATACAGAAGTCATTGCTTTAAAGTGCATGTATATAGATTTGATCAGCCATTTGAATATATCCTTTTCTATTTTCTCTTATATCAGGATCTGTTTCGATTTCGAAATGAGACATGATTTCCATCTCAATGAAGGTAGTCATAATAATCTCTGCCTCATCTTCAATCAGCTGTTCAATGAACTCCACTGCATCAGGGTAACCCATTTCATGTGCTGCGTATATATTTGTATCGATTAGTACTTTGGTTGACAATGCTTAATCCTCCCACTCTTCTCTATTTGCAATTCTTAATGATTCCAACACGCCTTCTTTGCTAAATAACTTTGCACTACCAGCCAGACGTTTGTGTAACGCTTTCTTTTCTTCCTTGGTTAGCTTCCTCTTTTCAGGTCGCACTTGAATGACCTCCTTCATTTGCTCTTCTGTTAGAACAGATGCTCCAATTCGGTAATGATGACGGTTTTGACGCACTATTCTCTTTAAAATTGGGCGTTTTGCCGTTCCAGTTGTTATATGATATGCGCCACGGTTCCTTTTTTTGTTAGTTCTCATTTGCATCCCCACCTTGGTTGAGGTTTTATACATATTATATCATGTTTCAAGAAGTCATATCGATTATACCTTTTAAAATATATTCCCTTTTTTCACGAGTTTTTTCTCCATAGGTTGCAATAAAGAATTTCCGATTTTTTGTTTCCGTTTTCATCTCCATACAAGCTGATATGATATAACGTGGCAAGTGATCAGCTGGATGTTAGGTCGTGGTACCTGTCCCACCCCGAGAATTATTTATAGAAACAGAGAGTCATAGCGCGGCTCTCTGTTTGTATCCATTCAGCCCAATACTAGTGCGATTTTCAGAATCCAGCACCAATAGGGCATTTCCCGTATCGAAAATGCCCTAGGAGGAATGGAGAATCGTTTGGAGAGACTCCCCACTTAGAAGTCTTTGCAACGATTCCCAAGCCGGCTTTCCGTGTTTTTGCAGGGTAGAAATGACGCTGCGAATGGTGCAGAAAGCCTCCGCATCGTCTTCCTGACGAAACGTTCCGGAAATTTTTTGTTTGACTTTCACCATCCGCAAATCGCGCTCGGCTTGGTTGTTGTCAAACGGCACTTCTTTCTTTCGCAGGAAGAGAAGCGCTTCTTGCTTGCGCTTTTCTAGACGCTGGATGAAATTCTGCGCGTTGCGGACGCCTTCATGCTTGCCTTGTCGGCAACGCTCCTCGAGTTCTCGGCGACCATTCGCTAGAAGCTCGTCGTACACGGCTTCCCAATACCGGACTTCCTCCTCCGGTAGAGCTCCGCCCGCGTTCTCCACCGCCTGTTTCATCTTCAACAGCGCTTCGCTCATCTCTTTCGACCATGAATGGCCGTAAAGTTCTGTATATGCCCGAAGCTCCCGGAGATGATGGGCGTGGCAAAGGGCATGGCTCGCCTCTGTGTACATCGGGTACACCGAATACGCATCGTGTACCATCGTTCCTTTGTACCGTGGCAAGATCCCGATGTCGTCCGTCGCTTGCTTTCCACGGGAACGATGAAGCCCGTATCGTGTGACCTTGGCAGTGGAAGCCACATGCACCCATTGGTTCTTTCTGTTCACACGCAGGCTCGTTTCATCGACGTGCAACGTCTTGGAAGCGAGCAACGCCGCTTCGATCTCTTCGAGCGCTGCTTTGAACACAGGGAGCCATCGTCTCGTCATGTTCACGACTGTGCCTGCACTCATCGAATGGTCCACTAGCGCTTTGACCATCTCCGTGACACGCTCGCACGGGATCAACTGCGCATGATTCCAGTATAAAACAAGGGAAGTGATGGCTGGTCCGTACTGGACATGATTCGTGACATAAAAAGGGAACTCTGCCTGCTGGACGAGATGACATTTCGGACACCCCTTCACTTCCCGTTCGTGTTGAGTCACTTCCATTCGAACCACTGGGAGGTCGAACACTTGGCGAATGTCTACTTGAAGCGGAGCGACATGTTCTAAAGAGTGACCACATCCTTTGCATTTGGTCACGCGGTGAAGGACTCGGTGGTCAGGATTGGGGACTTGACGGAGCGTCGTTCCTCGATGCCCCGGTTGCCCTCCCGGCTGTTTCTCCGACGGTTGGCGAGAAGGGGATTTTGCCACAAACCGGTCAGAAGACGGCGGCAAATGGCTATTGGTACTGTTTTTTTTCGTACGGGCTTCTAATTCTGCAATACGTGCTTTCAATTTTTGATTTTCTTGACGAAGTTGCTGGTTTTCTTGTCTTAATTGTTCGTTTTCTTTGATGAGTTTTTCGATGGTTTGTGCTTGGCGCTCGATTTTTGCGACCATGCTTTCGAGTGTGAAGACCGTTTGTTGGAAATCAAAAACAACGTTTGCCATCGTGTTCACCTCCCTTGTCTTGGATGGTACTAGTATAGACAAGGGGAACAGAAATAAACCCGATCTCGTAAACTTTTTCTATGTAATGGCTGAATAGTTACCTCTGTTTTTGCATGTGCGCTCCACATGATGGCAAGGTGCCGCACCACCCAGAATGACGCGAACGTTGCAAGAGTAGCAGGTAAAGCGAAATCCATTCCTCTGCCAATTTCCCAAAAACGAGATAACAAAAATTCATTTTTATCGCATCCAAGAGCCAATTTCCCTGACTTTTTTGCTTTTTATCGCAAAAAAAGAACGCTAGAAAATCCATTTTCCCCATTTGCATTTCCCTTATTCCTTTATTTTAATCAAGTTGTACTCTCCTAAATTTCTCGAAAGGATGATCCTCATGCAATACCTCGATTTGAAAATGGATTTTATGTTCAAGCAGATGTTTGGCCAACCGAGTCGCAAGTCGATTACGATGGCGTTTTTAAACGCGCTTTTGCATCGGAAAGAAGATGACCGAATCGTCGATGTGCAATTTGAAAACACCGAACTGACGAAAGAAACAGAAGACGGAAAAACAGGGCGGTTAGATGTCATTGTCCGTACGAATCTTGGCGAGCGCATTCATGTCGAGATTCAAATTATCCCGCAATACGGCATGCCTGAACGGCTGTTGTATTTACTGGGCGCGGCTATTTTCGTCTTCGCTATCAAAAGGAGAACGGTACGACACCCTTCCCCCCGACCATTATGATTGCCATCCTTAACTATCCACTTTTCCCACACGAAACAGATCGCTTCCACACCGTTTTTCACATTCGTGAAGATGAAGAACAGTTTCTTTGGAGCCCACATCTTGAATTTCATGTGCTTGATTTGTCACAATTTATGGTAAAATGGAAGAAATACCGCCGGGATGTAAAACAATCACCGGAATGGCCATGGCTAACGATGTTGTCGGCGGTGGACAGTCGGACGAAAAAGATTGATGAAGAGATGGTTCGCGAATTGGAGGGAGTCGCGATGACAGAACAAGAAATTTTAGAAGCGTTAGAAGAGTGGCAAAGTTTGAGCGTCGACCCAGAAAACCGCTACGCATACGAAATGCGGTTGAAATGGCTGCTTGATCAGCTATCGAACATTCGCGGAAGTCGGGAAGAAGGACGAGAAGAAGGTTTGAAAGAAGGTTTGAAAAGAGGATTGGAACAAGGACGGGCAGAGGGACTGAAAGAAGGCATGAAGCAAAGAGAGCGGGAAATGATTAGGAAAATGATCGAAAAAGGGATGAGCATTGCCGAGATTGCAAACATGCTTGACTTGACGGAAGAAGAAGTGAAAGGAAGAGTGAAAAATCAATAAGAAGAGGTTTCTGCGATCCCGTTTGTTAAAGAGTTACATCGGCTATCATTCTTTCTTCGAGGTGATAACAATGAAATGGCAGGAAGTGCGTACATTGTATCCAAATCAGTTTGTAAAGCTACACATATTGAAATCTCGTTTACATGGAGACAAAGAGATTATTGAAGAAGTAGCTGTTGTTGGTACAGTTCCCGATGAGAATGCCACTCGCGAGTTGTTGCAATCGAAAGGAAACGAACTCGTGTATCATACGAGTCATGAGGACATTGTTTTGCAAGTGAGAGGAATGATTAGTTTGAGAGGAAAGGCTCGCTATGCAGATTGAATATCGCGACGGTTTATTGTTTACGTCAATTGAAATTGTTTATCGTGGGAAAACGAAGAGGATTGATAATATGGTTATTGATACTGGTGCTGCTAAAACATTAATCTCGCAACATGCAGTAGAAGATATAGAGTTATGGGTGGAGAGAAGGGATCGTATTGTTACTTACTATGGAGTAGGCGGCAAAGAGCATGCATTTACAAAGAAATTGGATACAGTTAAGCTAGGCTCTTTTCAATTAAGGAAGTATGAAGTTGATTTTAGCGGAATGGATTATGCGGGAATTAACGGGTTGCTAGGATTAGACGTATTGATAGAGGATGGGTTTGTTTTAGATCTACACAAATTAAAAATGTACAATTGGTCACGGTGCCCGTCGCACCCAGAGAATTGCTAAGATTTACAGAAACAGAGAGTCATAGCGTGGCTCTCTGTTTTTGTATGTGCGCCCTGCATGGGTGTAGTCTATATGGTGAAAGTCCAAAACTGCGAAAGAAGAAGTAGCAGTTCGCTTAATGCAACGGTGTCCGTGTCGACGCGGAGTCTGAAGAAAGCGAACGACAAACTCTTGGTCTGAAAAACGCTGTTTTCGATACCTATTATCTTCAAAAGGAGAAAGTCATCCTAAGATGAGGGAGAGTTTTTTGTTGTGATCGTTTGAATTTTTGGTCGATATGTTCGTTTTCCGCAGGGGATTTGTAGTCGTTTTTACAATATTCGACAACATTTTCTGTGACATTTCAGTACAATAGAATTGACGGAGATTTTCGATTTATAAGGGAGGAAAGAGGCTTGTTAGCTGAAATACATGGGAAAATATCGTCAGACGGTTCGAACCTCAGCGAGCGTCTCGAAGACCAGTTAACAGCGAACGTGTTTGGCACGTTGCGTTATCTCCCTTTTCACAAAGGGATTCAGCCGCTTTTGAGCAGTGCTGTCTTTTTTTCTCCAGCTACTCAAACGGTATTTCAAAAAGGTTTAGCCACACAAAATGATGAGTTTATCGGCGAGAAAGTTACGTTTTGGTCAAAGAGGGAAAGAAGCGAAATGGATGTTTGGCTCGAATTGGATCATTTGACGATAGGAATTGAGGTGAAATATCACAGCTCTTTATCGTCGGACGATCAATTGGAGCGAGAGGCGCTGGATTTATTAGCGGATAAAAAACAAACTCCTAAGTTTTTGCTTTTGCTGGGGAAAGAACCGGAAGTGAACATGATGGCTAAAAGGGCGATAGAAGAGCGAAAGTTGCCAAGCGGTGTTCATTTCGGGTATATGTCATGGCAAGAAGTGTTCATGCAGCTGATGCATATGCAGAAAGATGAAACGTTAAATGAATTTGAAAGGTTAATGTTGAAAGATTTAGTTGCTTTATTGAGAAAGAAGGGATTTGAGCGTTTTCAAGGTTTCCAACATCTTTCTTATCCTATTGTTGAATATGGTTCTTATTTTTGTTTTCATTCGGATGAACAGTTTTTTCATTTTGATGTAAGTAGGATTGAAAAGGGGAGATATTATGAGTTTCACTAGTGTACGGGAAAACATTAAAAACGCGTTTGAAGTTGTACGAAAAACGTATGAGAATGTTGATAAACTGTTGGCGGAATTGGATCGTCAATCGGTTGAATGCGGATTTGTTCCAGTTATTCCACAATTTTTACGTTGGAAGTCCGATCGCGAGTATGGAGGGTGGTTCATCCAATCTTTTATTAAGCTATACCAAAGAGACTCTGCTCCGCCTTGTCAGTCGGGGAATGGATTGAAAAACGACCCAATCTATGCGATTGAACTGTCTTTTAAAGAAGAACCGCGAATGACGTTATGCAAATATGTATACCCATCTCTTGAGCATTGGGATAAACCGCCGAGCGTTTCTGAGCATTGGCTTTTCTATTGGCCTTTATACGATGGCGATAATTTTACTGATATCCAACTTGAAAATAGAATTGGCAAAACGATTCCAAACAATGAGAAGGTATCAGAGAAATATGGAAAAATTCAAGAAATTATTTGGAAGGAAATCGACTTATTATCCGTTACATCAACAAACATAAAAGATACGGTGTTTGATGAGTTGAAGCGTTTGTGATTTATGGACTTATGGACTGATACGGTGTCACGCCCCGAGGATTGTCGAGATTTGTAGAAACAGAGAGTCATAGCGCGGCTCTCTGTTTTTGTATGTGTACTTCTCCGCGATCTTTGACTCTCTTTGCTTTTTATTGTAGGAAATGTGCCTTCACATTTTGAAATTTAAATTGTTCCCTTAGGAACGCCTGCTATACGATTAGGTTTGGCTGTTTTTGTTCTCGCTGTTGAAGGAAGAAGCATATTTTGAACACATTTTGGTGATGGAGTCACGAATGTCGTTAATCGGGTTGTGTCGCTGTATAAGAGCCGCAGCTGCAACAAGAGCGCCTGGTGCTTTAGCGTGTATGATCCGCTCTCGCTTTTCTTCTCATGTCAGCTGCTAGCTCCGTATCTTCCCTAGTGACGTCATCAATTTGATCAGCCATTTGGATATGCTTTTTTATTGCGCGAGGTTTCCTCGCGGCTATTCGAAAAGATGCTGATAAAACATCCTCTCGTTCGTGTTTATACACAGCCTTCATTTTGTTTTGAGAAGCGTTTCATGCACTGTTTCTTTTTTCCCCCTCTGCGTATGTAAATGGATAAAACCATAATGGTTAATAATCGTCTCGATCAAAATTTTCTTCCGGTCTTTCCCTTTCAATTTAATATTCATTTGCCGCCCGATGGCGATAATATCGTCTTTTTTGAAGCGGGATAAAAATGAAATGGCTTCTTCTTTGTTCATCGTTTTTATTTTTTGGATAACAGCTGTGTAATCTGGTATGTCGTCTACCTTCGGTTGTTGCGCTGGTTTGTTCGTACGGGCGCTCGAGAGTCTTACGGATAAATCTGTCAACATCTCGTCAACGGTGACCGATTCATACTGCTTTAAAATCGCCAGCACTTTTTCTAAAGTATCGATTGCTGTTTGTACTTTCATACTACCACTCCATCGCCTAGCTTATTTAAAAATTCACGTGTAATATTTATAACGCCATCAATTTGTTTTGTATAATTTGAATGTGGAAAGGCAAACACCGGACAACTATGAGCCGATGCTCTCGAAATGCCGTCTCCGTGCGTTAAATAGTGTTCGAAAATATCTGTCGGGAATAGTTCTTTCAACGTACTAATGATATTGTCTTGTGTATCTTTCGGCTTGCCTCCGTATTCACGAATTTGGTTCAGCACGATGCCGATGAGTTTTGTTTCTTTGTACATTTTTGCAGCAGAACGGAATAAGTCGTTTAAGCTGCGAACTTTGTGGGTAATGGAAGAGAGACCGTATGACGACAGGCGATCTGGGATAGTGGGAATCAAGTAAAAATCGCTTGCATAAAGGGCGTTTTGCGTTACATAGTTCAAATTTGGTGGACAATCAATCAAAATAAAATCATATTGATTTTTTACCGCATTCAAGATGTTGTTCAAAATTTGAAACTTGTAAATGTCTGCTCCGATGAGCTTTTGGTCAAAGTTCGGGCGTGAATAAACAGCGATGTTCATGTCTGTGTAAATGAGGTCTTCGTGGGACGGTAGTAAATCAATGTGGTCATATACTTTGTCATTTCCGCTTTTCACGCATGCTTTTAGGATGTATTGCTCAACATTAATAGTAGATTGTTCGTTTTGCAAAAACTGTTCAAACAATTCTTTTAGTGTTCCAATCGTTGTCGGGCTATCGTACACCATCTCTGCAAATCGCTCTGGAGTTAAACATGAAATAGACAGATTACATTGGGCATCAGCATCAACTAGTAACACTTTTGGTAATGAACGGTGCCCGAGAAAACCCTCGAATTCATCAGCGGATATATGCTGCAACCCTGCAGCTAAATGATGAGTGAGCGTTGTTTTTCCAACCCCTCCTTTCCAATTAATTACACTGATTACTTTCGCTTGTTTTTTCATGATGATTCCTCCCTCGTTGTACGTGAACAGTTTATATGTATGGGGGTTATTTCTTTGTTATGACAAACTCTCTAGCACACTTCACACCCCAAAGGTTGTCAAAGTTTCATCGAAACAGAGAGTGGAATAGCCTCTCTGTTTTTTCATTTCCGCAGCAGGAATGTCACCATTTTTGCAGAAAAGCTTGAAAAAATTCCGATTTCTGACCGTTGAATTACGCAAACAAAACTAGCGTGATTACATTCGCCACGATAACCCTATTGCCGCTGCGTTGTTAAGCAAAATGGGATATACTGAAAGTGAACGAGTGGAGTGAAAAAAGCAATTTTTACGCATGATTGTACGCATGGAATTAGACGAAACAAAGCAGCGATTGTTAATCGGCTTTTTTGAAACATATGTCCAACTGTCAGACGAAGAAGAACAGCAATTACGAAACGAGGTGAGTGAAATGGAAACGAAAGAAAAAGAAAAAGAACAAGTTCTAGAGTTAATCATTTCATATGAGAAAAAAGCGTTAGAAAAAGGCTTGAAAGAAGGCATGGAACGAGGGTTACAGCAAGGCTTACAACAAGGGCTACAACAAAAAAAGGCCATATTGCGAAAAAGATGCTGGAAAAAGGGTACGACGTACAGACGATTCATGAACTAACGGAGTTGTCAGTGGAAGAAATTGAGAGGTTGAAATGATATGATGCTGTGCCTCTTTTTTAAACATGACTTTATATAACTAAGGGAGCCATTCGGCTCCCTTTAACATCTTTCCGAAATTCATCTCCCACTTCTAAACGAAGTGAAAGTGGGAGATGAATTTCGGTGAGGCGTAGGTATGAGTTGTTTCTTTTTTTGTGTTATGATATAATCAGTATTAGAAAAATGAAAGTCTGTTGTATCAATGAAATTAGACAATAATAACCATTCAGTATTCCTGTTGTATTATCATCTTGTTCTGGTGGTAAAATATCGCAGACAAGTGATTGATGATACCATATCTGACTATGCAAAAGATATGTTTGTGAGATTGGGGAAAAATTACAATATTTCCTTGGTCGAATGGAATCACGATATGGATCATGTGCATATTTTGTTCAAAGCACATCCGAATAGTGAACTATCAAAGTTCATCAATGCCTATAAAAGTGCAAGTTCTCGACTGATTAAAAAGCATTTTCCGCAAGTGAAAAGAAAACTGTGGAAAGAATATTTTTGGTCAAGAAGTTTTTGCCTGCTTACAACGGGCGGTGCCCCCCTTGAAGTAATAAAAAAATATATAGAAAATCAAGAGATGAAGTGATGTGGTGTCGATATGGTAAACAAAGCCTATCAGTTCCGCTTGTACCCAACAAAAGAACAAGAACAGCTGCTTGCCAAAACCTTCGGTTGTGTCCGTTTCGTTTATAACAAAATGCTTGAAGAACGCATACAAATTTATGAAAAGTTCAAAGACGACAAAGAAGCTTTGAAAAAACAAACATTTCCGACCCCTGCCAAGTACAAAAAGGAGTTTCCTTGGCTTAAAGAAGTGGATAGCCTTGCGTTAGCAAACGCCCAATTGAATTTGCAGAAAGCGTTTCAAAATTTCTTTTCGGGTCGTGCTGGATTTCCAAAGTTCAAAAACCGCAAGGCGAAACAGTCGTACACCACAAATGTGGTCAATGGCAATATTCAACTTTCAGATGGCTATATCAAGTTACCCAAACGGAAATGGGTCAAGTTCAAGCAACATCGGGAGATTCCTGCCCACCATATCATCAAGGCTTGTACGATCACGAAAACAAAAACAGGAAAATACTATGTTTCTATTCTTACAGAGTACGAACATCAACCTGTACCAAAAGAAATACAAACGGTTGTTGGGCTTGATTTTTCCATGAATACGCTGTATGTCGATAGCGAGGGTAAGAGAGCCAATTATCCTCGTTTCTATCGGCAAGCATTGGAAAAATTAGCGAAAGAACAACGGATATTATCACGCCGAAAGAAAGGGTCTAATCGTTGGCATAAACAGCGTCTGAAAATTGCAAAGCTACATGAAAAAATGGCGAACCAACGAAAAGACTTTCTGCATAAGGAGTCGCACCAATTAGCGAAACTTTATGATTGCGTGGTCATCGAAGACCTCAACATGAAAGGGATGTCGCAAGTCCTGAATTTCGGCAAGAGCGTTCATGACAACGGCTGGGGGATGTTCACGACATTTCTCCAATACAAGTTAGAGGAGCAAGGGAAAAAGCTTATCAAAATAGATAAGTGGTTTCCGTCATCTAAAACTTGTTCATGTTGCGGTCAAGTAAAGGAATCTTTATCGCTTTCTGAGCGTACATTCCGCTGTGAATGTGGATTCGAGAGCGACAGGGACGTCAATGCGGCAATCAATATCAAACATGAGGGCATGAAACGATTAGCGATAGCCTAACTTGTCCTCGAACCGTGGGACACACGGGGATCGCTCAGTCAACTTCCCGTCATGAGATGGGATTACCTGAGAAGCCCCCACCTCTAAGCGAAGCATAGGTGGTGGGAGCATGTCACTGAAGTTACGAGGTATTTTTTGTAGAGGATAGGAGAGAGAGGCAAATGAAGATTCAATCGATTGAACCGACGCCAAGTCCCAATACGATGAAAGTGCTGCTCGATGAAGAGCTTCCATTTGGCACGAGCTACAACTATAAGCCATCTCAAGCTGAACATGCCCCTGCCATCATCCAGCAATTGCTGCAAATTGAAGGAGTGAAAGGTATTTACCATGTCGCTGATTTTTTAGCTGTGGAACGGCATGCGAAATATGATTGGAAAGCGATTTTAACAAGAGTGCGCGAAGTGTTTGGCGAACAGGTGGAGGAACTCCAAGACAATGAACCTGTGCGCAACGATCATTTCGGCGAAGTGAAAGTATATGTGCAAATGTTGTATGGCTTGCCGATGCAAGTGAAGTTAACAGATGGACAGGAAGAGAGACGGGTCGGCTTGCCGAAGCCGTTTATCGATGCGGTGCTAGAAGCGCAAAAACATGCCGGCAATATTGTCGTTGAACGAAAATGGGTCGAAAAAGGCGTGCGGTACGGAACATTTGAAGAAATCGGTGCCGAGATTGTCGAGGAGTTGTCTGCCGCTTATCCGCCGGAACGGCTGGAGCGGTTCGTGCAAATGTTTAAAAGAGGCGAGCAGGCGAAAACACAAAAACGAGTGAGTTTTCAAGTGGCCGAACAAATGTTAGATGATCCGGACTGGACAAAACGATATGCAGCGTTGGAACAGATGGCAGAGCCGACGGAAACCGACTTACCAGTATTGGCAAAGGCGTTAAAAGACGAGAAAGTAGCGATTCGCCGCTTGGCGACTGCGTATTTAGGAATGATTGGCGGCAAAAGCGTGCTTCCATATTTATATGAAGCACTAAAAGACACAGCCGTTTCTGTGCGCCGTACCGCTGGCGACTGTTTGTCTGATATTGGTGACGTGGAAGCCATTTCTGTCATGGTCGAAGCGCTAAACGATGCAAGCAAGCTCGTTCGCTGGCGTGCCGCGATGTTTTTATATGAAAATGGCGATGAATCCGTCTTGCCTGCGTTAAAAGCGGTCGAAAACGATCCGGAATTTGAAGTAAGCATGCAAGTAAAAATGGCGATTGAACGTATCGAAGGCGGCGAAGAAGCGAAAGGATCTGTTTGGAAACAAATGACGGAGAGTAGAAAGAGGGAAGGAGAATATTAAAATGTTGGTTGAAGGGAGAAAGATATGTTCGTTACAATAAGAAAGAAAATTCTCTCCGCTTTGGAGGACAAAACCGAGGTGTATCGATGAAGATTGAAGTATGGTCCGATTTTGTTTGTCCGTTTTGTTATATCGGCAAGCGGCGGTTAGAGCAGGCGCTTGCGTCTTTTCCACACCGGGAGAATGTTGAGATCATCTTCCGCAGCTTTGAACTCGATCCGAATGCGAAAAAAGAAACGCCACTCAGCATTCACGAAATCATTGCGCAAAAATACGGCATTTCCGTAGACGAAGCGAAGCGAGTCAATACCGATATTAGCAAGCAAGCCGAGGCAATTGGTCTAACGTTTCATTTTGAGACGATGAAGCCGACCAATACGTTTGATGCCCACCGTCTGGCACAATACGCGAAGGAAAAAGGAAAGCTTGATGAAGTAGTCGAGCGTCTGTTTTACGCCTATTTTACGGAATCAAAGCGAATAAGTGATCGTGATGTATTGCTTGTGATTGCTGAATCTGTCGGACTTGATCGCCAAGAGACAGAAGCGATGCTCGATGGTGGGCGTTATGCAGAGCACGTGCGAGAAGACGAAGCGATAGCGGCCCAACTCGGCGTTCGCGGTGTACCGTTTTTCGTGCTGAATCAAAAATATGCGATTTCTGGCGCTCAGCCTGTCGAAGTATTCCGTCAGGCGTTAGAGAAAGTATGGACGGAAGAACAGCAGTCCTCATCGCTACAATCGCTCACGGAAGAAGGCGGAACGTGCACAGACGGGAATTGCGCGATCGACTAAATTCAAGGAAATGAAAAGCCGGCTAGGGTTCCCCAACCGGCTTTATCTTATTCCACATCATCCATATGCAAAATCGAATCAAGCGGAACCGCTAAATCTGGGTACAAAAAAGACGTTAATACATCTTTCGGACCGAATACCGCCCGTTTTTGAAACCGCCCGTCTTCTAAGCCGATGACTTCAATCGTCCGATTGCTTGGGTCCACGATCCAGTACTCTTTCACACCATTTGCTTCATACAAATGATACTTTTGATTGCGGTCTTTAATGCCTGTGCTAGCGGATAACACTTCGATCACGAGATCGGGTACGCCTTGTACTCGGTTTTTCTTCAGTTGATTTAAGTTGCAAATGACGAATAAGTCTGGCTGTACAACGGTTTGCGCTTCCTCTTCCTGTTTCGCTATATCGAATTGCACATCAAATGAAGATAAGATGAGGCGGCATCCGCGTGCTTTGAAGTAAGGAGCTAAGGCGAGATGCAGTTCGCCGACGACATGTTGATGAACATACGAAGGCGATGCAAGCAAATAAGGGATACCGTCAATCAGTTCCCAATTACCTTCCCATTGTTGAATATCTTTATATGAATACAAACGACCGTGTTGTACTTTTTCCATCTCTTCCACATCCTTTTTTGCCCTTTTCTACATTATATCACAACATAAAAGACACTTTTTCGCTTCTCCACTTCAAGGGACACTGTGCTGAAATGCACAGAAGAAGGGGAAAAGTATGTCTTTTTCAATTTCTTGATAAGTTTCGACAAGTTTTTTTGTTTCTTTTTGCTATACTAACTTCAACGTTTCTTTAGGATTTCGGGGTGCTTGTGGAAAGGAAATGTTGGGGAACAGTTTTAAAGATGACTCGTGCGATTCGCAAGCTGAAGACTGAAACGAACGGAAAAGTTATCCGATTATTTCCAAATATTTTCGATTGATAAACGAAAGGAGCGGTTATGTGAAAAAATGGTATCTTTTTGACACGTTTTGTGCGGCGATAATTTTATTATTTTCCTTCCTCTTTCAATCTTTTAACGTTGGATATTACTCATATGGTTCTTTTTTAGGTGTTACAATCGGTTCAATTATTGTTGGTGTCATCAGAAATCGATTGAACCAAAAAGCGAAGTTTCGGCGTTCTTTAGTTGGCGTTATGCTTATATTGATTCTTTCCGTAAGCATCATTAAATTGTTCCCAATCCCCGTTCGTGATGTTGGGGATGTAGCAATGCCTTATATCAACACTTGCATCAATGCATTTATTTATTTGTTCGTTACCAATATGATAAGTAGCAATCAATAAAGCAACCTAGCTATAATGAATGCCAGTCAATCTTTCTCCCCCGCTAGTAATGAAATAGAGCACAACGTATGGTATACTTGATTAACCTTTATAATCATCGAATATATATATAACAGTAAATGTTATTGTAGAACACTGATTATCAAATGCTTTTTGTTAAACAAGTAGGAAGGAGGGGATAGCTGCGATGGAATGGGTATCGTGTTTAGAAAAGCGCAATTTTTTAGCGTCTTTTTTGCAAACATATCGTCTAAAGCATCCAGATGCTCGATTTGTCTTGAAACATTTGCTTCAACATTCCCATTTGCTTCAAAGCGTCCATTTTACGGAAACTGAGCAAAAACAGGCGCGATGGCTCATTATTTCGACTGCGATGGCCGAGGAAGAAGGGCTCGTATTTTATCGACATGGTCAAAAAAGTACGAGTTTGGCAGCAATTATGAGTGATTTGGCACTGCATCCAAACGAGCCGCTCTATTTAACGCTCCATTTTCCTGGAAAATCGAGAAATTTTTCATACCTTCGACTATCGGATCATCAAGCGTTTGACAACGTCCGGAGATATGAATTCCATCAGAAAATGGAAAAAGTGGCAGAAGAAGTGTTGGATGAATCATTAAAACGCCATGAAGTGGCAAGATTAAAAATGCAAATTGACCGAGCACTTGACCGGAAAGACATCGCATTGTTTCAACAGTTGACAGAGCAGTTGAAAAAATACGAAAGCCAAAGCTGACAATAGGCGTCTGCTTTGGCCGTTCATTTAACATAAAAAGGATGTGGAATGGACGGAAAAATGATGACGTGCATTGATAGAATAGAAAAAATGTGATAAAGTAGAATAGAAATGTATTTTTATTTTTTAAAAAATATCCCTATTATAATTATACAACAAAATATCGTTTCTGTCAACTATCATTTTTTAAACCTCTGCTAAATGAGGAAAATGGGGGACTCATTTTTACAAGGAGTGATGAAATGAAGGAACGTCAGCAAGAGCAAGCACGATTAGATAGGGTTATGGAGACGATTACAGATCAAATCCATATACTCGAAAAAGAGACCATCCAACGCCGAGAGGAAGTAATCGATATTCGCAAATATTTTTGGGATGACGTGAAAGTAAATACGGATACTTTTGACGATTATCTTGAAACGATCATCAGCTTAAGGCAACAGGCACAAGCTTTGTCTGTCAGCCAAAGCACCCATAGGCAAGCTGTCAAAAAATTGTCCACGCTACGCCGTATGAAGGAAGTTCCTTATTTCGGCCGCATCGATTTTCTCGAAGAAGGAACTTTCACCACTGAGCAAATATATATCGGCATTTCCACGCTCATGGATGGGGAAAACATCCTCATCTACGACTGGCGGGCGCCGATTTCAAGTGTCTACTACGATTATTTGCTTGGTCCGGCTGAATATATGACCCCTGAAGGGATCGTGCGTGGCTTGTTAGAGAAAAAGTGGCAATATATGATTCGGGGCGGCGTCATCGAATCAATGTTCGATACGAGTCTCACCATTGGCGACGATATTTTACAACAAGTGCTTGGGAAAAATACAGACAACTATATGCACAACATAGTAGCCTCCATTCAACAGGAACAAAACCGAATCATTCGGCACGATCGCGGGAAATTGCTTATTGTTCAAGGAGCTGCTGGAAGCGGAAAAACTTCGGCTGCGTTGCAACGGGTAGCTTATTTGCTTTATAAATATCGGAACATGACATCCGATCAAATTATTTTATTTTCGCCTAACTCGATGTTTAATCACTACGTGTCCAATGTACTGCCTGAACTTGGCGAAGAGAATATGCAGCAAGTCACCTTCCAAGAATATGTAAACCATCGGCTGAGCAACGAGTTTCAAGTAGAGGGACCTTACGAGCAAATGGAAGAGATGTTGACCGCATCCGGTGACGAAGCAGAGATTAGGAAAGCGAGTATCCGGTTCAAGGCATCAGCACACTTTTTTGAAACGATTAAAGCATACAGCCGGTCTCTAGAATCAGCTGGTATGTTGTTTAAAGATGTAGTTTTTAGAGGAAAGCCCATAATTACTGCTAAACAAATCGAGGAAAAGTTTTATAGCGACACGTCGACTGGTCTTTCTCATAGGCTAGAAAAGTTAGCGGAATGGCTAATGAAACAAGTAGATGAAGTGGAGAAAAGGGAACGAACGAAGCCGTGGGTACAAGAAGAGATGGAGTTGCTTAGCAACGAGGATTGCCAAAAAGTTTATGCCCACTTACAAAAAAGGCGCGGTTTTGAAGCTTCGTTTAATGCTTATGAAAAGGCGCTTGCTCGTTTGGTCGTTCAACGAAAAATGAGGCCGTTGCGCCAATGGATTCGAACGTTTCGTTTCGTCGATATGAAAGGAATATACAAGCAACTTTTCGTTCAGCCAATGCTAATCAAACAATGGATAGAAGGGGAAGTGCCGAAAGAGTGGGACGATATTTGCCGATTGACTGTGAATATGTTAGAGGAAGGAAAATTGTGTTATGAAGATGCAACGCCGTATTTATTTTTGCGAGAGCTTATCCATGGGTTTCAAACAAATCTTTCCATCAAACACGTGTTTGTAGATGAAGCACAAGATTATTCTCCGTTTCAATTTGAGTTTTTAAAGCATTTATTTCCTTCTGCGCGGATGACGGTGCTTGGCGATTTTAACCAAGCGATATTTCCACATGCAAGTGATACGGTCGATTTTCATACGCTTACTAACTTATATGGATCTGATCAAACGGAGATCATCACTTTGACCCGTAGCTACCGTTCCACCAAACCCATCATTGAATTTACACGCCGACTCGTGGCGGACGGTGAACGGATTACCCCTTTTGAGCGCGATGGCGAACGACCGGTATTGACACTAGTGGATAATCGTGCGGAATTACACCATTCAATTGCTTCGAAAGTGGAAGATTTGCGGAAACGATATAACACGATTGCGATTATATGCAAATCCGCCGCAGAAAGTACTTTAGCCTACGAAGCATTGATCGATGTCGAAGGAATAAAGCTTATGAAAAGCGAATCGACTGCATATGAACAAGGGGTTATGGTTATCCCGGCGTATTTAGCGAAAGGGATTGAGTTCGATGCCGTTATCATTTATAACGCCTCCGCGCAAGTATATGGCGATGAATGCTTGCGCAGATTGTTCTACACCGCCTGCACGCGAGCAATGCATTACTTGCAGCTTTACAGTGTAGGCGAACCGAGTCCGTTTTTGCATCATGCTGAAAAGTCTTGATAGGCCCCCTTTTTAAAAATGTTTTTTCTAGACTATACACATTCTTCTTTCCCTCTTTCCGAAAACATATGGTGAAAGTAGGAGTTCGAGCAATTTTGGCGAAAAAATATTTAAGTAGATAAAAGCGTTAAAAACGAAAGGGGAGTAAGAGGTGGGGAAGGTGTATTTTTTTACAGGATTTCCGGGATTTATTGCATTGATGTTGCTTTCGGAACTGATCGGGAAATGGGCTCCAGAAAAGATATATACATTAGTGCTTCCACATATGAAGGACAAAGCGATAGCAGAAAAGGAAAGAATTTGTTCCTTCACCCATTTTCCGCACGAAAAATGGGAAGTTATCGAAGGGGATATTACCAAACCGAACCTTTCGCTCTCAAGAGAGCAGCTTCACATGTTGGCATCGTCGGTCACCCATGTGTTTCATCTTGCAGCAATCTACGATTTAGCTGTTCCTGAAAACATCGCTCGAACCGTTAACGTGGAAGGAACGAAGCGAGTAAACGAATGGGTATCATCGCTTCCACATTTGCAACGATATATATATTTTAGTACTGCCTACGTATCAGGAACGCGGCAAGGAATGATTTTTGAGCATGAACTTGACAAAGGGCAAGCGTTTAAAAATCATTACGAAGAAACAAAATTTCTTGCCGAAGTAGCCGTGCAGGAAATAGCGCGCAACGTGCCAACCACAATTATTCGCCCCGGCATTGTGGTTGGACATTCGAAAACGGGGGAGACGATAAAATTCGATGGGTTATACTTTATGTTCAATATGTTTGAACGTCTGAAATTCCTTCCGATTATTCCGTATCTCGGAAAAGGCGAAGCGCAAGGAAATTTTGTTCCCGTCGATTATATTATTGATGCGACACTTTATTTGGCACACGCGGACGAAGCGTCTGGGGAAACGTACCATTTAACCGATCCGAATCCGTACCACATGAGAGATATTTATCGAATGATGATGACCGAATATCTTGGAAAAGAACCGAAAGGAACGCTGCCGCTTCGTCTTGCCAAATGGGCGATGTCGTTTTCATTTGTTCGCCAATGGTTGCGTGTGGAAAAAGAAGCACTCGAATATTTCGAATGTGCCTCGATATATGATGCAACAAACGCGCGCAACACACTAATAAAAGCAGGCATTGTTTGTCCCGATTTCCGCGACGTCATTCCGGTAATGGCGCGTTATTATCGGAAGCACCGGAATGACGAAACCAAACAGTTGGTGATTCGCTAAAATTTTTGTTTACTCCACCAATAAAAATTTTTATGAATACGAGGAGAGTTATGAAGATAACCAAAGCCTTTATGCTAGTTGTTAGCATATTTTCCACAATAATAGGAAGCCTACCACTCTATTTTGCTTATCCGTTTAGCAATGGTCCAAATTCCGGTCCGGCAAACAAATGGGAGCTTCTTCTTATGCTATCATATGAGGGACAAAAGTGGTATTTGTTCGTCGGAATAGTTTTGTTGCTTGCCCTCGTCTTTTCCTATTTTAAACAGAAAAGAACCCTTTAAGAAAGCATGCGCAGCTAAAAATGTAGAAGTAACGAATCATCACCTTCGTTTTTTCTCAAAGGTTTAAATGATTGTAAGAAAAAACGCGCTGAATAATCAGCGCGTTTGCCCTAATAGCCATTTCGCATAAGGGGAATTTGCCGGCAAAATCACGACCGTATCTTCGCCAATGGTTGTTTTGTACGACTCGAGCGTACGGTAAAACGAATAAAATTCAGGGTCTTTGGCAAATGTTTCGTTATAAATGCGTGCCGCTTCTTGTTCGCCCGATGCCCGAATGCGTTCGGCGTCAGCTTGTGCTTTTGCGAGCACTTCTTTTACTTCGCGGTCTGTTTGAGCGATAATACGCTGCTTTTGCGCATCTCCCATCGATAAATACTCTTGCGCTTTCGATTCGCGCTCTGAAATCATTCGTTTGTAAACGGACTGTTCGTTTTCTTCTGGTAAATCAATTCGTTTCATGCGCACATCGACGACACGAATGCCGTAACGGTCTTGTTGTAATAGTTCGTTTACTTTTTCTGTCACTTCATCGTTCAGACTGCCACGCGATGACTTCTCATCGTTAATAATTTCATCGTAATTTAACCGTCCGAGCTCGGTGCGAACGATGGAGAAAATAAATTCGTCCATTTTTGATTCCGCATTTTCTAACGTACGGGCGTTTTGAATCATTTCTTTTGGGTTGGTAATTTCCCAAATGGCGTAATGGTTGACGAGGATACGCTTTTTATCTTTTGTATTAATTTCCGCTTCAGCGACGTCATAAAAAATTTGCGCTTTCGGCAAAGATGTTATGGTTTGAATGAATGGAATTTTAAAGCGTAATCCTGGCGTTTGCTCGATCCGGACAATTTCCCCAAATTGGCGCACGACTTTATATTCATTTTCATGAACGATATAGACGTTTGTTAAAGCGATAAGGAGCAAAAGAAGTCCAATGCCACCACCAATGATGGAGCGGAACCACTTGGTTGGTAGCTTCTTTTTCAACGGGATGACGTTTTGATCGTCTTGGAAAGTCGTCATTCGCTCCCACTTCCTTTCTCTGTCTTTTTCTCTGTCGCTTGTTTTTCGATCGGTTGGATTGGCAAGTATTTTAACGTATTGCCATCATCGTTCATAATGTAAATGTGCGTGTAAGGTAGCACTTGCTCAAGCGTTTCGATCAGTAGTCGTTGTTTTGTAATATCTTTTGCATTTTTATACTCTTCATATAATGCATTAAATTTCGCCACATCCCCACGTGCTTTTTCGATGCGGGCGACTTTATCTGCTTCTGCTTGGGAGAGTAGGGCATCTTTTTCTCCTTCTGCTTCTTTTGTTCGTTTGTTTCGATACTTATTGGCTTCGTTAATTTTTGTATTCATCGTTTCTCGTGCATCGGTCACATTGGTGAATGCTTTGCGTACATTGTCATTTGGCAAATCAACGTCTTGTAGCTTTACAGCCAAAATTGAAATACCGATATCGTATTTTTTCATTAATGAGGCTAACGACTCGCGCACATCAGCTTCAATTTTTGCCTTTCCTGACGTTAGTGCATCATCTATTTTCGAACTACCGATGACGCTGCGCAAAGAAGCAGAGGTTGCGTTGTATAAAATTTGTTCCGGTTCGTATGCGCGATAAAGAAATTTGGCAGGGTCCGTAATTTTCCACTGCACGACCATATCAGCGAGCACGATATTTTCATCCCCTGTAATCATTTTCGTATCGCCTTTATTCGTGGCAACTACTTTTCCATTTTCTTCTTTATACCCAAACTGTAAACTAAACGTTTCTCGCGATAACGTTTCTACCGTTTGAATGGGCCATGGTAGTTTAAAATGCAGACCTGGTGTGTTTACTTCTTCGTCAATTTTACCAAATGTTAGAATAACGGCTTGTTCGGACTCATCGACGGTATACCATGATGTCAATGCAGCGACAAGAAGAAAAACACCGGAAACTGTACCAACGATGATTCCCAAAAGTGAGCGTTTCCCCATACAATCCCGCCTTTCGTTGTTATTTATATGTATGTACGGAAAAAAAGAAAAAAAGTTTCGTCATCTTTGGCAAGGAGATCCTCTCTTCAACCGCCAAGGGAGTAAGGGGGTGGAGAAATCGATTTTTCAGTGGATTTTCTGGAAAAAACAACAAGCAACGGATGTCGGTGGTGAGTGTCTACTAGCGTGCTTGTTGTTTTTCATGTTCAGACATATAGCGGTCAATCGTAACGGCAGATCAATGTGTTGCAACGTTTGTCGAGGTGAATTTTCTTTTGCCAACTAAAGAAATCTACGAATATCTTGGATTTTTGCAAGATGCTGACCTTCATGAAAAATCGTTCGTACTAACACTTGAGCGATCGTGTACATGCCGGATTCGGTCGATGGGAACTCTTCCTCGAGGCGTTCCCCGTACCACTCGCGTATTTTCTTTGGCTGTTCTACCAATAACTCCTTTAATACAGAAAGCGATGGGGGATGTGTTTTCCATGCAGTTGGACTAGTTCCGAAACCCAACCAGCCCCTAAATCCTTCCGGAAACAGAATCGGTTCCTTCGTTAAATGCTGAATCCAAAGATATTGGTCTAAATAGATGTGCCCAAGATTCCAACGAATATTGTTGTTAAATCCTTTTGGAACGATGTCCGCTTCTTCTTCGGTGAGTCCATCCACTACTCGAAGCAATTCTCTCCGATAGTCTTCTAGCTGTTGAAACAGCACTTCATGTCGTTTTTCCATTTTCCACCTCGTTTGTTTGTATAGATACTTACATTCTACAGGAAAATCGTTCGTTTTCCTATAGGGATGGTAAATTAATCAATGCACGTGCTTTTCGGCAACTCTGCCTTTTGGACAGATGGTTTGCTAGAGACGTATACCCCGACTAGAATTAGAAGCAATCCAATAATCAAATGGTTGGTAATGGCTTCTTTTAATAAAACGTGTCCCCATATCATCGCAGTGGCTGGAATTAAATAAGTGACGGTCGTCGCAAATTCCGGGCTGCCTTCTTTCATTAAATAGTAATATAGAAGATGGGCAATGCCGGAACCGAAGCAACCAAGCCCAATGATGGATAAAATAATATGGTAGTTCCAGTCAGAAGGAAGCGGCATGGAATGAGTAGCAAAAGAACCAATCAGTCCAATCCCCGCTCCGACGATTAACGTACATGTTGTAACAAAAAGCACGCCGACATGGGCGACGTATTTTTTCATATATTGAGAAGCAAACCCATAACAAATGGTTGCGATGCACATCGTTCCGATACCGATAAAACTTTGTGTCCATAGCACGCTGAATCGAAATTCGACAAGCACTAATATGCCGATAAATCCAATAATAATTCCTACCCATTGTTTTTTCGTTATTTGTTTGTCAAAAAAGAGAAAGCCGATAAGCCCTGAACAAATAGGCGTAAGGGCATTAATGACAGCGGCTGTATTGCTTGTAATTTGTGTTTCACTTAACGCAATCAGCCCCCAAGGAAGCCCAGCATTAAATATCCCGACAATAACTAAGGACATCCAAGGGATTGGCTGAGTAACCTGCTTTCTTTTTGTCCATAAAAAAGGCATTAATAACATCGCGCCTGCTAGGCATCTGAGAAAAACCGTTCCCCATACGCCAGCCGATTCCGTCAGCCATTTGATAAATACAAAAGATAACCCCCAAATAAAACTCAACCCGATGAGTGCGCCATATAACTTCATCCCAATTCCTCCCGTTATGACAAATCTACTATCATTATCCTCGTATCAATCAATTTTTGTCTTTTTGTTTTTTGCTATGTAATTTGTGTGATTGCCTCTCACCTAAGAACGATTGGCTCGCGAACGATATTCCGTCGGTGTGCAGCCGACCATTTTTCGAAAAACGGAGGAAAAATGAGCAGAACTTTTAAAGCCTACCTCTAGTGCAATATGAATGAGAGGGAGGTTTGTTTCCACCATCCGTTTTTTTGCAACTTCCACCCGTTGTTGCAATACAAATTGGCGAGGGGACATTCCAGTTTCCGCTTTAAACATTTTCTGCAAGTAAAAAGGGCTAGCGTATAATTCCTTTGCTAATTGCCCAAGAGAAATCGTTTCTGTAAAACGTTCGGAAAGATATTGCTTTGCTTTGTTTACAAGCATTTCTTTTGTGGTCGCATGATGCAATAAGTCTGGCCGACATCTTTTGCAAGGACGAAATCCTTCCGCGAGAGGTTCTTTCGAATTGTAAAAGATTCTCACGTTTTCCCGTTTTGGCGTTTTGGAACGGCAAGACGGCCGACAAAAAATTCTCGTGGTCGTTACACCATAAAAGAAAATGCCATCATAGTCTTTATTACATGCCACGATCGCATGCCAAAATTCCTCTTTCATAACCTTTTCCCCTTTCTTTCCCCATCTTACCATAGAAATAAGCGTTCAAGCCGTCCAAAAAATTGAAAAACAAGATTGTATAACACCGTACATCGACGCATGGCTTATAGTAAAAAAATATGTTTGCGATGTGAAAATCGGTTGTAAACAAGCAAAGGAGGCACGAAACAATGGAAGTTTTCTCGCACTATTTAGCAAGTATCGACAACGTTGACCACCGCAATCGAACAGAGGAAATTTTACGGTGGGTTTGTGATACATTCCCACAGTTAAAACCGCAAATGAAGTGGAATACGCCCATGTTTACCGATCACGGTACATTTATCATTGGCTTTTCTGTGGCAAAGAATCATATAAGTGTGTCACCGGAGGAAGCGTGCATGGCACACTTTTTCGATGAAATTGCCCAAGCTGGTTATAGCGCGACGAAGGGATTGTTTCGCATCCCGTGGAATGAGCCGGTGAATTATGGATTGCTAGAGAAAATGATTGCATTTAATATTCATGAGAAAGCGGATTGTACAAGTTTTTGGCGAAAGTAGAAAACGATCGAACACATACACAGTACCTCTTGGCGAGAGAGAATGAAGAGAGGAATGAAAATGAACTACCCACCGCTTAGCTAACGCTTGGCGATCGCTGTTTCTCGCTCTTTTTTCTTTCATCAAAATTTGCAAAGTAATGTTGTCCAGCTGGTTTGAAATATTGCTTTATGTTATAATTGTTATAACAGTTATAACGAAGAGGTGAGACATATGTTACATGCAGATCGGAAAGTGTTGAAAATCGGAAACTCACTAGGAGTTACTTTTCCTATTGAATTTCTCCAAAAACTTGATATTCATCAAGGAGACGAAATACAGATGGAGCTTGAAAATAACCAAATTGTAATAAAGAAAAGTAACAAGGTGAACTTGCCAAAAGGCATTTCGAAAGACTTTTTTGACGTGTTGAATGAAACGATCGAGGAGTATGACGAAACGATTAAGGGGCTTATTGATCGGTGAGATATGTAACAGTGGAGGAGATTATTGCGATGAACCTCTTCATTATTGAAAAATATTCACCTTGCGAAATGAAGGGGGTAAAAGAACAATCATTATTGGAATCTGCCGTGTATCGCCCACAACAAAGTGTGTTTGGCGAAGATGCTTATCCTACTATTTTTGAAAAAGCAGCCGCATTGTTTGAGTCTTTGGCAAAAAACCATTGTTTCCATAACGCAAACAAACGAACAGCTTTTGTCGCTCTTATCCAATTTTTGAAATACAACGGTTATCGGTTTGTGATGCCGCAAGATGAGGCAATCGAGTTTGTTGTTGATGTAGTGAATCATCGATATTCCTTTAACCAAATTGTCGCTACAATTAAAGAATACACGGTTGAGTGTTAGGTTTGGTACATCTTCTAACGCTTGATATTATTCACGTCGATGAAAATAGCAATGGAGGAATGGAAATGACCTATGTTGTGGATTTTAAAAACGTATCTACGGTTGGTTTAGAATCTTCGCCTGTAGCAGAAGCTCTTGCCGGGTTGCGTGCGAACGAAGCCCGTTATTTTATGAACAAATACAAGCATGAATTTACAGTTGTATCGGCGAGCGAAAGTCAAGAGACGATTGATTATGTAAATCGAATTTTAAAAGAAGAACGAGGCATTGAATTTGCCGCCAAACCTTTAGAAACCGTCGCGACGTTAAAGCAGGTGAAAGGGAATGTCACATCCCACAAAGTGCAAAGCATTGCACGTGTTAAACCTCTACCAAAAACAGAGTAACCGAGAATGCATAGTCTCGTTTGTTTTAAGGCAAACTTTGAATAAAACAAATGAGGTGAACCAATGAAACGTATTGTCTGGGTCGTTACGTTGGCGCTATTTGTCCTCACGGCATACAGCCAGCCGCTAACGGTGCGAACAAAACAAATCAAATACACAAACGAGTTGATGGAAGTCGATTTAAACATTCCAATCTTATCAGGAGCGACTAATCAAGCGTTTCAGCGAAACGTCAATCGTTTATTAAGAAAGCAGTCTATTGATTTAAAACGTGAGGTCGAAAAACAAGCGCGGGAAAATGCAGTCCTCAGTAAAAAACAAGGCTTTCCATATCGACTCCATTCAGCGGTAAGTAAGTTTACGGTGACATACAATAAAAACGGGATACTGAGCATCCCTGTCACACTCTATAGCTATACAGGTGGCGCGCACGGAATGACTATAAAAGTGCCAAATACGTTTGATTTTACTACAGGAAAACAGCTACAACTTAGCGATTTATTTAAAAAGGGAAGCGGTTATAAACAAGTGATTGTTAATGGAGTCATGTCACAAATCAAAAAAGAAAATGACGTGTATTTCGACAATGCAATCGATGTCGTGAAAAACATGCCTGACAACCAGCCGTACTACTTGACAAACAACGGCATCGTCGTTTATTACGGCCTATACGAAATCGCCCCATACGCCGCAGGTATTCGAGAATTTCTCATCCCATTTTCTGCTTTACAATCCTATATGAGAATAAAAATTAGCTAGTGCGGTCTCACTGTGCTAGCTTTTTTACGCTCCGAAACACATAACCTCCCCATTCCGTTAGCAAACTCTATTTGATGCTTAGAGAGCTACAAATTTGTTCTAAAGGATTGAACGCGAAAAATCGCCTTTTAATACGATTTTCTCGTTTTGATTTTTGCATTAGAAAGAGGCAGTGATCGCGGTTCGGTTCTTTTCTTGCCGAAAGTTAGTTCAGGTGGATTGTTTTCTCTCACTCTTCTCTCACGATTTTACATGAAGTAGTGACAGAAAACAGTGCTTTACATTTTCCGTCCTAGGGTAAGAGAACAAAAAAAGAAGACATTTTTACTTGCTTATATAAGTATATTGTTATATGGTGATTAACGAATGGAGGGGAGCAAATGCAACAAACGGTTGTTCATGTAGAGGAAATGGCAAGTATTTTAAAGCTGTTAGGCGATCGCACACGTTTGTCGATTATGGCGCTGTTGAATAAAAACGATCGCTGTGTCTGTGAACTTGTCGAATTGTTTCAGATGAGTCAACCAGCCATTAGCCAGCATCTTCGCAAACTAAAAGATGCAGGACTAGTGAAAGAAACGCGAAAGGCGCAATGGATTTTTTATTCGGCAAACAAAGAGCATGCGTTATATTCATTCATTCAAGCGATTTTATCTTATCTTCCAGAAGAAAGAAAAGAAACAACCCAATTATGTGAGTGAGGGGTGATTATTTGCTTTCTGTTGTATTAGCATCATTGATTTTTCTTATCACGTTAGTGCTCGTTATTTGGCAGCCGAAAAATTTATCGATCGGTTGGTCGGCCTGTGGCGGTGCGTTGCTGGCATTGCTCGCAGGAGTCGTTGATCTTCATGATGTCGTCGCTGTAACAGGGATTGTTTGGAATGCGACACTTGCTTTTATTGCGATTATTATCATTTCTTTAATTTTAGACGAAATCGGCTTTTTCGAATGGGCAGCGTTACATATGGCAAGAGCAGCCGATGGAAACGGCCTTCGAATGTTTATTTTTGTTGCAATTCTTGGAGCATTAGTGGCGGCGTTTTTTGCCAATGACGGAGCAGCGCTTATTTTAACGCCGATCGTGTTGGCCATGGTGCGCGCGCTAAAATTTGATGAAAAGCATGTGCTTCCGTTCATTTTAGCGAGCGGCTTTATTGCTGATACGACTTCGTTGCCGCTTGTCGTCAGCAACCTCGTCAACATCGTATCTGCCGACTATTTCCATATTGGATTTGTCGAATATGCAGAGCGAATGATCGTACCAAACCTTTTCTCGCTCGGTGCAAGTATTCTCGTGTTATATCTTTACTTTCGAAAAAACATTCCGCGACAATATGACGTATCGCATGTAAAAACACCGAAAGAAGCGATTAAAGACCAAACGATGTTCCGCCTTTCATGGGGCGTGCTAGGGATTTTGCTCATCGGCTATTTTATTAGCGAATTAACAAGTATTCCGGTATCGTTTATTGCCGGAGCTACTGCTATCTTGTTCTTATTCATCGGGCGAAAAAGCCCAGCCGTTCACGTCAAACAAGTGGTGAAAGGCGCCCCGTGGGCCGTTGTCTTTTTCTCGATCGGCATGTATGTGGTAGTATATGGGTTACGAAATGTCGGTCTAACAAACGTCCTCGCTGATGTGATTCAAGCAGCAGCGGACAAAGGGCTTTTTGTCGGAACGATAGCTATGGGTTTTCTTGCGGCGATTCTTTCCTCCATCATGAATAATATGCCAACCGTCATGATTGATGCGCTTGCCATTGCAAGTACACATACAACCGGCATTATTCGCGAAGGGCTCATTTATGCCAATGTCATCGGTTCTGACTTAGGACCGAAAATTACGCCGATTGGTTCGTTGGCTACTCTTCTTTGGTTGCACGTTCTTTCGACAAAAGGCGTAAAAATTACGTGGGGAACGTATTTTAAAACCGGCATTATTTTGACGATTCCTACGTTGTTCATTACCCTTGTCGGACTTTACCTATGGTTAATTATCATCTAAAAAGGAGTCGATTCAGATGAAAAAGAAAGTGATTTATTTCTTATGCACAGGAAACTCTTGCCGTAGCCAAATGGCAGAAGGTTGGGCAAAAAAATATCTTGGGGACGAATGGGAAGTATATAGCGCTGGCATTGAAGCGCACGGCTTAAATCCAAACGCAGTAAAAGCGATGAAAGAAGTGGGAATTGATATTTCAAACCAAACATCTGACGTCATCGATCCAGACATTTTAAACAATGCCGATTTAGTCGTGACGTTATGCGGGCATGCGGCTGACCATTGCCCAGTTACCCCGCCGCACGTGAAACGTGTGCATTGGGGATTTGACGACCCAGCGAAAGCAGAGGGAACGGAAGAAGAAAAATGGGCTGTTTTCCAACGCGTCCGCGATGAAATTGGCGAACGAATTAAACGATTTGCCGAAACAGGAGAATAAGAAAAAGCCGAGAGAAACCGTTCTTCTGGTTTTTGTTATTTAATGCGGTGAAATATATTCCGTCATCGCTTGCTGCTTTGTTGTTATATTTAAACCCAATCTTTGTCAACGTTTTTTCGTTTTTCATCAATCAAGAAAAATTGACGAAACAAATCATCATAGCGATTGTAGTCTCTTTGGCGGGCATGTTGCTTGTGTTAGGGGCTCCAGTAGGAAAGGAAAGGTTCATCTGCTTGGCATCGTGTTAGCCGTTGGAGCAGCGATGATTTACTCCGTTTATATTATTCTTGGAAATAAAGTGACCGCACACGTTCCACCTATTACAGCGAGTGCCTACATCGCGCTCTTTGCCGCTTTGTCTTTTTTTGTATGGGGAATTGGTTCGGGAACATTACATTTTCAATTTGACGTGAAAGGGCGGCTTCCGATTATTGGAACCTCGTGCGTTTCTAGCGTTTTAGCCATGCTGACATTTTTTGCTGGAATGAATATCATCGGTCCGACAAAAGCCGCAATTGTAAGCATGATGGAGCCGGTGATAACGTTTTCTTCTCTCGATGGTATTTTTGCAGGAAAACATGTCCTTCATCTAAATGATCGGTGGACTCATTGTTTTAAGTGGCGCTATGCTCGTTGCCATCGGAAAGGAACAAAAGGACGAGAAAAAAGAAACAGTAGCCTCCATCAGCGCATGATGGAGGTCTTTTTTTGCAAAATGGCAGGAATATCGCTCACTATTATCTAATGGTTCATCACCACAAAATGTACTTGACGAACACGTAATGTTGTGAAGCAAGGGATACCGCTTATCGTTTATTTAACTTTCATTTACAATTATGTATAAACAAGTATCAAGTCCGCTTTTATTAAAAAATCAAGCACAACTTTTGGTGAAGAGCCTATCTAATACCAATAATGTGTTTGCATGGTAACAAGGAGGAATAAAAAATGAGAAAAGCGATTGTTCTTGGTGCATCCGGTGGGATGGGATATGCGTTGGTCCAAGAATTGGCATCAAGAAAGATGCATGTTAAAGCCTTTGCACGTTCACAAGATAAGTTGCAACAATTGTTTGGAACTATGGCGGATGTAGAAATGTATACAGGAGATGTATTTCGGCAAGACGAACTGATAGAGGCATGCAAAGATGTTGACCTAATCTTTCATGCTGTCAACATCCCTTATCTTGAATGACCTAAGGGTCATCCAGCAATAATGGAGAATGTTCTGAAAGCCGCGGAAAAGAATGGGGCAAAGGTCGTTTTTGCAGACAACATTTATGCTTATGGTCGAAGCCCAGGGAAAAAGGTAACAGAGGATACACCTAAAAATCCTTACACGAAGAAAGGGAAAATTCGTTTGCACCTGAATAACATGCTTAAAGAAGCACATCAGAAAGGAGTTCCCACTCTTATTTGTCATTTCCCGGATTTTTATGGACCTAATGCAGAAAACACCTTAATGCATTTCACCCTAAACAGTATGCTCTCTGGTAGAAAAGCCCGATATGTGGGTCGTATGGATGTGAAACGGGAATTCATCTATACTCCCGATGGAGCCAAGGCGATGGTAGAGCTATCCCTCCGTGACTCCGCTTATGGAGATAGTTGGAATATCCCTGCTTACGATGTCATTTCCGGACATGAAATTATAGAAATTGCTAGAAGAACTACCGGGTATTTCAAGAGAGTTTCTACAGTAGGTAAGAGAATGATTGCTTTTTTAGGGCTTTTTCATGAAGGAATGAAAGAAATGGTGGAGATGATGTACCTCAATGAGGAACCGGTGGTGCTAAGCGGAGAAAAATACGAGCGGGAAATAGCCCCCTTGCCAAGAACCACATATGAAGAAGGAATCCAACGAACCATCGAACATATGAAACAGAAAAAGTAGTCACAAAAGCTGAAATTAGAGAGAAAAAGTGTAACGAGAGAAATATGTGAAACGAGGAACGATTGTGATAAAAAACATCAGCTGCTCAGGTATCACTGACCGAACAGCTGATGTTTCTAAGTTACTAAAACAATTTTTCCTTCGTTGGCTGCAGCATTCGAAACATCGGCAACATCAAGAAAATGCCGAACACAAATAGCGCAGCTGACATTTGATAGATTACGACGAGCGAAAGCTGTTCTTTTAGCATCCCCGACAAGCTCATCGTTATAACCGTCGCTCCCATAAATAGCGGGGTCAAAATACCATTCACTCGACCGCCGAACGACTCTTCCGTATGATTCATCTTAGCACCGACCAAAAGGCGAATGTATGTTCCTGTTTTTGTATTATCCTTGATGAGAAGAAATTTGTCAAGCCTTGCATGTTATTAATCGAAATACTGATTTTGTATTTAGAAGGGAATTGAAATTTAACCGCGAATACATGTAAAAAAGGGGGAGAGGAAATGATTATCGAGATGGAAAATGTTTCTTTTATTAGAGAAGACCGTGTCATTTTAGACCGTATTCATTGGAAAGTGCAAGAAAACGAGCAATGGGTCATTCTCGGGTTAAATGGTTCAGGAAAAACGTCGCTACTTAATATTGTATTAGGCTATGAGTACCCATCAAAAGGAGAAGTTTCTGTATTAGGGCACCGATTTGGAAAAACGAATTTGCCAGAGTTGCGCAAACATATCGGATTTGTAAGCAGTACGTTTGAACGCTTTCAACCCACGTTAGAATCTGAAACGGTGGAAGAGGTGGTTGTTAGCGGAAAATTTGCTTCGATTGGGCTGTATGAGCCTGTCACAGACGAAGATCAGGAGCAAGCCGAACAATGGATGGATTTGTTTCGAATCGGTCACTTAAAAGGAAAAGCGTATCGGACATTATCCCAAGGGGAAAAAAGAAAAGTGCTGCTTGCTCGAGCACTAATGGCCAAACCAAAGCTACTCATACTAGATGAACCGACCGTAGGATTAGATATGTTAACACGAGAAGAACTATTAGCACTAATTAAAGACGTTATCGCGACAAAAATATGCCACGTGTTATATGTCACGCATTATGTTGAAGAAATCATCGAAGAAATGACCCATGTTTTATTATTAAAAGATGGGAAAATCGTCGCGGCCGGACCAAAAGAAAAACTACTCACCGACGATTATTTATCAGAAACGTTTCAAATGGTCCTACACGTCCGTTGGGAACATAACCGGCCATGGATATCTATCAAAAACATCCCTACACTTCAGCGGCTAGGAAAATAAAAGAGGACGACGGGCATGGAATAAAAGGGAAAGGAGGGAAATTTCACTTCAATGACCGTAAATAAGCCAACAAATATAATAGAAAAATTGCAAGAGCGATTGAATCACCGGTTCACGGCTTTGGAAGAAGACATCCTTCATTTTATAAGAGAAGAACTGTCGTCGTTGGAAATCACATCTGAACCTTTTTGCACGGTAAGGGACGTTTGGAACGATATAGAGCCGTATTCTTTCGATGAAAATTTGTCCAATCGATGCGAAGAGAAAATACAAGCGTTTCTTTACGAGCTACTTGCTGATTGCGTAAAAGAATTAGGAATGGATGAAGTACGTACATATCTCATAAACCAAGGATGGACAGATGAAGTAGAAGCAATGGACATAGAAGATTGGGGGCTGCTTGCTTTACTCGGTTTAACGGGTGTATTTTTGTACAACGTTTGCTTTTTCATCGCGACAAAATATGCCCCGATCGTCAAAAGCTCGTTAGTCATTGCGGTAAACGCCCCGTTAATTACGCTATTTGCGGCGCTATTTTTGAAAGAAAAAATCACCGCTAAAAACATCGTCGGTTTAGTGATGGCGCTGTTTGGGGCGGTATATATTATTACGAACGGGCATCCGTCAATTTTGCTGGAGCTTGGCGTTGCGCCGATTGATCTTGTGTTAATTGGCGCTTGCCTTAGCTGGAGCATCTATTCGGTTGTTGGGAAAGTCGTCATGAAAAAATATAGCCCGCTCGCGGCAACAACGTATGCCACAGGTTTTGGTACGCTTTTTTTGGCACCTTTTGCTTTGTATTACACGTCATTTGCTTCCGTTAAAGCGAGCGGCTGGGAAGTATGGCTAAGCATTTTATATGTCGCTGTCATCGTTTCGGTCGTTAGTTTCGTATGGTGGTATAACGGCATTCAAAAAGTCGGTGCGTCCACGTCTTCTATTTTTATTAATGTGATGCCCATCTCGGCTGCGGTGATGGGAACAATTTTCTTTGATGAGCAATTAACACATGTTCATATCGTCGGTGCGTTATTCGTCTTCGGTGGGACTTTGTTTAACATGTACAGCAAGCAACAGAAAAAAGAAGCACCGTCTAAAGAAAACATTACGGCATGATGGAGGGGCTATGCTACAAATAAAACGACTAGCGGAATGTACGTTAGAAGAAGCGGTGCGTGCTTGGAACGCTGGATTTGAAGGGTATTATTTTCCGATTCAACTGACGATAGAAAGCTTTTTGCATCGATTAGTAGGAGAAGGGCTTTCTCCTTCGTTATCCATTATTGCTTTTCATCATGATGAGCCAGTTGGGATTATGTTAAACGGTATTCGCGAATGTCAAGGAATAACCATGGCTTGGAATGGCGGCACAGGAGTAGCGCCTTCGTTTCGAAAAACAGGAGTTGGAACGGAGCTAATGAAAACAACACTTGACATTTATGAACAAGCAGGCGTCGATTTTGCCACATTGGAAGCGATTAGCGAAAACGAGCGAGCCATTGCGTTATATAAAAAGTTCGGATATGAAATCGTGGATGAACTGGAATATTTACAATTTCAAGAAGCCGTACCACGTTTACTAGACACCGAAACATTTCAAGTGGAAACGACCGTCCCGCAACAAGTAAGCCATCTTCCGTTTTATAAAGGGTTACATCCATGGCAAACGCAATGGCAAAGCGCAAAAGATGGCGAGGCGCTTCTTGTAAAAGACGAACAAGGGGACGACATCGGGTATGCCTATTATCGCCGCGTTTTTGATGGAGCAGGTAAGCATGAAAAAACGATTTTATTTCAGTGCGAAGCTCATCCTGCAAGGGACGATGCGGAACTGATCCTTCGTTTGTTGCTTACAAAAATTTTCAGCGATTTTTCAGATAAGGTCGTAAAAGTAGTACCGAACGTTCCGATTACCCATTCGTCGGCCACTTATTCCCTTTTAAAAGAAATCGGCTTTCAACTAATGGTCAAACAAGTGTGGATGCGAAAGCAGATATGAAAAATGAGCTGTTGGGCTTGTTCCAACAGCTCATTTTCGTTCTAGCTATTCCTTTCCGAGGGAAAGTTGCCACGATACACCGTATCGGTCTTCTACCCATGCAAACTTTTTGCTAAATGGATAGGCGCCTAGCGGCACGAGCACTTTTCCGGATTGGGAGAGCTGTTCAAAAGCACGGTCCAGTTCTTCTTCCGTATCACACGTGACACATAGCGACATCGCGGGCGTAAATTCGTGATGATCGACGTGGTTATCAATCACCATCAACCGTTGCCCTTTTAATAGAAATGTCGCATGAAACATCATTCCGTTTTCTGGATGCACGATCTGTTCGATTTCCGCTGGAGAAAAAACGGACGTATAAAAACGAATCGCTTCTTCCGCCTGCCCAGAAAACATAAGGCATGTCATAACTTTTTGATCCATAAATTCATCACAACCCCTCTATAATGATAAAACAAAAAGCGAATATATGTTCTTTTTTTAATTATCGTCAATTCACAATTCGTTGTCAATAGTAGAGTCTTTTTACTAACTTGACTATGTACCTTGGTACAAGGTTTATACTTGAATTGGAGGTGATTGCGTGTATCGGATTAGCGAACTAGCAAAACGGTGTGGAGTGAATAAAGAAACGATCCGCTATTATGAAAGACGGCAGCTACTCCCACTACCTGCGCGAACAGAAGCGGGATATCGTTTATATTCAGAAAGAGATGTAAAGCGCGTCCAATTCATTAAACGTCTGCAAGAACTAGGGTTTTCGCTGACGGAAATTCATCAGCTGCTTGGCATTGTCGATCAAGATGCAGAAAGATGCGCAAATATATATGAGTTTGTATCGAGAAAAGTGGGAGAGTTGCAAAGGCAAATCAAAGACTTACAGCGAGTAGTATGTGCGCTACAGGACCTACAAAACCGGTGCCCTGACGAAAAAGCATTATACGCGTGTCCGATGATTGAATCATTAATAGGGGAGGAGCGGTCAACATGAAAACGTATACCATGCACATCGAAGGAATGACGTGCCCGAGCTGTGAAAAACATGTTGCCTCTATTCTTGAGCAAATCGGCGCAAAACAAATTACCGTTAGTTTTCATCGCAAGGAAGCGGTATGTGAACTTTCTCCTACCAATATTGAAGCGGCAAAACAAGCCGTTGTAGCAGCTGGTTATCAACCAACAAAAATAGCGGAAATCGAAACGAAAGAAGAAAAATATGACTACATCATCATAGGCTCTGGTGCTGCAGCTTTTGCTTCTGCCATCGAAGCAAGAAAGTACGGCGCAAACGTCGCGATGATCGAGCGGGGAACAGTAGGAGGGACATGTGTCAATGTTGGTTGTGTCCCTTCTAAAACATTGTTGCGGGCAGGGGAAATCAACTACCTTGTGAAAAATCATCCGTTCGCTGGGTTGCATATGTCTATAGGGGCGGTCGATTTGGCAGCATTAATCGACCAAAAAAACGAATTAGTCCACGATCTTCGTCAAGCGAAGTATGTGAATCTCATCGACGAATACGGCTTTACGTTCATTCAAGGCGAAGCTGCATTCGTCGACGAAACAACAGTGGAAGTAAATGGTGGAAAATTATCAGCGGACCGCTTCCTTATTGCAACAGGCGCTTCCCCAGCCATCCCGAACATTCCAGGACTTGCAGACGTTGATTATGTCACAAGTACGACGCTGCTCGAACGAAAAGAAGTGCCAAAGCGACTTGCGGTGATCGGTTCCGGTTATATTGGCATGGAATTGGGGCAACTGTTCCATCATCTCGGTTCTGAAGTCACGTTGATGCAACGAAGCCCACGGCTATTAAAAACGTACGACCGAGAAATTTCTGAAGCGGTGACACAAGCACTCATCAATCAAGGCATTCGTCTCCTCACAGGAGTATCCTTTGAACGTGTCGAACAAGACGGAAACATCAAAAAAATATATATAGAAATCGATGGAGAAAAACAGGTGGTCGAAGCGGATGAATTGCTGATTGCTACTGGGAGAACACCAAATACGGCGACATTGCGTTTAGAAGCAGCTGGGGTGAAAACGGGTTCGCGTGGCGAAATTGTCGTCAATGACTATTTACAAACGACGAATCCGCGCATTTACGCCGCAGGAGATGTCACACTCGGCCCACAATTTGTCTATGTGGCGGCATACGAAGGGGCGATCGCCGCAGCGAATGCGATTGGCGGCCAAAACAAAAAAGTGCATCTCGAATCCGTTCCAGCGGTGACCTTTACTTCTCCCGCTATCGCAACGGTTGGGTTGACCGAACAGCAAGCAAAAGAAAGCGGCTACGAAGTAAAAACGTCCGTCCTGCCGCTTGAATCCGTTCCAAGAGCGATTGTCAATCGCGAAACGACCGGTGTGTTTAAATTGGTCGCGGATGCGAAAACAGGAAAATTGTTAGGGGCACATGTTGTTACCGAACATGCGGGAGAGGTCATTTATGCGGCGACACTAGCGGTCAAATTTAGGTTAACAATAAACGACCTTCGCGAAACGCTCGCTCCGTATTTAACGATGGCAGAAGGATTAAAACTAGCGGCTTTAACGTTTGACCAAGATGTCGGAAAATTATCTTGTTGTGCGGGGTAAAAGCACTGTAAGCAAAATGCTGCAGTGCTTTTTTTCATAAACACAAAGAAAAAACAAATACTAACGAAAAAAGGGGGCGTTCGCTTGTTTCGTGATTTAGACTGGATGACCTACTTCATGATTATTCTCGCTAGTTATCGGTTGACGCACTTGATTGTTTTTGACAAAATTACAGAGTTTCTTCGCAATCCGTTTATGAAAGAAGAAGCTGTCACCACGAACGGCCATACGGAGGTGAAAAAAGTACCGAAATCAAAATTCGGATATTTATTAAACTGCTATTGGTGCGCCGGGGTTTGGAGCGCTATTTTTATTGCTCTTGGGTATATGTTTATCCCAACGGTCGCCAAGCCGCTCATTTTTATTTTTTCCATCGCCGGCGCCCAAGCAATGCTCGAAACATTTGTCGGTGTCGGTACGAAACTGATCGATTTTCTTTCCGAAGCGAAAAAACGAATGGAGTAACCGGTGTCAGAAACGACACCGGCATCTCCTTTACTCGTTCTTTTTCTCTAATACTTGTTTTAACAAATCGCCTAAACTTGTACCAAATGAATCGTTTTCCGCGCTATATTTTTTCAATAACGCCCGTTCTTTTTGTCCAAGTTTTGCTTTTTTCTGCTCTTCGGCTTTTTCAATGACATTGCAAGGGCGACATTGGAAGTAGACACCTGCTTTTCCTTCATGAATTTCCATCCGTTTTTTGCATTGTGGGCAGCGCCGGTTCGAAAGCTTTGGATCTTTTCGTTTCCGGAATCGGCATGCCATATTCGAGCATACGAGCATGCGTCCTTCTTTTGTCGAGCGTTCTTTTAAAAACGACCCGCACTCTGGACACATCGAGCCGGTTAAATTATGGGCGCGATACGTTCGTTCGCTTTGTTTTATTTCCGCCACTAACCGCTCCGTTTGCTTGCGGATGTTTTCGAGAAAAGCTTTCGCATCACCGTTTCCGCGAGCAATTGCTTCCAATTCTTTTTCCCAACGTGCGGTCAATTGCGGCGATTTTAGCTCCTCATTGACTAGTTCAATCAATTGCTTCCCTTTTGGTGTCGGATAAAACCGCCCGTTTTTTCGCTCGACCGTTTCTGTTTCGACGAGTCGCTCAATAATGTCAGCGCGCGTCGCTGGTGTACCTAGCCCGTATTTTTCCATTTGCGACAAAAGGTCTGCTTCGGAATAGCGAAGAGGCGGCTCAGTTAATGCTTCTTTTTTCTCTAACATAACAGAAACCGTTTGTCCTTTCGTAAACGTAGGGAAGGTCGCTTTCTCTTCTTGCTTTTCTAGAACGTGCCGAAACCCTGCGTTCACTACTTGTGTTTCGCGCGCGACAAACGCTTCGCCGTCGATATCAAAAACAACATGAACGGTTTCATATTCGCACGCCGGATAGAAAAGCGCTAAAAAGCGACGAGCGATTAAGTCGTATAGTTTTCGTTCATCGGCAGAAAGCTTGCCGATATCGAGCCGCTCTTCCGTCGGGATAATCGCATGATGGTCCGTTACTTTTTCATTATTAAATACCCGTCGAGCCACCACATTCCCTTTATTTTTTAAAAGCAGAGCAATTTCATCTAGATATCCAGATTTCATTCCCTCTAGCCGCTCAAGCATCGTAGTTTCCATATCTGTCGTTAAGTAGCGCGAATCGGTACGTGGATAGGTGACAAGTTTGTGCTGTTCATATAGCCGCTGTAACACGCTTAACGTTTTCTTCGCGGAAAAACCAAACCGCTTGTTTGCTTCCCTTTGTAATTCGGTTAAGTCGTAAGGAAGCGGCTGAACTTCTTTTTTTGCTTTTCGTTCGACGGAAATGACCGTCGCTTGCTTGTTTTTTAGTTTTTTATATAGTTGTTCTGCCAGTTCTTTTGAAAAAATCCGTTTTTCCCCGTTACGCTCCCAAGAAACAGCAACTGACCCGATTTTAGCATGTATCGTCCAGTATGGCACCGGTTTAAACGACTGAATTTCTTTTTCCCGCTCGATCATCATCGCAAGCGTCGGCGTCTGGACGCGGCCTGCGGAAAGAGGCTCATTATATTTGGTGGTTAATGCTCTTGTCACATTTAAACCAATGAGCCAATCGGCTTCTGCGCGGCAAACGGCAGATGCGTATAAACGGTCAAATCGCTCCCCAGGTTGTAGGTGTTGAAACCCATCGCGTATCGCTTGATCGGTTTGCGACGAAATCCAAAGGCGAAGGAGCGGTTTTTTCCATTGGATCTTTTTTAAAATCCATCGTGCGACGAGTTCGCCTTCCCGGCCGGCATCGGTGGCGATGACGCAGTTTTTAATATCTGGACGTTTTGCTAATGTCTCGATGGCGCGAAATTGATGGCTCGTTTGTCGAATGACGTTGAGCCCCATTTTTTCTGGAATAATCGGCAAATCTTCTAGCCGCCACGTTTTATATTTTGGGTCATAATGTTCTGGCATTTTTAATTCGATTAAATGCCCAAGCGCCCATGTGACAATATATTTCGATCCTTCAAAGTAATGTTTATGTTGTTCCCGACAACCAAGCACGCGGGCAATTTCCCGAGCCACACTCGGCTTTTCGGCAAGAACAAGTGATTTCATCCTATTTTCCTCCCAAGCACAAGACTACTTGTTCAGTATAGCGGAAAGGGGAGCGGTTTGCATCTTTCGTATTTCAAGAGAGCAAAGAAGTGTGATAAAATGGAAAAAAATACGACGAGGTGGGAAGGAATATGGCAACGATTGAAGATTTTTTAAAACTAGAGATTCGTATCGGTACAATTATGAAAGCAGAGCCGTTTCCGGAGGCGCGCAAACCAGCAATCAAATTAGAAATTGATTTTGGCGAACTCGGCATGAAACGCTCTTCCGCACAAATTACGCGGCGCTACGAACCGGAGCAATTAATCGGACGGCAAGTCGTCGCCGTCGTCAATTTTCCGCCGCGGCGCATCGCAGGCTTTTCATCCGAAGTATTAGTTCTCGGCGGCATCCCGGAAGAAGGAGATGTCGTTCTTTTACAACCGGACGCGCCTGTGAAAAATGGAACGGTGGTGGGGTGAGGTTAAAATAAGGAGTGTGATGTAATGTGGATAGAACCGTTATTTTCATAAGTTCTGTTGCGCAAGATGCCCTTTCCGCTATAAGAAATAGTGTATTTGAAGAGTTAAAAAAGATGGGACATGAGCCCATCCGTTTTGAGGAAAGCATGCGATATATTCACCGAGATGCTATTCGTACTTGTTTGGAATATGTATCTAGAAGCGATATTTTTTTACTGTTTATTGCAGATAAAGCCGGAACATTTCTAGAAGACGAAGGAAAAACAATTACTCACTTAGAGTTTTTACGCGCTTATCATGAGAACAAACATATTATTATGTACGTTCATGATGTAGTTCTTAATACGTATTTTCATTCAATCAGACCACAAATAAAACAATCGATCACGCATTATTTGAGTGAACATGGTAAAGAGCCAGATTCGCTTGCGAAGCTTATTAGTGAAAATGTCAAAGAACAAACTCATGTTGCTGAGAATTACATATGGTATTTTCTTTATGATGCGGAACAAAAAGGGATATATTTCGAAAAATGCTCGTTAGGTATAGAAGCGATCTCCAATATAAAAAGCTATCTTTCGGCCCTTTTCAAAGAAAGCCTTCAATATTTAAATATTCGTTCTGAAATCGAACGAAGCTTAGAGCACGTAGAATTATATGGAGATTTTTATGAATTATCCCTTGAGTTGATAAGTTTATTACACAATGGGCAAATTACAAATTGGAGGAGGTTATTAGCGCTTTTACGATCCAAGATGGTTGGTTGTAATATCTACTCCTCAAATACAAAGTATCAACAAGAAGCGGTAGGAGCACTAATGGACTGCAGGGCGGTAACTCTTTATGAAAAAAAAGGAGGACAGATGATTTGTATAGAATATGATGGATTAACGACCCCTGAAAACTTTTCACTAGATGATCCATCTTCTTATGTTTCTCAAACATATAATGACTCTAATCATGATGAGAAATTATACTACTCATTAGAAAAAAGAACGTGCTATTTCCTGTTTAAAGCAAAAAACTACGTATTTTGTTTTCATCTTCCATTATTAGGAGAATGGGATCAATATAAACTGCAGACTTACCAAGATCACATATTTAATGCTATACTTGAATCAAAGGGATATTCTTACTGTTACTTCACTAAAATGTTACTGGGAGGTCTTGCGAATGAACAAGTATAAAGAAAATGTGATACTCATCGCCTCCGCGCCATATGGATATGGAAAAAAAATTGTCACAAATCGACTTAATCAAATGAAGCGTGATCATGCTGAATTGCAAAATAAGCTTTCCAAAATAAAAAGCTCTTCACGCAACTATAAATGACCCTAATCATATCCATACGTAGAATAACCTGTTTTAATCAAGAAACGAATAATTCCCCGTTGCTAATACGCAACGGGGTTTTGTTTTTTTTAAAAGAGAATAAAATGAACAATTGAAACTATTTTTCTAAAAATAACTTGACATTATATGGTTTTGTTAGTAAATTATAATCAAAGAAACGAACAATATATAAAAAGAGAGAAAAATGAACAAAAGGATGTGGTTATATCTGGTGGTTTGTCTACACAAAAGATTTGCAGAGTGAACGTTTAGACCCATATTTTTATCAAATCGAATTGGAATTAAAAAAACACTTGAAAAATAAAAGAACGACCCCTTTACGGATGTTATGCGAAGAAATTACAGATGGAACAAGAAATGCAACGGAGTTTGTTGATTATAAGACGAATGTTCCTTATATCCGCTTATCAAATATTGAAGGTGGTAAATTAGTTCAGAAAGAGATGAAATACTTATTTGATTTAGAGGGGATTGAGGAAAAGGCCATTGTTAGAAAAGGGGACATTTTAATTTCGAAAATCATTTCGCTTCCAAAATTAGCTCTTGTTGATGAGGTGTATGATGGAGCGGTTATTAGCCCCGATATTATAAAAATTCGTCCGAACGATCAGCAGACACAAGAGAAACTAAAGAGATTTTTTTCTTCAGATATCGGGATGCTTTCACTAAAAAAAATGGCTGTCCCGTCTATATTGCCGAAAATTTCGTTAAAACAGTTAGGGGATTTAGAGATCGTAATCGACGAAGAAACTGAAGAAGGCATTCGTAGCGAACAAACCAATTTAAAACAAAAGCTGCATAGCTTATATGAACTTGAGTTCAATCACATCAACAAATCACTGCCAACAGAGTTTTGGGTTGAAAATCAATTTTTAGTGGAACGATTGGATGTTAACTATTATCGCCACTATACTTCAGATGCTTTCAAACTATTGAAACATAAAATCAAAAATGAACAATGGGTGCAGTTGAAAGACATTTGCGAAATCGTGACATATACGGTGAGTCCAAAAGATTTTCACAACAAAGAAATTCGTTACATTGGTTTCAAAAATATCGAGGCTAATTCGTGTCGTATTGCTTTTGCAGAAACTATATCGTTTGAGAAAGTAAAAAGCCGCGCTCGTTATGTACTGAAAGAAAACGACATACTTCTAGGAGTTGTTGGATCGTATATCGGAGAAGAAAACCACCCCTTAGCTTTTGTCACGAAAGAGTATGAGGGGGCACTGGCGTCAAGTGCTTTTATCGTTTTACGTAATTTTAAATATGGAGCTGCATATTTATTGTGGTGTTTGTTTCATCCTTTAGTGCGTTCTCAACTAAAGGCCACGCGAAGAGGGCAGTTACAAATGATAATAAGTATCGAGGATCTCAAAAGAATTTACCTCCCGGTTGAATCACCCGAAAAGATTGCTTTGATTGAAAATGTGGTAAAAAAATTCTTTTATTAATCGGAGGGATATAAAATGAGGTTACCATCGTTATACGGATTTTATAAATATTATTTTAATTATCCTTTGGAAGGGAAAAAGAACTATGCGTTGGCAATAAGAGAGGTAGAAAAGCAAATTAGTGATGCTTTTGACTTAAGAGATGAATCGTACATTATAGATTACGAACATCAATCGTACCCTAGACAGCTCACCATTTCTTTTTTGAAGAAACTCTATCAGCTAATGAATGACTATTATGAACAACCTATTTTTGAACTAGATTATCACAAAAATAGTATTCACCTTCCAAAGGAGTTGCTTACTAGCCGTATACAACTAGATATTGATTTTGGGTACTTTTACGATCGTAATGCGAAAAAAATTATTCTGCTTGAGTATGGTAAATTGAATGAAGTTTCTCGATGGATTCCTGTTTTTAAAACGTTGGTAACCTCATTTGAACTAACTGCTACGCTCCCACCAAATCTTGAAACGATTGTATTTTGGGATTTATCAAAAGGACTTATTCACGAAGAAGATTATACTAGTGCGACTACTGCGCCTATGGAACAAATTCTCAAAATTGCTAGGAAAATAGTAAATGAAGGAGGGGTTAAATGATTTTATATGAATACTTACAAACCCCAAAAACAATCGAACAACTTGTGACGATTGCGCATGAAAATGAGTTATATTGGAATCAGGAACAGATGGAACTGTTTGTGCGGTTAGATCCGAATATTATTCAAAATGAAGCGGGATTTTGGACGGTTAAACAAGATGAACGGCGACAAACCATTTTAACAGCAATTGAGCGGGCGTTACAAGGACGCGCGCTCACAAAAATCGATCCCGATGTTTTCGCCCAGCTTCCTGCTGATGTCATCGTTCCGCAAAACGAAATTATTGATGTGGCAATTAGTAGTGGAAAATATGAATCACCGCGGGAAAATTTACTTCGTGTCAAACGATAAACAGGAGGAAACAGCAACATGGAAACAACAATTCAACAAGTACAAGAACAGTTGAAAATGAAAGGATATGGTCAATTCTCTGAGCTTACTACAAATGAAGAGGATGGAACAACGATTTTTACAGCGGCAGGAGATGAAAAAATCGTCTACGTAAAAATTTTCGAAAAAGATGCAGACTTATCATACGCTGTTCAGCAATCAGCGCTCAGCGAAGCGCAATATCATGAATCGGTTCCTGATTTTATTTGGGCCACAAACGGAGAGGTCAATTATTACGCCGATTGTATTGAAGCAATCCCCATTGCAGAAATTCCATCTATTGCGGATGTAACAAAAAAAGAAAAGAAACCGCTAACAAGACAAGAAAAGTGGTCATTGGATATTTATTCTGATTTGCAAAAACGCTTCGATGATTTGCATGAGCGTCTTTACGGCCCTGCTGGTGCCGATAATATTAGCTCAACGAACGAGGCGATTGATGAATTAAGCAAATTGTTGTTTATGGAAATTTTCCGTCTTTATCACCCCGAATATGTATTAAAAGAAGGAGAAAATGCCGGTTTAAAATTATACGACATTTTAAAATATGAGTATATAAAGAAGTATGGCGAAAAAGCAGTAAAACAAATTCAACATGCATTTAAAGAAATAAAAAATCACGAAGATTACGTAGCGATCAACGACAACGGTGAAAAATGCTACATTTTTCATGAAAATGAGTATTTAAAGTTAGAAAATCCAGCAAACTATGTTGCCGCATTTGAAGCGTTCCAAGAGCTCGGTGAGTTTGAAGATGAGAACGGAGTCCGAAAAAAAGCGACATTAAAAGACGTTACTGCCGATATTTTAGGACGTCTATACGATGTATTGCTGCGAGGAAAATATGATAGTAAAGTCGGGCAAGCAACGTATTTAACACCACGCCAAGTAACGGAAGCGATGGTCGAAATGGTGATGCATGATTTAACGACAAATCCAAAAGAAGCGGCTAAATTGTTAGAAACGGATGAAAAAGGAATTCCAACCTTCCGTGTGCTTGATCCGACTTGCGGTTCCGGAGGATTTTTAATTAAAGCGTATGAAGCAATTAAAAGATACTTTACGAGAGAATTTGCGGGTATTCAAAAAGAAAAAATAAGTAAACATTTAGATAAAATGAAAGAGCACAGCTTTGTCGGCGCCGATAAAACAAGGAGCATGATTGTAAAAGCGCGTTTGAATATGGCGATGCACGGATTGCCAAAAGCGCCGATTTTTTGGGTCAACGACTCATTAATGACCGATTCATTGCAACCTGAAACATTTGATGTGATCATCACAAACCCGCCGTTTGGTTCTGGTTCTGTATCGAATAAAACAGAAGAAGGTAGAGCCATTCTAGAACGTTACACATCTGGAATTGACGAAGATGGAAAACCGACGAAAAAAGGTTTATGCCTTGGAGCAAAGCCAAATAATAAAGGTGTTTGGAAGCAAGTTAATTCAACAGACCAAGCGGTGTTATTCATTGACCGAAATTTAGAGCTATTAAAACCGGGCGGTTATTTAATGATCGTCCTTCCAGACGGCATTTTAAGTAACTCAAGTTATAAACATGTGCGTGAATATTTAATGGGTAAGAAAAATGAAGTGACAGGCGAGTTTGAAGGCGGCCGCGCGATTGTGAAAGCGGTTGTTTCGTTACCGACAGTGACGTTCCAATTATCCGGCACAGGCGCAAAAACATCATTCCTCTATATTAAAAAGAAAGAACACGAAAATGAAAAACAAGGCTCGGTATTTATGGCGGTTGCCGAAGAAATCGGATTTGATGTGAAGAACAAAGTCGAAGTACAACTTGGTAACGACCGCAACGATTTATTAAAAATTGTTGAAACGTATAAAAAAGGGATGTGAAGCGATGTTAAAAGAAGTTCGTTATAAAAATTGGAAGAGCTTTGCCGATGCGACACTATATATTGATCCATTAACCATTTTAATCGGCACAAATGCAAGCGGAAAATCAAATGCGCTAGACGGTCTTGCTTTTTTAAATCGCGTAGTGCAAGGAAAAGACTTGCAAACGATTTTATCAGGAGACCCTGCCCTGCTTTTAGAAGCAAACATTCAAGCGATTCGCGGCGGTGTCGAATGGGCGTCCAGACGTCCTTTTACATCCTTTACATTGGAAGCTGTCATTGAGTATAACGAGGAAATTGACTATCACTATAGCATTGAAGTGAGTGCAACGTCAGATGTGGAAATTGTTTCTGAATCGCTAATCAAAGTAAACCGCAAAACAAGCAAAACAACGAATATATTCACAGCTACAGGAGAGGAAGGAAGCCCGAGTATCGAAGCGGCTGTTTATAACGGAAAAGGTCGGCCGAAACATAAACAATTAAAACGATCTTCCTCTCTCATTAGCCAATTAAAAACCCAAGAAACGCGCGAGGAAGTCGATGAAGCGATTCAGTTTGTTGTTAATACGTTAGAACGCATTTTCATTCTTGATCCTGCTCCCTCTTTAATGCGTGATTACAAGCCGTTTTCTAATCGTCTTGCAAGCAACGCTTCTAATGTGGCGGGAGTGCTGGCTGCACTGCCAGAAGAAGAAAAAAGTCATATTGAGTCGTTACTTTCAAAATATGTTTCCCGCCTTCCTGAAGGGGATTTACAGCGAGTATGGGCAGAGCCCGTTGGTCGCTTTCAGAAAGACGCAATGCTGTATTGTGAAGAACAGTGGCCAGGAAGCAGTGAAAAACTAATTGTTGATGCGCGTGGTATGTCAGATGGTACTCTTCGCTTTATCGGGATTTTGACGGCTTTGTTAACCCGACCAAAAAGAAGCCTAATTGTAATTGAGGAAATTGACAACGGTCTTCATCCATCACGTGCTGGGATTTTGCTAGAGATGTTAAACGAGATTGGCACGGAGCGGCAAATTGATATTTTAATGACGACACATAATCCGGCGTTGCTTGATGAACTAGGAATGGAAATGATCCCATTTATTATCGTCGCCCATCGCTCGGTCAAACATGGGGCAAGCGAACTGACGTTATTAGAAGATATTCAAGCGCTGCCGAAACTGCTTGCTGGCGGTTCGATCGGAAAGCTAGTAACAGAAGGGGAAATTGAAGAAACGCTTACACAGCAAGGAAGTGGGAAGCGATGAAAAGAAAAATTCTCGTCATTGATACATCGATTTTATGCTGCTGGCTGCAAGTCCCTGGCAAAGAAACGTGCGGAGCGCAAGGAAACAGGTGGGACTATAAACGTGTAAACGATTTGCTGATGGAAGAAGAGCGTCAAGGGGCAACGTTCGTTCTTCCACTCGCAACAATCATTGAAACCGGCAACCATATCGCCCAAGCGACAAAAGATCGCTATAAATGTGCTCAAGAGCTCGTTCGCATTATTCAAAAAGCATTAGATAAAGAGTCTCCTTGGGCGCAATTTTCTGAGCAGGCCGAATTGTGGACAGCCGGTGAATTGCATAAACTCATCGCGGAATGGCCAGATCAGGCGAACCAACGTTTATCGATAGGAGACGCTACCATCAAATCGGTTGCGGAATACTACGCCAAAATCAACGGCTGGGAAGTCGAAATTCTGACTGGCGATGAAGGATTAAAAGCATACGAACCGGCCAAACCAACAAGAACGCCGAGGAGAAGGAGATAATCTTTTCGAATTAGGCAGTAAGTTTTTAGAATAATAAAAAGGGGTTTTCAAATTGAAACACAAAATAATTTCAGAAGAACCAAGTATTGTTTGGTCTTCAGAGCTGACTACCTCTAGATTGGATGCCACATATTACAGCGCTAAGTTCATATATAATGAAAACAAACTTTCTAAAGCGAAAACCAAAAGTTTAAAAGAACTATTATTAAAAGGAAACTATGGAACATTACCAGACAGTGGTGATTATTTAGAAAATCAGAATAGCGTGAACGGAATCTATCTTATTAGAGGAACGGATTTAAGAGGCAATTTTATAGAAATTAATTCACTAGTAACGGTGCCAGCTAGTTACTTAACTGAAAAGGCTAAGGTAGAAAATGAAGACGTCTTATTACTAATAAAAGGTGTAACTTTAGATAAAGAGTGGTCCGTATCAATAGTCAATGGCTTAGATAAACCAGCGATTTTCAATGGTAGTATTTTTAGATGTAAGTTCAATAACGAAGTTGATCCATATTTTATGACTATATATATGAGTACAGATTATTTTTTGAAACAAAAAAATCGCGCAATTTCCAATACTGGAATTTATTATAATGACTTGGACATGATCCATTCTTTTAAAGTTATTTGTCCTGCTCCTGAGATTCAAAGTTATATCGGCAGCAAAGTCCGAAAAGCGGAAGAGTTACGGGAAGAAGCGAAGCGGTTGAAGGAAGAGGCTGAAAAATTGTTCAACGTTTATATAGATTTAAAAAATTATAATTCCAAATTTAAAGGTTTTAAAATACTAAATAAAAGCCCATTTGCAGTTTTAGTCTCTGCGGAAAATATAAATGAAAGATTAACTTCAAATTCATACAATGAACAATACTTATCAATCAATTCCCTAAAGTACGAAAAAGGATATTTATTTACCCAATTACAAGATATTGCGGAAATAAGTGCGATGATAGGGTGGAAAAATTTAACAACAAAAGATTATGTTAAAGATAATGGTGTTTATTTGTTAAGAGTGCAAGATATAAAAGATGGGTATATAAATATTTCTGAAGATACAGTTCAAGTTTCTAAGGAAAAAGTCGACGAACAGCCACAAATTCAGTTAAAAGTAGGAGATATTGTTTTTTCAAAAGATGGTTCGTTAGGATTTGCAGCAGTAGTGTCGGATAATATGTATAACATTCCAATATGCGCTGGTTCTACATTAGCACGTATAAGATTAAAAAAAGATATAAATCCTTATTACTTAAAATTGGTACTTAATTCAGAATTAATCAAGGTTCAGATTTCCTACTTTCTTTCTGGAATTGCACAACCTCATATAAACCAAGAATATATAAAACAACTTGAGATACCTTTACTAAAAAAAGATATTGAATTAGAAATCGGGCAGAAGGTACAGAAATATGAAATTAACATACTGAAAAGTAAAAAACTTATTCAGGAAGCCAAACAAGACGTCGAAGACCTGATCGAAGGCAAGTTCGATGAATCGAAAATTTCTGAAGGAGTGTAAGGGCACTCCTTCTTTTCTAGGGGGTGAATGCGTTGGAGTTGAAAAGGTTACATAGTCATTTAGAGAAGCTGTATCACTATGGTGAAACGGTTTATGTTGCCGAGCTTGAGTCGTTTGTGGCGAAAGGTCTTTTATATACACGCGGGAAGAAGGCTGTGATTACGAACAATTGGATTTCATTTGTAAAGCGATTTTCGAATCAAACTGATTTTCTTCATACATTGTTTTGCTTTGATGAAGCATATCAGCAATACTTGTTGAAAACTTCCTTATTAACGGTATTAAAAATGCGTGAAGCGAAGGATATTGACGGCATTGTGGATTTCGTTCATAAAATGCCAAAGTTTGCGGGAGAAATCGTAAAAATGTTAGATGAGTTAAAACATGGTGAGCGGTACGAAACGGAAGGTTTAGAGCAGCGTGTTAAGGAAATCGAGCCGCTTTTCCGCGAACGTAATCATCTTCTTTTCAACGGAGCGCCATACTATCAACGCATCATTTATTATTTGAATCATGTCCAACAATACGAACAAGAAGCGGTTGGACAAGACGAACCGCTCGGCAAAAAAATTGATGAACAATGGATAAAAGGTCGAAAGATCGCTGCTAACTTGCAGTTATCACCGTTAAAGGATCAGCCTCTTGCGGTATTAGCCCCGCATGAACCAAACATCGTTTTAAAAAATCCATTATTTAAACATATTTTTACCCACCCTTGGAACTTATTGATTTTCCTTTGCTGCGTTGTCCGCGAACAAACGGAGGCGCAAGGGATGACGACCATTCGGTTTCATGCGGTAAACGACGAAGTTGACGTTATTTTAATGTCGTCAAAAAAACAAGAATATCGGTACGGAACGATCAATGATTTCGTTTTAGAGTTTTGTAAAGTGAGCAACTATCAACTATTCCCAAGCGAAATCGCACGTTTAGAAACAATATTCCATCATTTGCATAATCGCGGTTTTTTAACGATTGTCGATGAAGAATATCGCATTCCGAGCCATATTGAAGATGAGTTATACAATACAAGTTTGTTTATTTCGCTGATGGCAGGCAGTAAACAACTCCGCCAGCGGATCGAACAGTGGATTGATGAATTGAGGGACAGAGGATGAAGCAAATCAAACTATCGATTGAGCGATTTTGGATTGAGCCGGGAAATTTTGAGCGATGGTGTGAGTTGTTATCGCGCATTCCCGAAAAGACCGAAGCGCGCTCGATCAAGGAAATCGCAAAATTATATTTAGGAAAAGATGTGGAAGAAAAAGATAAAAAGTTAGACCGTTCCAAAGAATTATTTGGACTACATGGTTATGAATACGCAAAACATTCGCGGAATTTTGAAATTAAAGGTGTCTATTTCCTAACAAGAGCAGATGATGGATATTTGATTCGTACAGAGGAAGCAAATGAACTTGTAGCTGCGTACGAACAACAACACGGATGGGAGTTGTTGCTTGCAAAACAACTGTTGCGATACTCGCCAAGAACGCGAGTCATTATGCACATGTTGTTAAATGACGGTTATTTTGAAACAAACAGTCAGTCGCTCGAACAACTAAGTAAATGGTCACTCTGCTTTGACGGTACTATATATCATCCGTTTTCACGAAATCCCAATTTGAATGATATGAACCGGCTTCTTCACGAGTTTAAGAATGAAGCATTAGGAAAAGATTGGCGTAACATTCTTGCTCAAGAAGAAATTGAATTAGATGAAGAGTGGATGTTTGTAGGTTCAAACGGTAAAGAGCCGGCGAAAACAAATATTTCTTCGTTTATGCGGGCACCGATGCAATTATTTGCATATTTAGATTGGTTTATCGAAGCTGATGTCGGAATCATCATTTTAAATAAAGAAAAGGTGTTGGAACATATCGGTTCACGTTCTTTATTTTCATTTACGAACGTTCAGAGTATATCAGAAATCGAATGGTTAAAGAAAAAAGTGGGCGAAGAGCAGGATGATCGCGGTTTTGTTGCGATTGAACCGTTACTTCGTAAGCTGATGGAGCGTTTTTATCCAACATGGGAACAAGGGCTTGCGCGCTTTGTTGATTATTATATGACAAAAAGTATTCGTGAAGGTTTGTTTTATATTGCTGATTATGAATCAGGCCAACCAAGACATGGAAGGGGTTATTTAGGTAAACGAGAATACCAATTGTTAAAACTTGAATTTCAACGATAAAGGGGTTGAAAAAATGAGCAAATCTGTCTGGTTAAAAGATGGGGTTTCCACATTTCCGGTTCAGCAGCCAATGGTCGGTCAGCGTGAATTTTATGAGGCGTTTAAAGAGTATTTACAAGATTTAAAGTCAGCGCCAATGGCACGAGTTTTTACATTGATTGCTAAATGGGGGATTGGTAAATCGCGTATTGCTTATGAATTAGTGAGCGAAGCGCTTGGAATTAATAAAGGATGGACAATTCGTGACCAATCAGGTCAATTGCAAAAAGTCCGGTTATTAAAGCCAGATTTCGCTGATGGCATTTTACCGATTTATATCCGCTATGAACAAATGCATGAGGACCTTCTTTATGGGGAGAACTGGGTCGGTTATGGAGCGTATGTAGCGTTAGCAAAATTAGCGGAACAACAACATGCCCGCACGATTCAAGGTTCGATTGTGAAACATATTCAAGACCATTTTCTCCCTCTTGGTTTTTCACCGGCAAAATTGGCAGAGGCAATTGAGTTAGGACAACATGAAACCGATGATTTGCTGCAGCATCTTGATCAGCTTGATCAACTTGTGCAAAATGGTTTAGCTTACTTAAAATCGTTTGGCATCGAACATTTAATGGTGATTGTCGATGAAGTGGAATCCGAATACGAATTATTTATGGATGGGATTCAAGAACAAAGTGAAGAGCGGAAAAAGAAACTAGACGGTGATGCGATTAAAGTGATCACATCAGCGATTAAACATGAAGATAGCCGCACCCGGCATCCAAATGTTTCTTTCTTGTTGCTTTGTTCTCCAGCGATTGGCGATCAAATTAAAGCACTCGAGGCACTTGCCCGTCGTTTAGATAAATTAGAAATCAATCAAAACTCCTATGCAGATATTAGCGATTATATCGCATCGTTACAACAAAGTGGGAAATTGCGTGAATATCCTGCTGGGCTTGTTGAAGCAGCTTACACGATTGCCGCGGGAAACTTTGGTTGGCTAAATGTAATTATGGCTCATTGTGATCAATATCTTGAGCAGCATCCAGACAAGGAAACAGGTGAAATTTTACAAGACTTAGCTTATTCAGTGCCGCGTTTTAAAGAAAGTTTAATCGACCATTCCCAGCTAGATTACATTGATACAAGACAAGTGCATATTCCGTTTGTGAAAAAAGCATTATTACGGCAGCTGCCATATTCGAAAGATAGCTATAGTTCCGAAGAACAACAAATTTTATTATCAGCGAAACATATTGAAGGCATACCATTATTTAAAGAGTTTGTCGCTTTGCCGCTTGCGAAAAATGATTTAGGTTTTTATCTTGTGCAAAACAAATATAAAGCTGAATCCGATCATTTATTCGTGAATGAAACGACAGGTGAATCATTTAGTTTAGATGTCCTCTTGCGCAGTCTTGAAACGTTCTCAATTAATGCACCTAAAGGTTCTTTTATTGTCGGAAAAGAACGGGAAACGTTTTTAGCGCAAGTACGCATGCTTTATCCGAAAGACGAAGTCGTTGAAGCAGCGGAGCTTTTATATACGTATCTTGAGCAACGAATGAAAACAGAGCAATTCGAAACATATATTGGTCCAAACTTTGCGTTCCTTGAGCGGTTAAATCGTCGCTATGCCGTCAAAACAGGTATTGCGAACTATTTATTAAATGAAGAAAAAGATCAACAGCTTCAACAACATTTAAACGAATTGGCGAAACAATATGATAAAGATGGAGAAATTCAACGTCTTCTTCTTGGTTTTGCAAGAGCCATTGAGCAAGACTATCCAGACGTGCAAATAATTCAAGTAAAAGGAAATAAATGTGGGCTCCGTATAAAAGTAACGAATCATCTATATTTAGGGGTTCATCCGAAAAAAATTGTCGACATTATTTGGGCTAGCAAACTAGTTTCCTTGCACGATCTTGTTGACAGCAAATTACTAGATAGCGGAAATCATCCGATGATCATTTTAGCACCGACCGCTGATGCGGAAACAGAAATCGATGATATAAAACGAAAGTATGAGCGGCTCGGCCGTTGCTTGCTCTTTTTCCAAGTGACGAATTTGCAGAAGAAAGTATTAGAAGCGTTATCGGTTGAGCGTGAGATGATGGATATCCGCAAGTCAGCCCATCAATTAGCGCAGCCATTCCGCGCAAAAATTCGTGCCATTACAGATGAAATTACAAGAATCGCACGAACTTGGTTTGAATGGGTCGATAAAACAGGCTATGTGTTACGCCCAATTGTTTTTACAAAATCAGAAGAAGACTATCTTCCGGTATTAGCGGAAGGATATGCGAAAATGATTATTCACGATGCAACAATTGCTGAACTAGGGGCAAAACAAGGCGTAAAATTTATAGACAGCGAAGATTTTACTCACTTTCAACATGCTTTAAAAGCGACGAAAGTTCCGGCTAAATTAGATAAGGACGGTTATCGAGGTACAGGTTTATTTATTCAAAATCACGAAAATGATCAATATGAAGTGCAAATTCCAAGTACGTTTGCCTCTTTAATGTCGTTTATTGGCCATCGTCGTGTAACATATAAAGAGATTGAAGATGCGTTTTTCTTTAGCTCTGTGGATGCCATTAAACCGCCAAAAATCGTTGAACAATGGATGACGTTCTTGCAAGCGTTAAAAGTCGTACGAATCGACAACAATGCTCATGTTGAAAATGTCACGTCACATACGTTAGAAGCAAAGCGGGATAAAATTAAACAGTGGTATGAGAAAGAATATGATAAACTCGTCGACGAGTTTAAAGAAACGTTTGACCAAGCTCGCATCGAGCTATTGAAGCGATATAAGCGCCACGGAGACTTAGAGAAAATTGACGAAGCATTGCGTAACATCGATTTAAAACTATTGCAAGTTCATACAAACAACCATCTCGCTATTTGGAAAGAGCAATTAATTTATTTGCAACAATTTCATGATGAATGTAATTTCATCTTTGATGAAGAAAAATGGAATACGCTTCAACCAAACGAGCGTAACTTTGCGAACCTCACCTTTGACCGGAATGATATGCCAATTTGGCAAAAGCTGAAGCTTGTGCAACAGTTCCATGAGTATGTATCAACGATTCAAAAGGATATTCTCGCAAAAATTCAAGAAAAAGTAGAGGAAATGAAAAACGCCAACGAGTATAAAGGTTACTATATACCAATTTCACCGTTTACGTACGTACTTGAATTATATAAAAACGAAATTGAAAATGCGATGAACCATGTGAAATCTTCACAACTACGAACAATGGTATCCAATAAAGAAACACTTGCGCATCATTTATCATTAGGGAATTATAAAGAAGCGATCGACCGTTTAAACATCATTATTTCGCAAATCGGTCTAAAAAAAGTGGAGCATACAAGGGTGGATTGGAAAGAAAGAAGTGGTATCGTCGGTCGTTATTACGATTTGAAAGATAAATTTGTGCAAATGGTAGACCTTTTTGTAGAATCGAAACCGAAAGTTGAGAAATGGATTGCTTATTATGAAAATAGTGATGCCGATGTGAAAAGTGAGATAGGGATTGTTGAGCTTTCCACACTATTTGACAAGTTAACCGTATTTTTAGAATCTGGTTTCGAAGAAGCGGTTGACGATATTTGTATCGCAAAGAAAGAAAATGCGATGACACTTATTGATGAAACGGAAAAGTTGTTGCAAGAACGAAAAAACGATATGACGGATTTAATCGCCCAAGTAACAAAAGTGGAAAATACAACAAAGAAAAAGCGAAATCAATATTTCGATGAGCTATTAATTGATGCGGTGAACCGCTTGTTCCGTCTGCAGCATCAACCGTTTTATCAAGCAGACTTAAGTGCACCGATTCAAGAAGCAACTTATAAAGAAACAATAGATAAAGTACAGATGGAAATGAAACAATTAGAAGCATATGCCCATCAGTTTTTTGCGGACCATGCCAAATTTGTGCAATTTGAGTTTTATAAAGAAGTGGTTGACCGCAAAGGAGAGTTAGACTGGACTAATTACCAAAAAGAAAAAGAAGAGCTTGAGCAAATCGGATTGATTCGGACAAAAGTGGAGGTTCTCTAATAATGTCGAGTCTACAAATTTTAAAACCATTTGCAAGACGGACAGAGTATAAAATGCTGCGTGAATGGTTTGATGTCGAAGAGAAAGATATCGGAGAGTTACGGTCAGGTATTTGTGTTATTCCAGCTATCATTCTTTTAAAAATGTCAGAAAGCGATCGTTCGCGCCTTATTCAATGGACAAAAGAGTGGGGAAACCAATTAATGGTTTTCCCACCATATCTTAATTTGGATATTTCATCATTATTACAACTGAATCACTCGATTTCCATTAAAGAAATGAATGAATGCATGTATGAAGGAGTTCCGGTTCGTGAAGAAATCGTGACTAATTTAACTCCGAAAATCCAATTACCGACAAAACAAACGGTTGCCGTTGACTTTTATTACGATACAAGTAGCGGATGCATTACGATCACAACATTGCCGCTTCTTGATTACCGGCTGCTTGAGCAACGTAAAATATGTCAACGTCTATTTCAATCGTTAATGCATAGCAATGAAAGAGATACAAAAGATGAAATTAGGGAAGAACAACAAATAATTTTTAAGCCCGTTCATCAATATTTACTTCTTCTCTCAGCAGCCGACGTCATAGAACGAAAACAGCTCGTTCCATTAATTCAAAAGTTTTTCTATTTAGAAGTACGCGAAAATGATGTGAAAAGTGCTTTTGCTGAGCTTGAAAATTTACATTATATCCATTCAGACGGAACTATCACTGAGAAAGGGCAACAGTATATTATGGAAAATGGTTATTGGGCATTTGTAAGAGAAATCATAAAGCGGAGGAACGATAATGGAGAATGGTAAAACGAAACGGGATACCGCGATTGCCAATAGTTTAGTAGCAAAAATCCAGTTAGGGTTGCCAAGTACAGTTACAAAATTAAGCGCGAAAATGCGTTTTATTGATCATATTGCACCAACCCTTCGCAACAGCGGTGTCATTCGTCCGATTGAAAAAAAATCGCCACTAACGATTCGGGTATCGGGGATTGCAACAGCAAACAAAACGATATCGGCATTTGGTGGTATTCTATACAGCGCTGGTGCCGTTCGTCAAGATTTATACATAGAGGAAGGCTCTGTGTACGAAACATTTCAAGATAGTCTCGTTGACATTGACGAAGCGGATGATATTGATATTAACCATAAATTAAAATTTATTCATATCATGCAAGTTTACGATTTGTTAGAAGAGATGTTGTTAGAAGCCCATAAGCCGGAATTGGTGATTGTCGACACTCCGTTAATGTTAGAACGGGCTGATGCGCCAATGGATACACATGGCCAATTATATATTGACTATCAAAACTGTGTAGAAAGAATCAAAAATTTTTGGGAGACATATCAACATTTTATTTTTCCGTTTAATCGAAACGGTATTCGGCTTGTTTCAGTGAGTACGAAACGTTTCGGTTCTATCTTCTACGGTCTCTTTTCTGAAAATAAAAATAAAGAGATGTATATTGTAGATGAAGTGAGTTTTAACGATATCGAGCAAAACAATGAATCGTTATACAAAATTAAAAAGGTTGGCGTAAAAAAACTGTTGCACGGTGTTTTAACTCGAAGAACGCGCACGGCTGCCTATCAATACGATTTATTAGTCCAAACCAATCAGTTAGAGCCTAAAGAAATGAGAAATCTAGGGATTATCAATTTTCATTTCCGGGCAGGGATGCATACACAACCTTTATTAGTAGAGATAATGGGAAACGCTCAAGAATGGGATTCTCAAAGTTTAGATGAGCTTACATCCTATCTCGTTTCGCTTTATACGCTCGACCAACCAAAGGCACTCCCGTTGCCGCTTTGGTATGCCGAGTACGCGCTAAAACCAATTCGAAATGGTGCTATTATTCATTATTTTAAAACACAGGCACGCGAAATGATCAAAAAGGAAGAAGTAGAAAATGTTTGGATCGAGGAAGTAGACTTTTTCGGGGAGGATGAATAATGAGTCAAGAAAAATATATCGGTAAACTGATTGGGAATACTGGAAACCCGAATGATTTAAAAATGGTGCTTCAAGATAGCTTTTCCGCACGCCGTGGCGAGTTTGTGAAAATTTTACATCAAGAACGTCCGGATGAACAACCGACATATGTGCTTGGGCGGATTACCTCTATTTCTCGCAGTAATATTTTATATAACAGCGATCTTGGAGAAGGATTGAATTCGATCGAATTATTACCCGGAACACAAATGACTGGAGAGACATTATTTGCTTCCATTGATCTTGTCGGTTACAAGGAGCCAGCCACAGGACAAATTCGCATTCCGCGTCGACCGTTAGATCCGGGAAGTAAAGTATATGGTGTTGATTATGAATTTCTTTCCAAGTTTTATCAATTTGATGAAAATAAAAGCATTGCGATTGGCAACTTAATCGGTTATGAACGTGGGGAAAATATTGTTCCTGTTTACTTGGACGTCAATAAATTAGTGACAGAACATTTAGCGGTTTTAGCGATGACTGGTTCAGGAAAGTCTTATACGGTCGGTCGTATCATCGAACGACTAGTGGCGCAGATGAATGGAACCGTTGTTGTATTTGATACGCACGGTGAGTATGGAAAGGCATTTGAAAAAGGGAATATCCATTTCAATACGAACCTTGATCATATTGAAGATGAAAAAGATCGGGAAAGCATTTTATTTATTCAAGAACGTTTTCGCACTTTACAAGCGGTAGGAGGCGGTATTCATGTATATACGCCGCAAATAGAAGAGTTTGATTACAAATATGCTGGAAAAAATAAGCACCTCGCCTTGCAATTTGACCGTTTTGAAATGGACGATTTCGAAGAGATTTTGCCTGGCTTAACCGAACCGCAGCAACGGGTACTCGATGTAGCGATTCGTTATTGGAAATATAAATATCCACATCCGCCTCGCGATATTAAAGATTTACGTGAGTTGCTTTCAGGTGATTTAGAAGAATTGCGGGGGTGGGATGAAATAACGGAAGCAGAAGCAAGAGCTTTAAGCGGCAGAAGTGCAGCGGTCGCTTCGATGAAGCTGAATCGCGTCATAAACGAAGCGCGAAGCTTTTACACAAAAGCGATTGGTGAACCGACGGATATTTATAAATTAATTGGAGAAATGAACGAAAAATATGGTCGATTAATCATTATTGATTTGCAAGGATTGTCAGACGATGCAAAGCAAATTGTCACGGCGCTTGTATCTAGTGAAATTATGCGTGCAGCGGCAGATAAACAACGCCCGATTCGTCCTTGCTTCCTTGTATATGAAGAAGGTCATAACTACGCTCCAGCAGGCACACCAACGATTTCGAAAAAAATTATTAAAAAAATTGCCGCAGAAGGCCGTAAATTCGGGGTAGGTTTTGCCATCGTTTCACAACGTCCTTCTAAATTGGATGCAGATGTCACATCGCAATGCAACACGATTATTACTATGCGTCTAAAAAATCCGGATGATCAGCGTTTCATTACGAAAACATCCGATATGTTAACGAAAGCAGACATTGACGAACTTCCATCTTTATCTACAGGGGAAGCATTAATAACGGGACGCTCGATTCCAGCTCCACTATTAGTGAAAGTTGGAACAAAAGCGTTGGTTCATGGTGGTCAATCGCCGGAAGTTGTCAAAGAATGGGGCGTATTCGGTGGATAAAGAGCAATTAAAGGCAATGATTATTGAAGAGTTTAAGAATGGAAAAATTCGCGATTCACTTTTTCCCATGCTTTCTGTTCATGGGATTCGTGATTATTCGGAAACCGTTCATTCAGCAGGACTGAATTATATTACGGAAATCGGTAGACATATTCAAGGAGTAACAGCTTTATCTGAATGCCCTGTTTATCCAATTAACCAACAATATGGTCATAGCATTACTCGAGAAGTTCGGCCGGATTCTGTATGGTATCGTCAACAAGACGTAAAGCCAATTCTTGTTTCAGAGTTTGAACGATTTGAAAATTCAAAGGGCAAGCATGATAAACTAAGAGAGAAGATTGAAAATTTGTTATTAGCATATCATCAACTTGGTAGCGATTTACCATTGATTCTTTTTGTCTACTGGTCTTACAGCGGGGCTATTCCGAAAAATATCGATAAATACATTAGCATTTTTGATGAAGGGTTCACGTTACCGAACGGTCGCTTTATTCCAGGAATTAATTCGTTCGTTACTGATTATCTCGTTTTTCAAGCTGTGGCCAGCGGAACGAAAGAAAATCTCACCATAAATGAATGGATTCAAGTGAGGTAACAGTCATGGTTCGTAAGCGTTATTCGATTCAACTAAAAAAGGGTATGAATATCGGAGATAAATATATTTTGCAAGAAATGATAGGCGAAGGGTCATACGGATATGTATGGAAAGCCCTTCGCTGTAAAGATGAAGAAATTGTAGCGTTAAAAATACCGAAAAGCCAGGAACGTGGTGATGCAGCATTAGTGGAAGGAGAACGTTTTATTGGCGTTTCCCATGAAAATATTATCAATATTTATTGGATGGGCAGAGTAGACGGTTATTTTGTCATCGAGATGGAACTGTTTGACGGAAAGCCTCTCTCACAAGAGTTAAGTGAAGAGGGAATTAACCATCCACGCACATTTCAAAAAATGTTTGATATTTTTGATCAGGTACTAAATGGCGTTGAATTTATGCACTCTCTACGCATAGCACACGGAGATATTAAACCTGACAATATTTTAATAAATGAAGCTACTGTAAAATTAACAGATTTCGGAACAAGTCGATTGATTGAAGATATTTTTGTAAAAACAATTGATGGTGCAGGAACATTTGCTTATATCGCTCCTGAAGTTCTCCATTCACAGACGCGATATTTAAATTCTGACATTTATTCTTTAGGGGTTTTATTATATCAATTGTTAACAGGAAAAACCCCGCATGACACATATTTTAACGTGATTCATAATGTTCCTTTTCCAAAACCAAGAGAATTAAACGATAGTATTACACCTTCGATGGAAAAGGTAATCATGAAGGCGTTGGAGAGAAATCCGGAAATACGATATCAGTCGGTTACAGATTTCCGCGCGGAATTTAAAAAAGCGGTAGACGAACATTTTAAACAGCAGCAAGGTGAAAAATTTATTCCTCGTGCAACATTAGCCAACAAACAAGATCCGTTAGAATTGGCCATATTGAATTGTAAATTAAAGAAATTTACATTAGCAGAAAAAATTTTAGTTACAGAAATAACAAACGGGAGTACGGTTCCGGAAGTTGTTTTGCAGCTGGCATATGTATATTATAAAACAGGACGTTTATTCGAATCGTTGCGGAAAATTGAAGAGATTGAAAGAACAACGATTGAAGACACACGCCAAGAAAGCTTTACAACAGCCGTAAAAAGTTTAAAAGCAAAAATTTTCTTAGCAATGAAGAAATACGAGGAAGCGCTGCATTTATATGAAGAATTGCATCAAAAAGAACCAAAAAATTTAGATTATCGTTATAAATTGGCAGTGTGTTATGGAGTGTGTGGACAAGGAGAGAAAACGATTCAACTTCTAGAGCAACTCAATCAAGAGACACCAGGGATTTGGGTGGTTGTCAAAAAACTCGGTCAGGCATACGAACAAAAAAAGGACTACGAGCGGGCAAGAGCTTATTTCAAATATGCTTTAAAACTTCGGCCTGATGACGAGTATGTAAAGCAGAGGTTAACAGCTTATGATTATTATTTGTAATCTCATGGAGCTTGTCCACTAATAAAGAGTTAGCAACACAATAAGCCTATATATGTTGAAGTAGGGGGGACAAGTTTTTTGTTGTCCCCCGAACAATAACACTGTCAGGTAATGCTATTCGGCTTCATAAGTTAGTCTAGCCGAATTTGGTAAGAAAGTTGTTCTAATAGGAGCTAAAACAACTTCATTTGCTCCTCGGCTGAAATGTTTTCTCCATCTATTATATACCCCATTGCTCGGTATCCTGCTAATCTTTTTTCAAACATCTTTTTCATAATCGGTATTTTGTGATCGACGTAATCATATACACGTACTTCTTGTTTATTCGCATGAATTCGGTGCAGACGTCCTACATATTGTTGTAACGTACCTTTCCACGAAATTGGCATTGCTAAAAATAAGGTGTCCAGCCTCGTGTTATCAAACCCTTCACCCACATATTTACCTGTAGCAATCACTAATCTCTCTACACCATCAGGAATAGAAGCAAGCTTTTGTAGTGCTTGTGCTTTCTCTTTTTTCGTCATTTTCCCACAGAGTACAATAATATTTTTTGCAAAACCTTTGAAGAGGTTTTGCAAAATTTCAATATGTTCAATTCGTTCTGTTAAAACTAACGGGCAGCGGCCTTCTTCAAGTGCGGACAATACGTCATCAAACAATTGTTGATTTCGTTGTTCATTAATTACAATTTCATGATAAAGATGTTGGATGTCTTTGCTTAAAGATGTAAAATTTGTATATCTTGGTATTAAGCGATGAATGAATGGCCGTACTTTTGCTTGTGTTTTCCCATCAATTTTATAACGAACAGATCCACATTGCATATGAATAATGGGATGTAACCCATCTTTACGTGTTGGGGTAGCTGTTAATCCACACACATACTTAGCACGAATTTGTTTTAATACCTGTTCAAAACTGAACGCAGAAATATGATGGCATTCATCAATAATAATTTGACCGTATTGTGTAATAGACGACTTCAGTTCCCCTTTGTAATTTAAGCTTTGAATAGTAGCTATATCAACATTTCCTGTGATTTTGTTTTTTCCGCCACCGATTTGTCCAATTTCTTTTGATGGGATATTAAGAAACATAGATAATTGCTCTATCCATTGTTGTATCAACTGCGTCCGATGAACAACGACTAACGTATTAACTTTTCGTTCCGCAATTAAAGCCGCTGCTATCACTGTTTTTCCAAAACCGGTTGTTGCCGAGAGAATTCCTATATCATGCTTCAGTAGTTGCGATAAAGCATCATGTTGCTGGGAAGTTAACTCACCGTGAAATTGTACTTCAATTACCTGACCATCGAATCGATGGTCATTGACTTCAGCGTGAATAGATAGAGATGAGAGGAGATCAATAACCTCTTCCAAACAACCACGTGGTAATACTAAATATCCTCTTTCCTCCCAAGAACAGTTAATGACTCGTGGTATCCCGTATGTTGACAAACGGCTTTTCTGGGCTTTATAAAATTCAGGGTTTGCAAATGTTGCTGTTTTTGTCAACTTGGTCAAAAGGGAAGAGGGAACACCATCTTTTTTTACATATAGCCCATTTTTTAATTCAATTGTTACTTTCTTTGGATATATTTCATTAGTAGTAATCAACTTATTTTCATACTTCCGTATAACATCTTGTACTTCGTTTTTTGTCATCATTTGAACAGAAGACAAATATAGCCATTGATCTGGATAAGGTGTAAAAGATTCGTCCACAAATACACTATTCCCGTTGGCTCTTGGTTTTCGTTGAAGAGGTAAAGCGATTAAGTTACCAAACCCACCTTTAGGGAGTGTATCTTGATTCGGAAATAGCCGATCATAAGAATCTAAACCGAGTTCATACCGATTTTCCAACGTTTTTGCAAGCAACACCATTCCCATTTTACGAGCTAACGAAGCAGGAATCGCTTCGGAGAAAAAGATCCATACATGTGCACCATTTCCGGACCTTGATCGTTCAATACTATACGGTACGGAAAACTGTTTGCATATGTTGACAAAAGCTAATACATCTTCTTTCCAATTCTTTTTATCAAAATCAATTGCTAAAAAGAAACAAGTTTCATCTTTTTGCATTGGATAAATTCCAATTGTGTGTTTTCCACTTAAATGATCGTAAAGTACCTGATCATCTAGTGGCAACAACGTTCGGTGTTTGCACTCACTACATTTAATCTCCGGTTTTCGACAAAAAGGCGGTTGCCATTCATAGGCACAAGCCGGGGTATATCCCGTTCGTCCATCTTTTGACTCCCAGCGAACCGCATATACATCTGTTCGGCCTCGGAAAAGTCGCTTGAATAATCGAATCTTTTCTTCCGGTGAGGAGCGGTTATTGACCATCAGATTAGCTGAAGGAACAACAGAACGAACGTCCCTATTCTTTTGCATCATTGTTGAAAGAACTTGTTTTAAATATTCGTTTTCTTTTCTCAAACGTTCACATTCCGCAAGTACCTGTTCCAATTGAATTCGGATATCCATAACCTTCCCTCTGACCATTTTAATAAGCTGCTAATGTTATTGTAAAACATTGCGCTAGAAGTTAAAAGTGAACACAACTTCATTAACCTGAAGGAAAAAATATTATTGGAATAGGAGAGCTCGACACAAGGTTGTGAAAGTGATATCATGATATAAAAACTTGAAGGAGGCCGTAGTCATTATGAGCATTCTCAAAAAAGGGCTAGCGTTTGGACTCGGATTGGCGTTAGCGAGCAAAGAACAAGTAGAAAAGCTAATTGATGAATTGGTGAAAAAAGGGGAATTGTCCCTTGAAGAATCGAAGGATGTTATCGACCAGTGGAAGCAGCAAACAGAAGAAAGAAAAGCGGAATTGCAGCGTATCGTGCGCGAACAGATCAAACAAGTGATCGATAAATTCGATTTAGTGACGAAAGACGAGCTGCAACAATTAGAGCAACGAATCCGCCGTTTAGAAGAAAAGGAAGACCAGTAATCAAACGGGGCCGCCCATATGGCCATTAAAGGAGATGGACGGATGATTGGAAAAAGAATGCGCCATATGAGCCGTTATCGCGATATCGCTGTCGCTTTGCTCCGCCATGGCTTTGAAATGGTGGTCGAAGAAATCGGTTTTTCCCAGCTTCTTTCCCTTCCGCAACGGCTGCGTGTGGACAAAAAGGAGAAGAATGAAAAAACGATCGGCGAGCGCATCCGCCTTGTACTTGAGGAACTAGGACCAACCTTCGTGAAATTAGGCCAGCTGGCCAGTACGCGCCCCGATTTAATTCCAGAACAAATTATTCGTGAACTGGAAAAATTGCAAGATCAAGTGCCGCCTTTTTCGTTTGCCGATGTTCGCCGCATTATCGAGGAGGAGTTGGGGGAGGAACTGGATCATATTTTTCATTCTTTTGAGGAAGCTCCGCTTGCCGCCGCCTCGATCGGACAAGTTCATCGGGCGGTCCTTCATTCCGGCGAAAAGGTGGCAGTGAAAATTCAGCGTCCGCATATTGCCTCTATCATGGAAACGGATTTGGAAATTCTTCAAGATTTGACCGCACTCGCGGAACGCCGCTTGGCATGGGCGGCGCAATATCAGATGCGGGATATATTGGACGAACTATCGAAATCGCTTCGCCTAGAGCTCGATTACACTGTGGAAGCGCGCAATGCCGAGAAATTTTCCAAACAGTTTCAAAGCGATCCGACGATTTATGTGCCAAAAGTGTTTTGGGACTATTCAACAAAAAAGTGCTGACGATGGAATATGTGGAAGGCATCAAACTAGGGGAACTTGAGCGGCTGAAACAACGCGGCTATAACTTAAAAATTCTCGCGGAGCGGCTGGCAAAGGGAATGTTCCAGCAAATTTTTATGAAAGGCTTTTTTCACGGCGACCCCCATCCGGGAAATGTGTTAGCCTTGTCAGGAAACGTGATTGCGTTCATCGATTTCGGCATGGTAGGACGAATCACTTCAGAAATGAAATATCATTTATCGTCCTTCATTATCGCTTTGATGCGCCAAAGCACCGATGGGATCATGAAAACGATCGGGGATATGGGCTTGGTGCCGGATGATGTAGATGTAAGCCAGCTGCGCGAAGATATCGAGAAATTAAGGGAAAAATATTATCATATTCCGTTGAGCCAGGTCAGCCTCGGCGAAGCGGTTCACGATTTGCTTCACGTTGCATTCCGCCACTCGATCCGCATCCCGAGCGATTTAACGTTATTAGGGAAGGCGCTGCTGACGGTGGAAGGGGTCGTGGAAAAATTGGATCCCGACTTTAGCATTATCGACATTGCCGAACCGTTTGGTCGCCAGCTACTAAAGGAACGGCTACGTCCGGAAAACGTAGCGGAAATGGCATGGAAACGCCTTTCCGATTACGGTGAACTGTTCGTGGATCTTCCAAAAAATGTAAAAGAATTAACAAGGCTGATGAAACAAGGGAAAGTGCGCCTAGAGATCGGCATCCCTGACTTGGATTTTCTATTAAGAAAATTAGACCAAATCAGTAACCGCTTATCGTTTAGCATCGTTTTGCTTTCCTTCAGCATCATTATGGTCGGCATCATCATTGGCTCTTCGATGGGCAGACAATCGACATTGTTGTGGAAAATCCCGGCCATCGAAATTGGCTTTTTCGTCGCTACCTTAATGTTTTGCTGGCTTTTATATTCAATTTTTAGATCGGGAAGGTTTTGAATGGAACTCCCCCCACTTACTGGATAACGTCAGTGGAAGTGGGTGATTTTTTTGTGTTGCTGGCTGCAAGTCCCTGTCAAAGAAACGTGCGGCGGCGAAGAAAACAAATGGGACTATAAACATGTGGACGGTTTGCTGATGGAAGAAGAGCGCCAAGGGGCAACGTTCGTTCTTCCTCTCGCAGCTATTATTGAAACAGGGAACCATATCGCCCAAGCGACCAAAAATCATTATGAATGTGCGCAAGAACTCGTGCGGATTATTGGATAAAGAATCGCCTTGGGCACAACTAAATTCAAGAAGGGGAACAGAAGATTCAAACTCCAGCTGATTTCTGTCTTGCGTTAGCTTCCTTTGGTTTATTGACCGTCTGGAAGTGCCTGCTTTGGCTTGTCGTCATCTTTTCTGCTTCCGCAGGAGCTTTTCTTGCGTTGATCCACTAAATAAGCTCGGTTTCTTGAATAAGGGTTCATCACCACAAAATGTACTTGACGAACACGTAATGTTGTGAAGCAAGGGATACCGCTTATCGTTTATTTAACTTTCATTTACAATTATGTATAAACAAGTATCAAGTCCGCTTTTATTAAAAAATCAAGCACAACTTTTGGTGAAGAGCCTGAATAAGAAACATATTACAAAAAGTGGGGAATCAAGTAAAATAAAAGAGAGAAACAAGCCGAGAGAAGGGGAATAGGTATGCAAGCGGCGAATGGAAAACATGGACGCATTATTTTTCATATCGACTGCAATTCGTTTTTCGCGAGCTGCGAGGTGGCGCGTGATCCGTCATTGAAAGAGAAACCTGTCGTCGTAGCAGGTGATCCGAAAGAACGGAGAGGGATTGTGCTAGCGGCGAATTATATCGCTAAGCAGCGCTTTGGCATTTATACGACGATGCCGCTATGGGAAGCGAAGAAAAAATGTCCATCTCTTGTCGTGCGGAAACCGAATTTTTCGCTTTATCGCGAAATGAGCCAGCAAGTGTTCGCATTTTTACAACATATTTCTCCGCTTCTTGAGCGCGCTTCTATCGATGAAGGCTATTTAGATGTCACAGAAATGGCATTATCCCAGCACCCGCTTGTATTAGCCGAACAAATTCAGCGTGAGTTGCTTGAAACGCTTCATATCCCCGTCAGCATCGGCATTGCGCCGAACAAGTTTTTAGCGAAAATGGCAAGTGAAATGAAAAAGCCGCTCGGAATTACTGTCTTGCGCAAACGCGACGTCCAACGCCTATTATGGCCACTGCCGGTTGGGCAGATGCATGGAGTAGGCGACAAAACCGCCGAAAAGCTAAATACGATAGGGATTACAACCATTGGCGACTTAGCAAAAGCCGAAGAAGCAGCACTCCAACAAAAGCTTGGCATTTATGGCCTTCGTTTGAAAGAGCGGGCGAACGGCATGGATGATAGTCGTGTCGATCCGGAAGAAGGGGAGAAGTGTAAATCAATCGGCAATTCCACAACACTTCCGTACGACGTAACTGAAGAGCGGGTTCTGCTTGATGTACTTCGCGAGCTAGCCGAGTCTGTCAGCGTACGAATGAAACAGAAGCGAGTGGTGTCTGCGACGGTTCAATTGACGATCCGCTATCACAACTTCCAAACGATCACCCGCAGCAAAACGTGGGACAACCCGTTTCAAGACACGGAAGAGATTTTTCGCTATGCGGTGTATTTATTGAAAAAACATTGGAACGGAGATCCAGTCAGATTACTTGGCATTACCGCTCTTGACGTCTTTGATCGCAAAGAAGCCGTCAAACAGCTCGACTTATTCCATTATGAGGAAGAAGCGAAAACCGAAGCGTTATGGAAAACGGTAGAGAAGCTCGGAAAAAAATTCGGCGACGCAGCGATTCAAAAAGGTGCCTCCTTGTTAGAAAAAGAGAACTAGCAACAAAATAAACAAAATAAAATGATCACATGACAGCGCACAAGATTTTCGCATGAGCCTGCCATATTGCAGGGGAATTTACCATAATAAATTATGAACATGCATCCCATCCGTTAATGGCTCATAGGATATTACGAATGAGAAAAAATGGGAGGGCTTTCATCATGGATTCTTATTTATACAACGATGCAAGGTTCATTAAAGACCTTGAAAAAGCCATTAACGGAGAGTATAGTGCGATTCATTGTTATGCCAAATTGGCTGATTTGGCAGCAAAAGAAAACGTGCGAAAACAAATTCTTGAAATTCGGCAGGATGAGATCAAACATTTTCAACAATTTGAGCATATTTACGTCAGTCTAACCGGGAAACGTCCTCAACCGAAGATCATTGAAGAATGTTCCGATGTTTATGTAAATGGATTGGAATTTGCTTTGCAAGATGAACAGCGAACAGTAGATTTTTATTTAGAAATTGCAGATTATACGGCCAATCCGTACATTAAAGAAATATTTCGCCGAGCAGCGGCGGATGAGCAAAATCACGCCGTTTGGTTTTTATACTATTTTTCCAAAGCCCGATGATCGTTATCATGGGCGTTTTTTCTTTTGGTTAAAATTAGTATTTCAATCATTTTCTGGTGTCGCAACACGGCATGGGCGTCTATCCTGAAAACATAATTTGAAAAAAAACGCCCCCCTAGCCCTTGGGATATAATTTCCAAAGGAAGGTATTACGTTATATATATGGTTCATCACCAAAAGATGTACTTGATTTTTACATTAAAATGTGATAAGGGTCTCTAAACGGATACGTAAAGTAAAACGTTGGATATTTCTGTAGCCATATCCTCGACGTTTAATCAGTTTGATTTTGTTGTAGAATTTATTGGTGGCGCATTGTTTGCATTAGGATTATTTACTCCGATTGCCGCTCTTTTGATTGCTGGAACAATGGTTGTCGCAATTGTTAAAGTTCACGGTCCAAATGGTTATTGGATTACTCCAAATGGTTTTGAATATAACCTAATGTTAATCGCTGTTGCAATTGGAGTTTTATTAATAGGTCCAGGTCAATATTCACTTGATACTGTAATTTTTGGTTCATAAAATATGGATACGATTCATGACTATTGATTTATCCTAAAAAGCTTCCAACCGTTCAGCGTTAATTCGTATTTATTGAAAGAGTGCCTTCAAAAGAGGATCGATGGTCCCACATGTATGCATGTTCTTTGATCGAATTGGAAATCATAGTAGTGTCCACCCCTTGGGTTTTAGTTTTTTGTCACCGTATATGATTCCAAGGTGGTGGTTTTTTTATGTGCATTTATGCATCCGTTATGCGTTTTGCAACACGTTCTTAGAAATTAACCATTCGATAATCTCGTACAAAGCAGCGACGGCTAGCGACATGATTATAACAAAGGGAGGAAAACAACATTTCTAAGGTGTTGTTTTTTCATAAGTAATGGAATAATAAAAATCTAAAAATGGTGATGAATTATTCAGCATAATACACGATCTTCGATTAGACTTTACGGTCGTTTCCTCTGGAGAGCTGTTCCATCAATGTTGCTAACTTCTGCTTCTTTTAGCGATTTTTGATTATATGTATAAGATCTTTTACGAATTTCGCCGTAATTTTGTAACATATTTGTCAAACTGTCAAAGAAATTATGATCGTTTTTCTGTTATAGTATTAATTGTATTTGTCACCCAGAAAATGTGCGGTTTTTTAGGGAGTTTTCATGTTTCCCATATTGGTTATGTTTCATTTTGTGAAATTATAAACATGCTGTAACTTTAGGTCGTTACAGATGTTGAACCATTTAAAGATGAAAACTATAAAATCTGATGAAATTCTTATAGGGAGGAAATATCATAGTATGTGAAGTTATGTGAAATTATGAGCATGTATTTATGTGAAATTATGAACATAATATAAAGGAGGAACTACTATGGATCCAGTGTTGTTGGCAAGAATGCAATTTGCTTTGACTACAATCTACCATTTCTTCTTCGTGCCGCTTACCATTGGCTTAGCATTTATTATCGCTTTGATGCAAACATTATACGTAGTGAAGAAAAAAGAGATTTATAAAAAAATGGCGAAATTCTGGGGACATTTGTTCCTGATTAATTTTGCTGTGGGGGTTGTAACAGGAATTATTCAGGAATTCCAATTTGGGATGAACTGGTCGGATTATTCCAGATTTGTCGGTGACGTCTTCGGGGCACCTCTGGCCATTGAAGCATTGCTTGCCTTCTTTATGGAGTCCACTTTTATCGGACTTTGGATTTTCGGCTGGGACCGTTTACCTAAAAAAGTGCACTTGGCAAGCATTTGGCTTGTATCTATTGGGACTATGATTTCCGGTTTTTGGATTTTAACAGCAAACTCCTTCATGCAAGTGCCTGTTGGTTATGAAATTAGAAATGGCAGGGCAGAAATGGTTGACTTTCTTGCACTTATAACCAATGGACAATTATGGGTGGAGTTTCCGCATGTCATCACAGGTGCATTAGCTACCGGAGCATTCTTCATTGCTGGTGTAAGTGCCTATAACCTATTAAAAAAGAAACATATTGAATTTTACAAGAAATCCATGAATATTGCCTTAATCATTGGTTTAATCGGCAGTTTGGGCGCAGCCTTCAGCGGACATGGCCAAGCACAATATCTTGTGAAAACACAGCCGATGAAGATGGCCGCTGCAGAGGGGATTTGGGAAGATACGCCTGATCCTGCGCCATGGTCGGCGTTTGCTTGGATTGATACAAACAATCAAGAAAATAAGTTTGAACTAAATATTCCTTATGCATTAAGCTATTTATCTTATTCTAAATTTGAAGGCAGTTTAAAAGGAATGAAAACTCTCCAAGCCGAATATGCGAAAAAATACGATCCAATCGTTGGCAAAGGTACGAATTACATCCCTCCAGTCAAAACAACGTATTGGAGCTTCCGTTTAATGATTGGCTTTGGCATAGCGATGATCTTATTATCGATGATTGGTCTGTATCTGTGGAAAAAGGGACACCTTGAGCAAAGCAGTATGTTCTTGAAAATCCTTGTGCCGGCTATCTCGTTTCCGTTTTTGGCAAACACTTTCGGATGGATCATGACCGAAGTGGGACGTCAGCCATGGACAGTATTTGGATTGATGACAACAGCTGACGCTGTATCACCAAATGTTTCTGCAGGGACCATTTTATTTTCCATCATTATGTACACACTGATATTCACGATTCTTGCAGGTGTGATGGTTTATTTAATGGTTCGTGAAATTAAACGAGGACCGGTAGAGCATCAAGATGTAAATTCAACGGTATCAATAGATCCATTCAATAAGGCAGGTGCTTAAGATGGAATTGAGTGAACTTTGGTTTGTCTTAATCTCCATACTTTTTATTGGGTTCTTCTTTCTTGAAGGTTTTGATTTTGGCGTAGGAATGTCGACTCGCTTCCTTGCCCGTGATCAAAAAGAGCGGACTATCATGGTGAACACAATCGGGCCTTTCTGGGACGCGAATGAAGTATGGCTAATAACTGGAGCGGGTGCCATTTTTGCAGCCTTTCCGCACTGGTATGCAACGATGTTCAGCGGCTATTACTTGCTGATGCTGACAGTCTTGCTGAGCCTAATTGGACGCGGTGTTGCTTTTGAATATCGCCGCAAGGTTGAAGACACGCGCTGGACGAATGTATGGGACTGGGTGATCTTTTTCGGAAGCTTGCTGCCGCCGTTCCTTTTAGGTGTTCTGTTTACAAGTGCGCTTAAGGGTGTGCCGATCCATGAAGATATGAATATGGAGGCAGGTTTCTCGGATGTTATGAATATTTATTCCATTTGGGGCGGCTTAACGATTACGTTACTGTGCTTATTGCATGGATTGACTTTCCTATCTTTAAAAACAGAAGGAGAGATCAGACAACGGTCGGCTGCATTGGCTAAAAAATTGGTGTTGGCCGTACTTGGATCACTTATCATTTTTGTAGGACTCTCTTCGTTTATGACAGATATTTTTGAGGTACGCCCTATCCTTGAGCCTATTATTGTCGTATTGATTGTGCTTGCTTATGGATTATCATACTATTTCATTTCCAATAAACGCGAAGGAATGGCATTCACTATGACAGGACTTGGAATCGGACTAACGGTATCATCGATTTTCGTTGGACTGTTCCCAAGAGTGATGGTCAGTTCCTTGAACAAAGCCTTTAATTTAACGGTCTACAACGCATCCAGTGGGGCATATTCCTTGAAAATAATGACAATTGTGGCCGTAACTATTTTACCGTTTGTATTAGGGTATACTATTTATAGCTATTACGTATTCCGTAAACGAGTATCTGACAAGGAGCATTTAACGTACTGATGGATAAAACATTGTTCTCTTACAAAGGGATTAAGCCGGTTTTAGCTGGTCTGGCGATATTAACGGTTATTCAAGGTGCTATTGTTATTATTCAAGCTTATTTTTTGGCAGACGCAATCTCCTCCCTTTTTGGGGGAGATTTGTTTGCCAATGTCTTTAAAAAGTTGATTATTTTCTTTCTTGCGTTAGTTGTTCGCCAACTGCTAACCGTTTGGAAAAGAAATATAGTCTACCATTTTGCTGCCAGAACGAGTAAAGAGTTGCGGGAATCATTGTTGCAAAAGCTGTTTCAACTCGGCCCTCGTTTTGTAAAAGAAGAAGGCTCCGGACAGACAGTCACCTTGGTTATGGAAGGAATGATGAAATTCCGCCGCTATTTGGAGCTTATTCTTCCGAAATTGATGAATTCGGCAATTATCCCTGTTATGATCTGTATCTTTATCTTTTTTGTAAATATCCGTTCCGCTGTCATTTTAGGCCTAGCCGTTCCGATACTTATTGCTTTTATGATTTTGCTTGGATTGGCGGCAAAAATAAAAGCCGATCGCCAATATGAATCCTATCAAATGCTGTCCAATCATTTTGTCGATTCGTTGAGAGGATTGGAGACACTCAAATATTTAGGATTAAGCCGGCAGCACATCAACAAAATTATTTTAGTAAGCGAAAGATATCGACGGGCTACAATGGAAACTTTGCGTATCGCCTTTTTATCTTCGTTTGCATTGGATTTTTTTACCATGCTCTCAATAGCGACCGTCGCCGTTTTTCTTGGAATGGATTTAATAAACGGGAAGATGGAGTTGCGTCCAGCGTTGACGATTCTTATCCTAGCGCCGGAGTACTTCCTGCCAATTAGGGAGGTGGGGGCCGATTACCATGCGACGCTTGACGGTAAAGAAGCAGGCAAAAAGATTCAGGAAATTCTCGATAAGGAATCGTTGCAGCAAAAACAGGATCCTATCCCCCTTTGGAAATCAACAAGTACATTTTCTGTTAAAGGGGTAAGTGTACATTTTGCTGACAGCGATCGTCCAGCTTTACAGGATATCCAATTTTCTGTTTCAGGCTCAAAAAAAATTGGAATTATTGGAGCTAGTGGTGCAGGAAAATCCACATTGATTGATACATTAAGTGGATTTTTAACGCCTTCGTCAGGAGAATTTCAGGTAAACGGCAAGAAGTTAACCACTTTGTCTCAGTTGAATTGGCAAAATCAAATAACGTATATTCCCCAACACCCTTATATATTTCACGATACCGTTTTAAACAATATTCGTTTTTATGATCCGGAGGCAACCGTGAAAGAAGTAGAGGAGGCAGCAGAGAGAGCGGGACTCACCGAAGTGATTCAATCGTTGCCGCAGGGATTTGAAACAATCATAGGGGAAGGGGGACGGAGCTTAAGTGGCGGACAGGAACAACGGATCGCCCTCGCACGGGCATTCTTAAGCAACCGTCCTATCATCATTCTTGATGAGCCAACTGCCCATCTTGATATTGAAACGGAATACGAATTAAAAGAGACGATGTTACAATTGTTTAACGGCAAGCTCGTATTTTTTGCTACACATCGCTTGCATTGGATGCTTGATATGGATCAAATTATTGTTCTTGATCAAGGCAAAATAGTGGAAATCGGAACACACGAACAGTTAATCGGGCAGAATTCTACTTATTATCAGCTTGTTAAAACACAAATGGAGGGCATCTAATGAATAAGGAGAATTGGATCTTCCCGTATTTGCGTCAATATCGCGGCTTGTTTGCGTTGGCTATTCTTCTTGGTTCGCTTACCATTCTCTTTGGCGGAGCATTGATGTTTACTTCGGGTTATTTAATTTCTAAAGCGGCGACACAACCTGAATCCATTTTAATGGTTTATGTGCCGATTGTTGGTGTCCGTGCATTCGGAATTGGTCGATCTGTGCTTAGCTATGCGGAGAGACTGACAGGACACCAATTCATTTTGAAGATACTTTCCGAAATGCGCGTCCGCTTATATAAAATCATTGAGCCGCAAGCCTTGTTTCTTCGTTCTCGCTTACGCACGGGTGACGTTCTTGGTGTACTCGCCGATGATATTGAGCATTTGCAGGATTTTTACTTAAAAACACTGTTTCCTTCACTTGTTTCTTTAGTCATTTACACAGTGATTATTATTTGTGCAGGACTTTTCTCGATTCCATTCGCAATTCTCCTAGCTGTATTCATAGGGTTGTTGATTTTTGTTGGTCCAATTATTTCATACATTTATACGAAAACAAAAAATGAACAATTGAAAAGGGGAAGACACCAACTTTATCAACAGTTTACCGATACGATTTTTGGCATAAGCGACTGGATATTTAGCGGGAAATACGCGGCTTTTATTCAGCGATACGAAACACAAGAACATAAACTGCTTGCAATTGAAACGAAGAAACGTTCCTTTGTGAACTGGCGAGACGTTTTAAATCAGATTGTGCTTGGTGCCATTGTCATCATCGCCATCTATTGGGCCAATGAGCAGACGCTAAGAGGAGAATTCTCGCCCACGATGATTGCTGCTTGTGGTCTTGTAGCACTGTCCTTAGTGGAATCTTTTTTGCCGATTGCAGGGGCAGTTAGTGAAACATCGTCTTATCAAGATTCATTAAAGCGTCTTGAAGCCATTGAAGCAGAGTCTTCTCTACCTTGGATAGAAGCAGATGGATGCAAAAATTCACTGGATTTATCTCAAGTAACGATTGAAATAAACCATTTATCATTTGGATATACTTCTGAAACACCACTGCTGAACGATTTTAGTTTAAAAATAGGGCAGGGTGAGAAAATTGCCATTATCGGGCGCAGCGGATCCGGAAAATCGACGCTGTTGAAATTACTTCAAGGAGCTCTTGTACCGACTCGTGGAGGAGTGCGTATAAATGGGATGAATGCACATGAGTTGGGTTCGGCTGTTCCAAAATTAATGGCTGTTCTCAACCAAAAGCCCTATTTATTCAATACATCCGTCATGAACAATATCCGCCTTGGCAACCCGGAAGCAACGGATGAAGAAGTATACGAAGCAGCCAAGATGGTTCAATTGCATGAATTGATTATGCAATTGCCTAAAGGATATGAGACGAACATGCAAGAAACAGGTTCTCGCTTTTCCGGTGGTGAACGGCAAAGAATCGCACTGGCACGGATATTATTGCAAAAAACTCCGATCGTCATCATGGATGAACCGACAGTTGGGCTCGATCCAATCACAGAAGCGAATTTATTGGCTACCATTTTCAATACGCTCAAGGGAAAAACCATCATTTGGGTAACACACCATTTGATGGGCGTGGAGAAAATGGATCGCATCCTTTTCCTTGAAAAAGGAAAAATCATCATGGGTGGAAGTCATCAACAACTGCTTGAAAGCGAGGAAAGATATCGACGTTTATATGCACTGGATCGTCCGGCTTTACAATTTACAATCGGGGAAAGCCCATGCAAGGGCGTAGCCCGTCTTTAGACATGGGATGAACCGATTGCTTTGACGCAGTCAAAGATGGTATACTGCTTATTTCAGGCAGATCCGGCTCGATTTTGGCTCTATCATTCAAGATATACGACCGATTTCACTTCAAGATATTGTATTTAACGATTTCTCCAAACTACATTGTAAAGAGATTGTAAAATCAAGAACTTGAATCTTATTGGTATGATTGGTACAACGAAAACGGCCAGATCATCATGAAGTTCCATGGTCATGATCATCCGGATGGAACAACAGAAGAAATCTCCGAGTTCGATCCTTTTCATATTCATAAAAAGAAAGACTCTTTCGATACCCAAGCGGCATTCCGTGAAAAAGACACGAAATACTAGTGTTTGGAGTCCGTTCTTTTCTTTATTAAAGAATGTCTGTACGTGGCTGCTTATAAATAAGTAATCGAAGGAACACGGTAGGTGTTCAGGAGGCATTATGGGTACATATTATAGCTTAGGGATTATTAGTGAATTTGTGGCTGAATCAGAAAAGATTTTAACTCAAGCTGAATGGGAACAGCTTTTAACAAAACGATTAGATTTAAGTTTATTCCAACTAACCATCCATGACAATAAAATTTATGGATCGCTTTATCCAGAAATTTTCAAGGAAAACATTAAAGATTTCTATCAAATTCTAAAGGAAATTGCTGGACCGAACCGAAGTGAAAACATTGATTATTATGAAAAGAAATTCGGAAGTAATCTAGATGATTATCAATATTCCGAAACCGTTCTTTTCGTTGAAGGTTCTGACGGTTCTTTAATTAAAATAGGCGTCCGCTTTGCTCTGCTATTTGTTGAGGGGAAGGTAAGTGTTGAAATTTTTAACACTGAGCCTCATTTAATAAATTGGTTATTTCGCAACAGTAAAATAGAGAATAAGCTTGCCGGCTGTGTTATAAGCGAGATTGTGTAACTAAAAAACCTAAGAGGGCAGTAAATAGCAACTGCCTTATTTTTTGTTTTTATTATCAGTTTACATAACACTTATTATAGGAAGTTGTGGTAGTTTCATCTCAATCCAAAAGTAAACTTATAATATTGAGATGAAAAAAAGAAAAATAAACCGTGCAGCGTTTTTTGTTTCAAAGTCGCTGCACGTTAGTGTTGTTGGAACAATTGACAAAGCATGGTTTCATCCTTCCATGTAAAAGTAAAATTACGCAATGTCGATGTTTCGATAGCGTACGCCTTTGTATTGAACACGGATAGGAACCCCTAATTCCTTTTTATATGCTTTCATTGCTTTTTTTGCTTTTAAAAACGCATCCATCATTCCATTGGCAAGAATCGCTTCTTCCCGTACCATTTTCTGATCTGTATAAAACGAAAAGACATAATGTTTCAATGTCCTCACCTCCCATTTTTCATATTATAAATAAAACCTGTACCTATTCAAATATAAAATCTGTTACATTTATATTATAGAGAAAGTCGGCGTCCGTTTAAACATAAAAACTGTTACAATTATGTTAACTTTTTATTAAAAAACGTGCAGTTTTTCTGCACGTTTTTATTGCGGATTATTCATTTTCCATTCCCAATATTTTAAATAGTTATATGGATTAATCGCGTTCCAATTCAAATCATACATCCCGAAATGCAAGTGAGCAACAAATTTGCCGGTTGTTCCGAGTGGACCGTATCCAGAATCGCCGACATAGCCGATTAATTGCCCCTTTTTCACTAATCCGCCTTCGTTAATACCTGTTGCGTAAGTTTGCATATGAGCATAATAAATGTAAACCCCTTCACTTGTTTTTACCGTGAGACGCCAGCCGCCTAAATCGCTCCAACCTTTGCGAACGACTGTCCCGTCTGTCGAAGAGTAAATTGGAGTTCCTTTTGGCGCGATAATATCTATTCCTTCATGAACACGCTGACCACCGTATTGCCGACTTTCCCCATACGTATCACCAAACGGAGTATACGTTCCCACCTGCAGCGGAAAAACGGAATCTTGCAAACGATCCGGAGCTACTGGTTTCGAAACTTCCCCGTCCGTAATTTTTAATACTTGTCCAACGTAAATCGTATCAGAAGTTAAGTTGTTTATTGTCTTTAATTGTTGCACGGTTGCTCCGTATTTATTCGCGATACTATATAAGCTATCCCCTGCTTGCACCGTATACGTCACCGCTTTTGTTTCCGTTGGCGAGGTTGTTGGCGTTTCTGCTGGTTTTGCGACACTTAATACTTGACCAACGTAAATAGTATCGGTGCTTAACTGATTCCACGTTTTTAAATCAACAAGCGAAATGCCATAATCTCGAGCAATAATCGATAACGTTTCGCCCGCACGAACGGTATGGGTCGTATACGTGCCTTTTTCTGCTGAAATTATTAACGTTTGGCCTGGATAAATAAAATCATTGGATAATTGATTGCGAATTTTAATATCGGCAATGAATACATTGTATGTTTTGGCAATTGTGGATAAACTATCGCCCGCTTTTACAATATACGTCGTATCATGAGTATGTGGAGGCAATAGCGTTAACGTTTGGCCAACATAAATTTGATCACTTGTTAACCCGTTCCATGCTTTTAAATCTGTCACAGATAAATGGTTCGCGGTTGCAATTTTCCATAAGCTATCCCCTGCTTGCACTTTGTATGTTAATTCGTGTGCGTCTGCTTGTCCTACACCACTAACGAATAATGCGAACGTCAGTCCTGCTACCCATGTTTTTTTATTCATGTTGCACCTCTCTTTGCTAGTTTGGTATATTCCTATTTTACTTGTAAAATAGCAAGGGAGGCAGACTGTAATTGTTGGAAATATTCGAACAACAAAAAAGTTGACGCCACGCATCAACTTTTTTTGCTTTTGTATTTCCGAATTGCCTCTTCATAGCGTTGGGCAATCGTTTCTTTTGGCCATGACAATTGTTGTTGCAAATACTCTAATACAAGTGTATCATCTGCCAATCCTGCCGCAAATTGTCGTTTTATCCACCGCTCTGCTTCCTCGCTACTTTTAAACGAAACAGCTGGGCCGCCGCTAAGCACCTTCCACATGCGTTCTTTTTCATTAGCGAGTAAAAACCATTGTTCTCCATTATTTTTGAAAAAGATTCCTTGGTCGTTTGTTTTTATATTATAGCGATTTTGTTCCGCATCGCGATAAACAGGCGGAAGCTGAAATGCCGGCACAGCGAAGCGTGAAAACGCATGTTCATCCATTAAACAGCCCGAAGCTTTCGGATGGCCTCCACCACCAAATTTTTTTGCAAATGCCGACACGTCTACTTCGTCGTGAATCGTTCGAAACCCAATATGTTTCGTCCCAACATTTACAAGGGAGATTAAATCCAAGTGTGGGAACCGTTTCGCTAAAGCATTTCCTAATTCAGATATGTGCTGCTCGGCAAATACGATTCCTATGCAATGCCCATCCATCCACGTTTGTACAAGTTGCTTTTGTTTGAGGCGAATGTAGCGCTCTAATTTCTTTTCTTCTGTTTGAAAGATATATTGTTCCATGTCATTAAAAGAAAACGGAAGCTTCGCCTGCAAACGCTCTAACATCTGTTCGATGAACTCATCCATCCCTAAAATTCCTAACAAATCGTTTAGCCTCTTTGCTTCAATCGTTTTGTTTTCATCCCAATCCCACGTGTCGTATTGACGAACGAGTTCCACAAACACATCTAACGCTTCATTTCGCTCTAAAAAATTTTTTTGAACGAGATATTCATAAAATAAGGAAGTAGCACACGTTTTTTTCCCATGTTCATCTACTGGCTTTACATGTCCCCACGGATAGCGATTAAAATGAAGGGCGGTTACATGGTGGTCAATCATTTGCACATGCTTTCCTGATTGGAATCGTTCAGCTAGTTTCTTTTCGATTTCCTCGTTTACCGCCAAATCGGTAATATACAGCTGCTCGTCGTGTAGGTTGTTATCAATAAATTGCCGCACACGTTCATTTAATGTGCGATAGGAGCAGTAAGCAATATCCACATTGCTACCAAAAGCAAGCTTCGCGAGCAAGCCGCAACTAATACCATCTAAGTCACTATCAGTAAACAGTTTTATCATTTTGTTCCCCCTTTTTATAAGCTTTTATATAACAATTTTTTTAACAATGGAAATAATTGATCTGGAAGTATAGAGACGTCCGGAACAAACAAGCAGTGTTTGCCGTAAATATTTTGAATCGTTTTTTGCTGCCCCTCGTCAATTTCTCCGTTTGCTAAAAAGAGGTTAATTACTTCAATTCCGTGTTTTCTTGCTTCGAGCACCGCTTCATGCGTATCGATAATTCCGTTTTGCTCATAGCCATACGCTGCTGGTTCGCCATCAGAAAACACTAGTAAAAATTTTTGTTTTTCTGTTCGCCTCCTTAATTGTTCCGTCATGAGACGGATTGCAAAGCCATCGCGATTATCTTCTTGCGGCTGCAGCTGAAAAATTTCTGGACCACTTTGCTTCTTTTGGGAAGCGGCAAACGAAATAACAGTATGCAAATAATTCGGCTGGCTCGTTTCATTTGCTTCATTGGCATCTTCCCAAAAGCCAACAATTTGATGTGAAACCGCCACCGATTTTAACACCTCATGAAATAATACGATCCCTCGCTTCGTTTCCTCCATTTTATCATGCATCGAAGCAGAGCAGTCCACTAACAATGTAAAAACGGCATCAATGGCACTGGATGGAGTGCGCTTTTTGTAAAATAAACGCGGCTGTTCGTCCGTCCATAAACGAAGTAATTTTTTATGCAAACGACCAAAGTGTAAATCTGTACGGGGCATAATTTTTTTATGTTCAAGCATTTGTTCAATCATTTTTTTCAATTTCTTTTGATAAACGGCAACCTCTTCCTTTTTTCGCCCGTATTCCCGAATATGGGCGAAAGAAGGAGGAGATGGAGAGAGGAAAATCGCTTCTGCATATTTGTTTTCTTTCCCATAAGGTTCCCCTTTCCCAGATGGCTGCATATGAATTTTTTTCGCTTCTACTTGCTTCGTATAGTCCGTTCGATTGCTTTTTTGCGAGGAACCTTGAACAACCCCAAGTGCTTGATCCCCTGCTTCTCCTTCGCGCACTCCTTCCCCTAATAAATCTGCTTGTGTTCCTTGCTCTAGTTCAAACTGTAAAAAGCTTTTCGTCATTTTGCTTGTTTCGCGATGCCATGTCGGCAACGTTTGTTCGTGGACATCCTCGTCTCCTTCTTTCCCTTCATTGAGCACGTCACAGTTATTCAACGGGTCGATTCGTTTTATGTCTTCCATCAACATTCCTTGCGGTTCGTAGCTATGTTCTGGCAAATAAAAATACGTATTTAACATGTCTTTTTCTAGTATTCCTTCTAACATTCCAGTTATTAGCAACACAACGCGTGCGACATCGCGCGTTGATGCAGCGTCAAAAAACTGACCGAGCAACTGGCGAATTTGGGGCATGAGATGGTCAATTGGTTCAGAAATAGGAGGAATTTCTTCCAACGGTGATTCTGATGTCAACAACAAATACGTAGCGGCAAATAACGTATCCGTATACACGCTTTTTACTAAGTTGGCATGCATCTGACTCTGGAAATAATGGCGATACACATTCCTTCTTGTACGAAACCATTTTTTTGTCCCAGGACGATCTCGTTTACAAAGCTCCTCGAGCCGCATATCTTCAGCGAGCATAAACAGCTGCTTGGCAAACCGAGGAGTAAACGTCGTATTCACCTGCTCAAGGAAGGAGCGGACTTCCGCAATCGTTGTGTACTGTAATGTTCCGATGGCACGTAAGCAAACATCGCTTTTCAACCCATCGACTTTTTCTGGACGGTTATCCCAAAAATGGCTGACGTATATTTTCCGATTGACAAAATTAACATACGACTGAACCCCAAATTCTATTTCCCAGTCAGCTTGTTTTGTTAATGTTTTTGCTAAATCCGATAGCTGCATAAATAAAAACGAGTCGACTTTTTTATCATTAAACTGGATAAACCGTTTCATCGTTCTTCCCTCACTCAAAGAGTGTTTCCGCAATGTTGCGTACCGCGGCTTTTTCGCGGTCGTCTTCTAATTTTTCGACAATCCCGCGCTCAATTGCTCGAAGCGGCGGCAAATAAACTGCTAAATCGCATGCATCAATGAGTGCACGAATAGAAGCTGCTGTTTCTGAAATTTGGCCGCTTTGCACTTGAACGATTAAATCAGCCGATAACATTACAAATCGATCGATTAACGAATGATCCTTTAATATACTCTGTGCTCGTAATACATCTTTTAATGCGTCACCTTGAATGTAGGGGACATCTATAACAATAAAGCGATTTTTGAGCGCTTCGTTTAATGGAACTGTGCCGATGTATCCTTCGTTAATCGCAGCGATTACGCCAAACGTGCTTTTCGCTTTTACTACTTCGCCAGTAAATGGGTTGGTGAGCGTTTTCCGATAGTCGAGTACACCATTTAAAATCGGCAACGTTTCTGGCTTCGCCATGTTAATTTCGTCAATATAAAGCAAATGACCTTTTGTCATTGCTTGAATGACAGGTCCAGGAATAAATTCAATAACAGGTTTTCCTTCCCGTTCTTGAATCGTTTTGAAGCCAAGCATTGCTTCTGCGTCTAGGTCAACAGAACAATTAATGCTATGCATTGGCTGTCCGAACAAATAAGACAACGTTTCCGCTAACTTTGTTTTCCCTGCACCCGTTGGTCCTTTTAAAAGCACATTTTTTCCAAGTGCCAATGCAACGATAGCATCGTAAAGAGTATAGGGAGCTGCTGTAGTGTATCCTCCTTTTCCAATTAAATACGCGTCTTCGTCATAGGCAAACTGTTTCTTTCGGGTTTGCATCTGTTGTTCAATGGCAACAGGTAATGCTATATTCATGTTTATGTATCGTCCTTTCTGTCATATGTAATCACTATCCCATTCTACTCGATGTTTTATGTTTAACGCAAAAGAGATGATTAGTATCTTATAAAAATGTTATGTAAACATATTGGCCAAGAGAGCTTTTGCCCTCTTAGCTATAGTTATCTTGGATAGCCTTACGTATAAGCGCTTCACAGCGGTCTAACTCTGCTTTCAGCTGCCGTTTGTACAGTTTCGCTTTCTCATATCCTCCATCTGCAAAGCGATAGTAAACGACTTCTTGGTACTTCATCCCCTCTTTTTTTTGCTTCACTTGTTTTAAAATGCCGTCTTCAATTAAATCGTGTAGTGCTTTATACACCTCCGAATGGTTCGGTTTATATCCATACGGTTTAAACTCTTGCCGAAGCACGTCTAATAGTTTTAGCCCATATAAACGTTCTTGCTCTGTCAACGTAATTAAATACAATTTTAAAAATGCGCGCTGCTTTAACAAAAATCCGCTTGATGTCCGTTTTTCTCCCATATATCTATCTCCTTTCCTAGAGAAAATAACCGTTTCCCTTTATAATTATTCTTTTCCGTTAACAAAGATCCTTCTTTTTTAAATATTTTTTTATTTAGAACATAGTTGTATTTTATCACCATAAGGCGAAAAAAAGAAATACCCGCTTGCGAGTATTTCTTAGTTAAAAACGATCGTTTTGTTTTGGTAAATGATGACGCGATCTTCGAGATGCCATTTTAATGCCCGCGCAAGAACCGTTTTTTCGATAATGCGTCCGATTCGTTTTAAATCTTCTGGATGATAGCGGTGGTCTACTCGCGCCACGTCTTGCTCGATAATCGGTCCTTCGTCCAAATCGTCGGTGACATAATGGGATGTTGCCCCGATTAATTTGACTCCACGCTCATACGCTCGTTCATACGGTCTTGCTCCGACGAAAGCTGGCAGAAACGAATGATGAATGTTAATAATTTTGGCTGGAAATTGTGCCACAAATTCCGGGGATAAAATTTGCATGTAGCGGGCAAGCACGATCGTATCGACTTTATATTCATTTAAAAGTGCGAGTTGTTTCCCTTCTGCTTCCGCTTTTTTTTCTTTTGTCACTGGAATGAAATAATAAGGGATACCAATCGATTCGACGCTTTCTCGCATATATTCATGATTGCTAATGACAACAGCGATATCTGCTAAGAGTTCCCCTGCTTGCCATTCCCATAGCAGTTCTAATAAGCAATGTTCTTCTTTGGAAACGAAAATCGCGAGCTTTTGCAAATCGTTATGTAATCGAAAACGCCAATTCATTTGAAATGTTTGGGCAATCGGTGCAAATGCTTTTTCTATGTTCGCTTTTCGAGTGGCCATCATCGGTGTATCAAATTCGATTCGTAAAAAAAACGTTCCCCCTTCTGGATCAGTCGAGTATTGACTTGATTCAACGATATTTGCCCCTTGCTCGTACAAAAACGAAGTGACAGCAGCTACGATACCAGGTCGGTCTGGACATGAGATGACAAGCCGTGCTCGATGCTGATAGTTTTGCAAAAAATTTTGTAGACGACGTTCGCGAAACGTGTGCATCCATTTTCCCCCTCGATATTTTTTCCTCATCATACAAAAAAACGGCTGGAATGCCAACCGTTTTTTTGTTTATTTTTGTATTTTTGCTAAAAAGTTATTTCGTTAAGTCGCCGGCAGGGCCGAAAAATTCATAATGGATATTAGCTTCTGCTACGCCCCATTCTTTTAGTGCGTGATAAATAGCTTTCATAAATGGCACTGGACCACAGAAATAGAAATCGGCTTGCTTATCCTGCACGATTGTTTGTAACCATTCGCCTGTAATCCATCCTTCTTTGGCGAAGTGAGGGTTTTTTCGGTCTATGTCTGTTGGCGATTCATAGCAAATATAATAAGAAAGCGACTCATGCTCGTTCGCAAGTTTTGCAAGATCTGCATCAAAGGCGTGAACGTTTCCGTTGATTGCTGCATGAATGAACGTTGCTTTCCGCTCCGGTTGCTTAGCGATTAACGTGTTGACCATGCTAAATAACGGCGTAATCCCAACCCCACCGCTAAGGAACACGACTGGCGTTTCTTTTGCCATATCAAGCGTAAAATCACCCGCTGGTGCGCTTAATTCAAGTACATCCCCTTCTTGAATGTGGTCGTGTAAATAGTTTGATACGATTCCAGCTGGTTGCGTATCGGTTGCTGCTTCTTTTTTCACGCTAATCCGATAATACCCTTTTTGCGGAGCGTCAGATAAGCTATACTGGCGAATATGTGTATACGTTTCTCCAGGGATCGTTACTTTTACGCTTACGTATTGGCCAGGTAAGAAATCGCTAACTTCTCCGCCGTCTTCTGGTACAAGGTAAAACGACGTAATGACATCACTTTCTTTTACTTTTCGTTGCACAACAAAGCGGCGGAAATCTTTCCATCCCCCTGTTTTCCTTTCTGCTTCCCGATACATTTCTTCTTCAACTTGAATAAATACGTCCGCAATGACACCATACGCTTCTCCCCACGCCTCAATCACTTCATCGGTTGCTGCATCGCCTAACACATCTTTGATCGCTAACAATAAATGCTTTCCGACGATTGGATAGTGCTCTTTTTTTACACCGAGGCTGCGATGTTTGTGCCCAATTTGTTTGACTACCGGCAAAATCGCTTCTAAGTTATCAATATGTTTTGCTGCTGCGTAGACAGAAGCCGCTAACGCTTTTGGCTGTCGTCCTTGTTTTTGATGGGCATGGTTGAAAATGTTCAACAGCTCCGGGTGGTTAGAAAACATTAATTGATAAAACCGTTTCGTAATTTGTTCCCCATACTGTTCTAGTACCGGTACTGTTGATTGAATGATTTCGATCGTTTTTTTGCTTAATAATGTTTTTGTTGCGTTCATGAATAAATCCCCTCACTAAAACATGTATTTTATATACATGTTTATTGAATCATAGTGTTTATTTAAAAAGCAATATTTCAAATACATCTTTAACAAAATGTTCACATTTTCGCACCGAACAAAAAATATGGTAAACTAATGGATAGACAAAGTGATTGAAGGTGTGACAAACGATGCAGTTAACAAACTATACAGAATACGCACTGCGTGTGCTTCTTTTCTTAGGGGCATTAGAACCTGGGGAAAAAACGAATATTAAAGAAATTTCGCGCGCCTTTTCCATTTCTGAAAATCATTTAAGTAAAATTGTATACGAACTTGGAAAAGAAGGATTTATCGAAACAATTCGTGGACGAAACGGTGGCATTCGCCTTGCTAAAAAACCAGAAGATATTTGCATTGGCACTGTCGTCCGCCATACAGAAGATAATTTATCGCTCGTTGAATGTTTTGCTGGACACGGCAACCATTGTATTATTACTCCTGTTTGCGGGCTTAAACATGTTCTTCACGAAGCGTTGGAGGCGTTTTTGCGAGTATTAGATTCATACACGCTAGCAGATTTGTTAGCGAATAAACATCATCTACAATCCATCTTCCAGCAAAAACGTTCGTAACAAGCATAGGATTGTCTCCTTTTGTGAAATATATTACTATTAAGAAGGTGTCTAAAAAACAAGCATTTGAAGGAGGTCCAAATGAAACAGGCATTGTCATCACTACCACCATATTTAAAAATGGAGAATGGGGAACTTTGGTTGACGGAAGATGATCGGGAGAATTTAAAAATTAGCTATCGAATCAAAGAAATTATCTTCTCAGAGCAATCTCCGTTTCAACAAGTGATGATTTTAGATTCGTACGATTTTGGCAGGATGCTCGTGCTTGACGGGGTTGTTCAAACAACTTCGATTGATGGTCATATTTATAATGAGATGATTTCTCACGTTCCACTTCAATTCCATCCAGCGCCAAAAAAAGTGCTGATTATCGGTGGTGGCGACTGTGGAGCAGCTCGGGAAGTAGCAAAATACCCCGATATTGCAGAAATTCATATGGTAGAAATTGATGAAAAAGTCGTACAAGCTTGTAAAGAACACTTGCCAGCCGTTTCTGGCAATTTATCTGATCCTCGCGTCCAATTTATTTATACGGATGGGGTCGCATTTGTGAAAGAACACGCAAATACGTACGATGTCATCATTATTGATTCCTCTGACCCGATTGGACCAGCGAAGGAATTATTTTCTTATGAGTTTTATAAAAGTGTGCATCGCGCGTTAAAAGAAGATGGGATAATGGTATGCCAAAGTCAATCCCCTATTTTCCATCTAGATGTTTTAAAACAAACGTATACAAACATTCGTCAACTATTTCCACACGCAGCTGTCTATACCGCAACGGTACCAACGTATCCGGGCGGATTATGGAGCTTTACCATCGGCGCGAAAATTCCGCTTTCTCTTCCGAATAGATTGTCGTTGCCAACCGACACGAAATACGTAAACGATGCGATTCTAACTCGTTGTTTTGAATTGCCGCAATTTATGAAAACAGCGTTATCATAGAAACAAGGTGTCCCACAGGGGGGCACCTTGTTTACTATAAGTACTTACCGCTATTCTTTTTGAAACGAACGGTCAGCAACGATCGAAATCGTTAAGTCGTCGGCTGGCGGATTATGAAGCCCGGCACGGACGTCGCGGTAATAACGCTGCAGCGGGTGATGAGAAAATAAGCTATGTCCGCCAACGACACGCATCGCTAGATCAACGACATGAATGGCTGTATTTGTCGCTACATATTTCACTGCCGCTAATTCTGCCTTCATTGCTCGTCGTTTCTTAGGGTAGCGATCCCATTGATCGGCAACTGAATACATAAAATGACGGGCGGCCATTAACTGAATATCGATTTCGGCAATTTTACGCCGCACTTCTGGTATGTCGGCAATCGGATGTGACAACGTATTCGGCTGATACGACTTAGCAAAAGCAATCGCTTCATTACGGGCAGCAATTGCGATCCCTAAGTAACAGGCAGGAATATGTAAAAGCCAACCTTGCGCTCTTCCTTTTTCTTTCGATGATTGAATCTCAAGCAATGCCGTTTCGTCGACTTCGACGTTTTCTAATACGAGATCATCACTTCTCGTTCCCCGCATTCCGATCGTATTCCACGTTGCTTCAATTTGGAGACCGGGAGCGGTTTTTGGGATTAAAAAGTTACCCACTTCCCCTGTTTCTTTAATCGTCGCGGATACAATAAAATAATCAAGCGCTGGCGCAAGCGAAGTATACGTCTTCCTTCCAGAAATAATCCAGCGTCCATTTTGCTTTTCTGCCATCGTTTCCGGTCTCCCCCCGCGCGCTGGACTTCCTGTTGCTGCTTCTGACTGAGCGCTGTTTAGTAGTACTTGCTGATGGACGATTTCGTGACAAATGCGCTCAAACACGGGTTCAGGCCATTTTTTCTGTTCTGCTAAATTCATCACGATGCCTAAATGCCAACCGAGCGATAATGCGGTCGCCCCATCCCCTTTGGCAAGCGTTTCTTGCACGAGCAAAAATTCATACAACGAAATTTCTTCCCCTCCATATCGTTTTGGAACAGTAAATGATAAAAAGCCTGCTTCTTTTAATTCCGCAAAATTTTCAAATGGAAAAAGTGCCTGTTCATCATAATACTGAGCCCGTTTTTGGAAATGCTGTGCAAGCTGCATGGCGTGTTCGTACAACTGCTTTTCTCGAGCGGTTCGTAAAAATAAATGGTCCAACTCGTTCTCCCCTTTTCTTTTTGTTTCCATTTTACTTCTTCTTAGAGAAGAAGAAAATGATTACGCTTATTGATTATTTAGAACATAGTTTTATTTCGCAAACAAAATAACCCGGCGGAAATCCACCGGATAGGTCAGCTAATGAACGGAAAGAGGAGATAGCCAATGAGCGCTAAAACTCCACACAAGAGTGAAATGCGTAACTTATATTTGGCATATTCCATTAAATCTAAATCCATAATCGAAGCAGTCGTAATCGTTGTATCTCCTAATGGGGAGGCAAACGCGCCAAACGTGCCGCTTGCAAATACTGCCCCTATCGTCATCGGCAATGATGCACCAGTTGCCGATGCAAGCGTCACACCAAGCGGCATAAATAATCCCCACGTCCCCCATGATGTGCCGATAAAATAAGAAATGAAAGAACCGAGAATAAACACGGCTGCTGGAACAATCTCCTTTGGTAAAAACGTTCCGAACGTTGCACTAATGTAACTGGAAAAACCTAACTGTTCCGCTGTCAACGATAGCGCCCAAACAAGAAGAAGCATACTAATTGCCGCTATTAACTCGTTGCCGCCTTCAAAAAAATGATAAATAAGCTCATGCAGTTTCTGGCGGCGAAGGAAATAAAAGATGGCTGTGAGAACAATGGTAAGAAAAAGCGCGACTAACATGACAAACGTCGCATCCGCATGTGAAAAAGCAGCGAAAAGCGTCGTAGCACCTTTTGTTTTTCCATCATACCAAAGAAAAAATATCGTAAATACAAAAAGGAAAAAAAGCGGAAAAAAGAGATGAAGTGGCTCGCCAACGACTAATGCTAGTTCTTTTTTTAATCCTAACCGGTGAAAATAGTTTGTTTCACTCTCTACGTGTGCTCGCTCTTCTTTTCCTATTTGAACGTGCCGAAACGTTGTTACGATTCCGATAATCAATGCAATCACCGCAAAAAAATTATACGGCAAACTTGCTAAAAAAAGAGGGTATGCCGCTTGAGCAATGACATTTTGCTCAAGTGCCCCTTCTACCACCGACGTCATAAACCCGATAAACGCAGTAGCGATTGGCAAAAGAACAATAATCGGTTCTGTTGATACGTCGATGATATATGCCATTTTCCTTTTATCCATTTGGAATTTTTCGCTAAGCGGTTTCATTACTGGTGCAAGCAACATAATCCGAAACATCGGCGTAAAAAAGGTGAACGGAAGCGTCAACCAAATAAAGCCCATCATTCGGCGTTTCGAGTGAATTTTCGGGCTAATCCATTGAACAAATCCTTTCACTCCTCCAGTAATTTGCATCATCCCAGTAAGCGCTCCGAACAAATACAAAAACAAAATGACTTGCATATGTCCATCATTTGTTGCGGCTTCTAGCATGGCATTCACTGCTCGTTCAATCGCCGAAAAAAATTGACCTTCTAAACAAAACGCACCAACCAATAACCCGACAACAAGACCTGGCAACATCTCTTTCAACCAAATCGCAAGTGGAATAACGAGCAAAAAAGGCAATAGCGATACCCATGTTCCTTCCAACTCATCCAACTCCTTTCGTTACAAGGATGGCCATAAATACTTAGAACTATTACACTTATTGATTATTTAGAACATTGTTTGATAAAAAATAAATGATAAAAAAACCGCATATGCTAATACAGCCATATGCGGATTAATGCGTGCGCCGAGCGAAATCGACAAACCGAAATTTATCGAGACGATGTCGCGACTCTGTGAATTGAAATAAGCTCGCATCTTCTAGATACACATAATTTTGGACAACAACAATATGCTCATACCCACCTACATCTAAATACTTCCGGTCTTCGTCGGTGACTTTATCGACGAACATTTCTTTTTTCGCAAAACTAATTTTTAGCTTCAATTCATTTTCTAAATACTCATAAATCGAGTTTTCACAAATCTCTCGCGTTAATAGTGGCACGAATTTTCGATGCAAAAAGTCTTTATCTAAAATAATTTTTTCCCCTTCAATTTCACGGGCGCGAACGACTTTCCATATCTCATCTTTTGCACTTGCCTCTAAATATTGGCGAATATCGTCATCTGGTTTAACAAGCTGCAATTCGTGAACAATCGTCCGAACGCGTTTTTCCATTTGCTGTGTTAGCTCTTTAAAACTGACTAATCCAGACACCGGAAAATCGTATTTGCTGACATCCAGAACGACAGAGCCTTTTCCTTTTATTTTTTGAATGTACCCATGCTCTGACAATAAATTTAACGCTTTGCGAATCGTTTCACGCGACGTTTTATATTGCTGCGACAGTTCGTGCTCAGATGGAAGCAAATCGTTTGGCTGAAACACTCCTTGGCGAATTTGCAGCGAAAGGTCGTTGTAAATCGTTAAAAATTTATTCTTTTTCATCACTATCACCGACTTGTATTGTATCATTTTGTTAAGTGATACACAATCGATTCGTACGGACGTAAACGAATTTGTTGAAATTGCTTTGGTGCCTCTTCATAGTTGGCGATTAACACGCGGCTCTCGTAGCCGTCTACTTCTATTTCGCTAGGTAACCTAAATGTCGTTTCTTCTGCAAAGAAATTGTTAATAACCAATAGTTTCTCATTGTCTCCATTTCGGACGTAAGCGAAAATCGATGGATCGTCTTCTAGTAATAATTGATAATCTCCCGTCGTAATAATCTCGTACTGCTTGCGCAACTGGATTAACCGCTGATAATGATAAAAAACGGACGTCTTGTCTTCCAGCGCTTGCTTGACGTTAATGTCACGGTAATTGCGAGCGACGCGAATCCACGGTGTACCGGTGGTGAACCCAGCATGTTCGCTATCGTCCCATTGCATCGGCGTCCGCGAATTATCGCGCGATTTTCGCTGTAAAATATTTAACACTTCCTCTTCTGTTTTTCCTTGCGCCCGTAAAATCTGGTACATATTTAACGTCTCGACGTCGCGATAGTCGTCTATTCGCGTAAATTTCGGGTCGGTCATGCCGATTTCTTCGCCTTGATAAATATATGGCGTCCCTTGCATCAAATGAATGACGGTCGCAAGCATTTTCGCCGCTTCTTTCCGATAAACGTTATCATTGCCATAGCGCGACACGATGCGAGGCTGATCGTGATTGCACCAAAACAGCGCATTCCAGCCTCCGCCTTTGTTCATTTCGATTTGCCAAGTAGACAGAATTCGTTTTAATGCGGAGAAATCGAAATTTGCAACCGCCCATTTTTCCCCGTTTGGATAATCGACTTTTAAATGGTGGAAATTAAACGTCATATTTAACTCTTTGCGCTCCGGGTTAGTATATTGAATACAATGGTCAATCGTTGTCGATGACATTTCGCCAACGGTCATCATATCATATTTCGAAAACACTTCGCGATTCATTTCTTGCAAAAATTCATGAATGCGTGGACCGTCTGTGTAAAATTTTCGGCCGTCCCCTGGTGGTACAGATCCGTCATCATCCGGGAAACGCTGATCTTTCGAAATTAAATTAATGACATCTAAACGAAAACCGTCAACACCCTTTTTTAACCAAAAATGCATCATATCATACAGTTTCCGTCGCAACTCCTCATTCTCCCAATTTAAATCCGCTTGTGTAACATCGAACAAATGCAAGTAATATTGACCTGTATGCTCATCGTATTCCCATGCCGAACCGCCGAATTTAGATTTCCAATTGTTGGGGTATTTTCCATCGCGTCCGTCTTTCCAAATGTAGAAATGACGGTATGGATGATCTTTAGACGATCTCGCTTCTTTAAACCACTTATGTTCAGTCGATGTATGATTGACGACAATATCCATCATGATTTTCATATTTCGTTGATGCACTTCTGCTAACAGCTGTTCAAAGTCTTCCATCGTTCCGTACGGTTCGTATATCGCAAAATAATCGCTAATATCATAGCCGTTATCGCGCTGCGGTGATTGATAGATCGGAGTCAGCCAAATTACGTCAATACCTAATGTTTTTAAGTAGTCCAGTTTTTCAATAATCCCTTGCAAATCCCCGATCCCATCTCCATTCGTATCTTTAAAACTTTTCGGATAAATTTGATAGACAACTGCTTTTTTCCACCACGGTTGTTTATTCACTTCAATCCCACCTCTCATTTGCTGACAAAAACGATACCATTGGTGTATCTCAAGCACCAATGGTATCGTCATCGTTATTTTGTTTCCTTCTTAAATTTTCCGAACACATACGTTAACGCGAACGGAACCGCAATCGCGATCGCCATTCCGATGAAAAATGGCGTCCATTTCTGCGGAACAATCGATAAAAATCCAGGAAGTCCGCCGACACCAATCGACGGTGCAAGCACTTGGTTAATGGTAATGAACATTCCCGCAATCGCTGCACCTGTCATCGCAAAAATAAACGGATAACGGAAGCGCAAGTTCACCCCGAACATCGCTGGTTCTGTAATTCCAAGGTACGCCGATACGGAAGAGGTAACGGCAAGCCCTTTTAATTTTTCGTCTTTTGCCAAAAACATCATCGCCAGCGCAGCTGAGCCTTGCGCGATATTAGACATGACAAGAATCGGCCATAAAAACGTACCACCCGTGCTAGAAATAAGCTGTAAATCAACTGGTAAAAACGTATGATGCATCCCTGTAACAACTAACGGAGCGTATAAAGCACCGTATAAGAAGCCACCAATTGCCGGAACGTTATTGAAAATTGTGACAAACACACTCGTAATGGCATTCCCAATCGCAAACGTAATAGGACCGATCGCGATAAATGCTAAAAATCCAGTAATCAATAACGAAAGAGGGGCAACGAGCAACAACTGAAACGCATCTGGAATACGTTTTCGCAAATATTGCTCGATTTTTGCTAATACATACGACGCTACTAAAACAGGCAATACTTGTCCTTGGTATCCTACCTTTTGCACATCAAACCCAAATAAATGCCATACTGGAATATCGCCTTTTTCTTTCGCTGCTCCCCATCCCCACGCATTCAATAAATCAGGGTGTACAAGCATTAAGCCGAGCACAATCCCTAATAACGGGCTTCCGCCAAATTTTGTGACCGCCGACCAGCCGATGAGCCCTGGCAAGAAAACGAATGCAGTATTGGCAATTAAGTTAATCATGCTCGCCACATCCGCCCATTCTTTATGCACGTCGACAAATGATTTTCCATCATAAAAAATGTCTTGTCCTGTCAATACGTTGTTAATCCCCATCAATAAACCGGCAGTAACGATGGCAGGTAAAATTGGAATGAAAATATCAGCTAACGTTTTAATCGCTCGCTGAAAAGGATTTAACTTCGCTTCAGCGGCATCTTTAATGTCTTGCTTCGTCGCTTTGGCAAGACCTGTCATCTCAATCATTTCATTGTATACTTTATCGACTAATCCTTGACCGATCACAACTTGAAATTGGCCGTTTACAGAAAAAGAGCCTTTGACCATATCGATTTGTTCGAGTGCTTCTTTGTTAACTTTTCCTTCGTCTTTTAATGCGAAGCGTAACCGCGTCACGCAATGGGTGGCTGCGATAACGTTTTCTCTTCCGCCAACGGCTTGCACAATTTGCTGTACGGAGCGTTTATCCATGTTTTTCCCTCCAGTCATTTGATTCGAAACAAATACGATTTGCGCATCGTCACTTGTAATAGCGCACTTTGTCCAGCCACGCATCTTTCGTACGCCATCGGTACCATGTTTTCCGTCATCTCGCTATTTGTAATAATTACAGGCGTAATAATACTAGCAGCCTTCTTTTTTATTAAGCTAAGATCAAATGAAAGCAACAAATCCCCTTTTTTTACGTTTTCCCCTTTTTTCACATGCACCGTAAATCCTTCACCGTTTAATAGCACCGTTTCTAAGCCAATATGAATAAGAATTTCCAATCCTTTTGACGATAAAAGTCCAATCGCATGCTTCGATTGAAAAATATTAATGACTCGTCCATCTACTGGTGACACCACTTTTCCTTCGCACGGAACGATTGCGACCCCATCGCCTAACAGCTTATAAGAAAACGTAGGGCTTGGTACTTCTTCAATCGGAATAACATTTCCATTCAACGGTGCAAATATCGTTTCTTCCCCTTGCCAGACGATCATATAAGTCCCCCTCTTAAGCGCTTACAAAAACATGTATATACATGTTACATTTATTTTAACTTGTATATACATGTTGGTCAATAAAAAAATATAAAGCGCAAGCAGTCAACGACTACTTGCGCTTTATATTTATATAGAAGAGCGTTGCCGGCTGTTATGGAGCACAGCGTACCGCTTAATTTCTCGGACTAATATCTCTTCTTGTTGGAAAGAAAGAAGCAGTTGCAATCCATAATAATATTCACCATTTGCCTTTCGCTGCCATACTAACGTTCCGATAAAACTAAACTCGACATCATTTAGCATAAACGTCACTTCGATCTGGATTTCTCGCGGACGAGGGGGAATGTCAAGAGATGTTTTAATTCTCATTCCTCGCGGACTAATGTCGTGAATTTCCGCTTCTCCTTTGTCGCTTTCGATTTCTTTATGATCAACACGCACAATACGAAACGCACAAGGGAGCGGTTGCCCAAATTGGTAACGGAACGCTTCTTGCCGTTTAAATCGCACGAAAATCCCCTCTTCTCCTGTTAACGTTTTTCCTATACAACCAAAACTACTCTTATTATATATGGATTTTCTTTAGGCGTGAATAGATAACCATATTTCTTTTATTTCTCCAGCTTCTTCGCTGTCGATAATGAAAGTGCCGTTACTGTAGCGATCGGAACATTTCCATGCCGTAATATCAACCGCTTCCGTTTCCCCTTTTTCCGTTCGTATAATGACATGACCGCTGTCGTTTTCTAGAATAAATGCAGCAACAATGCGATGCGGATTCGTTTTTAATTCCCGAAGCATCACAAGTCCACGTTTTGCTCGCGACGACTTGTCAAACTCATGGAGCGCCATTTTTTTGACTGCTCCGCGCTGGGTCGCAATCACGACTACTGCCGAATCTGCATGGCGAATAGGGGAAGCAGCGACAACGAAATCTTCTTCTTTTAGCTGAATTCCCTTCACTCCAGCAGCGCGCACCCCGACGGTGCTAATTTCTTCTTCCCCAAACCAAAGCCCGTATCCTTGATGCGTCACAATAAACAGGTCGTTTGTTCCGTCGGTAACGTAGACATTTACTACTTCGTCGTTTTCTTTTATGTTCATTGCAATCATCGGGCGTCCGTACCGCTGCACTTTATATTGTTTTAACTCAGTTCGTTTGACCATTCCTTGCTTCGTGATAAATAGAAGATCAAGCGGTTGTTCAAAATCGCGGACGGAAACGGCAGAGATGAGATCATCGTCTCTGTCTAACGGCACGAGGCTGGAAATATGTTGTCCCACGTCTTTCCAACGAATATCAGGCAACTCATGAACAGGGCAATAAATATAGTTTCCTTTGCGTGTAAAGAGAAGGAGTACGTCCGTTGTATTCATCTCTAATTGTGCTAATAAGCGGTCGGATTCTTTCATCCCAAAGTCTTGCCCGTTAGATGCCGTATATGAACGAAAGCTTGTCCGTTTCACATATCCTTCTTTCGTGACAGTAACGATGACGTCTTCAGCAGGAATGATCACTTCTAAGTTAATTTTAATTTCCTCTATTTCTTCTTGAATAACTGTTCGTCGCACATCGGCATACACTTTTTTTAGTTTTTTTAGCTCGGTTTTGATCACGGACAACAATTTTTTTTCACTCGCTAAAATAGCTGTTAGCTCCGCAATTTTTTTCGCTAACTCTTCCGCTTCTTGTTTTAATGCCGTAATGTCGGTGTTTGTTAAACGGTATAGCTGTAATGTGACAATCGCTTCTGCTTGCACTTCCGTGAAATCGTAACGAGCAATCAATTGGTCTTTGGCGTCTCGCTTATCTTTCGAAGCGCGAATCGTTGCGATGACCTCATCGAGAATGGACAATGCTTTCATCAGCCCTTCGACGACATGTTGACGGTTATACGCTTTTTTTAGTTCGTAGCGCGAGCGGTTTGTGACGACTTCTTTTTGGTGTTCAATATACGCATCGAGTAGTTCCGGAAGGCTTAATAGTTTTGGCCGTCGTTTGTGAATAGCGACCATGTTAAAGTTATATGGTACTTGTAAATCTGTATTTTTATATAAGTAGTTTAAAATGCCTTCTGCATCCGCTTCTTTCTTTAACTCGATGACAATGCGAAGACCGGTTCGATCGGTTTCGTCCCGAACATCCGCAATTCCATCAAGTTTTCGGTCAAAACGAAGTTCATCGATTTTTTTTACGAGATTTGCTTTATTAACTTCATATGGAATTTCGGTAATGACAATTTGTTGTTTTCCGCCTTTGACAGATTCAATCGTTGCTTTGCCACGAATAATGATTTTTCCTCTACCTGTTTCGTACGCTTTTTTAATTCCGTCTTTCCCTTGAATAATGCCGCCGGTCGGAAAATCCGGTCCGTGCAGTACAGTCATTAGTTCATCGACTGTGCACGTTGGACGGTCAATCCGCATCATCACCGCATCAATGACTTCGCCTAAATGATGTGGCGGTATTTCGGTCGCATACCCTGCCGAAATGCCAGTCGAGCCGTTTACTAATAAGTTAGGAAACATCGCAGGCAAGACGACTGGTTCTTCGCTCGTGTCGTCAAAGTTTGGCACAAATTCGACCGTTTCTTTATCAATGTCGCGCAACAGTTCTGCGGCAATCGGAGATAACCGCGCTTCCGTGTAACGCATCGCTGCCGGCGGGTCACCGTCGATGCTACCGTTATTGCCATGCATTTCAATTAACACATTGCGCAACTTCCATTCTTGGCTCATCCGCACCATCGCTTCGTAGACAGAAGAATCGCCGTGCGGATGAAAGTTGCCAATGACGTTTCCGACGGTTTTTGCTGCTTTGCGGAATCCCCTATCTGCGGTGTTTCCATCAACGTACATCGCATATAAAATGCGGCGTTGCACCGGCTTTAGTCCGTCGCGCACATCAGGAAGCGCCCGTTCTTGAATAATGTATTTACTATAGCGACCAAATCGGTCACCTAATACGTCTTCTAATGGTAAATCGAGCAATCGTTCCATCATACTCCCTCCTCTGCAACTAAGACGTGTTCATTTTCTAAAATGTTCGGGTCGTCTTCTAACCCAAACTGAACATGTGTTTCAATCCATTTACGCCGCGGTTCGACTTTATCCCCCATAAGCGTTGTCACTCGCCGTTCTGCTCTTGCGGCATCATCAATGCGGACGCGGATGAGCGTGCGCGTTTCTGGATTCATCGTCGTTTCCCATAACTGGTCTGCATTCATTTCTCCAAGTCCTTTGTATCGTTGAATCGTGTAACCTTTCCCTAATTTTTTCGTCGCTTCTTTTAGCTGCTCATCCGTCCACGCATATTGCACCATTTCTTTTTTTCCAGTACCTTTGCTAATTTTATAAAGCGGTGGAAGAGCGATATATACTTTTCCCGCTTCAATCAGTGGGCGCATATAACGGTAAAAAAACGTTAAAAGCAATACTTGGATATGCGCACCATCCGTATCAGCGTCCGTCATAATAATCACTTTGTCATAGTTTACATCTTCTAGCGAAAAGTCGGCGCCAACACCACCACCAATGGCGTGAATAATCGTATTAATTTCTTCATTTTTAAAAATATCCGCCAGCTTCGCCTTTTCTGTATTGATGACTTTCCCGCGCAGTGGAAGCACCGCTTGGAAGCGACGATCACGCCCTTGTTTCGCTGAACCGCCTGCAGAGTCGCCTTCTACTAAATACAGCTCGTTTTTCTTTGGATTGCGCGTTTGTGCTGGCGTTAATTTTCCGCTTAATACCGCCTCTTTTCCTTTTTTCTTTTTGCCGCTTCGTGCTTCTTCACGCGCTTTTCGTGCTGCTTCGCGCGCTTGGTATGCTCTAATTGCTTTTTTGACGAGCATTGTCCCGATGTCTGGATTTTCTTGTAAAAAATATGTTAAATGCTCAGACACAATCGCATCGACAGCGGAGCGGGCTTCGCTCGTTCCGAGTTTTCCTTTTGTTTGCCCTTCAAACTGCAATAAATGTTCCGGAATTCTGACCGATACAATCGCCGATAACCCTTCGCGAATATCAGAGCCTTCTAAGTTTTTATCTTTTTCTTTTAGTAGACTTGTTTTGCGTGCATATTCGTTAAAAACGCGGGTCATCGCTGTTTTGGCGCCTGCTTCATGCGTTCCGCCATCTTTTGTGCGAACATTGTTCACGAACGAAAGTACATTTTCCGAGTAGCCGTCATTAAATTGAAACGCAAATTCGACTTCGATTCCGTTTTGTTGCCCTTCAAAATAAACGACGGGATGGAGAACATCTTTTTCTTCATTCAAATAAGCAACAAACGCTTCAATTCCGTTTTCGTAATGAAACAACTCGCGCATATCGGTCCGTTCATCGACTAATTCAATTTTCAACCCTTTTAATAGAAAAGCTGATTCTCGCAACCGTTCACTTAACGTTTCGTAATTGAACGTTGTCGTGCTAAAAATGGTCGGGTCTGGTTTGAATTGAATCATCGTTCCTGTCTTTTTCGTTGTTCCCATTTTTTCTAATGTCGTGACAGGTGTTCCACCCTGTTCAAACCGTTGTTGATAAATAAATCCGTCGCGGTGAATCGTGACGACGAGCCATTCCGATAAGGCGTTGACGACAGAGGCGCCCACTCCGTGTAACCCCCCGCTCGTTTTATAGCCGCCTTGCCCGAATTTTCCGCCGGCATGCAAAACGGTTAAAATGACTTCCGGCGTTGGTTTTCCAAGTTTATGCATGCCGACTGGCATCCCACGACCTTCATCGAGTACTGTGATGCTGTTGTCTTTATGTATTTTGACGAGAATATAGTTTCCGTATCCAGCGAGCGCTTCGTCGACGGAGTTGTCGACAATTTCATAGACGAGATGATGCAACCCGCGGCTATCGGTGCTGCCGATATACATCCCGGGGCGCTTTCTAACCGCTTCTAGTCCTTCAAGTACTTGGATAGCATCATCGTTATATTCGTATATTTTCTGTTTTGTCACGCACATACCCCTTTCAAAAACAAGAACATTTGTTTCTGTTTTATTTTAGCATAAATTTCGGAAACGTCTATGCCTATTTTGCCAGCTAATCAAACTTCTGAAAATGGAAATGACCATCTTTCGAAAAAGATGGCCGAGTTTCGTTTACCTTTTTTTCGTTAGAGCGTGCTCTACTTTAATACAGCGATCCATCACAACGGTATATCCTTTTTCTTTTAAAAACCTATATACGTCTTCATGGACAACACCTAACTGCGCCCAAAACACATCGGCATCGATTTGGACGAACTCGCGAGCAACTTCTGGTAAATGCTCCGAACGACGAAACACGTTCACAATATCGACATGTCCTTCAATGTCTTTTAACGATTTCATCGCTGGAATCCCTTCCCACTCCTCAATCATTGGATTGACCGGAATAATGTCGTATCCCGCATCTTTCATTGCTTTTGCGACCATATACGACGTGCGATCGGGATTATTTGATAAGCCGACAACGGCAATGCGTTTTGCTTTTTGCAAAATCTCAGCGATCTCTTCGCGACTTGGATTCGTAATTGGCATGTTTTTTCTCCTTTCGAACGCTTTTTTGTAGTATTTCTTTATCCAACAAGGAAAATCCTGCTTATGTCAATATTTTTATGTCTACGATAGCTTAGCTAAACTCAGCTTAAAGTTCGAAAAAAACAATCATACAAAGATAATTTTCTTATCATGTCATCCACTGTATGCGTATAACCAAGTTGAACAACATAAAATAAAACAAGACATTGGCGGCAACCAATGTCCCATCTATACACAGCTTACTGCAAGAAGTGCAGTGGCCCAAAAAAGCGAATCGTAACCCACCTTCACTTAGGCCAAGCAGGGTGGGTTACTTTTTGTCTTTGGATACAGCGACGATAGTTACGATGAGCGAGGCAAACGCAATCATTAGATTCATTCTCTTCACTAATGATAATCAACCGGATCGCTTTTTCATTGAATCGAAAGTGTCAATTCCTGCAAAGCACCCGCTTCAACGCTTCGCGAAACGGGGAGTTCAGTCTTCATCTTTCTTTTTTTGTTGTTGTTCTTCTCGCTTCTCTTCTTTAGGAGCTTTTTCTTGTTTTTCTAACGGCTTAGGCTTTTCTTCTTCTCGTTCCGTTTTCGACTGCTCTTCCGGTTGTTTATGATTTTCTTGCTCACTATTAGCTTTTTCTTGTTTGTCCAGCTGCTTGCGTTTTTCTTCCGGTTTTAAAACTTTCTTTTGCTCTTTTTCTAAATGTTTGTTTGGCACTTTAGGTTTTTCCTTTTCTATTTCTTTTCTTCCATATTCTCCTTGAGTTTTATTTTCGTTTTCTTCTTTAACTTTTCTCTTATTATGATTAGTCTGTTGCTCTTTATGTTCCATTTGTTTATCCTTTTCGGTTAAATTTCCAAACATTTTTTTAATTTCTGCTACTGATTTTTCTTTTACTTTTTCGATTGGCACTCCGTTGTTTTCGGCAATCGCTAATTTATTGGGGGAAACGCCTAATTTTTTCGCTTCATCATGTGTCCGTTTACTTATTTCAATCATTGTAACCGCTAGTTTTGTTTTTTGTTCAATCATATGGATCGTTTTTTCGATTTGCTCATCAATCGTTTTATTCTTCTTGTTAATATGGGTGATGGAAATCATCACATCTCGCTCATTTTTTAAATAGCCGTTCTGTTCACTTTGATCAATGATTTCCTCCGTAACATCGGTTAACGTTTTACCTCTCCAATCGTCAATCGAACGAACAATTTTCCTGCCGTCATCGTTATATGCTCGCATGTCTGTAACTGTTTGTTTGTCATCGATGGACATCTCGATGCTTGGATTTATATCGATCGTCACGTATGCATAAGCTTTGCCCGTATTTAGGTTGGTTAATAACGGGATCACAGCTAACAACAAGACTAGCGCCATAGAAAACTGAGGGATTTTTCTTGCAAATAGCTTTTGTCCTAAACTTGCTTTTTCTTCTTGGGACGTTGTAAATGAAATCTCCTCGCCAATTTGATATTCCTTTATTTTCTTTACTTTTAAAAACTCGCCGTCACGGGTCATGACGATATAATAATGTTTATGTTCTTCCATAATAATTCCATTTCTCATTTTTCCACCCCCTTTAAATACTCTTTCAAATAAATATAATCTTCTGAAAGAAGGATCACGAGCGCAATTAAATATTTTCGGTTTCTTTCAATTGTTTTACGGCTCACATCAACTAGATTGGCCACTTCCTTAATCGGTAACTTCTTCGTATCGAACAATTGCTTTTTTAAATTCTCATTCCTTAAGATCGTTTTCGCTATGAGTAAAGACGTTTCTCTTGCATCCTTATGCTTGGGGGAATGTTCTGTTAGATCAAGTATTGTAATCCCAAATTCTTTTAATTTTTCAGTATAATGGAAGATTTCTTCTTTTCGCTGTTCCGTTTCGATTTGTTTTTGATATTGCTCGCTCGTTACTTTGATTTCGTATGGATTTTCCATATCTTCTTCTCTGTCATCGAGCGAATAGCCGTAATTCTTTTTTTCCTTTCGGATGTAATCAATGACCCGGCGTTTAATCACCAAGCTTGCAAAAGATAAAAAGTTGCTCCCTTTATTGGGCGCATATTTTTCAATCGCCTCGTTAAAAGCAATTAGTCCTATGCTAAATTCATCATCATATTCTGGATCAATTTTTCTTTTGCATACTTCGGAAACTTTTGTGGCGATAAACGGTTTGTATTGTTCGATAAAATCGTTTAATTTTTCTGTTTCCCTGTTTTGGAATTGTTCAATGAATTTTTCTATTTGATCGTCCTTTACCTTCCTAAAAAAACTGCGAAGCATCTCTTCACCCCTTGCCTTCCTTAACATATTCGCCACTCGCGCCATTTTTATGGGGGTGTCATCATTTATAAAAGTATACATCAAAAAAGCCCTCCGTTGAGAGAGGACTTGATTGGGCATTATTCATCATCTTCATCTTTGTTTTCTTTATTGCTTCCGTTCCCATTCTTTTTTTCATGTTCTTTCTTTTCTTTTGCCCGTTTTTCCGCTTCTTTGCTAGCTTTTTCTTCGTGTTTTTGTACTTCTTCACGGGCTTTTTCCTCACGTCTTGGATCTTCTTTTGCTTTCACTTCGTGTTTCTTAGCTTCGTCTGTTGCCTTTTCTTCATGCGTGCTTGTTTCTTTTTGCTGTTTCTCTACTTTGTTAGCTGGTGATTGGCTTTCTTCTTTGACGTCTTCTTCCGTTTTTACTTGATTTGTTGCATCCTCCATCGCAGTTTTATCACCATTTTCTTCCGCTTCTGCTTTTTCATCTTTCATGTTATTTTTATTCTTTTTATTAGCATAGTCCGCTTTTTTCTTTTCTAGTTTCGCTAGCTTTTTCTGAAGCCGTTCTACTTTTTTATCGTCGCCATTTGCTTTCGCTTCTTCTAACTCGGCTGTTAGCCGTTTTTCTTTTATCATGGTCGTAATTTGTTTAGGGTGAAGACCGTTTTCTTTCGCTAGCTCCCCAAATCCTTTTCCCTCTTTCACAGCATCAGCGATTTCTTCCACCGTTTTTCCGGTTGCCTCCGCTAATGCGACAATTTTCGCCATTTCGCCATATCCGAATCCTTGATCACGAAGCGATTGAACGATGTTTTCATCAATACCTTTTACCACATTCGCGACTGCTTTCGTTGTTTCTTGCGTTTCTGTCAACGCCTCTTTTGTACTTTCGTCTAATTGCTGTGAGATCGTTTCTTCCGATTTTTCATCGACATTTGCTGTTTCTTCTAATTGATTCGTCAGTTGTTCTTGTTTTTCGCTCGTTAATTCCCCTTCATGAATCGCTTCGGACACCTTTTCCTGCGATTGCGCAAGTAGCTGAATATACGCTTCGACAGCTTCTTTCACAAATTGTTGTTTTTCTGATTGTGTCATTACTTTCGCTTCGGCGAGTCGTTCTTTCGCAAATTGAAGCAGCAATTCGCTTTCTTTTTCGGAATCGGCTGTAATCGCTAGCTGTAAATCTTCTAGAAATTTATCGAATGTATACAAAATACTGTCAGGCGTTGTGCCTGCTTCCGATGCCGTTTGTTCGTCTGAAACTACACTTTGCCAGTCTACTGTGTTTTCACTATTAGCAGACGCATACGTACCTCCTAACATCGATGTAAACAACACGCTTGTGGCTAAAATGTTCTTCATCTTGAATACTTTGTCCATATGTAACACCCTCCTTTTGTTCATGACAAGATATCTTTCGGAGACGCTTGACGGTTTGTGGGGGTCAATCCGAAACAAAAAGGAGGGGAGCTTAATTAAGCTATTTTTGTTCGAAATAATCTTATGCCTAGCGCTATAAAAATAATCCCCGTTAATTTATTCAATAAATTGGAAATGGAGGCGTTTTTTTCTCAGATTTTCCGTAGCAACCGACGAAAAATAGGCGACGAGCAAACAAAAGTTGGAGAATCCGCAACTACTGTTCCTAGTATAAAAAGCAACACACCGAATCCGAAAAGAAGCATGCTCAGTTTTTTTACGTTATACCGAAACAGCAAGTCGCTCGTTAAAGTGAAGATATAAATAAGACTCAACACCATAAATATAGGAAAAGTAGGCTTGAATTTGTCTGCGTATATAAAGTAGTCGCGTTGTGAAATATCATCACTTCTCGTGATTTGATCGTTGAATATTTTGGAAAACCATGCAGAATGCTTCCATTCCCATGGTCGATCTCTTCACTCGCTTCCTTCGTACCATGAAGCTAATGCAGCGAAAACTAAAATTACAAGCGCTGATACGTATTGAAAAATCCACAATAGTCTATTCATCCCACTCCTACCTCTTTTCCTGCCTTTCGTGATTTACATCCTCTGTGTGACGTATTATCAGTATGTTTGCACAAACAGTCCGTCCCCTTCGAGCCATTCGGCGACTAACACTTCTTGATAACTTGTCACACCGAAAGTACGGAGTTCGCGCTGTAGCCATTCTTCGTCCTTTCCTAACTCCCGAAGTTCGTCCATCAGCACTTCTCCGTCGCGGATTACCGTTGTTGGGACGCTCACCGCACGGGGAGAAAGTTGAAAATCTTCCCTCGTTGTTTTCTGATAGCGTGATTTTTTCAATACGCTAATTGAACCGTTTGCTTCTAGATAACAAAAAGCGACTTCCCGCAACGAAAACGTTTCGCTTTGGCGAAGCAAGCTTTGGAGCTGGTTGAGCGTCATACGCGATTTTTTTAACGCTTCATAATCGATCATTCCGTTGCGAATAAGCACCGTCGGTTTTCCTTCCGCAATGCCGCGAAACCATAGCCATTTTTGGCTCATATATTCCACTAAAATGAGCAGTGCTCCCCATACGGTGATCGAATAAACGATGTACCAAATATGGACATGGTCATCATATAGCGCATTCCCTAACAATTCCCCTAATACAATCGCCGAAATAAACGTAAACGGTGTAATTTGATGAATTATCTTTTTCCCAGCCACTTTTACGACAAGAAATAACATCATAAACCCAATCACAAGCTCTGCTGTTAACTCCACTATTTTCATTGGTTGCACCGCCTCACGATCATCATCACTATTTTCATTATGGGCAAAGCGGGCAAAACATATGTCTCTTCTATCTCTTTCTACATTGCTTCTTTCATTCCTGCCTCATTCATTGCATCTCTCCCTTTTCCACTGTATGATGTTAGTAAACTAGGTAGAAAGGAGCTTAACAATGAAAAAGCAACTGCCGCCCGGCCAGTTTGAAACAGACAAATGGCCAATTCTTCACGAAGGTGAAGTGTACGAATTCGATGAAAAAACGTGGACATTCCGGCTATTTGGCGAAGTGAAAGAAGAAGTGACCCTCTCCTACGAACAAGTGATGAAGCTGCCAAAAACGATCTCGACCATCGATATGCATTGCGTCACAACATGGTCAAAGTTTGATACAACGTTTGAAGGAATTGCTTTTCGCGAATTTTTGCGCTTCGTTGAACTCGAACCGGATGTGAAATACGTGAAAATTTACGGTTATTTAAACAAAAATCCGCTCGGCTATTCGGCGAATTTGCCGCTTGAAGCGCTTATGGGGGATGATGCGCTTTTTGTTTACCGCTGGAAAGATGCGCAACACGACTGGCAAGACATTTCGCCAAAACACGGCTACCCGTTGCGCTTTATTCCCCCCGCTTCCTTTTATTTATGGAAAGGGGCAAAATGGGCGACAGGCATTTGTTTTATGAAAAAAGATGAACCTGGTTATTGGGAACAGCGCGGCTATTCGATGACCGCCAATCCGTTTAAAGAAGAACGCTTTTCCTCGCCAACCGAATGGCTGCGCTCCTTTTTTTAACTCTGGTTGCATCATAAGCTATCATGCGTATCTTTTATTTTTGTGATATAATACGAGCGAATGAAGTAAAGGAGGCTGCGTATGAAACAAGAAGTAATCGAACGGTTGACAAGATACGCGAAAATCAACACCCAATCTGACCCAGCAAGCAACACGTGCCCCTCTACCGAAGGCCAATGGACGCTTGCCAACATGTTAGTCGAAGAGCTAAAAGCAATCGGCATGGAAGAAGTAGCGGTCGATGAAAACGGGTATGTGATGGCAACGTTGCCAGCGAATACAGACAAAGAAGTGCCGACAATCGGCTTTTTGGCGCATATGGACACGGCAACAGATTTCACAGGCGCGAACGTCAATCCACAAATCGTCGAATCATATGACGGTGGGGATATTTTGTTAAATAAAGACTTACATATTATTCTTTCGCCCGCCGATTTTCCGGAACTTTCGCATTACAAAGGACATACATTAATCACAACCGATGGCACCACGCTTTTAGGCGCAGACAATAAAGCAGGAATTGCCGAAATTATGACAGCGATGGAATACCTCATCAAACATCCAGAAATCAAACATGGAAAAATTCGTGTCGCCTTTACGCCAGATGAAGAGATTGGAAGAGGTCCGCATAAGTTTGATGTTGCTGCATTTGGCGCAAAGTACGCTTACACCGTTGATGGCGGTCCGCTTGGCGAATTGGAATACGAAAGCTTTAATGCTGCGCAAGCAAAAATTACATTCAAAGGAAAAAACGTACATCCAGGTTCCGCGAAAGGAAAAATGATTAACTCATTGAAACTAGCAATGGAATTTCACGCCCATCTCCCTGCGAATGAAGCGCCAGAGCATACCGAAGGATACGAAGGATTTTACCACCTTCTCTCCTGCCAAGGCGATGTCGAACAAACAACACTCCATTACATTATTCGCGACTTCGACCGCTGGGCATTTGAGGCAAGAAAAACAACCATCGAAGAAATCGCGGCCAAACTGCAAGGAAAATACGGAAAAGAGCGAATTCAACTGGAAATAATCGACCAGTATTACAACATGCGCGAAAAAATTGAACCGGTCAAAGAAGTGGTTGACATAGCGTACGAAGCGATGCAAAACTTAGGGATTGAGCCTATCATCAAACCGATCCGCGGTGGAACAGATGGCTCACAGCTATCCTATATGGGGCTGCCTACGCCAAATATTTTTACAGGCGGCGAAAACTTCCACGGCCGTTACGAATATATTTCTGTCGACAATATGGTCAAAGCGGTGAATGTTATTATTGAAATCGTGAAATTGTTTGAACAAAAAGCAACAACGGAGTAATCTGTCAGCCCTCCCTTCTATATTAGAAGAGGAGGGCTTTTGTATAACAATCTCCTTTATTTCAATACTAAACATAAACTATTGGAGGGGGTGCGTCATGTGAGAGAGAAATGTTACTACGAAAAACCCCTCTTCCAAAAGGCGGTTAGTTAGTGACCATCAGCTTGCAATCGCCGCATTGTATGAAATGATCGAATAGCTCGTCGGTGCTAGTGCTAAACAAGTAAAAGCGGTCAAAGATTTTTTAAGAACGCAAGGCGCCACGTTGGATACATAACGCGGGATAATTCTTTGCTTCTTTGGGTCTGTTTTTGCTTTATTGTTGCTGACAAACTTGCGTGATACATTGCTCAAAAAATAATCATCCTCTGTATCTAGCGTTTTTTTCGTTGCGTGGTAAAATAAAGACATGCACGAAATTGATAAGTAAAGGGTGTATGAAGCTTGGTGACAAAACTGTTGATATTGGCAGCTGCCTACTTACTTGGCTCCATTCCATTTGCGCTCGTTGTCGGGAAAGTCGGATACGGCATCGACATTCGCGAGCACGGAAGCGGAAACTTAGGGGGAACGAATACGTTTCGTGTCCTCGGCGTCAAAGCCGGGATGATGGTAACGATTGGCGACATTTTAAAAGGTACGCTAGCAGCTAGCCTTCCTGTCTTATTTGCGGTCGATATGCATCCGTTATTGGCTGGGATTTTTGCAGTGATCGGGCATATGTATCCACTGTTTGCTGGATTTCGCGGAGGAAAAGCAGTGGCGACGTCAGGGGGCGTGATATTGTTTTACTCTCCATTTCTATTTTTTACGCTTATCGCTGTTTTCTTTCTGACGCTCTATTTGTCCAAATATGTTTCCCTTTCCTCCATGATGGCTGGGGTGTATGCCATTATATATACCGTGTTCTTTACGGACGATATCCCGCTTACGATTGTTGTAGCGGTATTAACGACGTTTATTTTTTACCGTCACCGCGCCAACATTAAACGAATCATCAATAAAACCGAACCAAAAATCAAATGGTTATAATAGGCTGTCCTATGTTCGGGCAGCCTCTTTTGCGGAATATGAATAAACAGAAAGGAGATTTTTCATTGAAACTGCCACACACATTCGTCGAAAAAATGAACGCCCTTTTACAAGAAGAGGCGCCACGTTTTTTCGCATCGTATGAAAAAGAAAAAGTAAATGGCTTGCGTTTTAATCCATTGAAAATCGAACGAGATGCGTTTTTAGCGCTCGCTCCGTTTTCGCTTTCCCCTGTTCCGTTTTGTCCGACTGGTTTTTACTACGAAACGGACGACCAACCGGGAAAACATCCGTATCACGCCGCAGGGCTATATTATATTCAAGAGCCAAGTGCGATGTTTGTAGCCGAAACGTTGCAACCAAGCCATGGAGAAAAAGTGCTCGACCTTTGTGCTGCTCCTGGTGGAAAAACGACACAGCTCGCTGCGATGATGGACAATACCGGCTTTTTACTGGCTAATGAAATTCATCCGAAACGCGTTAAAGCGCTATCGGAAAATATCGAACGGCTCGGCATTACAAACACGCTCGTCACGAACGAAACCCCAGAAAAATTAGCGGAGTATTTTGTCGGCTATTTTGATAAAATTTTAGTCGATGCGCCGTGTTCTGGAGAAGGGATGTTTCGAAAAGATGAAGAAGCGATTCACTACTGGAGTGAAGAACACGTTCACCAGTGTGCCGTAAAACAGCGCCATATTCTAGACTGCGCCTATCGCATGTTGAAAGAGGGAGGTATTCTCATCTATTCTACATGCACCTTTTCTCCCGAAGAAAATGAACAGACGATGGAGGCATTGCTACAAAAATACGAAGATCTCGAATTAGTAGCGATTGAAAAAAGCGCTGGCATTCAACCCGGACGACCGGAATGGACGAAGACAACGTTGACGGCGATCGAACAAACAGCTCGGCTTTGGCCACATCTGCTACTAGGAGAAGGACATTTTGTGGCCAAATTGCAAAAAGTGAGCCCAGCGCCAACATGGAAAGGAAAAAACGCTACATCTAATGTGACGAAACAAACATTGCGCGAGTATCGAGCGTTTGAACAAGAAACGTTAACGATTAATATCGAAAAAACGATGTATTCGTTTAATCAGCACTTATTTGCCCTTCCGGATGATTGTCCTAGTTTTGCTGGACTAAAAATCGTGCGCGCTGGCTTACATTTAGGCGAACAGAAAAAACAGCGGTTTGAACCAAATCATGCACTCGCATTGGCTCTTAAAAAGGAAGAAATCGTTCATTCGCTCGAATTAGAAGACTATACGAAATATTTGCGTGGGGAAACGATAGAAACAGGCGGCGACCGCGGCTGGGTCGTTGTAACAATTGACGGCTATCCGCTCGGCTGGGGGAAAGAAGTCAAAGGGACATTAAAAAACTTTTATCCGAAGGGGCTAAGAATATAGCCCCTTTATTTTGTTGGAATGGTTAATGTTAATGCAATGTTGTCGTGCGCTAAATCGAATGACTGAACGGAAAGACGGTAGCCATTTTTTAAGCGCATATGCGTCACCGCCACGTAAATGCGGTTATGATTAGGGTCAATGACTACGTCATCCGGCAAACTCACATGCGTTTGCAAATAGTTTAGCGCATATCGTGCCGGAATGTGTAATCCTCCTAAGGATAAATCTGGGTCAAGCAACTCTATATCTCCATTGACGACGTTTGGTAAAAACGACATCGTTAATGGAATATTTCTTCCGAACAATTCGATTTCACTGGCGATATATACGCGGTCATTCACCCAGACGCGATACGAAAGCGTTCCTTTTTTCTTTTTTTTCTGAATGTAATCGTTCATAAACGCATTCACATCTTCTTTTGCGGCATGAATAAGAAACGTCGCTCCCTTTGTTGCTTTTGGCTCCGGAATGGTTGATTCAGACGGCTGCATTAAAAAGAAAAATAGACCTCCGATTATTACGACATGAATCATTACCAACGTAAAAAAAGCAATTTTCCACGGTTTCTTCATTTCTCCATACTCCTTGCTAGTTGTTCGTATACACGCATAGCAATGAACGCATAGCCTTGTTCGTTCGGATGAAATTGATCGTCATAGAGTAAATCGTCGCGGTCGTCAAAGATATCTTTCACATCGACAAACATCGTTCGCTCATAGCGGCTTAATACGTCGCGGCTTCCTTTGTTCCACATAACGATGACATCATCGATTTCTGGGATTGTCTGCAAAGAATTAGCAAACGGATTGTATAAACCGATAAGCACGATCGTTGCATTTCTGTTTAAAGAGCGAAGCTTCCAAATGAGGTGATCGAGCTTTTGCGCGAACGTTTTTTGTTTTTGCACAAATAACGAATACGTTAAATCAAACAAATGGGAGCGAACAATTTCCATCACGTCATTTCCGCCAATGGTGATAAAAATCATATCTGCATCTTTCATCGACTGTTCGTGCTTCGTAATGACCTTATCAAGCTGGGAAATACGCAACCCTCGTTTTCCTAAATTCGTCACCATTACAGAACGCACCGCTTTATGTTGTAGTAGTTTTTCCTTTACATCGACAACGTACCCGCCGTTTGTATCGCCAACCCCTTCCGTTAATGAATCGCCAAGCGCCACAATGTGCACATCTTTCGGGACGAAATCATCGGGGATGATTAACCGCTTTGGAAGTCCGAGCGGTCTTTGCGGAACGTCCGTTACGTTCGTTGCCGTGGTCGCCGAGCACCCGATTAAAAAGCAACATATCAGTGCAATCCCCCATCCTTTCATTTCTTTCACCTACCTACAATACGAAAAGGCAAAAATGCCAAAACATTTTTGCCCTTGTTATGACGATTGGAGAATTTTAATATGCTCCAAAATTTGTTTATAAGGAACATTTTCCCATCCGTTATAATACTGAACGATGGTTCCGTGTTGGTCCACCAGATAAAAGTCCGTCCCATGAATGACTTGGCTTTGTCCTTCTGGCTTTTGTACGATCGCTTTAAAGTTTTTTTGCGCAAATGTTTCGATGTCTTTTTGTGTATATCCTGTCAACAAATGCCAATGACGCGTATCGGCGTGAAATTTTTCAATGTACGCTTTTAATTGCTCCGAATGGTCGTTTTCCGGATCGACGCTAAACGAAACAAATTCCACCTGCAGTCCTTCTTTTTCCGCCATTCGCTGCAATTTCGCCATATTCGCAGTCATCGGCGGACATACATCGGCACAGCGCGTAAAGATGAAATTTGCGACCCACACTTTCCCTTTTAAATCGTTCAAACCGAACGGCTGATTGTTTTGGTCGGTGAACGTAAATGAAGCAACCGGCCAGTTTTTCGCGTCTGGAATTTCTTTTCCGCATGCAGAAACAAATAAGACTACCATGAGCACCATCATCATTTTTCTCATCGTCTACTCACCTATTCTGCGTAATACATAAATCCAATCGCTCCAGGTCCTGTATGTGTCGAAATAACCGGCGTCGTATAAACGATCTCAATTTGCTCATACCCTGTCGCATCGATAAGCGCTTGTTTTAAGCGATTCGCTAACGATAGCGCATCGGCATGGGCAATACCAACTGCTCGAATCGTTTTTCCCGCAGTATCTTCGACAAATCGCTCCGTTAAGTACTTGACGACTTGCGAATAGCTTCGCGCTTTTGTCATCGGCGTATACATCCCGTCAATGAGAGCCGCAATCGGTTTAATATTTAAAAGCGAGCCGATTAACGCTTTTCCGCGACCAATTCGTCCACCTTTTACTAAATTTTCGAGCGTATCGACCGTCACATATAAATGGGTATGGCGCTTTATCTTCTCTAGATGCGGCACAATATCGGAAATACTTTTTCCCGCTTGCGCCAATTTTGCTGCTTCTACTACTTGAAACCCTAGCGCTAGGGAAATAAATTGCGAATCAACGACCGTCACATTCGCTTCTGCCATGCTAGCTGCTTGTTCGGCAGAACGGACTGTCCCACTCAACTCCCCTGTCATATGAATCGACAGAACATCATATCCTTCTTCTCCTAATCGGTTATAGACTTCTAAAAATTGTCCTGTCGCAGGTTGAGAACTTTTCGGCAGTTCATTCGCTTTCATCATTTTTTCCATAAACTGTTCCGGCGTTATATCCACACGATCGGTATATGTTTCATGTGCAATTGTAAATGTTAGCGGAACGACTTCAATCCCATACGCTTCTAATGTTTCATTTGGTAAATCTACCGTTGAGTCTGTCACAATTTTAACTTTGCTCATTCCTTCACTTCCTAATCCAAACTTAATGATTATTATACAATGAAATTCCCCTACTGCCTATAAAAAACGCAAAAAAAGTTGTTTTGCCGAAGCAAAACAACTTGCTGCAATTATGCATTGTTTTTTAAAATATCTGTCTTAAAGATTTGTTCGTAGACAGGCCATTTTAATACTTTTTTCAAATAATCGCGAAACGAGTAAACAGAACGAACGTCACGAGACCGATATACTTTCGCAATAAACGTCTCTAAACGCAATTGAATCATAAATCGATACGTGTTATCTTCCTCCAATACTGGAATTTCGATAATCTTTACCTTCTGTCCGTAAGCGTTTTTAAACTCCAGACTTTTGAATAGCAAAATATCAATCCTCTTTTTTGACCGATTTATTATTATTATACACGAAATCTAGGCGAAAGTATGTCGGACGGTGCGAAATATTTATAAATTTTTTAGCGAAAAAACGCGATTTTTGTGTTAAATAAGAAGATGGAATAAATTAGGATCTTTGTTTACTTCTTGGAATGGGAAGCCTTTTTTCTTCATTCGTTCAATTAACGGAGCATAATCTTCGCGGCGTTTCAATTCGATGCCGACTAACGCTGGTCCGTTTTCTTTATTGTTTTTCTTCGTATATTCAAAGCGAGTAATATCGTCCGTCGGGCCAAGCACTTCGTCTAAAAATTCGCGTAGCGCACCGGCACGTTGCGGGAAGCTAACGATAAAGTAATGTTGTAGCCCTTCGTAAATCATCGAACGCTCTTTAATTTCTTGCATGCGGTCAATATCATTGTTGCCGCCACTAATAATGCAGACAACATTTTTTCCACGAATTTGTTCTTGGTATAAATCTAACGCCGCAACTGGAAGTGCTCCCGCCGGCTCAACGACAATCGCATTTTCATTATAAAGCTCTAAAATCGTCGTACATGCTTTCCCCTCTGGTACGATGACAATGTCGTCAAGCATTTCTTTACAAAGGGAAAACGTCGTTTCTCCCACCGTTTTGACTGCTGCCCCATCGACAAATTTATCAATTTCTTCTAACGTCACGACATGCCCGTGCTTCATCGCTGCTTTCATGGACGGGGCACCCTCTGGCTCAACACCGACGAGCTTCGTCATCGGCGAAATACTCTTCATATACGTGCCTACTCCTGAAATCAATCCGCCACCGCCGATGCTCGCAAATAAAAAATCAATAGGCTCTTCGCAGTCGTTTAATATTTCTACCCCAATCGTCCCTTGACCTGCAATGACGTATTCATCATCAAACGGATGAATGAACGTTCTCCCTTCTTGCTTCGCGCATTGTACCGCCTCATTGAACGAGTCGTCAAACGTATCGCCGACTAAAATAATCTCGACCATGTCTTTTCCGAATAATTGTACTTGCGAAACTTTTTGACGCGGCGTGGTCGCTGGCATATAAATTTTCCCATGTACCCCTAGCGTCCGGCACGAATACGCGACCCCTTGCGCATGGTTGCCCGCACTTGCACATACAATGCCGTTTTTTCGTTCGTCGTCCGTTAAATGTTTCATCCGGTTGTAAGCGCCGCGAATTTTAAACGAGCGAACGACTTGTAAGTCTTCACGCTTCAAATAGACGTTACAGCCGTAGCGCTCGGATAATAACGGATTTTTTTGCAGCGGCGTGTGATAGACCACGTCTTTTAACGTATGATATGCGATTAAAATGTCTTCCACATAGACAGATCCTTGCTTTCGTTTCAATTGTTGTTCCATAGGCTCCTGTTCCTTCCTTCACGTCTTTTTAATTTGAACATTATATCACAATTTTCAAAAAAATAAAGGTGAAGTAGCAAAAATTTATAAAAAATTTCCCAAATGTGCACCAATAATGAAAAAACGTACCCGCTTTACGCGAAGTACGTTTTGTGCTCATAGACAAGGAACGTATAATCGTATGGATTTTTTTCGTCTTTCGGTCCTTTGTTGCTTGAAATCAGTCGCCAGTCGGTCTCAGAAAATGGTGGGAAAAACGTGTCCCCAGGAAAATGCGCATCGATTTTCGTAATATATAGCCGGTCGGCAAACGGTAGCGTTGCTTGAAAAATTTCTGCCCCGCCAATGACAAATACTTCTTCCTTACGTTCGGAAGCGATCGTTTTTATGTCAGCGATCGAATGAATGATTGTACATCCTTCCGCTTGAAACGAGCGATTACGCGTGACGATGATATTTTCTCTTCCCGGAAGCGGACGACCAATGGATAGAAACGTCTTTCGCCCCATCACAATCGGATGCCCCATCGTTATTTTTTTAAAATATGCTAAATCCGCTGGTAAATGCCACGGCAATTGATTATCTTTTCCAATGACGCGATGGTTGTCCATCGCCACAATTAGCGAAATCATTGTCATTCTCCTTTACACCGCTACCGGCGCTTTAATGTGCGGATGCGGATTGTAATCGACGATTTCAAAATCATCGAATTCATACTCGAAAATCGAATCCGGTTTTCGCTTGATGATTAGTTTTGGCAGCGGGCGCGGCTCTCTCGTTAATTGGAGTTTCGCTTGTTCTAGATGGTTCATATATAAATGGACGTCGCCACCTGTAAAAATAAGTTCGCCGACGTCTAAATCGCATTGCTGGGCAATCATATGCGTGAGCAACGCGTAGCTGGCAATATTAAACGGCAAGCCTAAAAATGTATCGACCGAGCGCTGTTGCCACATGCAAGATAGCTTACCGTCCGCGACATAAAACTGAAACGCATAATGGCACGGCGGCAGCTTCATATTGTCAAGTTCGGCAACATTCCAAGCGCTCACCAATAACCGACGCGAGTTCGGATTCGTTTTAATTTGTTCAATCACTTCGCTAATTTGGTCGACCGTCTTGCCGTCGGCCCCTTTCCACGAACGCCATTGCGCTCCGTAAACAGGACCGAGTTCCCCATTTTCATCGGCCCATTCGTCCCAAATCGTTACCCCGTTTTCTTGCAAATAGCGGACGTTCGTATTGCCGCTTAAAAACCACAATAATTCGTAAATAATCGAACGGATATGCAATTTTTTTGTCGTGATTAGCGGAAAGCCTTCTTGCAAATTAAAGCGAAGCTGGCGTCCAAAGACAGACAGCGTTCCAACTCCAGTACGGTCTTCTTTATGTACCCCGTTTTCTAAAATATCTTGAAGTAACTGCAAATATTGCTTCACTTCTGCTTCATCCTTTCTATATTACTTCCCCTTATTATATATAAAAAAAGCACGGGCAACAAACCCGTACTAACAAATGCGTGGTAATAAAAGTCCGGTTAAGCGATACAATCTCCGCGTCGTTCCTAGCGACGTCCGCAATAAAAGCTGCCCCTTTTCGGTAGCGCGTACCGTACCAATTACTGCTGCTTCTTTTCCTTCTTCACAGGACCGAATGGCTTGCAATACTTTTTGTTCATCTCCTTTCGCCACAATAAAAATGGCCTTCCCTTCATTTGCCAAATATAACGGGTCAAACCCGAGCAAGTCGCACGCCCCTTCCACTTCCCGCTTAATCGGAATCGCATCTTCTAATGCTTGTCGATTCCATCACCACGTGCGTCACACCTTTTTCTTTCAACTAGTTCACAAACTCCAGCAATTCATCGGTCATGATGCCGAATGTTCGAATTTCTTTTCCTTCAGGGGTGATGGTACAAGCGGTAATGGATTTTTTATGCACGTCTACTCCACAACAACGTTCATATAATACCTTCATCGCTTGACGGTGTCGGGTCGGTCGATGAATGATTGGGCGCCACGAACACTGACGCCGCATTCGCCAAAATCGCCGACTGAAACACTTTTGGCTCGCATTCAAACTCCCGATATGGCAGAATTGCCGTCGGCTGGTTTTTCGTGTCCAAACAAACGACCACAAACTTCTCCCGATCCGCATCCTCCAAAAACGGCTTCAACAGCTTGTACGCATTCCCCGGCGACTTCGCATGCCTTGCTTGTGCAGCACGCTCCCATCCCGAACAATGAACGCTTTGCGGGCAAATGTCATTTGCCCGCCGGTGTTCTTGTTCGAGGGAAAAGGCAGAAAAGCTTGTGTTCAGCTATATCAAACCACGTTTAATACGGATGAAAAAAGAAACAGAAAGCCATTCGACTCTCTGTTTCTATCAACCTTCGACAATCTTCGGGGCGTGACACAGACAACTTACCACGCGGGTAGTGACAGTGCATCTACTTTAACTTCTCAATCTCCTCCACCGGAAGCTCTGTTAATTCGTGGATTGTTTGTACATCGTATCCTTTGGCTAGCATTTTTTTCGCGATATTTCGTTTTTCTTTTTTCTCATACGAAATCATTAATTCCAACACTTGTTCTTTTTCTTTCGTTTCCATTTCATTCACCTCGTTTCGTAATTGTTGTTCTTCTTCATCTGATAATTTTACATACGTTTCAAAAAAGCCGATTAACAATCGCTGCTTTGCTTCGTCTAGTTCCACTCGCACAATCATGCGTAAAAATTGTTTTTTTAATTCTACTCGTTCACTCTCAGTATACCCCATTTTGCTTAACAACGCAGCGGCGATTGGATTGTCATGGCGAATATAATCACGCCAATTTTGTTTGCGCAATTCAACGGTAAGAAATCGGAATTGGAGCACATCGAAAAACGGGAATTGAAGGATAAACGATGAAGGTTCATTGCGAAGGGAGTCGTAGCTAAATACCGCAATCGGCAGCATGCGCTTTCGGTATTTTTCAAACAAGCGGCTGAAGTAAATAAACATCCGCTCTGGAAACGATGGCTGCACGTAATTTTGGTTTTCGATATGGACGATAATCAAGCTATCTTCCCCTTTCAACTTCGTTTCGACTAACAAATCGACGCGATACTTCTCCCCCGCCGTCACATCCGTAAACAATTCCTCCGACAAAAACGACACGTGCTGAAAGTCGATATGCTCATGCACATGCGGGAAAAAGAGAAGAAGGAACTCTTCAAAAAACGTTGTAATCAGCTCCTTAAACAACCGATCATGATCAACCGCCATATATGCACCTCGCTTTCGATTTTATCGCATACTTTTTCGACAAAATCGGCGGTATTCCTGCTTAGGAAAGGAAAAAACAGAGAGCTAAACGACCATTCGCTGCTTCTACAAACCTCAGCAAGCATTGGGGGGCAAACAAAAAATTCCGGAACTTTCATCAGGAAAACGATGCCAAGGCTTTCTGTGTCATTCGCAGCGTCATTTCCACCCTGCAAAAACACAGGAAACCGGTTTGGGAATCGTTGAAAACACTTCTAAACGGAAAGTCTCTCCAAACGATTCCCCACTCTTCCTAGGGCATTTTCGATACTGGAAATGCCCTATTGGTGCTGGATTCTGAAAATCCCACTAGTATTGGGCTGAATGAATACTGTCTTGGATGGTACTATATAAATGCACATTGAAGTGTTAACATTTTTCGACTGTCGGGCGACCGAACAACACCGCTCCCAGACAAATGAATTTGTCTGGGAGGCGGCTCGTTGTTCGGTTCTCTGTCACGCGAACGCGTGACGCAGGCAAGCCTTTGGCTTGCCTCCGACAGTCGAAAAAATAAGTGAAACTCCCCAGTTGCATGTATATAGTATAGACAAGGAGGAAAGAAACAAAGCCTCTCTTACAAACTTTTTCTATGTAGGGGCTGAATAGTTACTTTTCGACAGTCTGAAAAGAACTCATTCCTGAGTTCTTTTCGTTAGTCGTTGGATAAATTCATACGTTTTTGGGGCTTTTTCTTTTAAATAGGCGCGCGTTTCGTCGGTATCGTAGTAATAGGCGAACGCTTCCGCAAAATATTCTTCCGGATAATCGAGAAAATAGTAGTTGTGAGGGAACAACTGCTTCGCTTCTTCACGCCAGATCGCTAAAAAAGGCGATGTTGCGTGAATATGATCAAAAACAATATAGTCAATCGAATGAGCGAGCTCGTGCAATTCCAAATTGACCGAACCATGCCCTTTTCCTTTTTCGCTATGGCCGATTTTCACTAAGACGAGATGCGATCCGCCAATTCCAGGAACGTCATCCCATGTTGTAACCGTATATCCCCGTGGAGTTTTTCCGCGTAAATACCGAACAGACGGCTCGTCGGTGAGCTTTCCCGTAAATAGTTTTATATAAATTTGTTGTTGGGCTACTTTTTTTAATAAGACAGGATCAATATGCGCTAACGTTCTAATCATTTTTTCCGCTTTCGCGTGATCGAAAGGTGTATCTGGTACAATGACGATTTTTTGCAATGTTTGCTTAGACCGAATATTCCCCAATGAAAGCGAACTCGCCTCTAACAATACGCCATGCGTATTTGGATACGGCGAAAATGAAAGAAGCGGAACTATCGCCACAACAAATGCGATACAAATGAGCCATCGTTTCATGGAACTCCCACCTTTATCCGTGCGCTAGCAACCTATGAATCTCATTTTTACTATAGCACACGCAAAAAAGGAGAGAAATATGTAAAATTAGGAAAAGAGTCCGCTTCTTTTTATGTTTTGAATGGCTTGTTTGAGTATTTCTTCGTTCTGAACGAGCGCAATGCGGACAAATCCTTCTCCGTTTCGTCCGAACGCCTCCCCTGGCGTGACGACAACGTTCGCTTTGTCCATTAATGCATACGTAAACGAAAGCGATGTCCATCCTCTTGGAATTTCTGCCCATACAAACATACTTGCTTTCGGACGTTCAATGTTCCAGCCGATTTCCGCCAAGCCGTCAATGAGCAAATTGCGGCGCGCTTCGTAAATTTGGCGACTTTCTTCACAAAAAGCTGCGCCTTTTGTTAATGCTTGAACGGCTGCTTTCTGAACAGGTAAAAATACCCCATAATCTAAATTTGATTTAAATTTAGCAAGGACGCGAATGATGTCAGCGTTCCCACAGGCATATCCAATGCGGCAGCCAGCCATGTTATAGCTTTTCGACAGCGAATTGATTTCAACGCCTACCGTTTTCGCTTCTGGTATCGCTAAAAAGCTGATTGGTTTATGCCCATCGTAATAAAGCTCGCTATACGCAAAGTCGGAGACAACAAGGATGTCATATCGTTTCGCAAAAGCAACGACTTCGCGGAAAAACGATTTGGTTGCTAGTGCTGGAACCGGGTTTCCTGGAAAATTAATAATCATCATAACTGCTTGTTTCGCAACATCTTCCGGGATGGCGTGAAGGTCAGGAAGAAAATTGTTTTCTTTACGTAATGGCATTAAATACGCTTCTGCTTGCGCCATCGCAATTCCAGCTGCATATGCTGGATAGCCTGGGTCTGGCACTAAAATAAGATCGCCTGGATTGGCAAACGCCATCGGCAAATGAACGAGCCCGTCTTGCGACCCCATTAAACAAACGACTTCTTCGTCGGGATGAAGCGATACTCCATGCGATGTACGATAATAATAGGCAACCGCTTCATGAAATTCGTTCGTTCCAGCGATTGGATAGCCGTACATGTCTAGTTGGCTCGCGTAAAAAGCGAGCGTTTCACGAACAAACGATGGCGGTGGCAAATCTGGGCTACCGATGCTTAAATCAATCATTTCATACCCTTCAGAAAGTTTCGACTTTTTATACGCTGATAGTTCACTAAAAACGGAAGCGCTAAACGCTTTCATGCGCTCTGCTAGTTTCATGCTCAAACCTCTTTCTTCTCGTTTTTTTGGTACATATGATCGATATAAGGAATACTCCTAGTGTATCATATTTCCGAGCAACATGATAGAAAGGTAGGGAGAAAAGATGAATGTGATTTTTTTCGCTGCAAGTCTATTAAGTTGGTTACTTTATTTATACTCATAAAAAAACTCGCAGGCTGGCTGCGAGTTTCTATCGTTTCTTTTTGCGGGCGGAATCAAGCGCATATCCTGTTTCCGTTTCGGTCGTCCCTTGCCCTTTAACGTTTGGCGCACTTAAGCCGGTTTTGGATGGGTCTTTTTTTCGATTGGACATTTCCGTCACCTCCGTGCTTAACGTACCCATTCCTTTCTCTTTCTATTCGTTTGCTAATTCAATCGTCGCAAAATGAAACTTCGCCGTTTTGCGAACATAGACGGAAAAGCCGAATGTATAAAAACGCGTGCTTTGCCAATGATCTTTCAACACGACGCGTTTTCGGGCAACCCGTTTTGCTTCGCGAATCACTTCCTCCGTGAGCTCGGTGTAAAGCGCAAACGATTTGATGCCTTGAATGCCGTCCGATTCGACAATCGCTTGCTCAAACATCGGGTCAAAATAGACGACATCAAACGAGCGGTCTGGAAGAGAAGATAAAAAAGTACGGTGGTCGGCAAAAACGACTTGGATGCGCCGCATCGCCTCGTTCATGGCAGGAATCCCCGAATCCCACTGCCGCAGTCCTTGTTCGACTAAATACGCAATATAGCGATTTCCTTCTAGCCCGACGATCGTTCCGCCTCCGCCGACAACCGTGCTTGCGACAATACTATCGGCCGCAAGTCCGAGCGTACAGTCTAATAACGACATTCCCGCACATAACTTAGTTGCTTCTAAAAACGGGTCTGACTCGCCGCGCAATATTCGTTTGACGCGAAACGTGGCGGAGTTTGGGTGAAAGAAAAACGATGGCGACCGATCGAACGGATACATTTCGAGCCTGTTTTTGCCGACAACAATAACATCGTCGACGTATTGCGTTTGGATCGCTTCGACTGACATTTTCTGCCGCGGCACGTACGGAACGGCCAATTCAGCGGCAATTTGCTTTGCTTTTTGCATCATTTCTTTGTCCGTTCTTCCTGCTGTCGTGACAATCATGTTTTCCTCCGAGAAAAAAGCATGCCTTTATTACGACATGCTCGTCAACTATCCCCACTTAACGAACGTTTGAAGTGGGGGTCTCCTCGCTCAAGACGATGAACAATGAGTTTCCAATGCGTTCATAATGTTTGCCATTACCGCTTCCATCGAATTTCCCTCGATTTCATGGCGCGGAATAAAATGAACGACTTCTTTTCCTTTTAACAAAGCCATCGACGGGGAAGACGGTTCGATGCCGACAAAATATTCCCGCATTTTTGCCGTTGCTTCACGGTCTTGTCCTGCAAAGACGGTCACTAAATGATCTGGTTTTTTCTCACTTTGAAAAATCGCTTGCGTTGCCGCTGGTCGCGCCAATCCGGCGGCACAGCCGCACACGGAATTGACGACAACAAACGTCGTACCTTGCACGTTTTCCATAAAGTTTTCGACTTCCTCGCTCGTTTTTAGTTCTTGAAATCCGGCGCGGACAAGTTCATCGCGCATCGGCTGAACGAGCTGGCGCATATATTCTTCATAAGCCATGGATATACTAACCCCCTCTACAACACTCAGTGAAACAAGCATACTATTTCAACGAGAAAAAATCAATACAAGGAATCAACTGAGCTTAATAGTAACAAATTGAAGCGTAATCGGCGTTCCTTTTGGGGGAACGTCTGTTGATTTTAAAAGGAGCATGCCTTCTTGAACTTCATACAATATTTTTGGCTGCAATACTCCGTTAATAAACAAATTGATAAACGACACGTCGTTCGGGTTTAAGATCCCGCGGTCGCCGTATTCTTTTAACTCATCGTCGTTTGTATATACCGTTTTATATCCATCTGATATCGCATTATATTCGTACGTATCCGCCTGTAAAACACAAGAAGGGAATTGCATCGTTACTTGGAGTTGAATCGTAGAAGTGGTCTGAATCCAGTCGTATACTTTTGGCACGGCGATGATATGTTTTGCATACCGGTACTTTTTTCTTCCCATCTCAATCACCTAACTTCTCCGGATGAAGGCAAAAATTTTAACTACATAATATGCAAAACCGTACCGAAGTGTGCAATCACTTGAGCAAATAGTCCATTTTTTCTTTTTTTAGGGTTCATCACCACAAAATGTACTTGACGAACACGTAATGTTGTGAAGCAAGGGATACCGCTTATCGTTTATTTAACTTTCATTTACAATTATGTATAAACAAGTATCAAGTCCGCTTTTATTAAAAAATCAAGCACAACTTTTGGTGAAGAGCCTTTTTTAGATGGTTGTCCATGTCTTTTTCCAAAAGAAATCGTATAATGCATTGACGTTATTCATATGAAACATCAAAGAAAGGTGATGAAAAGATGGCGCTTGAAATTATTAAACTGTTAGTGGATGTAACAACAACAACAGATGTTGTGCCTACGGTCACTCGTTTTTTCTATAAGACAACAGCCGTCGCTCTGCCAGGATCGACATTAACAATTGATGCTGCGAATTTTAAAGATGATAACGGAAATGCCGTTACGTCCCTTCCATCTTTAACTTCTAATAATAGCTACTATAATGTATATATTAACGGTGTGTTGCAAATGAAAGGGATTTCGACGTATACCCCAGGCGGTGCAGGCGTTGGTAAATTACAAATTCAAGTCCCCACGGGAACGATCTCTATTTTAGTTAACACACCTATTACTTTAGAAATTGTCCAATTCGCTCCGTCGTCCGCAACAACTGTTGCAACATAAACCAATGGCGCAGAATTTTTCCTGCGCCATTTGCCTATTCCATTGCTTCGTCCCACTCTCGGTAAAATTGGTGTAAAAATTGTTCAAGAAATTGATGGCGGTGTTCGGCTAGCTTTTTCGCACTTTCGGTATTCAGCAAATCTTTCAACTTCAGCAATTTCTCATAAAAATGATGAATCGCTGTACTGCGCCCATGCCGATATTCTTGTTTCGTCATCGTTTCTCTTACAGCAAGCGCTGGGTCATATAAAAGATGCCCCCGATTTCCTGCATACATAAACGCACGGGCAATACCGATCGCGCCAAGCGCATCCAATCGGTCGGCATCTTGCACGACCATCGCTTCTATCGTTCGCGGCGGACTGCCGTGTCCACCTTTATACGAAACAGTGGAAATGGCGGACACGATATGCTCGCTTTCCGCCCGAGAAAGCGGGAGTTGCCAAAGCCATTGCTGCACCGCCTGCATTCCGCTTGCCTCACTGCCTGCCATTTTTTCATCAGCGATATCATGAAGAAGCACCGCCATTTCGACAATAAACAAATCCGCCCCTTCTTGTTTCGCCAAGTAGCCCCCTAACCGGCGGACACGTTCGATGTGCCACCAATCATGGCCGCTTGTATCATCATCTAGTTTGTCTTTGACAAAATACTCGGTTTGTCGAATAATCACTTCTTTTTCCATAAATAAACTTATCTACAATAATTTTTCGATTTCTACTTTCAATTCGCTAGGCTTTGTTTGCGGAGCAAATCGCTCGACTACACGTCCGTTCCGGTCGATAAGGAACTTCGTAAAATTCCATTTAATCGCCTTCGTTCCGAACACGCCTGGTGCTTTCTCGGTAAGATAAACAAACAACGGGTGCGCTTGTTCGCCGTTGACATCCACTTTCGCAAACATCGGAAACGTCACCCCGTAGTTTAATTCACAAAACTGAGCGATTTCTTCTTCGCTCCCCGGCTCTTGATGACCAAATTGGTTGCATGGAAACCCAAGCACGACAAACCCTTTGTCACGATATTGCTCATATAGCGCCTGCAGCTCTTTATATTGAGGCGTAAATCCACATTTGCTCGCGGTGTTCACAATGAGTAATACCTTTCCTTCATACTCCGCTAGCGTTTTTTCCACTCCTTGAATCGTTTTTACCGTAAAATCGTAAATGCTCATCAATCATTCCTCCTTTTCTTCATCTTAAAGAAAAAATGCAACGGTTTCCACTTTTTTGCTTAAGCGATATGACACAACTGTTGCAATGATTCAAGCATATATGGCACCATCTCAAGCAAATCATTCACATTGTCCTCACGAATCAATCGACCGAATTCAATCGTTACGTCATTGTCAATACGCCCGCTTGCGTAATCACGCCGCAACGTTTGGCGAATGAGCCTCGTTTCCCCCCAAATGTTATGCATCGTTTCTTCGATGTGCGGACAAATGGCGTCCGATTCCACCGGCAAGCAAAACGTAATCGTTAACTCGCATCCAGCATCGGCTTGCTGCAACAGCTCCCGGGCAATTTCCTTTAAATGCATATGTAGTACGACCGTACATGTGACATCTGGTGCTTCCTGCAACCGAAACGATAGCTGGTATGTTCGCGAAAAATGAGCTAAATCTAGCCAATCGCGGCGGTCGGTCACCACGACCGTCCCATCTAAATCAAGATCGTAAATCGCCCCTTCTACTACCGTCTTCAAATTATCAAACGCCGTTGGGTCCAATTTTCTCAGCTCCTTTTATGAAAACTGCTTATCCACCATTCTACCATCGAAAAAGGAAGGAAAAAAATTCATTGAATAATAGTCGCAATATTTTTATAATGGAATTATTTAAAAAATAACGAAATGGAGGATGAGAACGTTGCCTATTAACATTCCAAAACATTTACCGGCAAAAGAAGTGTTAGAACAAGAAAATATTTTCGTCATGGATGAAGAGCGGGCGTATTCACAAGACATTCGCCCATTAAATATAGTCATTTTAAACTTAATGCCGCAAAAAGAAAAAGCAGAAACACAACTATTGCGCCTGCTTGGCAACTCTCCGCTTCAAGTCCATATTACGTTTTTGCGTCCAGAAACACACGAAACGAAAACGACGAGCCAATACCATCTTGACCAATTTTATACGACATTTCCACTCATTCGCCATCGCAAGTTTGACGGCATGATTATTACCGGTGCCCCTGTCGAACATTTGCCGTTTGAAGACGTTACGTATTGGGAAGAGCTCGTCGATATTATGGAGTGGACGAAAACCAACGTTACGTCGACGCTACACATTTGCTGGGGGGCACAAGCGGGGCTATATTATCATTACGGAGTGCCGAAATATATGTTGCCGCAAAAATGCTTCGGTATTTTTGAACATACATTGGAAGTAAAAAACGTGAAACTATTGCGTGGATTTGACGATGTGTTTCGCATTCCACATTCCCGCCATACCGATGTGCGCCGAGAAGACATTGAAAAAGTATCGGAATTGACGATTTTATCCGTTTCCGAAAAAGCGGGCGTATGTTTGGTCGCATCTAACGACGGAAAGCAAATCTTTTTAACTGGACATCCAGAGTACGACGCGACAACGTTAAAAGAAGAATACGAGCGTGATATCGCCAAAGGATTGCCAATTCATCTTCCAGAATCGTATTTTCCAAACGACGACCCGGCAAACGAGCCGCTAAACACGTGGCGTTCACACGCTAATTTATTGTTTGTCAACTGGTTAAACTACTACGTCTATCAAGAAACTCCTTATATTTGGGAATAAACCTATTTTTTGCTTGTCCGCCATTGTCCGTGACCGACTTCCCTTGAAACGAATACTATGTACTACGTTGCATTAGGGGGTGAGAAAATGAGCGGACATCATGGCGGCAATAACTTCGCGTTAATCGTTGTATTGTTTATTTTGTTAATCATCGTTGGCACAGCGTTTATGAGAGGATATTAATAAAGAAGGAGTTTGCTCTGTAAACGAGCAAGCTCCTATTTTTTGCGCAATAGAAACAGCCACATAAACGTTAGCGCCTGTTTGAGTTCGCGCGGGAGATGGATAAGCAGGCAGTCATTGACTTCTTTTTTATAGACCCCTTGACCATCGACAAGCTCCCAGCCGTTTTCTTGTGCCAGCCGTTCAAATTCCCACGGCATCATCGTATTACAAATGACTGGCTTCCCGTATAACCGTTCATAGCTATTCACGCGTGGAGCGGCTGTCGGTCCAAGCAACCCAACGCATAAATAATGCCCTTTCTTCAACACCCGTCTTATTTCATCGAGCGCTTTTAACGGTTCTTCCGTCCATTCGAGCGAATTAATCGCTATCGCTCCAGAAAACGTTTCTCCCGCAAATGGCAAATTGGTTAAATCGCCTTGGAGAAACTGAAGCGGCTCTCCTTCTCCACGCTCTTTTGCTTTTTCCACCATTTCTTGCGACAAATCAATCCCGACAACACGATAGCCAAGTTGCGACAGCTTCCACGCTCCATATCCGTCACCGCATCCTAAATCAACGACCGTACTTCCCTTTGGAACATACGATGTGAAAAACGGCAAAATCGTTTTGCGGCTGCCGCGCTCCCACATTTCTTCGCTATTTTGCTGCCAAAACGCTGCTCGTTCATCCCACTGCTTTTTTGCTTCTTCATGCCAAATAAATTCCATTTTCTCCACCTCTGTTTGCATAAAAATCTTCCCAACCGACCAAGCTGTATATAAAAGGAGTGAGTAACGATGAACGAACAAGAAACGTTTGTCGCGGTGCAAAAAAACCACGAAGGGGCAATTATCAACTTTAAAACGTCAACAGGGCGTGTATTGTCGTACCGAAAAGCAATGATGGAAATCGAGAACGGGCTTATCGCTAATGCGTCCATTTTTAGCGACGAAACCGGTGAATGTTCCATCTGCGCTACTTCGAGCGACCGCTCGATTGACGAATTGCCATTATTTTTTTAACGAAAGGACGTTGACAATGACAAAAAAGTACAACCGTAAAGGAAGCAACAACCAAAGCGGACCGACAGAACCCTCATTGACCGAAGAAGTACGTAGCGGCGACAATAGCAAAGGAAACAAACGAAAAAAATCACAAAACGATAAAACAGATCTTGCGGAATAAACTGCACCTTAATATTCAATTCCTTTTTTCGCCGATACCCCTTCGTGATAATCATGTTTCACCGCCTGCATGTCGGTGACAATATCGGCAATGTCGATCAGTTCTTGTTTCGCCGCCCGCCCTGTAATGACGATGTGAAGCGATGGCGGGCGCATCTTTAACAACTGAATCACGTCATTTACTGACACGATATCGTCGACCGGAAAACGGTCAATGGCGAGCACATTGTTCAGTTCATCTAATACAATCATATCATACATACTAGACATTATTTTTTCTTTTGTAAATTGCCATGCTTTTTTTAGTGCTTGGCGGTGTATTTCTGGCGTTTTCGTCCATGTAAACCCAGCGCCAAGTTGGTATATTTCCATTCCTAGCTTCTTGAGCATAATATGCTCGCCGTACGTCCGCTCTGGAGATTTAATAAACTGAATAACGAGTACCCGTTGTCCTCTGCCAGCCGCTCTCAGCACTAAGCCAAGAGCGGCGGTCGTTTTTCCTTTGCCCTCTCCTGTATACACAATTAATCGCCCATTACTCAATAACGTCACCTTCTCGTTCAGGAAACCATTGAATACGTTCGCGCAATTGAACGACTTCGCCCACAACGATTAACGCCGGGTGCGAAATATTCGCACGTTTTGCGATTTCGGTAATTGTTTGTAGCGTCCCTGTTACGGTTCGTTGTTTTTCTGTTGTTCCCCATTCAATGACCGCAACGGGCGTATCGGCATGTTTTCCGTGCGCGATTAGTTGCTCGCAAATGTACGGCAAATTGCCGACCCCCATATAAAAAGCAAGTGTATCACTTTTCACAAGCGCTCCCCAGTCAAGATGATCGTCCCCTTTTTCTTTTCTGCCATGACCAGTGACGATCGTAAACGAAGTAGCGATGTTTCGGTAAGTAACGGGAATGCCAGCAAATGCCGCTGCCGCAATTCCTGCAGTTACCCCTGGGACGATTTCAAACGGAATATGATGTTTTGCCAGTATCTCTGCTTCTTCCCCGCCGCGGCCGAAGACGAACGGGTCTCCTCCTTTTAAGCGTACGACCGTTTTCCCTTCGTTTGCTTTTTCTACTAGCCAATGATTAATTTGTTCTTGAATGGTGCCATGCCGGCCTGGTTCTTTTCCAGCATAAATTAACTCTGCCTCTTTTTTCGCATATCGAAGCAACTCGCTACTGACGAGCCGGTCGTAAATAATAACGTCCGCTTTTTCCATACATTCCAATCCATAAACGGTAATTAACTTCGGGTTACCTGGGCCTGCCCCGACTAAATACACCATCCCTTTTTCCATGCTCATTCACCGCCTTGTGACACTTGCGCAGAGGCAAAAGTCGCCATTTTCAACATCGTCACTGCCGACTGCAAAATCGGGAATGCAACCGCTGCCCCGCTTCCCTCCCCAAGTCGCATATTTAAATCGATGAGCGGTTCTTTTTCGAGCAAATCAAGCGCTATACGATGTCCTGGTTCTTGGGAACGGTGACCGGCAATCATATAGTCAACGACACGTGGATGTAATCGTTCGGCAACGAGCGCGGCAACTGTACAAATAAAGCCATCTAGCAAAATCGGCAAGCGAGCCTCGGCAGCTGCTATCATCGCTCCAGCCATCGCGGCAATTTCTAACCCACCGATTTTCGAAAGAAGCCCGATCGGGTCAGAAGCGTCTGGCTGATGGAGCGCCAATGCTCGTTCGATGACGGTTCGTTTATGAAGCACCGCTTCCGCTGCAATACCTGTTCCTTTGCCAACGAGCAACTCCACAGGTTTACCGCTAATGGCAGCTAACAACGCACTTGCAGTCGTCGTATTTCCAATCCCCATCTCTCCCACAATGAGACAACGAATTCCTTGGTGAATCATCGCTTTTGCTTGTTCGTAACCGACGGAAACGGCTTGTTTTGCTTCGTCTCTTGTCATCGCTTCTTGTTCACAAAAATTGTTCGTCCCATACTTTACTTTTTCCTGCACAAATCCTTCCCCTGGAATATCGGTCGCCACTCCAACATCAATGACGGCAAACAATGCACCAATTTGTTCGCTAAAAACGTTAATTGCCGCACCACCATTGACAAAATTTAATACCATTTGCGCTGTCACTTCTTGTGGAAACGCAGAAACGCCTTCTTTGGTGACCCCGTGATCTGCGGCAAACACTAGTACGCCTGGAGGAGTGACGACCGGAAAGTGTGCTTCTGTCATTTCACTTAACGCAATTGCCAATTGCTCTAGCCGGCCAAGGCTTCCGGCAGGTTTCGTTAATTGATCGATGTAGTTACTTACTTCTTTGCCAATTTGTTTGTTTAACGCTGGAATATTGTACATGATCGTTCCCCCTTTGAAATTCGCTCATTTTTTGTTCGATTCGTTCGATTTGGACGTTTCGTTTGACACAATCCGCAAGCTGATGAAAAGCTTGTTCGCGTAGTTCCCTATACGACGGACGCTCGATCAGCGGTGGCAGCCCTTTTTTACGGCGAATCGCATTTAAGAAATGGTGACGAAAGCGATCGTTATGAAACAAATCGTGAAAATAGGTGCCGAGGATGCGTTCATCGCTCGTTTTGCAGCCATCTGTTCGTCCACCAGATATTTGAATAAACGGAATTCCACCTGTTCGCACGGAACGTCCCATATGCAGCTCATACCCTGTCACCGAAAAAGATTCGCCGGCAAACAGAGCCGTTCCTCCTGACCAAATGGTTGTTTTTTCTTTTTCGAGCGTCGTATCAACGGGAAGCAATTGCAGTCCTGTCGCTTCACCGATTGAAGTTTCAACGTGAAACGGGTCGATGATGCGTCGGCCAAGCATTTGATAGCCGCCGCAAATCCCAACAATCACTGCATCTGTCTGCTTATATAACCGACCGATTTCTGAGGCAATTCCACTTTCTTTTACGTATAGCAAATCTTCAATCGTATTTTTGCTTCCTGGCAAAAGAAATACATCCGGTTCACCGATTTCTTCTGCTTTGGTGACAAAACGAACGCTGCAATCCGGTTCAGCCATCAATGGGTCAATGTCAGTAAAATTAGAGATTCGTGGGTATTGTACTACTGCGATATCAAGTGCTTTTTCTGCTTTTTTCGCAGAAAAGCGCGCGAGCGACACCGAATCTTCCGCATCAATATGTAGCTCGTGCATATACGGAATAACCCCGAGCACTGGCACACCGGTATACTCCTCAAACCAATCAAGCCCTGGCTTTAAAAGCGTGTAGTCCCCGCGAAATTTATTAATAATCACCCCAATAACGCGCTTCCGATCCGCTTCTTCTAACAACTGCAACGTTCCTACTAAACTAGCAAACACACCTCCACGTTCAATATCACCAACTAACACAACCGGTGCATTCGCCATGCGGGCTACCCGCATATTGACGAGTTCTCGGTCGTTTAAATTTACCTCCGCCGGGCTGCCTGCTCCTTCGATGACAAGCCGGTCGTATTCGTTCATGAGCGTCTTTAGCGAGCGCTCAATCACTTGCAACCCAAGCGAAAAAAATTCCTCTCGATATTGCCCTGCTTTCATATTCGCATACGGTCGACCATGTACGACAATTTGCGCTTCATTTTCCCGGCTTGGCTTAATTAAAATCGGGTTCATATCCGTTGTTGCCCTTACTCGAGCCGCTTCTGCCTGTATCCCTTGGGCTCGGCCAATTTCTTTTCCATCTGGCGTTACATACGAATTTAACGACATGTTTTGCGATTTAAACGGAGCCGTTTTCCACCCATTATCGGCAAAAAGGCGGCAAAAGGCGGTCGTTATAATACTTTTTCCCGCGTCAGAATGCGTCCCTTGAAACATAATCGGCAGCGCTCTACGCATCATGCTTCACCTGCACACATCGCGTAAGCCAGCGGTCAACCATTTCCGGACAAGATGGAAAATAAAAATGAACGTATCCGGCCACAACGTTTTTCGTCATATAGCCGTCTTTTTTCGCCCCACGCAGCCCTTTTGTTTCGTAGGCAAAAGACGTATCACTGCGGGTAAACGTCGAGTAATGAAATTCGTGACCTTTTGCTACCGCCCCAAGCGGCAATAAAAAGTTTTCTTCTTCCCCGATCACTTCACGGTATCCTAGCGCTGCTAATTTCGTATGCATGCGAACCGTTCCTGGAATGACACCAACCATTTCGTAAAAGCGGCCATCCGTCGTTTCAATTCCTTCCGTTAAATACATAAACCCTCCGCACTCCGCAAGCGTTGGTAATCCTCGGTCAATCGCTTGGCGAATCGATTGGTTGACATCTGTTTGTCGCGCTAACTGTTCAGCAAACTCTTCTGGAAATCCTCCTCCAATATACAATCCGTCTGCGTCACTCGGAAGCGGTTCACCCGCAAGCGGGGAAAAGAACACGAGTTTGGCCCCATATGCCTCGAGCATTTCTAAATTTTCCGGATAGTAAAAATGAAACGCGGCATCTTTCGCAACTGCGATGCAAACGTCATATTGGTTGCTAGCCGTTGGATACGACCGTCCGATTTCTAAAGGCGGTGCTTCCGCCAAACGCCAAACGGCATCAAGGTCGACTGTTTGTGCTATTTGTTCGCCAAGCGCTGTAAAAAAGTCTGCTAATTCTCCGCGCTCAACCGACGGAACGAGTCCTAAATGACGCTCTGGAATTGAAAATTCGCCTGTTTTTGGCAAGAATCCGACAACGGGAATGCCGCACATCTGCTCGATCGCCGATTGAACTAAACGAAAATGCCCTTCGCTGCCAACGCGGTTAGCGATGACACCAACAATGTTCACACGCGGATCGAACTGTTGAAACCCGCGAACGACCGCAGCAGCGCTCCGTGCCATCCCTGCACAATCGACAACTAATAGTACTGGACTGTTAGTGATGGTGCTAATTTCCGCGGTCGACCCTTCATTGGTTGTCGGTCGTTTTCCATCAAATAGCCCCATCACTCCTTCGATAATAGCGATGTCCGCACTTTCGCATCCCCTTTGGCATACCGCTTTCACAACCTCTTCTCCACCCATCCAGCTATCTAAATTGCGCGACGGGCGTCCGGTTACCGCTGTATGGTACGTCGGGTCAATATAGTCTGGGCCACATTTAAATCCTTGTACCGCATAGCCACGGGTAGTAAACGCCGCCATTAGTCCGATGGTCACCGTTGTCTTTCCAACGCCGCTTCCTGTTCCTGCGATGACAATTCGGCGCATTTTATCCCTCCTTCTCGATGACGGCAACGGAAATCGTCACATTGCCTAATTTTTTCTTCACAAGCGCTAACTTCGCACCGCTATATAATTTCGCTGCCGGCTCGCTAACGCCGTATGCCCCCGTATAGCGAAAGACCGTTTCCGAAGGCTGCTCGATTGGCACGCGGTTTAGTTGTTCCGGTGTATAATAGACAAATTCCCAGCCATATTTTTGTACGACTTCTAGTAGTCCTGCTTCGTCTTTTTTTAAATCAATCGTGCAGAGCGCTTTGACACTTTTTATCGAAAACTGTAGTTCTGTTAACGTTTCGCCAATCACCGTTTCGATTTCTTCTGCCGATGTGCCGCGATTGCAGCCAATCCCAAGCACAATCACTTTCGGACGATATAGGACGCCATTTTGTAAAATCGCTTCTTCTTCTTTCGTTAACAGCCGATGTGTCACTACTAAAGCAGCGTCTGGTTTTGCCGCAAGCGCTGCAGCAATTGTTGGATAGAGGCGGATATTGGCAGGGAGCGGCGCGTCATACTGCCACCAGTTGCGTTCTCCCGATTCTTGCACAATCGCGACGTGTTGTTCGTTAACAACCGCTGCGCTTACAGGTGTTAACTTTTCTGCTGATTCCCATACCCAGCCGAATGACCGTCCGAATAAATCCACCGCTATTGTTTTTTGGACATCCGACGCTGTCGTAATGACTGGATGTGCTTGTAATAACTGGGCAATTCGGCGCGTCAATTCGTTTGCCCCGCCAAGATGCCCAGATAAAACGCTAATGACATGTTCCCCTTTGTCATCGATGACGACGACTGCTGGATCCGTTTTTTTATCTTTTAAATGCGGAGCAATCATGCGGACGACCGCTCCGAGGGAAACAATGAAAATAAGTCCACGATACGACGTAAAAAGTGTGGGCACTAACAACCGAACATTTCCGGCAAACAAACGAATTCCTTTTTCTTTTTCATCGCCTTTTGCAAATTTGTCGGTATAGTAAACATGCACGTCTGGCATTTGCTCGCCAAGACGGCGGGCAATTTCGACGCCATGTTTCGTAATCGCAACGACCGCGTACATCGCCTCACTCCCCTCGTCGATAGCCGTGCGTAAACGTTTTATCATACAATTTCGAGCGATACGACCGTTCGGTAATCGCCGAATCTAATGCCCATCCAGCGAGGATTAACGCATGTTGGCGAATGCCGTTTTCCCGCATCGCTTCATCCAATGTCCCGACAGTAGCACGAATGATTTTTTCATCCGGCCATGTCGCTTTGTAGACGACGACAACAGGGGTATCCTCGCTCCAGCCTGCTTCAAGCAACGCGTTTGTCACTTTTTTCGTTAACGTCGCACTTAAAAATAGCGCGATCGTACAATGATGTTTCGCCAATTGTGCTAATTTTTCCTTCTCTGGAACTGGCGTGCGTCCTTCCGCGCGCGTTAAAATGACCGTTTGCGTTAAATCAGGAACTGTCAATTCCACTTGCGCTGCCGCTGCCGCCGCAAATACAGAGCTAACACCTGGGACGATTTCCACCTTAATGCCTTCTTTTTTTAATAACGCGATTTGTTCAAGCGTCGCTCCATAAATGGATGGGTCGCCAGTATGAAGGCGTACTACCGTTTTTCCTTGTTTGACGCGTTCGACCATTTGCGTTACGATTTGTTCTAAATGCATCCCTGCCGTTTGAAAGATTTCCGCTTCTTGTTTGGCGTATTGTAAAAGCGCATCGTTGACGAGCGAATCGGTATAAAAAATCGCATCTGCCCGTTGTAAAAGCAACATCCCTTTGACCGTAATTAATTCAGGGTCGCCTGGACCGGCACCAACAATGTAAATCATTTTCTCACCACCATAAGCGTTAAATATTCGAGCTCCGTTCCGTCAAGCTTCTCAATGTCCCAAATGATTTCTTCATTGGACGTTGCTTTCGTTACAACCGCTGCACGGTTCACTAAATCTAATTCGCGCAGTAACTGCACCATCTTATCCATCACTTTCGCGACTTTTAAAAAGATGACGCAATCGTGCGCTTCAATCGCTTTTTTCATCGCATCATAGTCGTCGCGCGCTGGGATGATGGCGACATGTTCATCCCCATCAGCAAGAGGCAACTGTAAACGGGCAGCAGCACCGTTAATCGACGAAATGCCTGGTACAATCTCTATCGGAACGTTGGGATAGCGTTGTTGCATCGTTCGCATAAAATGAATGAAGGTACTATATAAAAGCGGATCTCCTTCTGTAACGAACGCAACATGTTTTCCGTGTGAAAGATGTGCCCATACAGCGTCTACCGTTTCGTCCCATCTTTCTTGTAACAGCGCTTTATCTTTTGTCATCGGAAAAATAAGCCCGAGCATTTCTTTTTCTTCTGGTGAAAAGTACGCTTCGACAATTTGTTGGGCGTAGCTTTTGCTGCCGCGTCCCTTTTTCGGATAAGCGATGACATCCGCTTCTTTTAAATAGCGAAACGCCTTAATCGTTAACAATTCAGGGTCGCCCGGACCGACACCGATGCCATATAACGTTCCAATCATTTGCTGTCGTCCTTTCTATATGCAGAAATAATAAAAATCGGATTTAACGCATCAAAGCGCGTCAGTTGCAAAATCGGTTTGCTTCTTGCAAATTGGGCAAGCGTTACGTCTGTATGAAACCCGCGGTTCTTTAACCCTTCGAGCGCTTCATGCAGCGTATCGAGCGTCACGGCATTGATGACCATTCGTCCGTTTTTCTTTAACCGCTTGCAACAAACGTCAAGAAGCGGCGCCATTTCACCGGACGTTCCGCCGATAAAAATAGCGTCGGGGTCGGGAAATTCATGCAAATGATCTGGTGCTCGCCCGTGAACGAGTGTAAAATCGGTACGGAATTTTTGCATATTTTTTCGGCAAATGGCAATATCATGTTCATTTTTTTCAATCGCAAACACCGCCCCGTCGCGCGCGATTTTCGCTGCTTCAATAGCGACTGAGCCAGTGCATGTCCCAATATCCCAGACGGTGCTCGTCCGCTCTAGCTTCATTGCGCTAATGCTCAACACCCGGACTTCTTTTTTCGTAATCAACCCTTTTTCTGGTTTGCGCTGAAAAAATTCATCGTCTTCAATACCTAAAGACCAAGTAGAACCTTCTTTTGTTTTTTGCAAAATAACTATATTTAAAGGAAGAAACTCGGTATTCACCATCTCTTCTAACGAAAAAAAGCGACAGCGCTCATCCGGTGCACCTAAATGCTCACCGACAAATGCGCGATATTCCGTCATTCCGTACGAAAGTAAATAATTAGCAATGACGGCTGGCGAGTTTGCCGCATCGGTTAAAATCGCTACTTTCTCCAATCCGTCAATCCGTTGTGCCAATCCTTTGAGCGGGCGGCCGTGGACGCTAATAAAAGCTGCATCATGCCATTTTTCGCCCATTTTGGCAAATGCCCATTGCACTGAGCTAACGGCTGGATACACTTCGATTGGAAGTTTGCTTGATAAATAGCTGCCAATGCCATAAAACAACGGGTCGCCAGAAGCTAAAATGACCGTTCGTTTCATTTCTTGGCGCAGTCGCTCGACAAGGGAAGCAAGTCCACTTTGAATGACGATTGTTTCTCCTTGATAATCTGGAAAAAATGAAAGATGACGCTCTCCTCCAATTAATAATTCGCTTTCGTAAATCCACTGCTCGTATAACGGAGGCAAGCTTTGTTTTCCATCTGCTCCGATTCCGATGAGTTTAATCGGCTGCATCATGCCGCACCGCCTTTCCTAACCATTGACCATCTAACGTATATAGCGTTGTTTCGATCGTCAGCCCGCCGCCAACTTCTTTTAATGCCGACTGACAGCAGTAATCGCACAGCTTGTCAAAAAAGCGCAAATGGCCAGCTGCCTGCATCCAATCGCCGACTTGTGAAGCTGTATTTGCTTCACGTATCGCTTGTATGAGTTCTGACGGAGCCCCTGCTTCTTCAGCGACTGCGGATAAAAAGTGGAAGTCGACAGGTGCACTTTTGGCGTGCACCATCATCACCCCTTGCGCCACTTTTGAAAACTTCCCCATCATTCCAACCATCGACACCGTTTTCATCTGATGCTTTTTGCATTGTTTGAGCGTAAAGCCGACGAAATCGCCCATTTCAATAAACGCCTCTTCTGGCAAGTGAGCGTACTGCTTCATCGCATATTTTTCACTTCGCCCTCCCGTTGTGATGACAACATGGTCACAACCAGTTGCTTTCGCTACTTCAATAGCGCGAACAATACTTGCTCGATAGGCAGAAGTCGAAAATGGAACGACAATGCCGCGCGTCCCTAAAATCGAAATGCCGCCAATAATTCCAAGCCGAGCGTTTAATGTTTTTTTCGCAATTTCCACTCCATTCGGCACGGAAATGACGATACGCACCCCGCTTGTTATTTCGTATTGTTCTAGCACTTGGCGAGCAGTTTCTGTAATCATTTTGCGCGGCACGGGATTGATGGCTGCTTCTCCAACCGGAACAGGGAGGCCTGGTTTGGTCACCCGTCCAACCCCTTCTCCACCATCTAGCTCAATGCTCGTTCCAGTCGTCCATGATACTGTCGCAACGATCGACGCACCATGAGTTGCGTCCGGGTCATCCCCACCGTCTTTTATGACAACGGCCGTTGCAGAAGTAGCTTGAAGATCGCATCGTTCGATGGAGAAGGTCACCCATCGTCCGACTGGCAAATAAATCGTTGCTTCCGTTGGCGGGATTCCGGTGATGAGGGCTGTTAGCGCCGCTTTCGTTGCCGCCGTGGCGCAAGCACCTGTCGTATAGCCTTCCCGCAACTGTTTTTCCCCCATTATTTACCCTCGCTCTGCTAAAATCGAAAGCGCATTAAGTGCCGCAACCGTCACGGTGCTTCCACCTTTGCGACCGATGTTCGTAATGAACGGAACGTCTAGTTTCGCCAGCTCTTCTTTTGACTCTGCAGCCGATACAAAACCAACCGGTAGCCCGATGACTAGTCCAGGGCGCGCCTCTCCTTCTTTGATTAAGCGAATGAGTTCTAATAACGCCGTCGGAGCGTTGCCGATGGCAAAAATCCCTCCCTCCGCTTCTCTCACCGCTTTTCGCATCGCAACAATCGCGCGGGTAGTGTTTAATCGTTTCGCTTCTTCGATAACGTCTGGGTCGGAAATGTAGACGTGAACGCTTCCGCCGAACTTTTCAATTCGCGCTTTGTTCACGCCGACTTGTACCATTTGTACGTCGGCAACGACTTTTTTGCCTGAACGGATCGCTTGAATCCCTGCTTCGACGGCGTTTGGATGAAACAGTAAGCTTTTTCCTAATGCAAAATCAGCTGAAGCATGAATGACTCGTTGAACGATTGGATATTGGTCATGCGTAAAAGCATGCTCGCCAATTTCTTCATCAATGATTTGGAAGCTTTTTGCTTCGATTTGTTGCGGTTGGACGGTGAGTGGACGAAACTCGGTACGAAAATCCATAATTACAACTCCTCTCTTGGTACAAGTTGACGTATTGCGGAAATGATGTCGGGAAATTCCGAGTATACGGTGCCATAGTCAATCGCTGGGCGGCGAATCACGACCGTTTCGATGCCCAATTCTTTTGCCGCGGCAATTTTTTCATAGACAGAACCAATTTGTCCGCTTTCTTTTGTAATAACTAACGTCACGCCAAAATGTTTGAATAGTGCGAGATCGAGCTCTTTTGTAAACGGTCCTTGCATCGCGACAATGTTTTCTTGTGGAAAATGTAGCTGTTCGCATTTTTCCATGTTATCTTTCCGTGGAAGCATCCGGGCAATGACGCGCACATTTGGCAACCCGAGCAAACGGTTGGCGAAAATGTGCAACGTCTTGCTTCCGGTGGTGAGCATCACCACTCCTTTTTTTTGTGCCGCATATTCGGCAGCTTCTTCATAATTATCGACAAACGTCACTTGTTCGGAAATAACCGATGCCGCTTTTCGCTCATAGCGAATGTATGGCACGTTGGCAGCAGAAGCTGCCTGCATAGCGTTTTTCGACGCTTCTTCGGCAAACGGATGGCTCGCATCGACGACTGCTTTTGCTTTTTTCGCTTGCAAAAGCTCAGCTAGTTGTTCTGCGGTTAACCTCCCCACATGGACAGATAAACCAGCTTGTCGCAATTGTTCTGCTGCATGTTCCGTTACGACAGTCGCCATGACAGGATACCCTTCGGTTTGAATCGCGAGCGCCAGCTGCCTCGCATCGCTCGTTCCTGCTAAAACGATAATCATCCAATCCCCCCTTTAATGATGATGGTGATGATGATGGTGGTGCTCCGCCATATGAAGCCGGTATTGGCAAAGATCACAGTTCATGGACACCGTTTGACTGAGCGCCTCCTCTACCCGATCCAATACAATCGTCTTTAGCTTTGGATGAAAACCGAAATATTCCGCTAATGAAAATTGTATGTCCGGATAGCGGAGGCGAAGCTCTGACACGTTTCGTTCTAGCCGTTTGATAAGCACACCCGTAAATAAAAAGTATGGTAGAATTACAATTTTTTTAGCGCCAAGCTTTATACAACGTTCAACCCCTTCCGCGAGCAATGGATTGGTTACTCCCATAAATGCCGGCTCCACAAGCGAATAGTTCGTTTGTTCCCAAAATAGGCGAGCGATTTTGTATAAATCGCTATTCGCATCCGGGTCGCTTCCTCCGCGCCCGAGCAAAAGAATGGCTGTGTGCGGGCCAGGTGCTTCCACTTGTTCGCCAATTTCTTGCAATCTTTCTTGTAAAATCGTAAACGTTTGCTCATGAATGCCAATGGGGCGTCCATAGATGATGTTTACGTGCGGATACCGCTCTTTTGCTTCATCGATCGCTTGAGGAATATGTAGCTTCGAATGACCTGCCGAAAGCAAAATAAGTGGAATGACCACGATTTTCTTAGCACCTGCCTTGACGCAGTTTGTCATCCCTTCGGCGATTGTCGGCAAGCCAAACTCTAAAAAACATGTTTCGATATGAAATTGCGCATCGATATCCAAACGAAGTTGTTCGACAAACTGAACGACTTGATCGTTCCCTTCTTGGTCACGGCTTCCGTGCCCGACAAATAAAATGGCTTCCACACACTCTCCCCCTATTCTCCGCAAACAGGCACTTCTAATGGCACCGGTTGTTTTTGGTACATAAATCCGCCTACTTGCTTGTTTCGTTCAAAAAATTTATGAAATCGCTCGTTCGGGTGACCATGTTCTTTATATTGTTGAATAATACAAGCCACGGTTGCTACGATTTCATGCGGCGGAATGCCTTCTGCGACAAGTTGACCTGGATGAGCGTTCCGTCCAATCGTTTTCCCGCCTAAAAATAAGTCAAATGCTCCTTTTCGGTAAACGATGCCAATATCTTCACGCACTGCTCCATAACATGCCATGCCACAGCCGTTAAATCCGATTTTTAATTCTTTCGGAAGCGCCATGCCGCCAAATTGTGCGTGCAGCTTTTCTGCGTATGGAATCGCCTCTTTTTTCTCGCCATCGCAAAAGTCGCACGCTTTAATGGTTAGAACATCACCAACTGGCGCAAGCAAAAACTGTGCCTCTTTTAATCTATCGACGATATACGCAGGGTCGTCCGTTTGTATTTCTAGTTTTATATAATGCTCTGGTGTATACGTTATCGTTCCTTTGTCGCCGACAAGTTCGGCTAATACGAGCAGTTGTTGCGACGAAAACGTTTTGTTCGCTACTCCTGGACTGACGGCTACTTCAAAAATGGAAGTAGGTTGTTTTTGTTGGCGAGCGAATTTTTGGACTGCTTCTTCTGCTATTGCACGGACGTTCGGTTTTGTTTGGTCAAGCGCCCACGGCTCTGCTTCTTTGCGCAACCGTTCATGCGGTTTGAGCGGTTGTTCAAGGGCAGTTAACGTATATTTTCGTTGATAGCCGCGCGGGGTAATCATCAAGCCGTCGTGCACAAATGTTGACGAGTTGCCGATAATTACAGTAGTTAACATGCCGATGTCGTGCTCAAGCATATGTTCTAGGTCGGTTAAAACAATTTGTTGCCGTTCGCGATAGGCGCTTTTCACTAGACCAACCGGTGTGTTCGGGCGGCGGTAGCGCAGCAAAATCTGTTGCGCTTCGACGATTTGCTGCGTTCGTCGGCCGCTTTTCGGATTGTACAGGGCGATGACAAAATCTGCCGCCGCCGCTGCTTCGATGCGTTTTTCGATGAGCGTCCACGGTGTTAAGTGGTCGCTTAAGCTAATCGTGCACGCATCGTGCATAATCGGTGCGCCTAATAGTGCACCACATGAGTGAATGGCGGAAATGCCAGGAATGACTTCGACTTCGATACGGCTATCTTTCGTCCATCCTTTTTCAATTAATACTTCATAAATAAGACCTGCCATTCCGTATACGCCCGCATCCCCGCTTGAAATGACCGCTACTTTTTTTCCTCGTTCTGCCCATTTTACTGCTTCTTGCGCCCGGCTTACTTCTTCTGTCATCCCTGTGCTAATCACCGGCTTGTCACCGATTAAATCAGCAACAAGCTCCACATACGTTTTATATCCGATGATTACATCGCTTTCTTCAATCGCTTCCCGCGCTCGCTTTGTCATATGGTCAACACTGCCTGGGCCAAATCCGATGACGAGCAGTTTCCCGCGCATGTTATACGCCACCTTTCCACGTTTCGATAATGATTGATGCCCCTAACCATAAACTGTAGACACTTGTCAATGTGCCAAGAAGGAAAAATAACGTTTCTCGCATTCTCGCTTTCATAAATCCCCATGATAAGCAAAACGTCATCGCAATCGTTGCCGCTAGCAATCCGAGGACAAATAAGCTTAGCTGCAACACGGCAATGCTCTCTTCTTTTCCTGCCGCATGTGTTAAAATAGCAAGCTGCGTCGGGCTTTCAACGCCAATGCCGTGAATAATGCCGATGACAAAAGCGCTAATCCAGCCGAAACGAAGCAAAGACATCGAACGAATAGAGTCGTTCTTTTTCGAAAATCGCCGAGCGAGCGAATGAACGAGTTCATAGATTACTTGCAAGCGACTTTTGGCTTCATTTTTATAAAAAAGGGAAAACAGCATCATCCCGCCAAGAACGATTAATGTGAAGCCGACGACCCGTTCAATCATTTGCGCAGCCGCCGCCGGTAAATGGAACCCGATAAAAATTGCAATCATTCCCATCAAAAAAACGATAAGGCCGTGTCCAATGGCGTACATGATGCCTAACGACACTTGTTTTTTGCGCTGTGTTTCGCTTCCGACCATATCGGCAATCGCCGCGACATGGTCGCTATCCATTCCATGTCTCATTCCGAGAAAAATAGCTAATACCGCATATGCCATCCACTCCATTTCTATCTCCTCCCAATCCCTTTAGCAACATCTGTCCGTGTCAACACAAGTCCTTTCGTTTGTTCGTATCGGTATGTTATTGCTTCCGTTATCGGTTCGCTACGCAACAAATGGTGGTGTACGAGTTGTTTGCCAAGTTCAGGTGTGACTGCCTGATACCAAATACCTTCGGGATACACAATCACCACACACGCATCTTCACAACGACCGTTGCAGCGTGTCCGCGTTGTATGCACGTCGCTATGTAGTTCAAGCCGTGCAATTTCTTCGCGAATGGCATTCGTGACTTCCTCTCCCCCTTTCCGCATGCAGCTTCCACCATTGCAAATCAATACGTGGTGTTTTATGCCTGTTAAGTTCCATGTTGTCATCATGCTCCTCCTTTTTTTAGCAAAATAAAAAGCACCTCTATAGGTAGAGGTGCAGAAAAAATGCATACAAAAAGACCGTATACGATTTCCCCGCACGTCTACCTATAGTCCCGTAGGCAGCCGGCCGAGCAAATAAGGCAGGTCTCCTGACTTAGGATCATCGCTTCATTGCGTCTTCCCGAAGTGTCCTTCAGTGACATCGTTGCAATGAAACTCCCCATCACAGTGGCGGGTACCGTGACGGCTTTTCACCGTACTTCCCTTTTAAGCCTCCTTAAAAGAGGCACCTTACTTGCTGTTATTTTCAGTTGTAGAGTAGCTACTCACCCACAATAGTAAGCCAAACAACGAAAAATAGTCAACCATTTTTTATTTTTCAGAAATTTGTGTTTGAGAAATAACGATGCCATCGCTGTCGGCGTACACATAGGCACCTGGCTCCCAGAGCACGCCACCAAATTCAAGCACCACATCGCGCGAGCCTTTTCCTTCTTTTTTGCTCTTTACTGGGCACGTCCCAATCGCCATGACACCAAGCGGCATGGTAGAAATTTCTGCTGAGTCACGAATACAGCCGTTGATAATCACCCCTGCAAGACCGCGCGCGCATGCAATTTGCGCGAGGCGATCTCCAAGGAGCGCGCAATTCCGCGATCCTTTCCCGTCAACGACTAACACCGTTCCATTTGGAACTGTTTCCAGCGCCTCGCGAACGAGTACGTTATCTTCAAATACATCGACTGTCGCAATCGGACCGGAAAATTCTTTTTTTCCTCCATACGAATGCAACGGCAACTGACAAACTTGCAACTTTTCTACATATTGATCGCATAAATCCGCTGTTTTCACCAAAATCCCCTTCCCCCATTTTCTTGTCTTTATTTATTATTTGACACCAATCGGCAAACTCCTGCTAAAATGCAGATTTTTTAAGTTTACATAATATAATTATAGTAAATATTAATAAGGGTGTCCAAAAGTAATAGAACACCCTTTCTTATCCCCATATATACGCGCGAAACAACTTTACAAAAAGACCTAAAAAAAGGCGTTAGTTTTTCGAAAATGAGAAAGTAACCTTTTTTTGGTTGTCGTCCCAGACGAGAGCAGCATCAAACGTTTTTTCGCCTTTTTTAAAGCCTCTAATGACATCTGTTTTGCCATGCTGCAACAGCTTTTTGACGTTTGTTTGGGAAATTTTTTTACCGAGAATGGTTTTCGAAATGGTAAATGAGCATTTCGTTTTCTTATAGTTGGCACATCCGTAAAACTCGCCTTTGTCAAGCACCGTTCCTCCGCAATATTTGCACGTGCCAACTGATTTTCCGAGCGTCGTTTTTGACGTCGTTCGCTGAATAGAGGCGGTATCAATCCCTGTAAACTCCCACGTTTTTGACGTTTCGAGCGCATCGGCAACGATTTTTGCCGCCAGTTTTTTCACTTGCTCCATAAACGAAGAAGCGGACGCCTTTCCTTCGCCAATCTCGTTTAGCCGCTGTTCCCATTTTGCTGTCATTTCCGGTGACGCTAAAATTTTATCGCCAATCGCCTCGATCAACACTTTCGCTTTATCGGTGGCGTATACTTGGTTTTTCTTCACTTCAATATATTTTCGTTCTTTCAGCATCGTAATAATGCCTGCCCGCGTGGCTTCCGTGCCAAGCCCTTCCGTTTTCGCAAGCACTTTTTCTAACGCTTCGTTTTCTAAAAATTTCCCAGCTGTTTTCATTAGCGTGATAAGTTGTCCTTCCGTATACCGCTTTGGCGGCTGCGTTTTGCTCTCTTTGACACGAACATCGACGACCTTTCCGCGCTCTCCTTCTGTAAGCGATGGAAGCAAGAAGTCGTCTTCCTCGTGCAGTACAATTATTTTGCGCCATCCTTCTTGAATTTGCTGTTTTCCTTTGGATAAAAACGTTGCGCGCCCATCAACGAGCGTCGTCACCGTTGTGTAGTCAAAAATAGCATCGTCGTAATGTGCTGCTAATAGCCGCTTGACCACTAAATCATAGAGGTTGCGCTCATCGGCAGATAATTTGTCGGGATCAACTACTTGTTCCGTCGGAATAATTGCGTAATGGTCGGTTACTTTCTTTTCGTTTACATAACGTTTATTATGTAAAATCGTTGTCGTTGGCAGCGGAAAAAATGGCTTGTAGGCTGGCAACTGGCTTAGTTTTTGCAAAATGTCTGGGAACGTTTCTGCCTCCCCTTTTGTGACATAGTTCGAATCCGAGCGTGGGTAGGACAAGATTCCTTTTTGGTATAACTTCTGTAAAACATCTAACGTCTTTTGCGGCGAAAATTGGTACCATTTATTTGCCGTTGCTTGTAGTGACGATAAATTAAACAGTAGCGGCGGCTGAAATACTTTCCGCTCTGTTTTTACGTCAAGCACCTCTGCTTGTTTTTGTGCGCAAAACAAGGCAATTTTTTCTGCCAATTGTTGGTCGTTCACTCGCGATTCTCCGTCTTTCACCCATTTTCCTTCATATTGTTTGCCGTTGATAGCAAATGTCGCCAACACTTCCCAAAACGGTTCTGGACGAAATTGTTCAATTTCCTTTTCCCGCTTCACAATGAGCGCCAATGTTGGCGTTTGCACCCGTCCGGCGGAAAAAACATCGTTCATGCCTTTTTGTTTTAATAAAATGCTATACACACGGGAAGCATTCATGCCGACAATCCAGTCTGCGCACGCGCGCGCATACGCTTCTTCGTATAACGGTCGCGTGGCATTTTCTTCTAAAAGCGCGCGAAAGCCCGCTTCGATTGCTTTTGGCGTCAATGACGAAATCCATAGCCGCTTCATCGGCTTTTTCACACCGCTCATTTGAATAATGTTTCGGACAATTAATTCCCCTTCCCGTCCAGCATCGCCTGCATGAATAATTTCCGTTACTTCTGGCTTGCGCAGTAGTTCTTTTACGATATGAAACTGCTTTGCTTTCGCTTTTTCGACTTCGTATTGAAAACGGTCGGGGATAATCGGGAGCGTCTCCAGCTTCCATTGTTTCCATTCGGGGCGGTACCGCTCAGGTGGGGCAAGCTGTAATAGATGGCCAACCGCCCATGTCATATACGCCCCTTTTGGGAATAATTCATTTGGCAAAATTTCCAGATACCCTTGCTTTTTTTTCGTAGAAAAAATGGACGCTAACGTCACACCTTGGTCTGGTTTTTCTGCAATAATTACTTTCACTGCTTTCCCCCTCTCATAAATTACATCATTTCGTACATACTACCAATAAAATAAGGAAAGGAGCTTCTTGATGAAACAACTATGGCTCATTTTAGCGCTAGTCTTCCTCTTTGCCTCTGAAACAAAAGCTATGGAACGGACACCGTATACTTGGAATCTTGCCGACATTTATCGTTCCGAACGCGAGTTTACAAAAGATTATACTTTTGTTTCCGACATGCTTCCAATACTATCATCGTACCAAGGAAAACTGAAGAAGGAAAGCACGGTCGCTGAACTATTTTCCACCCACGAACAAGTCGCACGAAAGCTAGAGAAACTATCCCTATACGCCCAACTGCAACAAGATTTAAACATTGAAGACGAAAAGGCGGCACGCTTCAAAGCAAAAGTCGAAACGCTTGCTGCTCATTATGCCACTACCGTCGCCTTTATCGAACCAGAGCTTTTATCGCTTCCAAAAGAAACGTTAGAAAAATGGAAAAAAAGTAAGCCGCTAAAAACATATGCCCGCTATTTTTCGGAACTGCTCGAACGAAAAGCGCATACGTTATCCAAAAAAGAGGAACAGCTGCTCGCCAAACTTTCCCCGCTCGCCGATGAAGCAGAAAACATTTATAACTATGCGGCGCGCGGCGATTACACCCCTCCAGTGATGAGAATCAACGGAAAAACGGTATCGTTGACAAGCGGGAATTTTTTAAAGGCGTTAGAGCACCTAGACCGTACATACCGCAAGCAAGCGTTTCAAACGTTTTTCACAAGCTTTGAAAAAATCCAGCATACCGCAGCAGCAACTTTATATGCTTCTGTGAAAGCAGATGAACTATACGCACAAGCACGGCGATATCGTTCTAGTCTTGAAGCGGCACTCGCTAATGACGACGTACCAAAACAAGTGTTTGACAATTTGCTTTCAACTGTCAACGAACGATTGCCGTCGCTGCATCGTTATATTGAGCTAAGAAAAAAGGCGCTGCGACTCAAAGAAGTGCATAGTTACGACTTATACGTCCCGCTTACCACAACAACTGTAACGAAAACATTTCCGATTGAAAAGGCAGAAGCCCTTATTCTTGAAGGACTAAAGCCTCTCGGAAACGATTATGTGAAACAAGTGGAATACGCTTTCCATCACCGTTGGCTCGATGTGTATCCTCGCCCAAAAAAATATACTGGCGGATATAATATCGGTGCGTACGATACACATCCGTTCATTTTATTAAACTACGATCAATCGCTAGATGAGGTGCTCACCATCGCCCATGAAATCGGTCATGCGATGAACTCCGTCTTGACGAACAGAACACAACCATACCATTATTCCGGCCAATCCATTTTTACTGCCGAAGTTGCCTCGACCGCCAACGAATGGCTGATGATGGATTATTTATTAAAGCAAGCAAAAACGGATGAAGAAAAACTGTACCTCCTGAACCAACAAATTGACCAGATTCGTGGGGCACTCTATACACAAGTGATGTATTCCGAATTTGAACAAGCCATTCATGAAAAAGTAGGGAAAGGAGAAAGTTTGACAGCAGAAGAATTGAACGACATGTGGCTTCGGTTGCTAAAAAAATATTACGGACCTGCGTATGCCGCTGATTCCGAAGCTGCACTCGGCTGGTTGCGCATCCCTCACTTTTACGATGCGTTTTATGTCTATAAATACGCCACCTCGCTAGCTGCTTCGTTTGAACTGATGAAACAAATAAAAGAAGACAAAACTGGCAAAGCAACAGAGCGCTATTTGCAGTTTTTAAGTGCTGGCACATCGGACGACCCGATTCCGCTATTGCAAAAAGCTGGGGTCGATATGATGTCACCAGAGCCGCTCAACAACTTGCTTGCTTATTTTGACTCGCTCGTTACGGAAATGGAACAACTTTTGCAGAAACAAGGAAAAATATAGCCGCTCCCTTTGGAAGCGGCTTATTTTTATGATACTTGTCCGTTTTCTGCGGCTTTTGCTGCTTTAAAATGCATGCGAAAAATCAATGATTGGATAATCGAAAAACATCCCCCAACAACCCAATAAAGCGACAATGCGGACGGAACAGAACTTGCCCCCATAAAAATCATGAGCGGCATAATATAAATCATCATCGCCATTTGCGGCATTTGTTGCTCCGTCATCGACGGTGACAGCTTCATCGAAATAAACGTCGTCACTGCCGCTAAAATCGGTAAAATAAAATACGGATCACGATGGCCAAGTTCTACCCATAAAAACGAATGCGTCGTAATTTCTTCTGTACGCCGAATGGCGTAATAAAGCGCCATAAAAATCGGCAGTTGAATAAGCGCTGGCAAGCAACCGCTCATCGGATTTACCCCATGTTTTTGATATAGTTGCATCATTTCTTGTTGCAGCTTTTGTTGTGTTTCCATATCTTTTCCTTTGTATTTTTCTTGCAGCTTTTGCATTTCCGGACGAAGTTTTTGCATCGCTAGCGACGCTTTAAACTGCTTTAACATTAACGGCAATAACGCAAAGCGAACGACAAGCGTCAACGCAATAATCGCTAGTCCATAATTTCCGCCAAGCGCATTGCCGAGCATTAAAAGCAACTTAGACATCGGATAAACAAAATAATGATCCCACACACCTTGGCTATGTTCATTAATTGGTGCAGTGCGGTTGCAACCACTCAGCAGTATAGCAATCGTTAATAAAACGAACATCCATTTTTTCTTCATTTTGCTCCTCCTTGTTTGTTTCATTTATTGCGCAACAAGGAGCTACCTTCCTTCCTCATCGGAAACATGGGGACGTTCCCACGCTGGAATTTTCCGTTGGTTCGTAACAAATAACAAGCGAAACGAAAACGGAACTCCCTGATTTCCTCGGTGTTCACCATATTGCTCCGTTTCATATAACATCACATGATGTAAAAATGATTTATATGTTCGATGGCGATTCATATAGCATTTCATCGCCATAAAAAACGCACCTATCACTAACACATATGGCAATAAATCCACGGGTGTTTCCACTCAGCCACCTCTTTTCGTCCAACAATCTTACATACATAAACATAACAAATTCATGCACGAAAGAAAAGCAAATATTATCGATCGAAAGAAAGCGACTTCATCCATTCGTAAAACAGCTGATGCTCGTTTCCAATATAAACAAGTAGTGCAAACGAGCTGTAAAACAACAGCTTTTCGACAAAGTTCCCCGTCCGATAGAGCGGAAGTTTATATCTTTTTGTTTGCAACGGCCAAAGTAGCGGCACGCCTTGCACAGATAAAAAATCTTCGAGGATATGAAACAAATACCCTAACACAAAACCGAACGAAAACGAAGAAGAAGACTCAAAAAGCACAATGGCCGCAATAACGCCCCACACAACGAGGGAATGCGTCATCCCTCGGTGACCAAACGCCTCTTTCACTTTATTTGCCATCCCGAACGAACGACGACCAACGTATGATTTCGGCTCATCAATATCTGGGAGTAAACTCCCGATCACGACTCCTGCCGTGTAGCTAGCTGTAAATGGTAAAGCTGTATACGCAGCAGCGGCTGCTCCGATACAGAGCGAAACTATAACATGGGAATGATAGCGCATTTTCATCACCTACAACATCGTTTCGTTTATTATATCACAAAAAGAATGTTTGTTCGTTTTTTTTTATTTTCAACATTTTTCATCATCTTTTGACAGTTTTGTGACAATCACTTGAAATGTGATGAAGTTAACATCGATTCGTTTTCATTATGTTTATTGCTTTGCTTGGTCATGTTCGTATTCCATTACGGCAATCGATCCGGGCGTTCGCCCGATATATTTTGCCATCATCGGAAATAAAACACCCGCTTCTCCTTCAAAGTGCGGGTCTAAGTTTGCTAAAAACGATTGAACGTGTTCTCGCAACGCAAGCAACGCTTCTTTCCAATCCGCTATGTCGTTATTTTCGCCAATTTGCTGTGCTAGGTCTGCCAACTATTGCTTTTGTTCCTTTAACGGCCATGCTCGTCTCTTGCACTAGGCATAGTTGCACGTGGCCGTCATGCGCCATCATACAAGATGAAAATCCTATCTTATCATCTCTTTTCAAGTATTATTCTATCGCTATATGTGGACAAGTGACGTGACATGCATCTTAACTTTTTTTCTCAGGAAAGAAGGCTATTTATCAAGTACGTTCATAATATATAAATGAAAGGGGGGATCATATGCTGCCAAATTTTGAAGAGTTTTATCCAATCGCCGTTATTCCCATGGGGGAAAGCGACCGTGCTACCTTTCACGAAATGTGGACAAAAGGAGGAGCGACTGCCACTCATTGGCTGATCGCGTTAGAAGGAATACCACTTGATCATGTATATCACTGGAAGGTCATCGTATATCCAGCTAGCACTACCGTTGCGTTTTATTTTGACTGCGTGCGCTTTAGCTCTCCGCCGCTTTGCTCGTTCCATGAAGCATCATCGTTAGCAAGCGATATTAAATTACAAATAAAAACCGATGAATTTTTAGCAAAAAAACAACTTTCGTTACAAATGAAATAACCTCCATCTGTTCTTCTCTTTTTTGCCGCTTCTTGTGAAAACACATACATAAGCCAACTCCATAAACGGATCTACCTCTTCCTAATTATAGAGCGCTTCATGGAAAACGCCGATAACGTGCGGTTCTTCCATCGGGCTATGGGCGCGGATTTCTATGTCTCGGTCACAGAAACGGATAAAACTTTTTACTGGCGATCCTTTTTTCTCAGAACCATAAGAAGAAAAGTTAGAACCGTTTAAACCAAGCCCTAATACGCCCGCTTCGGCAAGCATTTTTCCAGCTAAATTCGCTCCAAGCCCCCCAATAGACTCTAAGCGAATTTCAAAAAACCCGAGTTCATTTTTTTTTGGTAAAATCGACATGTTATCCCCCCTACTGGAATAGATGGGTATCCCCCTTCTTCACATTTTAATCAAAAAATTGTCAAAAAGATGTGACAAAAATCAAACATTTAAAAAATTATTAGTAGTACACAAAAAAACACCTTTATTTATCAGGCTTTTTATTTATATAACAGATATTTTGTTGTATTACAACAGAAAAACCTAGCAAGCGTTACTTGCTAGGTAAAGAAGCAAAATATTTTGCGAGTGTGACAATCATCGCCCCCATTCGTTCGAGCTCTGGGGCGACGATGCGGGTCACCCCTTCTTCGAAAAGCGCTTCGGCTGTCACTTTGCCGACTGCGCATGCGACGACATGTTCGTTAAAGGCGCGGCATAACGGCGCGATTGCTTGTTTTTCTTTCGCAAACGAAAAAAGAAACCGAACTTGCATAGCTGTCGTAAAGCAAACGGCATCGACTTGCCGCTCGACAATTTCACTGTATAGCAGTTTCAAGACGTCCTCATCCGGTGCGATATGCCGATATGGAAGCAATTCGGTGTACGACGCGCCGCACTCAAGCAAAAATTGCTTTAACGTCGGTGCTGTATCGCCATGCAATTGAACAACCACGCGCTTTCCGGCAAACGGAAACGAGGCGAGCGAGCGAAGCAGCCCTTTCGTCGTTCCATCATCGCTCTCTGCAACAATCGGGATGCCAATTTTTTTTAGCGCCGCTACCGTTTTGTAGCCGCGGACGGCGACGTTTGCTGTTTGTATTGTTTCTAGCCATTGTTCTTTCATCCCGCCTCGTTCCGCAGCTTCGGCTAGCGCTTCCACCCCAATACCAGTTGTAAAAATGAACCAATCCGGTTTTTGGGAAAGGACATCGCGAATTTCATCAATAAGCGCTTCGTCTTTAGCAAACACAGTCCCTTGCGCAGGACGAACGATGGCAATTCCCCCTTGCTTTTCAATAAGTGCCGTCATCTCTTCTAACTTCCGTGATGCACATAAGACAATTCGTTTTCCTTGCATCCAAAGTCCCCCTTCGCTTTTTCCCCATTTTAAAATAGAAAATGATGCCCGGCAATAAAAAAAGAACGGCAAAAGCCGTCCTAACGTGTATGTATGAGCTGCTCTCTTTTATCAAACGAACCGTAAATGCGGGTAGGTTGAATCGATACGACGTCGTCTAGCGCAATGTTTATTAGCTGCATATTTCGGTTATAGACAAATAATTTTTTTACGTCCTTATAAAGCTTTACCGGCAAAAACGTTGCCTCTCCTTTTATCGTTTTAATTTTGACAGGCTGTTTTTGTTGAATCCATTTTCGCAATTCTTTATATTGCTCCCCCGTCATTCCGACTCCCCCTTCCATTCCGTTACACTATTATTATAAAAAAGCAAAAAGGAACAATAAATAAAAAAAAATCAACAAATTACCAGAAAAAACTTGCAAATGGTGTCGTTTTTTCAAAAAATGTTGAAAAAACAAGATTTATGTCAAAAAAACGCTAATGCTTTTTCTTTTCAGCCGACAACATTTTCATTTACAATGAAAGCGGTGTTCATCAATGGTAGCGCAAGGAAGGTGTGGCCGATGCTTAGTCTGTTCAAAGACAGCTTATTAAATATATTTTTTCTTTTTCTCCCTGTGTTCGTTCTACCTTTATGGCTAGAAGAACGAAACGTATTAGAACAACTTAAAAAACTGCTGACGGTTGTGTCGATTCTGTTGGCGATGTTTTTATGCATTACCTTTCCCATTAACGTCGGCAATAGCCATGTATATGACCTCCATCAAGTGCTCCTTTGGATGGGAAGCCTATATTACGGACCAGTGGCAAGCTTGTTTCTTAGTGTATTGACGATTAGCTATTATGCGGTGTTTGGCAAAGGGGAGTGGATGGTCGTCGTGCTGTCTTCCCTTGTCGTTATGTTTATTAGTATTCTATTAATGAAACCGTTTTTATCGTTGACGCCGAAGCAGCGCGTCTTACTTCTCTTTTCATTAGCCGCATTTTCCGGATTGTTGACGTTTAGCTTAAGCGGCATTCCGCTCACTTGGTTTTCATGTGGAATCGTTTATTTTGTCATTCAGCCGCTCAGTGCAGCGATAGCTTGTTATTTAAAAGAAATAATGGAGCAAACAATCGGTCTACGAAAACGGCTGATGCGCGCGGAAAAAATGGAAGTGGTCAGCCATCTTGCCGCATCTATTTCTCACGAAGTGCGCAATCCGCTAACCGCAGCGCGCGGGTTTATGTAGCTACTTGCACAAAGCCAATTACCATTGGACAAGCGGAAACAATATATGCAAATTGCGATCGAAGAAATTGATCGGGCAGAAGCAATTATTACTGATTATTTGACGTTTGCTAAACCGTCACCCGAACAAGTCGAAAAGTTAAACGTAAAAGTAGAAATTGAGCGGGTCATTGATATATTGCGGCCATTTGCAAACATGAACAGCGTCGACATTCGTTCGTCGCTTATTCCGTTTCATGTGTTAGGCGAACGGGATAAGTTCCAGCAATGTTTACTGAATATTATGAAAAACTCTATCGAAGCGATGCCGACTGGCGGCACGCTTGATGTGTACGTATCAATCGGACAAGATGAGATAATTATTCGTATCACAGATACAGGGATCGGCATGACAAAAGAGCAAATCGAGCGGCTTGGAGAGCCGTATTTTACGACAAAAGGAATGAAAGGGACAGGGCTTGGCATGATGGTCGTCTATCGCATTATTGAATCGATGGGCGGTTCGATTGAAGTGATGAGCGAAGTGAACAAAGGGACGGAAATTTCCCTTTCGCTTCCGCTCGCAAAAACAGTGCCTACATCGGCAAAACCCGTTCGTTCTCTAGCGCTAAAAGGAAAGGGATAATCTTTCCTTTTAGCCCCATACTTTGACATAAAATGTTCGTTGGCGTGGGCCGTCATATTCGCAAAAATAAATGCCTTGCCACGTTCCTAAAAGAAGCTTTCCATTGGTAATAATGACGTGCTGAGAAACACCGACTGTACTTGCTTTTAGGTGTGCCGCTGTGTTTCCTTCCGCATGGCGGTCCAATGGATGTGTCCATGGATACGTTTCATCGAAACGGCGAATCATGTCGCGTTTGACATCTGGATCTGCGTTTTCGTTAATGGTAATTCCCGCCGTTGTATGCGGGCAATACACGAGGGCGACCCCTTCTTTAATCCCCGATGTTTGCACGGCTTCTTCCACTAAATGCGTAATATCGAGCATTTCGTCTCGCTTTGTCGTCCGAATGGAGAACGATTGCAACATCTTTTTTCCCTCCCGAATCAATGGTTTGTCAGAAAAGTACGGTTTTTGTTACTCTAACATTATACCGTATAAAAAAGGAAGGACGAACGATGAAGCGTTTTGAAAACTTAGATGGTGTTTCGACGAAAAAAACGTTTGCCGATTTCCGCCGTTGGCAACAAGAACGAAAACAAAAGAAAAAAGATCTTTCGTACAGTGTTCCGCACGTTGAGCGACCGGAATATGCGCAGCTTCATACGAATCAGTCACACCCACTATTGGCATGGGTCGGTCATTCGACGTTTGTCATGCAAATAAACGGAATCACGATTGTTACCGATCCTGTTTGGGCGCTAAGAATGGGAACAGCTAAACGGCTGACTGCCCCAGGAATTACGATCGAAGAGATGCCGCCTGTCGATGTTGTTCTCATTTCCCATGGGCATTATGACCATTTGCATTTTGCCAGCATAAAAAAGCTGAAAGGCAATCCTCGCTTTTTTGTTCCGGTTGGGCTTGGCCGCTTATTTCGGCGAAGAGGATATCAACATGTGACGGAATTTGCTTGGTGGGATGAAAAAGAATACAAAGGAGTGACGTTCACGTTTGTCCCTGCTCAGCATTGGACGAGACGGACGTTGTTTGATACGAACACTTCTCATTGGGGAGGATGGGTCATGCAAGCAACGGGACAGCCGACAATTTATTTTGCGGGCGACAGCGGCTATTTTCGCGGCTTTCGCGACATTGGCGAACGGTTTGCGATTGATTATGCCCTTTTGCCGATTGGCGCGTATGAACCAGAATGGTTTATGGGGCCGCAACATACGACCCCTGAAGAAGCGGTCCAAGCGTTTTTAGACTGTCGAGCAAAAACGTTTATCCCAATGCATTACGGCGCCTTTCGCCTCGCAGACGATACCCCGAAAGAAGCGCTTGATCGCTTAATGGCAGAATGGCAGCGTCGTCAGCTAGAACATGATCGATTAATATGCTTAAAGTTGGGAGAAGTTCTCCATTGTGTCACTTCTTCAAAGGAAAAAGCACCGATTTTTTAGGTGCTTTTTTTAATTATCGTATCCACGAAAAACGTACGGTTCTTTTGGCTGTTTAATCGAATGCCACGATTCGACTTGCACATACGGAATCGTCGCATTGTACGGTTGATAATAAATCGTCGATAACTTTCCTTTTACATGAATCCAATCGTCATTTTTTAGCTTCGCTGCGTCTGGAAATTGGACGAGCAATCCATAAACACCGGAGTCCGCAATACAATGAATGATGCCAAATCTCAACAAAAATAGCTCGTTTTTGTTCGTCGTGTCATCGTGATAAACGAAGCCGTCCATCTCAATTTCTTTATCGCTAAACTCCCCTGGAAATTGATAAATCGTTTCGATTCCTTTCAAATAATTTTGATCGTTTAACACAAGAGAAGGTGCCTGAGAAAACCGTTTTAGTTCCTTCCGCATTAAATCATCGTAATCGTCTTTTCCATAATAAATGCTCGTATCTGGCCGAAGAAATTGCCGCTGAACGAATGGATCTTCGCTTTTCGTATCAAAACCAGGAATATGAAATCCTTTCGCCTTCACAATGTTTGAGTCAAGCGTCGCAATCGGGAATAAAAGCGCAGAGACAATCGGAAAGATAAATACAACATAATGAAGCGCTTTTTTCCAAGTTGCTCGTTGTTCTTCGTGCGGATGGCAACATCCGTCATGGCAATGGTGATCCGGTTTTTTTCGATTTGCGATTATCAATTGCACAATTGTTAAAAACGCGAATAGAAAAATCGCGCTGAACGATAGATACCAGTAGCGCATATTAATGTATTTGCTGATGTCGCCAGTAATATGCAAATGAAAAAATAAAAACGCAAACCCCAGCAAAATATAAAATCGTAACATCCAACCCCTCCTAAATCAGCAACGAGCCGAGAAAAACGAATATTGAAATATAAGCAATAAGCATAATAACAAAACGCGTTTTAAATGATTGGAACAACATAAGCGTATTTTTAATATCAAGCATTGGACCGAAAACTAAAAAAGCGGTCAGCGCTCCGAACGAGAACGTATTTTGAAATGATGACGCAATAAACGCGTCCGCTTCGGAACATAACGATAACACAAACGCGAGTGCCATCATGACGAGAGTAGACGTTACTTTCCCTTGGCCAATTGCTAACAGCGTAGACGTTTTAACATACGTTTGCATCGCTGAAGCGATAAAGGCGCCAATAATTAAATATTTTCCTGAGGAAAAAAACTCGTCGATCGTATGCTCAAGCGTTCCGATCCATTTTTCTTTCAATGACCGTACCGATGCCGTATGAACAATTTCTTTTTTCCGCAATTGATCGTCTTTGTATTGTACCGATAAAATCAACCCGATGGCGACCGCAACAATCACTGCGAAAATGGAACGATAAAGCAACATGTTGAGGTTGCTGCCAAAGGCGATATATGTCGCAAATAACACAACCGGATTAATAATTGGACCTGTGAGCATAAACGGAACTGCGGCATGTAACGGCACTCCTTTTGCCACAAGCCGGCGCGTAATCGGAACAATGCCGCACTCACACGCCGGAAATAACGCGCCGATTAGCGCGGAATATAGCACTGCCAGCACGTTATTTTTCGGCACCCATTTTTGTACCATTTCTTCCGTCACAAACATTTGAATAATTCCCGAGATAAAGACACCAATTAACACAAACGGCATCGATTCTATTAAAATACTAATAAAAATCGTATTCAGCTGTAAAAACGACTTCATCCTTTTTCTCCTTTTACCTAAAATAACGGCTACAACCGTTTATTTTATCATGAATGAGCGTTTCTTTGAAAATGAAAAAACGAGGCATTTTCTGCCTCGTTTCTGCAATTCTATTATTCTTTCACTTCTTTTTTCCAAAAACCGACCATTAATGCGGTAACGATTGATCCGATTAAAATGGCTAGTACATATAACCACGGATTTCCTTTCACAATCGGGATGACGAAAATACCACCGTGCGGTGCTGGGAGACCGATGCCAAACAACATCGTTAACGCGCCAGCAATTGCCGAACCGACGATGATAGACGGAATGACGCGCACTGGGTCGGCTGCTGCGAATGGAATCGCTCCTTCGGTAATGAACGATGCCCCCATAATATAGCACGTTTTTCCTGCTTCGCGCTCTGCTTTTGTAAATTTGTTTTTAAAGAAGGTTGTTGCTAACGCCAATCCTAATGGAGGAACCATCCCGCCTGCCATAATCGCCGCATGCGGCGCATAGTTTCCAGCATCAATCATCGCTAGACCAAACGTAAAGGCTGCTTTGTTAATTGGACCACCCATATCGACCGCCATCATGCCACCAAGAATTAATCCTAAGACGACAAGGTTTCCTGTCCCCATATTCGAAAGCCAATGTTTCATCCCATCGTTTAACGCTTTCACTGGATCAATGACGACGTACATCATTACAAGCCCTGTTAACAATACCCCGAATAATGGATAAAGGAGAACCGGTTTAATTCCCTCAAGTGATTGCGGCAACCCACTAAACGCTTTCTTTAACCCAACGACTAAATACCCAGCAAGAAATCCAGCGATAAGTCCACCTAAAAAGCCGGCACCACCATTTGCCGCCATAAATCCGCCGACCATCCCTGGCGCAAATCCCGGCCGGTCTGCAATACTCATTGCGATAAATCCAGCAAGCACCGGAACCATTAAAGCAAACGCACTGCCGCCACCAATGTCCATCAACGCTTTTGCAATTGGATTAAACGACGGATCTTTCGGGTCAAACGCTTTAATACCGAAAATGAACGAAATCGCAATCAAAATCCCGCCGCCAACAACGAACGGAAGCATGTTCGATACGCCGTTCATTAAATGTTTGTAAAACCCGGTGCGTCCTTTCGCTTGCGGTGTTTCGATTTTCGTTCCGCTTCCTTGATAAATCGGTGCCTCTTGTTTTAACGCTTGCTCGATTAGTTGTTCTGGCTTGCGAATCGCTTGTGCTACTGGTACTTGAATGACATGTTTCCCACAGAATCGTTCCATTTCCACTTGTTTGTCAGCGGCAACAATGACGGCGACTGCTTCCTCAATTTCTTTCGCTGTTAGCTCGTTTTTCACTCCGCTTGAACCGTTCGTTTCGACTTTGATGTCGACATTCATTTGCGCTGCTTTCGCTTTTAACGCGTCTGCTGCCATGTACGTATGCGCAATTCCTGTTGGGCAGGCTGTGACCGCGACGATTTTCTTTTTCCCTGAAGCTGTAGTGTGCTCTGTTTGTCCTTCCGCTTCTTTTTTGCGAATCATCGCCAACAACTCCTCTCCGCTTGAAGCGCTTTCAATTTGCTTACGAAACGAGGCATCCATTAACATCGACGACAGCCGAGCAAGCGCTTCTAAATGGGTATTATCCGCTCCGACAGGCGCTGCGATCATAAAAAACAAGTGGCTCGGTTTTCCGTCTAGCGCATCGTAATCAATTCCGCGCGTCGAGCGACCGAACGCCACCGCAGGGCGCTTTACTGCCGCTGTTTTTGCGTGCGGAATCGCAATCCCATCACCAACACCTGTTGTGCTTTGTGCTTCGCGAGCAAAAATCGCCTCTTTAAACGCTTTCAAATCGCTCAACACGCCCGCTTCATTCAGCTTGCGTGCTAACTCATCAACCACTTCTTCTTTCGTTCGCGCTTGAAGGTCGAGAACGATTGTCTCTTTCGTCAATAAATCGGTTATTTTCATCTGGTTTCCCTCCTATAAACGAGTGACTTTCACGTGCTGAAGCAACTCGTCTACTTTTGCTTTCGTGCATAAATCATCAGAAAACGCTGTTGCGCTTCCAGTAGCGACGCTATAAGCAAACGCCTCTTCGATTGGCTTTCCTTGTGTATATGCAGCTAAAAAACCAGCGACCATCGAATCGCCTGCACCGACAGAATTGCGAACGACTCCTTTTGGCGCTTCAGCAAACAACGTTACTTCTTTGTTAAAAAAGAAAGCGCCGTCACCTGCTAAGGACACAATGACATTTTCTACGCCTAGCTCAACAAGCCGACGTCCGTATAAGATAGCGTCCGCTTTCGCATGCAAAACGGTATCAAATAGCTCACCAAGTTCTTTATGGTTCGGTTTGATGAGAAACGGCTTTGCTTCGATCAATTGTTTTAAAGCCGGACCGCTCGTATCTACTACTACTTTGACGTTCGCTTCTTTCGCCACTTGGACGATTGTACGGTAAAAATCGCTTGGAAGCGACGACGGAATACTTCCAGCTAAGACGAGAATGTCACCTTGGCGCAATGATTGAACTTTTCCCATCAACTCAGCAGCGAACGGTGGCGCAATCGTCGGACCTTGCCCGTTAATTTCCGTTTCTTTTCCCGACTTTAATTTAATATTAATTCTCGTCGTTTCAGGTACTTTCACAAAGTCAAATGGAATGTTTTCTTGCGTTAGCGCCTGCTCAATAAACGCCCCTGTAAACCCGCCGATAAACCCTAAAGCGACGTTATCCATCCCGAGCCGCTTTAATACGCGGGAGACGTTAATGCCTTTTCCCCCAGGGAAGACGGCAGTTTTCGCTGCTCGGTTCAGTTCTCCGAGCCGAAAGTCATCGACTTTCACGATATAATCAACAGAAGGATTAAGTGTGCATGTATAAATCATTTTTTCACAACCTCGATTGCTGTTTTAGCTTCGTATAGCGCTAGTAGTTCGTCATCTAGTTCGTCTGTGACAATCGTTGCCGCCTCTAAATCGGCAATTTTCGCAAACGTGCTTTCGTTCATTTTCGAATGATCGGCTAATACGTATGCTTGTCGCGAAAGTTTTAACGCCAAACTTTTGACCATCGCCTCTTCCGGGTCTGGTGTCGTATACCCGAAGTCAAGATGAATGCCGTTTACGCCAATAAAACATTTATCAAAGCTATAATGTTCCAATGAGTTCAATGCTCCGCGACCGATTAATGCTTTCGTTTTCTTCTTAATAAAGCCGCCAAGTAAATACGTTGGAATGTTTTTTTCTAATAACGCTTCTAGATGGGTAATCCCGTTCGTGACAACGACGATGTCTTTTGCATTTAAATACGGTATCATTTCCAGCGTCGTTGTTCCAGCGTCGAGATAAATGCAATCGCCATCTTGCACAAAACGAGCAGCGTATTGCGCAATTAGCCGTTTTTCTTCCATGTTTTTCGTCGATTTTTCCAATACGCTTAACTCTTCGCGCTTTTGGTGTAATAAGGCAGCTCCACCGTGGACGCGGCGCAGCTTCTTTTCTTTTTCGAGCTGGCTTAAATCGCGGCGAATCGTCGACTCCGAAGAAGAAGTTGCCTCGACTAATTCCTGCAATTTCACCACTTTTTTTTCCGCCAATAGTTCTAAAATGAGGCGATGCCTTTCTTCCGTCAGCACCTTTTCACCTCCTCATCGTATCAGAATGAACCGTTTACATCTTCATCATATCGCAAGACTTTTCAAAAATCAATCAAAATCATTCATTTTAAATCAAAAAAAGTCACTTTTTGTTTGTTTTTCAACCAAAAACACTCATATTCAACAAAATAAAAACACCTGCCCCCCACTGGCAAGTGTTTTTGGTTAGCCGGACATTTGTTCGTTAATGCGCGGCAAATATTTTGTTTCGATCAATTCGATAAATTTTTCGGCATAGATAGGGTCAAACTGCGTACCAGCGCAGCGTCGCAATTCAATAATTGCTTCTTCGAACGTTTTTGTGCGTTGATACGGCCGCTCGGTCGTCATCGCGTCAAATGAGTCAATGACACATAACACACGCGCTAATTTCGGAATCTCTTCGCCTTTTAGTCCGTACGGGTAGCCTTTCCCATCATAACGTTCATGGTGCAATTCGACAAGCGGGAGTACGTCTTCAAATCGCTTCTCTGTCGATAAAATTTCCTTTCCCCAAATCACATGCTTTTTAATAATTTCCCATTCGTGTGGTTCGAGTTTTCCTTTTTTATTCAAAATGTCGCGTGGAACTTCTAATTTTCCAATATCGTGGATAAGTGCTCCTAAAATCAATGTTTGCTTTTCGTGGTCGGTTAAATCTAACCGGTCGCTCATTTCAAGCGCATACGTAAACACGCGTTTGCTATGGCGATACGTGTACACATCTTTGGATAGAAAAATTTTCACTTGTTGTTCTAACGCATCTAAGTCTTCTTTAAATTCTAGTGCGTTTAACGAAATGTTATGTTCATCAAAAATTTGCACGTTGTTTTTCCCTTGTGCTTTCGCATAATACATCGCTTGGTCTGCTTTATGAATCAACTCACCGCAGTCATGCATACCTTTCTCCATTTCGGCAACGCCACATGAGAAAGAAAGACAGCGGTAAGGAATATATTCGACGCCAGTAAAATATGTGTCATTGATTTGTTTGCGCAACCGATTCATAAACAAAAACGCTTCTTCTTTTTTCGTGTTTGGCATTAAAACCGCAAACTCTTCACCGCCGTAACGCGCTACGACATAGCCTTTTCCTTCCGCTCCCTTCTGGAGCAAATCGCCAAAAAACTTCAATAGCTTGTCCCCTTGGAGATGACCGTTGCAATCGTTATACTTTTTGAAATCGTCTAAATCCAATAGCGCCAAACTAAGCGGCTGCTGAAGCAACTTCGCATCCGAAAACTTTTCCTTTAACGTTTCTTTAAAAAATCCGTGATTATAAAGGCCGGTTAAATGGTCTTTAATCGCGCGTTCTGAAACATCTTGATATAGGTATAAAAATTTCCGAAATGCAAATGATAATAATACTACTAAAATTGTAAACAAAAACAACCCGAAATATTTTTCTTCTTTCAGCAAAATAACTAATACAAGAGAAAGCAACAAAGAAAAGATGTAACTAACAAGTGACTCTTTTAAAATACCTGTTTTTATTATTTTTTTAAAGGCCTCAAATAAACTATTTGGAGAAAAAAAGATAAAAAATAACGATATGAGTAAAGTATTTAATATAAAATAAACCATTAGGCTAACTATATATGAAGAAATATTATGAATATCTATTACGCCTGCATCCCCACCTAAACCCAAAAACGAATAATAAGTTCCCACTAACATCAAGCAATACATAGAAAAATTAAAGAGATGTTTCCACCATACTACTTTTTTATTATACATTAAGTAAATAGTACTACTTAAAAATAGAACTTTTAGCGTCAACTCAATCCCAAAAAGAAATAGACATGCTAAGTAAATTGCTGAATCCATAGAAATAGAGTTCCCTTTAGGGGGAATATGCACTACAAAGTAATTAACGAGTAAAATTGATGCTGTAAAAATGTAAATTAAAACCCATTCTTTTAAAGTATGATTAAAAAAATTTCCTTTTAAAAAAAAAATAACCAAACCAGATATAACAACCAGTGACGTATACACAATAAAATAAGATTTAAAACTACGTTCATTGTTCATCTCTAATCACTCTCATTTTTCTGTGAAAATAACGGGCTCATGAACGGTTATTTTCATGCTTGGGTGGCGAGAAAAACTTGCTCATGGATGTTTTATTAAAAAATAAAGACTAGCTCATAAAAAAGTTTAGCTCTCTCAAGAGAACTGAACTCTTTTTTGAGTCAGCGCCTTTATTTATTATTTATTTATACTACTTTCCATCCCGACGTCAACGCAATGATGACTGATCCGATGATGAATAAGTTGATTAATACCTTTTTCACTGTAACGTTCATCGCGCTCACCTCCCCACGTGCGCTGGTTTAGATGATGTTTCGCTCTGCCCATCTACCATAAGATGTTGAATGAAGATAAACGCTCCTACGTTCATCACGACATCACCGATGCTGATGACTTGCTGGCGTGGGTATGGCGGCGATAGCGGAATGATGTCGCCTAAAAACGGAAGCCATGTCGACGATGTAATCGCTTCATGTTTTCCGTATACCCCTGCCTTGAGCGCTTCTATATACTCACGGCCCAGAAATTGCGCTGCTTCGACCGAAACAGGCATTCTTCCACCGTTAAGTAACATAACGATAAAGTTTAGCAAAACCCCGGCAAAAATGACGGTGAACCCTGGTTGATGGCGGTTCAGCCATAGAAAAACGAGTCCAGTTGCATAAATCGCTATAAACATGCCGTTGCTTAATTTTGCAACGATCTCTATTTTATTTTGCAATATAAAGATGAAAATTTCAATGACTAATAAGATCGGAAATAACCAGCCGCCGCGCAGCTTCATCTCGGCGATTCCTTTTAAATTTCCACCGCGGAAAAATCCGATAAGCAAGGATAAAAGAATACCATCATAAACCATCTGTCTGTTCTCCTTTAGCCGGACTGTCCATTGCCAAAAATTATTTCTCTTGCCTTTATTTAAACTATTTTTCTACTATTCTGTAAATAGGGCTTTTCGCCTAATTTTGAGGGGAATCCCAGAAATAGAGAAACCAAGCGTATTTAGTGCTTGGTTTCTCTACTTTTGCAGCTCCTTCCCGCATGCGGAGCAAGCGTCTGCTGTTGAGCAAGCGGCGCATTTTCCTTTCGCGCTTTTTTTGACGTGGCGGACGAGCGTCCAGCCTGCATAGGCAAAAATGGCACCGCCGATAATCATATTAGCAACCATAACTCTCCCCTTCTTTCTATGAAAGTCCTAGCCACTTCCCACCTTCGTAAATGAGAAACGAAATGATGTAAGCAATCGTAAGTGCATAGCCAATCGCAAAAAACGTCCATTTCGTTGAGCCCGTTTCTTTCCGGATTGTTGCCACCGTTGCTAAACATGGAATATAAAGCAACACAAACACCATGAAACTAAACGCCGATAGCGGCGTAAAGTAATGCGCCAGCAGCCCTTGCAGCGAATCTGTATCTTTCGTATGGTAAATGATGTTCATCGTCGAAACGACGACTTCTTTCGCTAAAAAGCCAGTAATGAGCGCGGCGCCAGCCTGCCATGTTCCAAAGCCGAGCGGTGCTAAAATCGGTGCTAATATGCCTCCAATCGCTGCTAAAAAGCTGTCATCCATCGAAACATGAAGCCCTTTTGGTCCCGCATAAGACAACAACCAAATCGCCACCGAGCCGCCAAAAATAAACGTTCCCGCCTTGCGCACAAAGCCCTTTCCTTTATCCCACGTGCTGCGCCATAACGTAAGCGCCTGCGGCATACGATATGGCGGTAGTTCGATGACAAACACCGATTGTTCATTTTTTAACATCGTCGACGAAAATAGTTTCGCAAGCAACAATGCCACAACGATTCCTAATACGTACAGCGAAAAGACGACAGCAGCTTGGTGTGCTTTAAAAAATGCACCGACAAACAACGCATATACCGGCAATCGCGCCGAACAAGACATAAGTGGCAACAATAAAATCGTCAACAAGCGCTCGCGCGGCTGTTCAATCGTTCTTGCTGCCATTACCCCAGGAACGTTGCAGCCAAAACCAATAATCATCGGAATAAACGATTTCCCGTTCAAACCGATCGCTTCCATCAACCGATCCATGACCATTGCCACCCGTGCCATATAGCCCGAGTCTTCTAACAAAGAAATAAAAAAGAACAAAATGAAAATTTGCGGCACGAAAACAAGTACACCGCCAACCCCGGAAACGATGCCGTTTAACACAAGTTCTTGCAAAAATTTAGACGCTCCCATCGCCGTTAACAATCGCGACAATGTATCCGTCAACGGTCCTGAGAAAAATTGGTCAAGCAAATCAGCTAATGGCGATCCTAGCCAATCGAACGTCAACATGAACATCACATACATAAAAAACAAGAAAATCGGCATCCCTAAATACTTGTTTGTTACAATGGCATCGATTTTTTCCGTCCATGTGAGCGGACGCTTTTCAGTCCATACAACGACATCTTCCAATACTGCTTCAATAAATGTTTCCCGCAAATGATGCAACCGCTCTCGAAGCGAACGACCGTGCGGCAGCTGGCGGATGCTTTCTTCCGCCTGCTTACGAATGGCTAAAATCGGTTCAAGTTCCATTTTCGCCTGCAAATATTCGTACACTCTTTCATTTCCTTCTAAGCATTGCAGCGCAAGCCATCGTTTCGATCGTTCGATATCGTCTGGAAGATAGGTGCTTATTTTCGCAATCGCTGTTTCTATGACGTCGTCGTATGCTAACGTAAACGGCTTCGTTTGTTCCACCGACCGAAGTATCTCCGCCAGCTCGTCCATTCCTTTCCCCGTGCGGGCAATGACCGGAACGACCGGCACACCAAATCGTGCCGATAGTTGATTGACATCGATTTTCATTCCGCGCCGTTCAGCGACATCAATCATATTTAACGCAATCACAAGCGGCTTCCCAAATTCAAGCAGTTGAATCGTCAAATGCAAATTTCGTTTCAACTGCGACGCATCGACAATATTTAAAATAGTTGTGAACGACTCTGTCAACAAAAAATCCGTCGCCACTCCTTCATCTCGTGAAAGAGGATGGAGCGAATATACCCCTGGCAAGTCGACGACATACGCATCGCGACTTCGTAAAATGCCGACCTTTTTTTCGACCGTCACTCCACTCCAGTTTCCGACATATTCATAAGAACCGGTTAAGTTATTAAATAATGATGTTTTTCCTGTATTCGGATTGCCAAATAACGCTATTTGCGACATGTACTACTCCACTCCAATGCATGCAGCTTCTTTCCGGCGTAAACAGATGCACTGTCCGCCTACTTCGACCATTACTGGCCCGCCAAACGGCATCGTACATTTTACACAAACTTCTTCCCCTTCATGAATGCCCATATCAATTAACCGTTGTTTTAACAGCTCACTCATAATCGATAAATTCGTAATCGTTGCACGTTTCCCAGGTGGCAAGTCGGTAAGAACCATTCGTGCAGCCCTCCTAGACAATAATGATAATTTTTCTCAGCATTAGCTGCTTCTATCATACTACAAAACTAAGGGGAATAGGAATGATTTTTATCACAACTTTGTTACACTTTTTCTACAAAACAGCGAAAAAACGCCCTTCGCTAGGGCGCTCATTGTTTTGATTTCATCGGAAAAACCATTTGTTCTGCTAAATTTGGGAAATCAATGAACGGATTGCGGTTTCCTTGAATCGAGAAAATCGCTTGATTGCGGTGTTTTTCGTAAATAGTGGCCGGAAACTCTTTATGCCAGCGTACTAAAAGTGGGATATCGATTTTCCGGCGAAACGCCTTCGCAATTTCTGTCGGGTAGCGCAATAAAAAATAAAGCATCGCCCGCGCCACCGTCCCTTTCCCGTGTTCTGGCTCAAACCAACCGTTATCAGCGACCCCGCAATGGTTTTGAATTTTCTCCGTTGGCGATTCTGGTTCATAAAACGGGAAATCCGCATATGGAAAGTTCGAGCGAGCGGTATTGCATTCGGGCTGGCAGACGAAGAGGTGATGCAAGTCGCCTTTCATCGGCTCTCGCGCCCCAAACCACGATTGAGGAACGACATGTTCGGTATTAAGCTTCAACTGCCGTTCAATTCCTCTTAACTTTTGCTCGATTGTCCAATCCTTTTTGTCGGCATATTTTAATAATCGGCGAAATTCTTCATACCGTTTTCTAATAATCTCGTAATCTTGTATAATAATGGTTTCAGGGTCTTTCTTTTCTCCCGAATAAATGCTTCGAACGGAACCGTCTGGGTGAAGATCAACCCACGTATACAAATACTCGTCTTTGCTAAAAAAGTAAGGAAGCCGCCGTTTATGCGTTCGTTTCACTAGTTCATGGTATTTGACAAACATGCTGAGTCCGTCTGGTTCATGAATGACGTGTCGGTAATATCGCTCGATTGCTTTCCGATCTTTTTTTTCATCATAATACACGTTCCGCTTCGCTTGAATTTGTTGCTGGTTTTCTTTTAAAAATAGCAATTGTTCGTCGCAGTCTTCGCATTGCCATTGTTCGAGCTCTTGTAATATTTCGTCCGCCATCTTCTCACCGCCCTTAAGAAGCTCTCCCCACGTTTCAACCGTGAGTACATTTATTATAACAGGCGGGAGAAAAATAGACGAGCAGATGGCCGTTTAGAGAAAAATTGCCTGCCGGCTGAAAAAAGCAGCGTCATTAGCGGCAAACTCCATAAAAAAATAGCATACGGAATATAGGAAATAGTAGAAACTCCTGTAATCGCACTGCACATAACCGCTAAAATGCTCCAAGGAATAAGCCCTGGAAAAATCATTGTCGAATCTGCCATCACTCTAGCCAATTCTTCACGCGAATGCTGCTTTTGCCAATGAGAAAAAAACGAGCGGCCGGTTAAAATAATCGGCAACGTCTGGTTACACGCCACCGCGGAAATGACGAGCGAAGCAACGATCGTTCGCCACGTATACGATATAAGCGACTTCTTATTTGCTAGCCAGCGGTCTAAAAACGGCTGCACTATCTGTAATTCTTCTAGTATCCCGTTATAAACCCCAGCTAAAGCAATAAATAATAACAAAAACAACACAGAACGAACCCCACCGCCTAGTTGGTCACTGCCATTCCATAAATAGGAACGAAGCAAAACGAGCGATGTTCCCCGCCAATACGCAAGCACGATTGCACAAATGATGCTTGCGAAAAAGGCGTACTTCATTTTTATACGAAAGCCAACGAGCAAAAGAAGTACAATTGGCGGAAGTAACGCAATTGTATTCACATGTAACGGTGCTAAATGTAGCGCCGCTCGTGTCGATATGTGCAAATCAAGAAAAAAATAAAAACAAGCACTAAAACTAATCGCAAGCACTGTCGTCGGCAACAATTTGCGTAGCTGGCGATATACAGATGTTCCAACTGTATGTACAAGCAGCTGATATGCACTAGAAAAAACGGACGTCCGATCGCCGACAAACGCCCCGGAAACTAACGCCCCAGCTACGACAGGAAGCGGCAAATGCAAAGACATCGCCACGCTCATCAGCGGGATACCTAGCGCGCTTAACGACCCGACTGCGGTGCCTAATAATAGCGACATTAGCATCATAAAGAAAAACGACAGCACCAAAAAATGGTCAGGTGATAAAAAGTGCAAAAATAACGCGACCATTTGTTTCATCGTACCGCTTATCTCCCACATCGGCAGCAGCATACTTACCAATAATAAAATAATGACAACCTCTTTCGTCTGCAGCGCTCCTCGGCTCCCCATTCGCAAAAGCGCACGAAAAGCTACACCTTTGTGAAGACAAAGAGCTGCTAATGCAAAAAGCCCGGGAAGGAAACCGATAACAAGCGGAAAGTGAAGAAGCACAGCGCTGAAAATACCGAGCAATGTAACAACCAATAACCATACTATTTCCCTATGAGAAAGTGGAACTATCCTCATTTCCCCATCTCCAACACCCAAAAATTAGTTACGTTACCATCATACAAAAAAATCGTCTTTTTGCCAAATTGCAAAAAAGCTCCTCCGTTCCCAAGAGAAGCTTTTTCAGTAATGGTTTATCTCCACACAAACGACATAACGGTAAACAAAACAGCAGCTAAGCCGGCAGCGATAAAGGAAGGCACAAGTTTTGTGCGGGCGTATTCAATGACCGGCAAGTCTAAAATGGTGCATAACGTTACCGTATTATCGCTCAACGGGGAAGCGAATGCGCCAAATGTCCCACTCGCAAATACCGCTCCGATGACCAATAAAATATTCGTCCCTGATTCCGCCGCAAGCGTTACACCAAGTGGCATTAATAGCCCCCACGTCCCCCATGATGAACCGATGAAATATGAAATGAGCGCCCCTAACAAAAACAATACTGGTGCGACAAAATAATGCGGAATCCATCCCTTTACATGCTCCGTAATATAGGCAGAGAACCCTAAATCTTCCGAAATCGCGGACACTGCCCAAATCAACGTGAGCATTAAAATGACAGACATTAGTTCATTTCCACCTTTGACAAAATGCGTCAATAAATCTGCTAGCTTAAATCGTTGCCATAGAAAATATATGACCGTTAAAATAACGGTTATCATTAACGATTCTAACATCACACCTAGCGCATCGCTACGGAGAAATGCGTCAAAAAAGTTTGCTGCCCCTTGGTGGCCGTCCCACCAACTGAGAAAAAGCGTTAACAGAAGAACAAGCGAAAGCGGGACAATTAAATTCCACGGCTTCGTCGGCGTATCTTTTTCAAACGCTTCCGGACAAGACTCTAGTCCTTCTTCCCCTTGTTGTTCGTTTGGGTTTTCTAATTCACTTCCCGCTTCGACCATTACCGCTCGGTTTTGCTTCCGAATTTCCAACAGCGATAACGTCCGTTTTTTGTTATATCGGAAAAAACTATAGTATAAGCCGACGAGAATAATGGTAAACGAAAAAAAGTTAAACGGAATGCTTTTTACATACACCGTGTACGCTTTTTCATGAATACCGGCCGTTTTTAACGCTTTGTCAATGACCGATACCATGTAGCCAACGAACGCAGTTGCTAGCGGAATGAGGGCAACGACAGGATTGGACGTTACTTCAATCGTAAAACCGATTTGTTGCGACGATAAATGAAGTCTCTTTTTCAACGCTTTCATAATCGGTGCAATCGTAACAATCCGAAAATCCGGGTCACTAAACGTCACCATCGTAGAAATCCATGTCAACAACAACGCACTTCTTGCAGTCTTTACTTTTTTTCCGACAAGATGGACAAATCCTTTAATTCCACCTGTATATTTAATAATGCTAATTAGCCCAGCAAATACGTAAAGAAAGATAATGATCCGAATATTGTTTGTTTGCATTAAGTTATGTACAAGATAAGTGAGCATTGTTTTTAGTCCACCGAGTATGGTCGGATCGACTAAATAACTACCAAGTAAAAGCGCTACAAACAAACCTGGAATGACTTGCCTTGTCCAAATCGATAACGGGATAACAACTAAAAACGGGAGAAGGGCTTTCCAAGAAGGTTCCATCATTTTACCACCTCTTTAGGGAATATCGTTCACCTGTAGTATGAACAACATACTGGAAAATATGCCTTCTCCCATTATGAGCCGTTATATTCGTACTTAGGCGACTTATCCCCTCAACCGGAAATGAGCGTTCATTTGTCCTTTTAACATTTTTTCGCGTAGTTCTTTTGTGAGTTCACGGCGAATTTCTTGCGTTGGTACACCTTCTTCACGCTTATCGGCAATATCCATCAGCCGTTCTACGTCATCAAATGAATATTTGCGCGTTCCTTTCGAACGGTCAGGAAAAATCAACTTGCGCTCTTCGTAATAGCGAATTTGTCGCTGTGACAACCCTGTCAGTTCGCTGACGACCCCGATCGAAATGACTTTTTTAAACTTATATCCATCGTCTTTTCGCTCCATAGCACTCCACCCTTTATGATAATTTTTCTAACACAATTATATAAAAATCGACGCGATAAGGTTTGTTTTTGTTATAATTTCTAACATTATTTTTATTTTATATGTAATAAAATATAACATAAGAATAGCAATCACGCAAAAAATGTTTATAATGGGAAGAAAAAGGGAGTGGGAACATGGGGAATTTGCTCCGAAACGCGCTTTGGAGACAAAAACAGTTTTATATTGACGAACTGACGAAAACAGGCATGTTCGATTTCGATTCGCTTGATCGATGGACCATCACTGAATTGCGCCGCGAATATGAACGAAATCGAGCAAGACAAAAGAAAAAACGGGAGGGATTACAGTGAACTACCAAGCTCTTGAGCTCGCTAAACGAATTGTCGAATTAGACTTGCAGCGCGATGCGATTTTTGAACAGCTTATGAGCCTCGCAGGCGAACGAGCGTACGAACTGCTTCGGGAAGTGCAAAACAGAGGATAATTTAGTAAAAAAGTTCTTGTCACCGTACGACAAGAACTTTTTTTCTGACAATTGTAACCGTTTTATATTAAAATACGTATTGTTATTCATAGAATTGAGATGGTCTTTTCAATAGATTGTCACAAATTTCATTACTTTGTGAAGGATTTATCATTATACTAAAATATGTAGGAAACGAAGATGAAGCTGGTGAATGAACATGAATAATCGACAACCTTCCGAACTAGTCGTGATGAAAAGTTTAGCATTTTTAGCTGTCGTCTTTCAAAGCGCTTTACTATACGTGATGAACCACCGAACGCTTCGACCGGAAGAAGCGGTAATGGTCGGTATGCTCTTTAATTTTGTAAAGTTTTCAGCGCCGGTATTCGTATTTTTGGCAGGATTCCATATGGCGCAGCAAACCATTGGCCACTATCCGTCGTACGTGCTGCAGAAAGGAAAAGAATTGCTTCTTCCGTATGGGTTCTGGGCGGTTGTTTATTTATTTTTACTAGCAAAAGATGCTGGCTGGAATGAATGGGTAAAACAATTTTTGACAGGGGACGCTGCCCCTCATTTATGGTATGTGGTGATGATTTTCCAATTCCATGTACTCGCTCCGTTGTTTGCGCTATTTTTTACATGGCTAAAAACAAAAGAGGCATGGACAAAAGCGCTCATCAGTGGCGCGGTTGTGTATATTTTATTTTTAATATCGTTCGAGCAGGTGAGTACGTCTTCACTCCATTATTTTGATCGAAGCTTTTTTGCTTATTTCTTTTACTTTTTACTTGGAGGCGTAGCAGCACAAACATTGCAAAAATGGCGGAAATTCGTCTTACAATCGATTCCGTTCAATACGTTTCTCTTTTTAGCATTGTTTATTTTCGTAGGATACGAGTTGCTTACCTTTAAAACTATTTTTTCGATTGATTTAAAAGCGGCAACGTATTTAAAACCGTCGATGTTTTTCTACGTATGCTCAGAAATTTTATTGCTTTACGCATTATCGATAACTATCGTTCAAACAAAATCGCCGTTATATACGGTACTTCGGTTTATTCACCGTTATACGTACGGCGCGTACTTAGGGCATTTATTCTTTATATACATGTTTGCACATACGTTAAACACCGCTGCTCCGCTTTTACAAGGTGTCATGTTGTTTGCTGTTACTGCTTTTTTATCGGTTGGATGCTGCGTGCTCCTTCATTTGTCTCCAGTGAGCACGTTGGCCATCGGGCACGAACAAAAACAATGGGAATGGCGGGTTTCTCCGCTAATGCTATTGAAAAAATAACGGGCAAAATGCCCGTTATAATTCTAACCGCTGTCGAAGCGCTTTCACATAATTGCGACTGACTGGAATTTTCACGTCTGTTCCTGTTAACGTCAACTGATATGCGCCATTAAACCATGGGGTAAGCTGTTCTACTTTTTCCACATTTACTAAATAGCTTTTATGCGGACGAAAAAATAGAGTCCCTTTTAGTTTTTGTTCTAGCTCTTTTAACGGGGCTTTCGTATAATACGTTTTCTGTTTCGTCACAACGATTGTATCTTTTATTTCTCGGCAACAATATAAAATATCGTGCGGCGAAACGTAAACGATGCCGTCTTCTTCTTCAATCGCTAACTTTCGAAGTGGTCCGTGTGAAGCAGTAGGTTTTTCTTTTTCCAATTTGCGCAACAGGCGAGCGACCGTTTCCCCTACTTGCACGTCATCAAATGGCTTTAATAAATAGTCTACCGCTTCATAACGGAACGCTTCGACCGCGTAATTCGGATATGCCGTTGCAAACACAATCGTCGGCGGTTGCTTAAGTTGTTTTAACATTTTCGCAAGGATAAACCCTGACATTTCCGCCATTTCGATATCCAAAAACACAACATCCGGCTGCAAGGAAACAATTTTTTCGAGCGCACTTTCCCCGCAATCTGCTTCGCCTACAATTTCCACTTGCTCATACTCGCTCAATAAATGTTTCAACTCGTCGCGGCTTAACGGTTCATCATCGACGACGATAACTCGCATACGCAACCACATCCCCCTCCTTCCCTTCTTTCAGTGGAACGGTTAATTGAACAGTCGTTCCTTTTCCTTTTGCCGATACAATGGCGAATTTCGCTTCTTCTCCAAGCAATGACTTTATTCGCTCATACACATTATATAAACCGATCCCCGCTCCTTTTGAAGAAGCGACTGGCGTTCGCAATAGCTGCGCTACTTCTTCATCCGTCATTCCTTTGCCGTTATCGGACACCGAAATTTTCACCATATCCCTATCAGCTTTCACGACGATGACAATTTCGCTACCTTTTTTCATATATTTTAAACCATGTTTTACCGCATTTTCTACCAATGGCTGCAGCGTCATCGTTGGAAGCACTACTCGGTCAAACCCCTCCTCAATATCATACCGGACACGCAATTTATCTTGAAACCGCGCTTCTTCGATTGTTAAATATGCTTGGACATGACGAATTTCCTCTTCTAACGTCGATAGCATTTCAGTCGTACCCGCTAAATTTTTCCTAAAATAATACGCTAGGGAAACGAGCAGTTGCCTTGCTCGATTCGGATCAATTCGGATGCAAGAAACGATCGTGTTGAGTGCATTAAACAGAAAATGCGGATGAACTTGGGCATGGAGCGCTTTAATTTGCGCTTCTTTCATTAATTGATAATATTTTTCCGCTTCGGCAATTTCCAGCTGCAAGCTTAAAAGCGACGATAGCCCTTTTACAAATTCAAACGTAATCGAAGATAAATCCGCTTCTGACTGAAAGTAAAATTTAAGTGTTCCTACCGTTTCGTCCTTTCGCTTTAACGGTGCAATAATGGCTTTATGCAACGGACAATGCGGATCGTGGCAAGCGACCCGATCGTGCACAATGAGCATTTCCCCTGTCTCCACTACCCGTCGCGTCGTTTCTGTCTGAATCGGCTCATTGGCGAAATGATGGTCACTCCCTGCCCCGACATGCGCCAAAATATGCGCGCGATCTGTCACCGACACTGCTACCGACGGAACTTCTTGAATAAAAAGCTCACAAATTGCTTTCGCCGATTGGGGCGTTAACCCGTTCCGTAAATGATGAATAGTTGCTTCCGCTAAGCGCATCGCTTTTTCCGCCTGCAATGCACCTGCTTTTTCTTCTTCTTGAAATACGTTGCGAATGACTAGTATAAAAATAGCACTCCCTAAGCCATTAGCAATAACCATCGGCACACCAATTTCCTCGACGAGTAATAACGCTCGGTCAAACGGTTTGGCGACAAGCAAAATAACGAGCATTTGTAACGTTTCCGCTGCCATCCCAACGACAAGCGCCACCTCCGGCGACAGGGCGAACGCTCTTTTTTTGTGGTGATGCACCATCCCAGCAATCGCTCCAGCAATAATCGTCGATACACCGCAAGCGACCGCTGTAAACCCACCGAGAAAAAGCCGATGCACACCAGCAATTAATCCTGCGCCAAGCCCCACTTGCCATCCACCAAGCAAACCAGCGATAACGACCCCGATGACGCGCGAGTTGGCGAGCGCCTCATTTTCTTTCAACGACCACGTCCATTTCGCGACTTCGAACGTTTCGACGTGCACCGTTAAACCGGTATACGTTCCAACAATCCCGAAAATTCCGAAAATAACCATAATAATGAACCGCTGTGTCCAATCCACTTGTTGATGATAAATCAAGCGGCGAAAATACGACAACCGTGTTAATAAAAATGCAACCATGACAATAATTCCAAGCCGTTCGACCATCGAAAGGCAAAGCTGCCACACTGTCATCACCTCTATTTTTATCTTACCATGATCGGACAAATGGCTCACTTATTTTTTTACTCTTTCACCAAAAAGGATGACCTAAAAAAGGCCATCCTAATGAGCGGATTTTTTAAACATGTTCTGCTCTCGCTTTTCCGCTAGCGCCAATCCATGTTCTTCTCCATTGTCGTTGCACGATCGTAATCAGTAACATGCACAAAATAGCAATTCCACTTAAAATGAGGAAACCGAACGTAAACGATCCGGTCGCTAATTTAATATTCCCTAAAATTTTTGGCAAAAAATAACCGCCAAGCCCTCCTGCCGCTCCGACAATTCCCGTGACGACGCCAATCTCTTTTTGAAACCGTTGCGGCACTAGCTGAAACACCGAACCGTTCCCCATTCCTAAACTCATCATTGCGACAAATAATAACGAAGTAGCGATCGTTAAGCTCGGAAGCGAAGAAAGAAGCGCCATCATAATCGCTACCACGCTATATAGCATGATTAACATGCGAATGCCTCCAAACTTATCAGCTAACCAACCACCAACTGGTCTAAAAAAACTCCCTGCAATAACACAAATTGTCGTAAAATCCGCTGCTCTCACTGGATCAAGTCCGTACTGGGCGTTGAAAAAGATCGTTAAATAGCTGGACATCCCGACAAAACCGCCAAATGTGACACTGTAAAAGATACAAAACAGCCATGCATCGCGTTGTTTTAACACGTTCATATAGTGGATAAATTTTTGTGGTGCGGGTTGGTTAAGACTATCTTTCGCTAATATCGAAAAGAGAATAAATGTCACAAGGACTGGAATAAGCGCCAAGCCAAAGACAATGTGCCAATCCCCGTAATGTTGGGCAATTCGGTTGGCAAACAACGTCGTTAATACCGTTCCACTGTTGCCAGCACCCGCAATCCCCATCGCAAGCCCTTGGTATTGCGGTGGATACCAACGGCTCGCAAGCGGCAATGCAGCAGCAAAACTCGCTCCCGCCACTCCAAGCAATAACGCTACGACATAAAGCTCGGATAAATGATCCGCAAACTTCCATCCCCAGTTTCTTTTTTTCCATCTCTCCATCCCTCCGTGACATCTTAGTTACCGCTAAAACCATAGTTTGCATACTAAAATGAGTAACGTAAACATCCCGATTTCTTTGCTTTTTTGCCCCATTCTCTCTCCCCCTATGCTTATGTTAGTTTTATCTTATTATTATGTTGTTTTTTTATCACTTATAATGTAATAATTTATTACATTTTTTTTTATATACATACATAGAAATCGTGAAAAATAATTTATATGTTATTTTTTATAACATTAATTCCCTAAGCAAAAGGCTCGTCCATCTAGAAATGAACGAGCCTTTTGGTTAATGAACGATATTCGGTTCTTGTAGCTGGTCGATGAGTTGTTCGCAACGTTGGACACGCTCTTCTAATTGTTGCATTCGCTGCTCAAGCGCTAGGACATATTCTCGTAAGCTCATCGGCGCATATCGTTTCGCCAATCGTTCGTATTCTTCGTCGATTGCTAACACAACCGTCATCGACGAGCCAAAAACTGTCTGAACGGCATCGATCATAAGCGAGCCGTATTTCGTTTGCAAAGCGTTCCGCTGCTGTTCGTCGACGCATTTCACTACAATCCAGTCGTGATCAATAACTGCGGTTGTGCTGTGAACCCATCGTTCAAACGAACGGAGAGATAACTCTTCCGCCAGTATTTTTTTCACTTCCTCCCAATACACCCTTTTCTCTCCCTTCTTTTTATTATTGTAGCGAATTTTCAAATAATAAAAAATTTGTTGATGTGTTTGAAAAATGGATGTTTTATTCTTTTGTTTCCTATGCTTGATGCACACGAAACGTATATTTTGTCATCGATGAGTACACTTCTCCTGCACGCAAAATGCAAGAAGGAAAATGAGGGTGATGTACTGCATCTGGTAATGCTTGTGTTTCTAAGCAAATCCCTAAATATTTTCGAGATGGCATCCCGTTTACCTTCATCCCACTCGGAAAATGATTTCCTGTATATACCACCACCCCAGGTTCATCGGTTTCTATTATTAATGTTCGTCCGCTTTCGGGTTCAAACAAAACGATTTCTTCAGCATGACGGCTATCTAACAAAAACGGATGATCATATCCTTGCCCGACTAAAGCAATTTGCGGATGATTTGCTTCAATGCCTTCTTTGAGCAATTTGCCTTCCCTCAAATCAAAAGGAGTGTTCTCGACATTTAACAGTACACCGGTCGGAATAAACTGGTGGTCTAGCTCCAAAAACTGATTACTCTTGATTTTTAAGCGATGGTGTAAAATATCGCTTTTTAAATTGCCGCTTAAATTAAAATACGTATGATTGGTTAACGTTATTGGTGTGTCTTTGTCAGAAGTTGCATGGTAAGAAATGATGAACTCATTTTGATTATTTAACGTGTATGTAACTTGAACGTCGACATTCCCAGGATATCCTTCTTCCCCATCGGGGCTTGTATACGAAAACTGCACGCCTACCGCTTCTTTTGTAGAAAATTCAACTGCTTTCCAAACAACATGGTGAAATCCTTTTTGTCCGCCATGTAAATGATTACTGTTTTCATTTTTATGTAACTGATATGTTTTTCCGTTTAATTCAAAAGAGGCTTCCCTGATTCTTCCAGCCACCCGCCCGATCACCGCTCCGAAATACGGGCTGTTTGTAAGATACGGAGAAAACTCATTGAACGCTAAGACAACATTTTCATAGTTTCCGTATTTGTCAGGAGCCAATATTTTTGTAATGATGCAGCCATAATTTAAACACGTCACTTCCATTCCGTTATCGTTCGTAAAGGTATAGGCGATAATCGGACGGCCATCTACTTCTGTCCATTGTTCCTGTACAATTCTCATCCCTCTTCCTACCTTTCTTCGCGCGTTGCTTAAACGGTTAACTCGACCACTTTTCCTGTTTCCGCTGACATGCGGCACGCATCTAACGCTTTCGCTTGCTGGATGATCGCATCGTCCGAATAACTTGGCGTTGTTCCAGCGAGGATACATTGCGAAACATGCTCCACCTGTAGACGGTACTGGTCGCCGTTAACTACTTCTTCCCGTGTTTTTCCGTCGTCTGTTTGGATGATGATTAAGCCGTTACCTTGTTGCACGTCAGGACGGTACGCCCGCGGAACGCTCAACTTTCCTTTTGTTCCAATGATTTCATACTCATTGCGCGCAAACATATCGAAGCTGCAATCAAATAAAACATGCACGCCATTGTTCATTTTCATCCATCCGTTTGTCACCATATCTACGCCGTAAGGTTCATCGTACGTAGAATGAACGGATAAGGCAACTGGCTCCGTTTCTAGTAAATAGCGAATGGAATGAACACAATAGCAGCCTACATCCAATAAACTTCCTCCGCCAAACTTCGCCCCCATTCGAATGTTATTTTCCCGCTCGGCAAGATAAAAGGAAAAGCTTGCCCGCATGCTTTTCACTGTTCCTATTTCTCCGGAAGCAAGAATTTCTTTTACCCGTTGATGCTGCGGGTGGAATTGATACATAAACGCTTCCATCCAAACGACACCATTTTCTCGGCAAACCTCTACCATTTTTCGTGCATCATCTTCACATAAAGCAGCTGGTTTTTCACAAAGAACATGTTTTTTATGTTCCGCTGCTTTCATCGTCCATTCCATATGCATATAATTTGGAAGCGGAATATATACAGCGTCAATGTTAGGGGCGGCAAGCAAGTCTTCATAATTGTTATAAGCTGTCGGTATTCCGAACTGCTGCGCCGCTTCATGCGCCTTCCCGCTACCGCTTGCGATTGCTACGACTTCCGCATTTTCTGCCCGCTGAATCGCAGGAATCAGCGTTTTCCTAGCAATAGCAGCCGTACTTAAAATTCCCCAGCGAACCTTTGTCCCCATCTCATTTCACGAAACTTGCACAAGGAAACCCCTGTCTAAAGACTAGAGAGAAATTACGCTTTACGCAAGTTTTATTCCCTCCTTTCGATACGTGTATCCATCCAATCGTTGAATGAGACGAATATGTGTCATGACATCTAAACGCGCGTTCTGTTTCCAACCTTGGTCTGGTCAACACGGGGCATTCAAGCCCACGACTTGAGTCGTTGGGTTGTTGACTCCCTTGCATGAATGAACAGAGGCTGATCCACTACCATCAGACCAGCCCCTACCCTTTTTGAATTTTCAAACACTTTCTTCACAATGATTATAGCAATTTTTAGTTAGTTTGTCCAAAAAACGAACTAATTTTTAATGATTGTTTTTTTCTAACGTTGTTGGAAAAGCAAGCTAACCTCATTCAACCGTTGCTTTTGTAACCATGGGCAGCGTTCGGATTCGAGAGGAGTCATTGCTACGAAACTAATTAAAACGAGAATCCCGCCCTTAAGTGATGCAGGGCGGGTGAGATTTGTTAGAGAATGACATTTAACAATAGAATGAAAATAAAGGCTACCACTGAGATAATCGTTTCCATCACCGTCCAAGTCATAAGCGTTTCTTTGACTGTCATGCCAAAATATTCTTTGATCATCCAGAACCCGGAATCGTTGACGTGCGACAAAATTAACGAACCAGCGCCGGTCGCCAACACGAGCAGTTCCATATTTGTACCTGACATAGTAGCAGCGATTGGCGCAACGATGCCGGCGGCAGTCATCATCGAAACAGTAGCTGAACCAGTCGCGACGCGAATGAGAGCAGCAATACCCCATCCTAATAAAAGCGGAGATAGATGTGAATGTTTCGCTGCTTCAGCAATTTGTTGACCGATGCCGGAGTCAAGGAGCACTTTATTGAACGCACCACCCGCCCCGATAACGAGTAAAATATTAGCAACGGGACCAAGGCAGTCGTTTGCAAATTTCAGCACGTTGTCACGGTTAAAGCCACGAGCATATCCTAAACTAAAGAACGAATAAATTGTAGCAATAAGCAATGCAACGATTGGGTCACCGATAAAGCGTAATACTTTCGCTGCTTCTAATGTCTGATCAAGCGTAACGTTGGCAATCGAGGCGATAAGCATTAAAATGACGGGAAGCAAAATCGTAAATAGCGTATTTCCGAACGCTGGAAGTTCTCGTGTTTCTTTATGCTGTACGAGCTGCTCAGCAATTTCCGCCGGTACCTTTTTGTACATACGCGCACCAATCCATTTTCCATACAGCGGTCCAGCAATAATCGCTGTTGGCAGACCAACGATAATGGAATAAAGAATCGTCTTTCCAACGTCCGCTTTAAAGATGCCCACCGCTGCCATCGCTGCCGGATGTGGCGGAACAAGACCATGCACGACCGATAAGCCAGCAACAAGTGGTATCCCGATTGTGATGAGTGAAATACCCGTTTCGATCGCAATCGTAAAGACGAGAGGAATAAGCAACACAAACCCTACTTGGAAAAACACCGGAATCCCAACCAAAAAAGCAACGACCATCATTGCCCAATGAACACGCTTTTGACCAAAGCGAGCAATTAACGTTTTAGCAATTCGTTCAGCACCACCGGATTCAGCCATCATTTTTCCGAGCATCGTTCCAAGTGCCAACACGATCGCCAAAAAGCCGAGTGTATTGCCTAATCCAGCTTTAATGGAATCTATAATGCCCGGCGTTTCCGGTGATGGAGCAATAAGCGGCATCCCCATCGCTAACCCGACACCAACAGAGATTAAAATGAGTGCGACAAATGGATGCATTTTCGCTATAGTAATCAATAGCAACAATGCAATAATCGCAACAATAACAATGGCAATCCCCATTCCTTGTTCCCCCTTTGTTTTTATACACAATGACTCAATTAAATTTTCCCCATCGCAAACGCTTTCAGTTTTTTAACTATGAAACGATATTGTTTTCTAAATCGGTTTATTAACCGTTCGCTAGGATACTAAACCGATTTAGTTGATGCGCCTTTTTATCGATTCCGACGCTGAAACGCCGCGATCATATCAAACTCCTCTTTTAACCGTTCATACAACCGCACGTACAAATCAAATAATTCAGCATAAACGAGTGTATGGTCTTCATTTGGTTCATGCCGAGCTGTCGTTTCAATCCAGTTTTTTACCATCCCAAGCGACGGTAACTCACCTAGCGCATAGAGTGCCACAGCAGCCGCTCCTAATGCCGAAGCTTCATGCGTTTGCGGCACAATGAGCGGTTTTCCGAGCATATCAGAAAGTATTTGTCGCCAAAACGGCGATTTGGCAAACCCACCCGAAACACGGATTTCCTCCATCGGTCCGGTTACATCACGAATAGCAAGTGCTACTGATAAAATACTAAAGCAGACACCTTCCATGACAGCGCGAATAAAATGTTCACGTTTATGATGAAGACTAAGACCGAAAAACGTCCCGCGGGCATTTGCATTCCAATATGGTGCTCGTTCTCCCGATAAAAATGGTAAAAACACAAGTCCTTCCGCTCCCGGAGGAACATGTTCGGCATATTTCGTCAACAAATCGTACGGATCCATGCCGAGTTTTTTCGCCACTTCTCGCTCTTGAGCACCAAACTCATCACGCAGCCAGCGAAGCAAAATACCGCCGTTGTTCGTTGGTCCACCGACGATCCAATACCCCGGAGTCAATGCATAACAGAACGTTCTACCTTTCTCGTCAGTCGTTGGGTTCGTTGCAATCGTTCGCACTGCCCCACTTGTTCCGATCGTAATAGCTGCCTCGCCCGGAAGCACTGCCCCAACACCAATGTTAGCAAGCACGCCATCGCTCGCTCCAATAATGACCGGCACATCAGGAGCTACCCCCATTTTTTCCGCCCAATCTTTCTCCATCCCTTGCAAAATATGCGTCGCTGGAACTAGACGTGGTAGGTGTTCGCAACCAATTCCAAGGAAAGATAATACATCCTCATCCCAATCGAGTGTACTAAGACGAAACAAACCGGTAGCCGAGGCGAGCGAATGATCGGTGACGTATTCTCCATACAGGCGATAAAGCACATAATCTTTTACCGAGACAAACCGTCTGGCATTTCGAAATACGTCTGGCCGCTCTTCTTTCAGCCACATCAGTTTTGCTAGCGGTGACATCGGGTGAATTGGCGTTCCCGTTCGCCGGTAAATGTCAATCCCATTTTGTTCTTTAAGCAACCTCTCTGCCTGGGCAACACTTCGATTGTCGGCCCAGATAATCAAGTTGGTAAGCGGCTTCCCCTCTTGATCGATCGCCATAACCGAGTGCATGGCTGCACTGAATCCTAATGCTTTCACTTGTTTAGGACGGATGGCATAGCGAACCGTCACTCCTCCCACCGCTTGAATGACCGCTGCGAACAACTCATCTGGATCTTGCTCTGCCCATCCCGTATGTGGGTGAATAATCGGATAATCAACAGCATGGGAGGCTAATACCCGACCTTGTTCACTAAAAACGACTGCTTTCGTGCTTGTCGTTCCAATGTCCACTCCAATGACGACTTTCCCTTGTATAGTCACCGTTTCTCCTCCCTTCGTCATCTATCCTTTTGTCTAATCGATGTCCGTTCCTTCAGTATCGGAGAGAAACGAAACACACGTGGCTTACCCTTCCGCTTCTGACTAATTTGCGCAAATACCTGCTCAGCTGCTTTTTTCCCCATGGCAAATGTCGGTTGGGCAATCGTCGTCAGCATTGGGGTATAAATATCGGCAAACGGCACATCATCAATGTTGATTATTGCTAGATCTTCGGGCACTCGAATGTCGTTTTCTTTCACAAACCGCAAAACGCCCATCAAAGTCAAGTCGTTAATTGCAAACAGGGCATTTGGCCGCTCAAGTTGGGTAAACCGTTTTTTTAGCTCTTCGGATGTATCCATTCAGCCCAATACTAGTGAGATTTTCAGAATCCAGCACCAATAGGGCATTTCCAGTATCGAAAATGCCCTAGGAGGAATGGAGAATCGTTTGGAGAGACTCCCCACTTAGAAGTCTTTGCAACGATTCCCAAACCGGCTTTCCGTGTTTTTGCAGGGTAGAAATGACGCTGCGAATGGTGCAGAAAGCCTCGGCATCGTCTTCCTGACGAAACGTTCCGGAAATTTTTTGTTTGACTTTCACCATCCGCAAATCACGCTCGGCTTGGTTGTTGTCAAACGGCACTTCTTTCTTTCGCAGGAAGAGAAGCGCTTCTTGCTTGCGCTTTTCCAGGCGCTGGATGAAATTTTGCGCGTTGCGGACGCCTTCATGGTTGCCTTGTCGGCAACGTTCATCGAGTTCTTGTCGACCATTCGCTAGAAGCTGGTCGTACACTGCTTCCCAATACCGGACTTCCTCTTCCGGTAGAGCTCCGCCCGCTTTCTCCACCGCCTGTTTCATCTCCAACAGTGCTTCGGTCATCTCTTTCGACCATGAATGGCCGTAAAGTTCCGTATATGCCCGAAGCTCCCGGAGATGATGGGCGTGGCAAAGCGCATGGCTCGCCTCTGTGTACATCGGGTACACCGAATACGCATCGTGTACCATCGTTCCTTTGTACCGTGGCAAGATCCCGATGTCGTCCGTCGCTTGCTTTCCACGGGAACGATGAAGCCCGTATCGTGTGACCTTGGCAGTGGAAGCCACATGCACCCATTGGTTCTTTCTGTTCACACGCAGGCTCGTTTCATCGACGTGCAACGTGCTGGAGGTTAGCAACGCCGTTTCGATCTCTTTGAGCGCTGCTTCTAACACAGGGAGCCACCGTCTCGTCATGTTCACGACTGTGCCTGCACTGATTGAATGGCCCACTAACGCTTTGACCATCTCCGTGACACGCTCGCACGGGATCAACTGCGCATGATTCCAGTATAAAACAAGGGAAGTGATGGCTGGTCCGTACTGGACATGATTCGTGACATAAAAAGGGAACTCTGCCTGCTGGACGAGATGACATTTCGGACACCCCTTCACTTCCCGTTCGTGTTGAGTCACTTCCATTCGAACCACTGGGAGGTCGAACACTTGGCGAATGTCTACTTGAAGCGGAGCAACATGTTCTAAAGAGTGACCACATCCTTTGCATTTGGTCACGCGGTGAAGGACTCGATGGTCAGGATTCGGTACTTGGCGGAGCGTCGTTCCTCGATGCCCTAGTTGCCCTCCCGGCTGTTTCTCCGACGGTTGGCGAGAAGGGGATTTCGCCACAAACCGGTCAGAGGACGGCGGTAAGTGGCTGTTCGTACTGTTTTTTTTCGTACGGGCTTCTAATTCTGCAATACGTGCTTTTAATTGTTGGTTTTCTTGTCTTAGCTGCTCGTTTTCTTTGATGAGTTTTTCGATGGTTTGCGCTTGGCGCTCGATTTTTGCGACCATGCTTTCGAGTGTAAAGACCGCTTGTTGAAAATCAAAAACAACGTTTGCCATCGTGTTCACCTCCCTTGTCTTGGATGGTACTAGTATAGACAAGGGGAGCAGAAATAAACCCGATCTCGTAAACTTTTTCTATGTAACGGCTGAATAGTTACCTTCGGATAGCACAGCGGAATTAACAGCAATGATGTTGTTTTCACCGACATCAAACCCTCTTTTCTCCATTGCTGCACGAAACCCCTCAAATCGTTCCATCCGCGGTACGTTATAGGCCACGAGTGGCGGAGTAACGATAGCGATGTGATTATAGCCATGCGAAGCTAAATAATCAACAGCCATTTCTGCCGCTCTAAAATTGTCTAACAATACGCTATCCACCTCTATCCCTGGCACCATTCGGTCGACAAAGACAAGTGGAAAGCGTTCTGCTACAAGATGACGGTACACATCTTCGTTTTTTCCTGTCGGAAAGACAATGAGTCCATCAACTTGTTTGGCGAGAAGCATATCAATATACTTCTTCTCCTTTTCCGCGTCGTCGTCTGAGTTGCAGATGATGACATGAAACCCGCGCTTCTGACATTCCTCTTCAATGGCGTGCAACACTTGCGTCGTCAACATATGAAGCATATTAAATACAATTACACCGATGGTGGCCGTTGTTTTTTGCTTTAAACTGCGGGCGATTACATTCGGGTGATAACCAAGTTCCTCAATCGCTTGAGCGATGCGTTTTCTTGTTTCCTCGCTCATATATTCATAGCGTTTGTTCAAGTATTGCGAAACAGTGCTTTTGGAAACGTTGGCCAATTTCGCGACATCGGCCATCGTCACTTTTTTCAATGGGATCCCTCTTTCTTTTACTAAATCGATTTAGTTTAGAAAGCGTTTTCATAAACCGGTTTAGTGTTAATTATAAATGAGATGGAAAAGATGTGCAATATTTTTATTTAAGTTTTTCACTATGCCCAAACAATTTATCTCAATAGGGGTTAAAGTTCAATACTTTTATAAAACCGACATGGAACAGTTACGGATTGCCTAACTTAACCTCGAACCGTAGGGCACACGGCTATTGCTCGATCAAATTTCTTTCATAAGATAAGGATCTCTAATAGTTGGGGAGTGATAGAGAGTCAGCCATTCCGTTAAAATTTTTATTTAAACGCAAGAAGAGCGCACAAGCTCCACCGAGGAGGCTCATCTCAAGCAAAGCTTCGGCTTGCGTGGGATATTTCCAAGAAGCGAACTCAGTGTGTCGCCGCCGAAAGAAGGGGGCGGAGCGCATCACACCGATGGTGCTTGGAGCTAGACAACTCCCCACCTAGCGAAAAAATTTTAACTATAACAGCTCTTGTCCGAGACGACAAGAGCTGTTCTCTTATTTTCCGATAAAGTTCGGCTTTCTTTTTTCTAAAAATGCTTGGACGCCTTCGCGGTGGTCTTTGGTTTTCCGCATTTTTTGCTGGGCGTCGGTTTCTAGCTTGAGGACGTTGAGCAATTCGTCTTTTGTTGTTTTGGCGTATAGCATTTTCGTAGCGATCATCGCTTGCAATGGCTTTGCTTGCCACTCAGCAATTTTTTGCTCCACTTCGTTCTCATCCTCAACAATGAAGTCGACGAGCCCAAGTTCATACGCTTCATCAGCGTTCATCGGTTTCCCTTCCCAAATGATGTGCTTTGCTTTCGTTTCGCCGACCCGTTGCGCTAAAAAGAAATGCCCTCCGCCATCTGGGACAAGCCCGATGCCAATAAAATTCATCGCTAAGCGCGCCTGTTTTGTCGCAATGACATAGTCGCTTGCCAATGCAAAACTTAACCCTAATCCTGCTGCTGGTCCATGAATGGCGGCAATGACAACTTTCGGCATGCTGTACAATGTCGCAATAACCTGCTGAATCGTATTCATGACTTCATGAAATTTTTCTGGGTCATCTACGCTAAGCATCGTTTTAATATCGCCGCCGGCAGAAAACCCTCTTCCTCTCCCACGAATGACAAGAAGCTGCGCATCGCTTTGCTCTACTTCACGAAGCGCTTCGACTAACTCATTCAACATTTGCACGTCCATCGCATTTAACGAGTCCGGACGGTTCAACTCCAATACCGCCAAATTTCCTGAAAAAGAAAGCACTACTGTTTCCATTGTTCTCCCCCTGTTTCACCGATTTTCTTTTACTTTATTCCTCACTATTTTCAAAAATCCTTTTTTAATATAAAAAAATCCGCACCACTTAAAATGGCACGGATGAAGTTGTTAGCGATTCCGGTTGAAAATGATAAGCTTTAGCTCCGTCATTTCTTCAATCGCGTAGCGAATTCCTTCACGGCCAAATCCGCTTTCTTTCACGCCACCATATGGCATATGATCAACGCGGAACGTCGGAATGTCGTTAATAAGCACCCCGCCGACATGCAATTTCTCCGCCGCTTCCCATGCCGTATGGACATTGTCTGTATATATGCCTGCTTGCAGCCCATAGCGCGAATCGTTGACAAGCTTAATCGCTTCATCGATGGAGGAAACTTTATTAATAAGCACAATCGGCGCAAACACTTCTTGGCACGATACTTTCATCGTTGGTGCTGCGTCTAAAATGACCGTCGGTAACAAAATATTCCCCTGTCTCTCCCCACCAATCGCAACAGTAGCCCCACCTTGCTTCGCTTCTTCAATCCACTGCAGCGAACGCTCCACATCTTTTTCGGAAATAAGTGCAGAAACGTCTGTGCTTGGATCGAGCGGGTCACCTACTTTTAGCTGTTTTACCGCCTCAACAAACTTTTCGACAAACTCTTCATACCGTTTTTCATGCACGTAAATGCGTTGCAATGAAATACATACTTGCCCTTGGAACGAGAAAGCACCGACGACGCACCGCGGAATGATTCGCTCGACATCCACTTGTTCATCGATAATGACGGCTGAGTTCGAACCTAGCTCTAGCGTGACGCGTTTTAATCCAGCTTTGTTGCGAATGCCAATCCCTACTTCCGGACTGCCGGTAAAGGTCACCATACTAATGCGTGGATCGGTAACAATTTGGTCACCGACCGTTTTTCCGCTTCCGGTCACGACATTGAGCGCTCCTTTTGGCAATCCTGCCTGTTCAAACAATTCAGCAATAAAGTACGCAGAAAGCGGTGTTTGGCTCGCTGGCTTCAACACGACCGTATTTCCGGAAGCAATCGCAGGTCCTAGCTTATGCGCCACTAAATTTAGCGGAAAGTTAAACGGCGTAATCGCCCCGATTACCCCAATCGGCTCTCTTACTGTAAAGGCGACGCGATTTTCTCCCCCTGGCGCGGCATCGAGCGGGAGCGTTTCTCCATGAATCCGCTTCGCTTCCTCGGCAGCGAATTTATACGTTTGAATCGTGCGCGCCACTTCCGCTTTGGCGGTCGTGATCGGCTTTGCTGCTTCTAGCGCAACGAGCTTCGCCGCTTCGTCCGCGCGTTGTTGCAATAAAGCCACGACTTTCTCTAAAGTCGCCGCCCGTTCGTGTGCTGGCATTTTTGCCATCGTTCGACGTGCTTCATACGCAGCCGAAATCGCTCGCTTTACGTCTTGTGCTGTTGCTAACGGAATTTCTGCCAACGCTTCGCCGGAGTATGGCGACAAAAGCTCGCTGTACGCCTCTGCCTCTACCCATTCGCCGTTAATGTAAAGTTTCTTTTTTTCTGTTGTTGTATGCATCCCGTTTCCCTTCCTTTCATAAGCATTATTCCTAAACTTTATTCTGTTTTTTCTGAAAAAATCCTTCCATCCTACGTATTGATGACGAACATAAAAAACACCCATACTATTTAGCGCGTTCCATAGCAATGTTATAGACTTCTAATTCCTCCCACCAATACAACAATTCCTCTTCTGTTTCAAGACACCATCTTTTTTTCTTTTTTTAAAAAAGCGGTTTTGACGATATGCTGATTCATTACATACACGCCTGTTAAAATGACGATGCCGCCCAACATCGAGAGAAGATGAATTTTTTCGCCCTGGACAACGATGTCAAGAACGAGTGAGAGAAATGGAGAAACGTATAGCCATGTCGCCGGGAACGAAGGGTTTGTTTTTTGAAGCAGCCAATAATACAACCCATGCCCAACAACGGAGCCGATAATAACTAAATACAATAGCGAAAGCCAGCCGATGCCGTTTATCGTGGAAAGGTTCGGCTTCTCAACGAAAAAAGAAACGATAAGCAGCGAAAGTCCGCCAAATAACATTTGATAACCGTTTAGCATCAGCGACGAAATGCCTTGTTTTAATACTTTTTTGGAATAAACGGTGGCAAATGCATAAAAACTTTCCCCGATAATAACGACCGCGCAAGCAAGTAGCCAAACGAGGTGAAATTGTACCGAAAGCGACGGAAAGGTGAGCAAAACAATTCCTAAAAAACCTAAGCCAAGTCCAACAAACTGAACGCGAGTAATTTTACTCTTTTCTATTTTCGCATGAAGCAACGTGACAAAAAGCGGGCCTGTCGCTGATAACAATGCCGCGAAGCTAGAGGGAATATATTGCTCTGCCCAATACAGTGTTCCAAATGTCATACCTGTCATACATAACCCTGTCAACAAAAACGGGACGAGTTGCTTTTTCGTTGGAAAAGCAAACTGTTTCGTCACTAATCCGTAGACAACGACAAGAAAGCCGGCGAGAAAAAAGCGGAAACCGGCAGAAAAATATGGAGTCCATCCTTCCTGCAAGCCAATTTTAATCGCTAAAAACGTCGTCCCGAAAATAAGACACATCACGAAATAAGCTAATAAAACCATTCTCATCACCTTTTCCTGTTAGTTTATGTATAGCATGCTATAATGGATATATAACAGTAAAACTCTTTCTATAACAGTGGAGGAGAAGAGATGAACATTGCTTTAAAGCGGCATTCGCACGTTCCGGTGCACGAACAAATATCCCAATATTTTATCGACCGGATCTCATCGAATATGTTAAAAGAAAGGGAACAGCTCCCTTCTGTCCGGAAACTGGCAAAAGAGCTAGGAGTCGCGTTAGTGACCGTGCAAAAAGCGTATCAACAGCTGCAACAAAAAGGATATGTCGAAAGTTTTCAAGGAAAAGGGATTTTTGTCAAAAAACGAGCGCCGCTCGATCCTGCCCCTTTCGATACAGAATGGCAAATGCTCGTTTCGGATTATGTACCGCGGGCGCAATCGCTTGCCATTTTTCAACCACTACGAAGCATTCGCTACAACTTAGCAACCGCTTGTCTGCATGGAGATCTTTTTCATATGGACTGGATTCGCGAAACAACGGTGCGCGCCCTTGAAAAGCAGCCGCAACTATTAAGCCAATATAGCAGTGCCAATGGAGATGGGGAATTTCGTAAAGCGGTGAGCGATTATCTTCGCTCCAAACATTTGTCGGTTCCGCCAGAACACATTGTTGCGACGAGCGGCACTCAACAAGGCATTGAACTTGTGGCAAAAACGTTCGTCGGACCAAATGATGTCGTTCTAATGGAAGCACCGACTTACCCTGGAAGCATCGATATTTTTAGAGCACGAGGGGCACAAATAATTCCGATTCCCGTAGAGCAAGACGGGATCGATACGAAAACATTGTTGAGAATTTGCGATCAATACCACCCAAAACTGCTTTATACGAATCCAACGTTCCAAAACCCTACAGGAACAACCCTTAGCTTGAAAAAGCGAAAAGAGCTTGTCGATATTGCCGAAAGCTATCATTTTTTAATTGTAGAGGATGACCCATGGAGTGAGCTTTATTTTGACGCGCCACCGCCACCGCCAATCAAAAGCTTTGACAAGTCCGGACACGTCATTTATTTAAAAGGATTTAGCAAATTTTTATCCCCCGCTTGCCGAATGGGAGCGCTCGTTGCCGAAGGGAGATTATTGGAAAAGTTAATCGCAGCAAAAAGCATCTCAGACTTAGGATCCCCGTTGCTTCCGCAAAAAATTGTCGCATCGCTTCTACAGTCGGAGCAACTCAATCCATTTTTGCAATATTTGCGCCGTCAGCTAAAGCAACAAGAAAAGTGTTGTGTCGAACTGCTGCAAGAGAAAATGCCATCGCTTACGTTTCGCCGAGCAGATGGCGGAAGCATATTATGGATCAAGCTCCCGCACCCTGTCGACGCAGACGTGCTTTTAGAACAAGCTCATCTTCACGAACTTTCTTTTCTGTCGGGGAGCGCTTGTTTTCCGATACACGTCCCGAACCAGTATATCCGGCTAAGTTTTGCTGGAGTGCCTATTCATGAATTAAAACAAGCGATCGAACGCTTATGCTACGTGTTGTGTACGCTTCAAACAAAAAATGAAATCGAACAATTTCCAAGTTTTTAATATCTCCCCCTTGCCGTGTGAGGCAAGGGGTTTTTATAAAGCGGATAAATCCACCCCCACTACACCGACGATTTGGTCACGATGAAAAATCGGAGCGGAGATCGTCAAGCACGGACGTTTCGTTAGTGCAGATGTGTAAATGTCGGAAACGTACGTCCGGCCTTTGCTCGCTTCGATAAACCACGGACGCGCTTTCGCGTTCACAAGCCCTGCCGGCGGATTGGAATAAACGAACGTTCCGTCTAAATGATTAGACCAAACCGCTTCAATATTGGCGTTGGATCGTAAAAATTCACTAAGATATTTTTCGTGCTGCTGTTTGTTCATTTCATATAATGGACAAGATTCAAGAAGCAAGGCAATGCTTGTTTTCGTTTGTTCAATCATTGTTTCATCTAGCGAAACAGCTGCCGTTACGTCCGTTTTCACCATGCTTTGCAATTCATTCGATGTTTTTTCTAATGCTTTGTTGATATCCATCATTTGTTCGACGTTTCGATGTTGACGATCCATATCCCGCTCTACCTTATAGGCGTGCTCTTTGTTTTTAGTCGCCATCGCTGTAATCTGCTCGAGCCACGCCGCAATTTCTTGTACGCTCGCCGTTTGTGCATCGGCTGCTTGCGTCGAGTCAAACACCATCGCTGTAATATTGCTTAGCTTTTCCTTAAAAGAATCCAAAATTTGTAGCACGCTCATCACTTCTTGTGATCCACTTTCAATTTGTGCCGTTTCCGTTTTCACCATGTCCGTTGTCGCCGCAATTTCATTTTGAATCGATGACAAAATGTCGCGCGTCTGTTCGACCGCTTTCGATGTTTGGCTTGCCAAGTTCCCTACTTCATTCGCTACGACCGAAAACCCCTTGCCGTGTTCGCCTGCTCGTGCCGATTCAATATTCGCATTTAAGGCAAGGATGCTTGTTTGTTGCGAAATGGCGCCGATCGCTGAAAGAATTTGGTTAATTTCTTGCGATTGATTGACTAAGCTTTCCATTTGCTTTAACAACACATGATGACTTTTGCGCAACTCATCCATTTCCGCCTGCAATTTTTTTAGCGAATTCCACGAGTGGATCAGCTCTTCATAAAACAATTGGCTGCTCGAATGAATTTGCTGGGAAGCGGCGGATACTTTTAATGCAGACGAAGCGATCATTTTCATTTTTTCCGATACGCGCAACGTATAATCCATTGTCTTTTCAAGGTGTTTCGTCAACTCTGTCGTACTCGATTTGCTTGACGTCGATATGTCGTTTAATGAATTTGCCGCAAGTTTCATTTGTTCAATTACTGCTTTTAGTTGGTCAGCCGCTACTTCAATTTGTCCGAGCAATTGCTCGTTAGCTAACGAAACTTCCACTTGCTCTTCCTTATATTTCGTTCGCCATTTCAACAAAAACATAAAATCTCACCTTCCACGTAATATTTTTTTACGTGATTATAACATTAATTTCAAAAAGAAAGAACGTTTTTCTGAATATTTTTTACATAAAAATGCCTGCCGCTTCTTTTGGCAGGCAAGCTGTTTATTTATTCAATCATTTCCGTTGTTGAAATGCATAGTGAAGTACGGATTTCGTCGGTTCATCAGTGTTTTTGCGTGCTGTTAAATACGTATACAACGCTCCCATAAATAATGCTCCGCCGACAATGTTACCAAATGTCACTGGAAGAATGTTGTGAATCACTCCCGCCAAATCAATCGTTGCTGGATGCGGGACAGCTAACGCAATGGAAAATAACACAAAGTTCGCGATCGAGTGCTCATATCCGGAGGCGAAAAAGATAAAGACGATGAGAATCATCGAAATCACTTTCGCGATATCTTCTTTCATTTGCATCGGGATAAAAATCGCTAAACAAACGAGCCAGTTACAAAGAATTCCTTTAATAAAAAGCTGCGTAGTTGTGGCATGTATTTTTTTCGCCGCCACCGCAAACAAGACATGGTCTTCTGAAATATGATCGAATACGCCGGACTGAGAAATAAGGAACGCGAAAAAGATGGCGCCTAACAAATTGCCGCTATAACAAGCGAGCCAATTGCGAATGGTGTCTTTTACCGTCGTTTCTTTCTGGATTGTACTAATCGTAAAATACATCGTATTCCCTGTAAACAATTCTGCTTCACCGTACATAATAAGCACAAGGGCAATGCCGAAAAATAGCCCCATAACTAAATATGTCGCAGGCGAATTCGCTTCATGAAAAAAATCCCCGATCCTTAAGCAAAGGACGAGCGCGAACCCGATATACACCCCAGCTAAGGCAGCTCGCATCATATATTGTGTAAGGGAGCGTTCTAAAATAGCACGCTTTTTCAGCGCTAATTCTTTGCATTTTTTCACTGCTTCCATTTTCCTGACACTTCTCTTTCCGTTTATTTTGTGATTTTTTTCACATATAACTTACTCCTTCTTTTGCTGTTTTTCAACAACAAGAAAGAAATGTTAAAATAACTGTCACCATTTTTCTTTTGTAATCGTTTTTCAAAAAAATAATTGTTGCAAATTCTCCCGTTATTGTTCTCACTATTCTTTTCCATGTATGTTTTATATACATTCACGCACATTAAAAATGTTCAACTTAATTTTTAGGAGGGGACATTATGTTGCGTCTATTTATGTTCGGACGTAATCGCACGCTTTGGAATCAATGGCTACGCCTGACTGGACAACGAAATAGCCGCGGAATGCTTTGGTCGCTCATTAGTTTCGGTTTAGGAATTGCCGCAACCACTGCCTTTAACTGGCGAAGACAGCAAATGGCGCAATCCACTTTCAAACGCCCAATTCGCCGAGCGATGCGTACCATCAATGGATTTATGAATCGGCGAATGAGACGTCCAAGCTTAGCGGCAGTGGAATTGTCGAAAGAAATTGCCGAGAAACCAAAAATACCCACTAATAATCGATCGTAGCTACAAAAAATCTCCCACCTCTTAACCGAAGGTGGGAGTAAAGTCGTTTCGTTGTGCTTGTTTTCTTTCCTCAAAGCATACAGATGGTTTCCGAATCTCAAGGCGTTGCCAGCCAGCTTCCTCACTTTCTTTCCAAAACGTTGCTACATTACTGATACAAAACCGATTCGTTTCAACGACATATGTTCTTTTCCGAACAGTATTCACCGCTCTCCCCCTCTTTCATGTACCGATGAGGAAAATACCCAAAAACGGCTTCCTATGAAATTAATAGCCATTCCTGCAATCGTCACCGTCACTTTACTCATAAATAGCGACAGCCCAGTTAATTGTAATAGTTGCAGCAAAACAACCGTCGTGCCTAACGACAGCAGGTTAAGGATAATAAATTGAAAAAATTGCTGTACCAGCGCTTTTTCTTGCACACGAAACGTCCATATTCGATTCCATACATAGCTATTGATGGCACCTGCGCTATAGGAACATAATTGTGCCCAAACGTACGGCACTCCAATCGAAGTGAGCAGGAAAAACACGCCGAAATCCACTAGCGTATTTCCTATCCCAACAATGACAAAGCGAACAAGTGTAGCTCCCTCATTCCACATAATACGGCATCTTTTCTTTCTCATAACCGACGCCCCAACCTTCTTTTAAGATATAGAGTGGGCGCTGTTTGACTTCATCGTAAATGCGCCCGATATACTCACCGATGACGCCAAGCATCATGAGTACGACACCATTGAAAAAGAGAACGGCCATAGCGAGAGACGACCAGCCCGTGACAGTAGAATGGGTAAACAATTTTAAATATAGGACAACTATCATCCAAATGGCACTCACAAACGAAAGCAAAAATCCTAACAAACTAGCTAACTTTAACGGTTTATATGAAAAAGACGTAATGCCGTCAAGCGAAAACCGGATCATTTTTTTGAGCGGATATTTCTTCCCTCCCAACCGCTCGTCGCGTTCATATTCAATCGCCGTTTGTTTAAAGCCAACCCAACTGACAAGCCCGCGCACGAACCGGCTTCGTTCTCTCATTCCTACTAACTGGTCTCGCACTTTTCGGTCAATTAACCGAAAATCGCCCGTACCAAGTGGAATGTCAATTTCTGTCGCTGTCCGTAGTAACCGATAAAAAGCATAGGCGGTCGCTTTTTTAAAGAACGTTTCTCCTTTTCGCGTCGTTCGTTTCGCATAGACGACGTCATAGCCTTCTTTCCATTTTTCAATCATGTCTAACATTAACTCTGGCGGGTCTTGCAAGTCCGCGTCAATAATGATAATCGCTTTTCCAGAAGCATAGTCCATTCCAGCGGTAATGGCGATTTGATGACCAAATTTGCGGGAAAAATCCAAATATTTCACTGTATCATCTCTCACCGCGAGCTCTTTCAATATATCAAGTGTTTCGTCTTTACTTCCATCATTTACAAATAATAGCTCATACGGTTCGTCTGTTTGTTCCATGACCCTCTTTATCCGGTTGTACGTTTCACGAATCACAAGCGCTTCGTTATAGACAGGAATCACGATTGAATATTTTACCACGTTCCTCTCCTCCTATCCCTCGTATTTGTACAGCTTTTCCGCACCGTCTCTTGCAAACGGCTGTTGTGTGTCTGTCGATTGATTCCATTCGGCTTGCGTCACTTCTTTGCAATGCGTTTGAATCCACTCGACAATTTCGTTATTGCTTTGGCCGCCGCCAAATCCAGAAACAAGAAAATATTTTACTTCTCCGTTTTTCACTAGTTTCTCTAATTTTTCGGTCGTCAGCGATGGGTCTTTTCCAGAAAATCCTCCCACCGCCATGACGACTTTATCGGTTTTTAACATGAATTGTGCCGCTTCGGTAGCCCGAAAAGTTGCTACTAAATAAGTTTCCCCATTGTAGTTCTTTTTTAAATATTGAATGAGCTGCTCACTCGCTTCATTTCTTCCTCCATTTATCAAAGTTTTCTCCCTTATCCACTAGTTCCATCATACAATTGTTAGATGAAAATTAAGTGAAAATAAAAAGAATGTCCCCAAAGGAACGGGACACCCTTTCTTATCACCATATATACGCACAAAACAGTTTCATCAAGTTATACCTTTTGAAACAGCCTTTAATTCCTCGGCCCCCACAAAATAATCAACACGCCAACTAGGCATACGGCGGAGCCGATCGAGTCGTATAGATCAGGGGTTTTGCGGTCAATTCCCATCCCCATAACACGGATAAAACGACAAAAACCCCACCGTATGCCGCATACACCCGACCAAACGACGGGAACTGTTGCAACGTCGGAATGATTCCGTACGCGACCAAGATCACTCCCCCAATCACTCCGTACCAAACCGGTTTGGACTCGCGCAGCCAAAGCCAAATCAAATACGCGCCGCCAATTTCGGCAAACCCTGCTAAAAGGAACAACATAAATGCTATCATCCGGACGCATCTCCTTATTTCCGACGAAATTCCCACCAGTCTTTCGCTAGGCGATAGGTTACTTCACAAAACAGTTCATCGACTGTATTGCCTTTCACCATTTCTCCATCGATAAGCGCAAATGGCCCTTTTTTACACGTTTTGCATTTCCCTAAACACCCTTTTCGCTTCACTTTTATTGTATATGTCTGTTTCAAAAATTTATATAACTTTTTCGTTTCATGCTTATTTTTCTTGCAAAAACAAACGTTTATCATGATGCTAACCTCTCTTCTTGATGATAAGAATTATCATTTTCATTGTATCATAAACAACCGACCATCGCGGAAAAAATTTTCGTTGTTTTCTTGTTGTTTTTTGTAGATTTCCGTAGACTGCTTTTACATTTAATTCAGAAAAGAAAAAATAGTAGAAAAATAGAAAGGAGGGGGCATGTTGATTTATTTTCACCAAGTGAATAAGCATTATGGAGACTTTCACGTCTTAAAGGATATTAATCTCACCATCGAACAAGGCGAAGTCGTCGTCATTATCGGTCCGTCTGGTTCTGGAAAAAGTACGTTAGTTCGCTGCATTAACCGCCTTGAAACGATCACAAGCGGCGAACTCGTTGTCGATGGCGTGAAAGTGAACGATAAAAACACCGATATTAATAAACTGCGCCGTAATATCGGCATGGTTTTTCAACATTTTAACTTATATCCGCATAAAACCGTCTTGCAAAACATTACGCTTGCACCGATGAAAGTGCTTGGTGTATCAGAACAAGAAGCAAAAGAAACGGCCATGTACTATTTAGAAAAAGTCGGCATTCCCGATAAGGCAAACGCCTACCCGACAGCATTATCTGGTGGGCAACAACAGCGCGTCGCCATCGCTAGAGGACTGGCTATGAAACCGAAAATTATGCTGTTTGATGAACCGACATCGGCGCTTGACCCAGAAACAATCGGCGAAGTGCTCGACGTTATGAAAACGCTTGCAAGAGAAGGGATGACCATGGTCGTTGTCACGCACGAAATGGGATTTGCACGAGAAGTCGCTGATCGCATCGTCTTTATGGATCAAGGGAGAATTTTGGAAGAAGCACCACCAGAACAGTTTTTTGCCAATCCGCGCGAAGAACGGGCGCGCCTGTTTCTTAGCCGGATTTTAAATCACTAAAAATTAAAGGGGGAAATTTTTCATGTTCAAAACGGTTTGGAAAAAAATGATTGGGCTTGGGCTTATCGCCATGCTCAGCGCCACTGCCCTAGTCGGCTGCAGCAGCGAAACAACAACAGAAAACAAAACGGACAACAAAAAAGAACAAGCAGCAGAAACAACGTTAGACAAAATTAAAGAGCGCGGCAAATTAGTCGTCGGCGTCAAATACGACCTCAACCTTTTTGGCTTAAAAAATCCGCAAACTGGTGAAGTGGAAGGGTTTGACATTGATATCGCCAAAGGATTAGCGAAAAAAATTCTCGGCGATGAAAATAAAATTGAACTAAAAGAAGTCACTTCAAAAACGCGCATTCCAATGCTAAATAACGGCGAAATTGATGCGATCATCGCGACAATGACGATCACGGAAGAACGGAAAAAAGAAGTTGATTTCTCTGATGTTTATTTCATGGCGGGTCAATCGCTGCTCGTCAAAAAAGATAGCAACATTAACAGCGTAAAAGACGTCAACAAAAAAGGCATCACGGTGTTAACAGCAAAAGGCTCTACTTCCGCGCAAAACATTCGGGCGAAAGCGCCAGAAGCAACTGTGCTAGAATTTGAAAACTACGCCGAAGCGTTTACGGCGCTGAAAGCAGGACAAGGCGATGCGCTCACAACAGACAATGCGTTATTGTTCGGAATGGCAAAACAAGATCCAAACTTCCGCGTTGTCGATGAAACGTTCTCTGAAGAACCATATGGAATTGCGGTTCGCAAAGGCGATAAAGAATTGTTAGACGTCATTAACGAATATTTAAAAGAAATTAAAGCAAACGGTGAATACGATAAAATTTACGAAAAATGGATCGGCGAAAAGCCGAAACAATAATGTGATGACGATGAGCGGAAAATATCCGCTCATCTCTTGTTAAGCGCAAAGGAGGCACCAAGATGCTCAACTATTCGATTCTTATCGAACATTGGGATATGTATATGCAAGGGTTTGCCAATACATTAAAGGCGAGTGTCCTCGCGTTAATCGGCAGTTTAGCGATCGGAACAGTAATGGCCGTTTTTCGCATCGCACCCATTCGCCCATTAAACTGGATTGGCGCTGCCTATGTCGAATTTATTCGCAACATCCCGCTTATTTTAATTGTATTCGTCTTTTTTGTCGGGTTGCCTGCAATTGGGATTCGTTTTGATTCATTTACCGCCGGCACGTTAGGGTTAACCGTTTATACCGCGGCGTTTATTGCTGAAGTCATTCGCGCTGGCATTCTTTCTGTTCCAAAAGGACAAATGGAAGCGGCCAGATCATCGGGGCTGACGTATTTGCAGGCGATGTGGTATATCATTTTGCCGCAAGCAGTAAAAATCGTCATTCCGCCAATGGGCAATCAATTTATTAACCTTGTAAAAAACTCATCAGTTCTCGGGGTCATCGCTGGGCTTGATTTAATGTATTTCGGTGACTTAATTTCGTCAGAGACGTTTGTCACATTTGATGTGTATATTTTCGTTGCCTTATTTTATCTACTTTTAACAATTGCATTAAGTTTAGGCGTTGGCGCATTAGAACGCCGCCTAGCAAAAAGTCGGTAAAGGTGGAGTGAGAAATGGATTTTGTCGGTGCATATGCTCCCGCTCATTTGAAATTTTTATTGGAAGGGTTTGTTGTGACACTGGAAGTTGCTTTTCTCTCGATTTTCTCGAGCTTTCTCATTGGTATTATTATCGGCGTGCTACGCTACAGCCGCATTCCTTTTCTTTCTCCGCTACTTGCGGTCGGGGTGGAGACGATTCGTAATCTGCCGTTGTTGTTGATTATTTTCTTTACTTACTTTGCTCTTCCAGAAGTAGGATTCAAACTCGATAAATTTTATGCCGCGATTTTAGCGCTCGTTATCTTTGAATCGGCGATGCTATCAGAAATTGTGCGAAGCGGGCTGAACTCGATTGAAAAAGGACAAATCGAAGCCGCACGGTCATCGGGACTCACCTATACGCAAACGCTATGGCATATTGTTCTGCCGCAAGCGTTGCGCCGTATGGTCCCACCGATTGTCGGGCAGTTTATTTCGCTTTTGAAAGATACATCGCTTGCTGTCGTCATCGCCTTGCCAGAATTAATGAACCATGCGCAAATTATTAACGGCCAAAACGTCAACTACGTCATTCCAATTTTCCTATTAGTTGCCGTCATGTACTTTGTCGTCAACTATTCCCTTTCGCTCGTTTCGCGAAGACTGGAACATAAGCATATATAAAAACATAAAAAGTCTCATCACTTCCTTAAATATACAAAAAATTTTGGAAGCGATGAGACTTGTATTTTTTCAGACAAATAACATGTCAAAAAACAATATACAGGTATATAACAAACAAAAAGTACAGAGTAGTGAGAATAGTAAACATCCAAATTACTACTCGAAAAATTCGTAATTGTTTTCCTAATTTATTTTTTGTTATCCTCAGAAAGAAATAACCAAAAAAAGCTCCTATACCTCCTCTGAATATCGCAAGTAACATTGTTCGTTCAGAATAATTATTGACGATAAAGGTGACTATGGCATAGCTAAAAAAAATTAAGGACAAAGTCAAAGTAACATATATCATAGCTTTATTTAAACTCTCATCCGATCCTAATCTCCCCATGATCTCACCTTTTCAATTCCAGAAATTCATTTTTTCTCTTTTTTAGAATGTTCTTCAATGTAATTGATGAAAGCTTCGCGAATGGCATTTGCCTAATTATCACTAGGTATTCCGTTTAATACCGACGAAACGTTAAAAAACTAAATACAGGAATACGACAAATAAGATGCATAAAATGATGAAAGAAGTGCATGTCCAAATAAACACTCTAAAAAAACGAATTTTTTTATCCATTTCCCCTTTTGTTTTCTTAAGAAAAACCGCTCCAAACATAATCGCAACCAAACCCCTAGATATAGTAGCAAACCAGGTATTCATTATATTTGGACCAATAATTAACGCGCTAATCGCATAAATGAACAAGATAACAAATACACATAGAGAACTATAAATAATCGTCTTGCTTCCTGTTTGTTTCAAAGGATTCATAAAGCATCTCCTTGTATGTGAAATGTTCAGTAATTTGCTCCCTGCACATTCTTATGATGGTACTTAGTTACCCATATAACCATCGTTCACTGAATTAAATATCTCAAAATATACTTTCTCTTTTCCGTTTACAACAGCTATTAAAATGGAACGTTCTTGCTCTTCTTCAGGAAGATAAACTTCGGTTCTAGGAGGTAGCTTTGTTGCCATCCCATCTTCAAAAGGTTCTCCTTCTTTATAGGTTGAGCGAATTTCAAAAAGTTTTTGTCCAGTTTTTATATTAAGATGATCTGTTTGCCCTATATCTTTTGCATTCATATAAATAGAGAGGTTATGTGCCATGATATCAGCATTTTTGTTTTCCTTTAAAATATTTGTAGCCTTTTCCTGCATTTTTTTTATACTCGTTCATTAGCTTTGTCCCCTGTTCCTTTGGGTTTGTTTGTTCTCCTGAGCAACCTACTACTATAAATAAAAATAATACAAAGATAGCGAGTTTGAATGTCTTCATGTAGTTTCCTCCCTCAAACCATCTTAACCAATATTATAGATTTAGTCGATGTAAACCACGAAAAGTATCCATTCAGCCCAATACTAGCGAGATTTTCACAATCTAGCACCAATAGGGCATCTCCGATATCGAAAATGCCCTAAGAGAAGTGGAGAATCGTTTGGAGGGATTCTCCGTTTAGAAGCCTTCTCAACGATTCCCAGATCGGTTTCTCATGTTTTTGCAGGGTGGAAATGACGCTGCGAATGACACAGAAAGCCTCGGCATCGTCTTCCTGACGAAACGTTTCAGAAATTTTTTGTTTGACTTTGCATTGCGATCCGAAAAGTAGACAGTATAAATTCAGTTAACGTGAAGGAATCAGAGAGATAAAGCTCTGGTTCCTTTCCTTTTCTCGTCTTTTTCTCAGTGTCTCAGAACCCCTTGGAACTGTCAAGGAAAGCACTTGACAGCCCCACGGAGTTCTGAGGAGAGATAGGTAAGACGAGAAGGAGGAAATGTAGCCCACTTGTGATCGTTGTTAACTAGCCTTTGCATATTGAGTCGGTGTTTGATAATGAAGAACACCTTGTATACGTTGGTGGTTGTAATAGCGAATGTAATCATGAATGAGCTGCGTTGCCTGTTCCACACTTTTCGTATGTTGCAAATCCTGCTCCATCTCTGTTTTGAGATAGGAGAAAAAGCTTTCTATGCATGCGTTATCAAGCGCATTCGCTTTTCTCGACATGCTTGGTGTAATCGAAAATGTATCCATCAGCGTTTTCCATCTTGTTGATCGATAGGGCATTCCTTGATCTGAATGAAGAATTAAGGAATCCTTGATGTGTCTGATTTCTAATGCATATAATAGTGAATCTTCCACAAGTTGAACATCGTGTGTTGATGAAATCTGATGCCCGATAATTTCATTGTTGTGTAAATCCATAACGGCAGAAACAAAGAAGAAAATGGCCGCATATTGTTTTTGAATGTTCGCTTGATCTGTAGTAAAATGAAAGTGCTCTTGCATGGGGATTCTCCTTTCGAATGTTGGATGGTACTTTCATTCTACAGGAGATCCGCAGGCAAGGGCTATTTTTATGCTTACTCGATTTTATCTAGCACCATGGGTTACCGAAACTTTTCATCTTTAATGTTTTTATAAGTAGACATAAGCGTTGAATGGCGGTTGTACTGATACAAATGTATACATACACATTAGCTGTTCAGGTTGATGAGCGCTTACGGAGGTTCGTTCTATTGTTTCCACGAAGACCTAACAAAATCTCATTAATAACTCTCGAGCACGGAATTGAGAGTATACATTTTTTGTTCTAGAAGCTTATATGTTTCTTGTCCCTTAATTCGGATGTTAATTTGCGCAATCTCCCGTAAATGGTTTTTCAGTGCTTTCACAAAATCATGAGCGAATTTTATTTTATCATAAAAAAGAAAGGATTCTACCTTATCATTTGTAACATTTACGGCTTCGATTTTAATTTGATGTCCTTTCATTATGAAAAAATAATCATAAATAGAACCAAATCCAGAGATGCGGAACGGCTTATTCTCTTTATTGACTATCATATCCATAATACCAGTAGCCATACTTAGCAAAGCTGTGCCATAAAGGGTTGCGATATTGATCGTCATTTGTTCGATACCATTATGAACAGTCATATACATTTCACAACTAAAAAAACTATTGAGATTTTCACTTTTGAGTGTTTCTCTCCAATCTTCTTCCCAGTCTTCTAATAAAATTTTGATACCCATAATATATTCTCCTCAATTTTTACTTTTTCGTAACTGCGCTGCTCCCTTTTATTGGATAGGAGGTTCGAATGATTCCATCCTTGCTCACAACGGTAATCATTTCACTAATACCATATTTATTGGGATTATATACATATTCCATTGTCCCATCTGGATGTTTTGTCCGAATCTTCCCTTTTTCTACACTCTCCATTATCAAGTTTTTAATTTCCCCTTCACCCATATGTTTCGGAAACAATGTCTTTCCTATTATATGCCCTTAAACAATGTGCTTCCAACCTTCTTTAGAGTTCCCTTCCATTAAAATAGCTCTGCTATTATATTTGTAAACGTCAAATAGCCCCCACCTTTTTGAAGGCCGGGGCTTGAGGTATTATTTAGTTAGCTGCTGAAAAGCAATACATGAAACAGGGAGTGTGGTTGACCAAGGAAGCATTTGATCCAATGCGTTCTTGTCTGACAAATCCATATTGGGAAGCTTCTCAAAAAGATAGCGAAGGTAATAATATGGATGTAATTGATTCGCTTTCGCTGTCTCCACTATGCTGTAGATGATGGCACTTGCCCGTGCACCTTGTGGTGTATTAGCGAAAAGCCAATTTTTCCTTCCGATGACCACCGATTTGATCGAGCGTTCGCTGCGATTATTATCGATCTCCAGTCGCCCATCCTCTAAAAAGGCCACTAATTTATCCCATTGGTTCAGACAATACGCAACGGCTTTTCCTAATGCGCTCTTTGGCAACACGTGCTGTTTTTGCTTTTGCAGCCATGACAAAAAAGCGTCTAAGATAGGCTTGCTTTGCTTTAGACGTTCTTCATACCGATCTTTAGGATCTAATTTTTTTAATTTACGTTCCACCGCAAACAGCTGATTACAGAAATTCAGACCTTCCGTTGCGGTCACTGGTGCCACGCTATTGGCAGGCATGGATTTTAGGGCGTCTGTAAATCCTCTACGCGCATGAGCCCAACAACCAACCAAGGTTACGTTTGGCACTTGATGGTATCCTGCGTATCCATCCACCTGCAAATAGCCTTGAAAACCGTTCAGGAAATTCTTTGGGTTTTCCCCTGCTCTCGTTTCCTGATAATCATAAAGGATGATAGGCGGCCCTTCTATTCCTGTCTGATACTGCCATAAATAGGAGGTAGAAGTAGCCGGTCTTCCAGGTTCCTGAAGAACCTGAAGGGTGGTTTCATCGGCATGAATAATATCCAGCTCCAGAAGATGTTCGTGCATCCGATGATACAGCACACTCAGCCATCGTTCCGCTCCTTTTACCATCCAATTGGCAAAGGTTTGTCGAGAAAGAGGCATGCCCATTCGTTGAAACTGTTTTTCTTGGCGATATAACGGGAGTCCCTCTACATATTTTTGCGTCATAATATGTGCCAAAATAGAAGGAGAGGCAAGACTGCCCGGAATGACGGATTTCGGTCTAGGCGCTGTTTGAATAGGTGTTTCGATCTCATGGTGCTCACAATGGCGACAAGAATAGACATATTGCACGTGTTTCACTACTTTTAATTCCGCAGGAATATAGACAAGTTCTTGGCGTACTTCCGTACTCATTTCATGTAGCGTTCCACCGCAACACGAACAGACCTGCTCTTCATCGGATAAACGGTATTCGACCGTTTCGACCGGCAGGTTTTCCAGCATCGCTTCGCGGTGACCGCGTGTTTTCCGACGGCGCTGATAACGAATGGACTCCAACGTAGGTTCCGGCAACTCAAGGTTCGATTCGTTTTCTACCTCGTTGAATAGTTCCAATTGACCAGGATGGATTTTTTCACTTGAAACGCCAAAGCGTTTGTGCTGCAGAAGGCGAAGCTGTTCTTCATACCATTTTACTTTCGCTTCCAACTCCTGTTGCTTTTTTAGTTTCGCCTGTAATTCTGCATTTTGCTTTTCTAGCATTTCCAAGCGTTGGAGGAGATCTTCAGTTGTAAGATTGGAATGAGGGAATTTCGCTGTTTTTTTCATACTCTCATTATACAATAAAACAGCGGAATTCCCTGAATTTTTATTATTTAAATAACTTTCTTTGCGGTTACTGCCGAATGGGCTTGTTTCTGGTTCAATGATAGTCCATCGAGCAGCCAGCGTAATTGGCGTGGACTAATTTGTAAAGGTTCCGAGCTGTGCTCCGAAGGCCAATCAAACGTTCCACGTTCCAGTCGGCGATAATATAGCCAAAATCCGTTATGATCCCAATGAAGAATTTTCAATTTATCCCGTCCACGATTGCAGAACACAAAAAGGGTAGAAGAAAAGGGATCAAGCTGGAATGCTTCTTGGACGATGGCTGCCAACCCGTCGATGGATTTTCGCAAATCTGTACTCCCTCGGGCGAGGTACACATGGGTCACCGTGGCCGCATTTAACATAACGTTTTCAACACCTTCACCACATCGGCAAAAAGCGAAGGGTTAAACCCTTGCTTCACCTCGATCGAACATTCGCCGATTTTTACTTGGATGGAATCCTCTTCATGGATCGATGGATCTGCCATCACAACGGATGCCCATTTTGTAGAGGGATTTGGTGTAGCGTTGGAACCTTCGAGCCGTTTGAGCCAGTACTTCAGCTGGTGAACCTTTAACCTATTCCTTTCACACCATTTTGCTTGGGTGAGACCACTCGCCCTGTAATCAGCAATACGCTGTTCCCATTCACGTCTTAATTCGTTTTTGTCCATACCAAAACTCCTTTAATTAAGATTTCTAAAGAAATTATGGCACGGATGTAGGGGCAAAACTAGGTGGGAAGAGTTTGACGCTTACTTATATTTTAAAACCTTTCCCATCTCCTCTACAACATCTACTATTTCACCTTTACCGTATTTTTGGCTCTTCACCAAAAGTTGTACTTGATTTTTTCATAACATGCCCCACTTACGCTTGTGAGAAAAAATCAGTAAATCAATAATTTTTGCACATCCTTGTTCAGGAGAACGTATCGCTTGTCAAGCACATGTTGTGGTGATGAACCATATCTATGTTTTTTAGTAAAATAATAGATAATAAACACTCGTGCAATAAAAACAACCTTTACAAGAACATCCAACGGCTGATACGATAAAAATAAATGAAAAACATGGGAGATCACCTATGCGCGAACGGATGCTACCAATCTTCCTTCTCATCATAGCTACTGCTTTTTTCGGAGAAATGAAAGTGAATCCGTTTGGAAGTTCGTTTCGGTTTTCGCTCGGAAGCGCCGTTTTCTTTTTCGGGCTCATTTGGTTTCGAGCAGTTCCTATTGTATGGACTGGTTTGTTGACAGGGCTTTTTATTTCCCTATTTCGGACAAGCATCGACCTGCTGATGAACGACGAGTCTTGGAGCGCCAATTTTCTTTCTCATCTTCCGGCTGCGTGCTATTATCTCGCGTTTGCATTATTTGTTCGCCTATGCTGCATTCGCACTTATATGGAACTGCCTATTCATGTCGCGTTGCTCGGGGCAAGCATTGATTTCGCCTCCAATATTATCGAACTGTTTGTCCGCCATCTGTTGGGCGAAACGATTGCCGTCACACACGAAACGATTTTTATGCTGTTTTTGTTCGGAATTTTACGAAGTTTTTGTGTTGTTGGACTATACAACATTTTAATGATTCAACAAATACAAACGTTAGGAGAAGCCCGGCGACAAGAGCTCGAACGGCTCGTGATGATGAACACCAGCCTCTATGAAGAAGCGTTTTATTTGCGCAAATCAATGAGCCATATGGAAGACATTACACGCAAAAGCTACGAGCTATACACAAGGTTAATGGACGGCGAAAACGTCGAACCGAGCACCGCGCTCTATATCGCAGAGCATGTCCACGAGGTGAAAAAAGATTCGCAGCGCATTTTCGCTGGTTTATCGGAGTTAATCAACCAAGAGCAGCGTGATTTGCGTCTTCCGATTACCGAGCTTTGCGGTATGGTTATTCGCGCCAATGAAAAATATGCGGAGCTTTTAGGGAAATCGATCCAATTTCAAACGGTATGTGATATCAACCTGTCGACCCGCCACGTCTATGCCCTTCTTTCCGTATTAAATAATTTAGTCGCCAACGCAGTAGAGGCCATCCCTTCGTCTGGCTGGATCCATCTTCGCGCGGAACTTGCGCACGGTGACATCGTTTTTTCGATCACCGACTCCGGCCCTGGAATTCCCGAGGAAGACCGCGACTGGGTCTTTCAACTCGGCTTTACAACGAAATACGATGAACACGGCAACCCATCAACTGGCATCGGGCTAACGCACGCGAAAGAAATTGTTCATAGCTTCAAAGGGCGCATCGTGCTGACAACGGATGAATACGGACGGACCCAATTTCAAGTAAAAATCCCTAGCTATCAATTATTTTGAAAGGAGAGGATGCAATGTCCTTGCGCTTTTTTCTTATTGAAGATGATGCGGTCGTACGAAAAATGCTAGAAAAAATTATTGGAGAAAGCGGACTTGGTGAAGTCGTAGGACAAGCAGAAGATGGGCTTCACGTATCGATCGATCAGCTATATTCCGTTGATGTCGTGCTCATTGACCTACTTATGCCAGGGCTTGATGGCATTCAAACGATGAAAAAGCTGCGCGCGCAAGGATTCACTGGACCGTTCGTCATGATTTCTCAAGTGGAAAATAAAGAAATGATTGGGCAGGCGTATCTTCACGGCATCGATACATATATTCATAAACCGATTAACCGTTACGAAGTGGTTTCGGTTTTAAAACGAGTCGCCGACTATCTTTCTGTCGCTTCATCGCTTGACTCCATCCGCCGCCTATTGCAAACGCTAGAAAAAACGAAACAACCAGCAACCGGCCCTGAAGCGACTATCGAACAAAAAGCTAGGCAGCTTCTTCTCGTTTTAGGCATCGCTGGCGAAGCAGGAGCATCTGATTTATTAGCCATCGTGCGCTTGCTTTCGGAACAAGAGCAACAAGGGCGAACGATTCACGACTTGCCACCACTGAAAGAGCTATATGCCCAAATAGTGCAACGTATATATAAAGAGGAGCAACTCATGCAAAAAGAAATACGCGCCATGGAACAGCGCATTCGCCGCATGGTGCTACAAGCGTTTACCCATTTGTCGTCGCTAGGGTTAGCCGACTACACGAATCCTACATTTGAGCATTTCGCCCCTCGCTTGTTTGACTTTGAAGAAATTCGCTTGCGCATGCAAGAACTAGAAGCCGGAGAAAAAGCAACAAAATGCCGAATTAACGTAAAAAAATTTTTAACTGCTTTCTATATGGAAATAAAAGGAGCATAGCGACAGCATATGCTCCTTTCTAACTCCTTATTTTACATAATATTTTTCTCGTCAATTTATAAACAACCTCGAATATAGCCACTATTTTTCACTAAATGCGATCTGAAGACCAATCCAGCCTAACAGCAGACCTTTGATGACGTTAATCCGTTTGGCCAGCAACTGATTCCCGAGGAGCACACGGCGCAATTTTTCCGAACACACGCTAACAGCGGTAAAAATGAATAATGCTTGAACGAGAAAAATAATTCCAAGCCCAAACATTTGCCCGCTTGTATGTCCTAATGACGGATTGACAAACTGCGGCAGTAACGCTAGAAAAAATAGCGATACTTTCGGGTTTAAAAGGTTCATCAAAATCCCTTTTTTATAGAGCGCTTTATACTCCGCAGGCTTCGCGTCATTAAAAGCAAATCCCTCTTCTTTTTCCTTCCACGACTGCCATGCCAAATAAAGTAAGTACGCCGCACCAGCATATTTCACAAGCGAAAATGCTAACGTTGATTGGTAAATAAGCGCGGATACGCCAAGTGTAGCGGCGGTAATATGAACAATCAATCCCGTACAAAGCCCAAGCGCCGTCGCAATGCCTGCTTGTTTATTTTGCGAAATGCTTTGCGCAATCACAAATAAAATATCCGGCCCTGGCATCAGCGTCAATAGCACTGCTACCCCTAAAAAAGACAACACAAGCCCCCAATCCATGTCCGTCCTTCCTTTCTCTATAGTTTCGTACGGATATTCCATAGCTCTGGGAAAAAGCGATGGTCAAGTACTTTTTTCAAATACGTTACACCAGATGAACCGCCGGTGCCCGTTTTATGTCCGATGATGCGTTCGACCGTTTTCATATGGCGGAAACGCCATTGTTGTAACCAATCTTCGATATCAATTAGCTTTTCTGCCAATTGGTATAGCTCCCAATATTGGTCAACGTTTTTATAGACCGCAAGCCACACCGCTTCCACGGTCGGATCTTCTTCATACGACTCGGAATAGTCGCGGGCAAGCAGCGCAGGATTAATCGAAAATCCAGCCCGCGCTAATGCCTTTAATGCCACATCGTAAATGCTTGGCGCATAAAGGGCACGTTTCAATTCTTCGTGTAATCTAGGATCTTTTTCATAGATTTTGACGATATAATCCGTTTTATAGCCGAGCGCAAACTCAATCATGCGATATTGGTATGACTGAAATCCGGATGCTTGCCCTAACCGGTCGCGAAACTCCATATACTCCGATGGAGTCAACGTGGATAATACATCCCACGCATGAATGATTTGTGACTGAATTTTCGACACGCGTGCAAGCATTTTAAACGCTGGGTCCATGTCGTTTCGTTCAATCGCATCAATTGCCGCGCGCAATTCATGCAAAATCAATTTCATCCATAATTCGCTCACTTGGTGAATAATAATAAACAACATTTCGTCATGATGATCGGAAAGACGTTTTTGGCTTGATAACAGTGCATCTAGCTGCAAATAGTCGCCATATGTCATTTTATGTGACATGCTCCCACCGCCTACGCTTCGCTTAGAGGTGGGGGCTTCTCAGGTAATCCCATCTCATGACGGGAAGTTGACTGAGCGATCCCCGTGTGTCCCACGGTTCGAGGACAAGTTAGGCTATCGCTAATCGTTTCATGCCCTCATGTTTGATATTGATTGCCGCATTGACGTCCCTGTCGCTCTCGAATCCACATTCACAGCGGAATGTACGCTCAGAAAGCGATAAAGATTCCTTTACTTGACCGCAACATGAACAAGTTTTAGATGACGGAAACCACTTATCTATTTTGATAAGCTTTTTCCCTTGCTCCTCTAACTTGTATTGGAGAAATGTCGTGAACATCCCCCAGCCGTTGTCATGAACGCTCTTGCCGAAATTCAGGACTTGCGACATCCCTTTCATGTTGAGGTCTTCGATGACCACGCAATCATAAAGTTTCGCTAATTGGTGCGACTCCTTATGCAGAAAGTCTTTTCGTTGGTTCGCCATTTTTTCATGTAGCTTTGCAATTTTCAGACGCTGTTTATGCCAACGATTAGACCCTTTCTTTCGGCGTGATAATATCCGTTGTTCTTTCGCTAATTTTTCCAATGCTTGCCGATAGAAACGAGGATAATTGGCTCTCTTACCCTCGCTATCGACATACAGCGTATTCATGGAAAAATCAAGCCCAACAACCGTTTGTATTTCTTTTGGTACAGGTTGATGTTCGTGCTCTGTAAGAATAGAAACATAGTATTTTCCTGTTTTTGTTTTCGTGATCGTACAAGCCTTGATGATATGGTGGGCAGGAATCTCCCGATGTTGCTTGAACTTGACCCATTTCAGTTTGGGTAACTTGATATAGCCATCTGAAAGTTGAATATTGCCATTGACCACATTTGTGGTGTACGACTGTTTCGCCTTGCGGTTTTTGAACTTTGGAAATCCAGCACGACCCGAAAAGAAATTTTGAAACGCTTTCTGCAAATTCAATTGGGCGTTTGCCAGCGCAAGGCTATCCACTTCTTTAAGCCAAGGAAACTCCTTTTTGTACTTGGCAGGGGTCGGAAATGTTTGTTTTTTCAAAGCTTCTTTGTCGTCTTTGAACTTTTCATAAATTTGTATGCGTTCTTCAAGCATTTTGTTATAAACGAAACGGACACAACCGAAGGTTTTGACAAGCAGCTGTTCTTGTTCTTTTGTTGGGTACAAGCGGAACTGATAGGCTTTGTTTACCATATCGACACCACATCACTTCATCCCTTGATTTTCTATATATTTTTTTATTACTTCAAGGGGGGCACCGCCCGTTGTAAGCAGGCAAAAACTTCTTGACCAAAAATATTCTTTCCACAGTTTTCTTTTCACTTGCGGAAAATACTTTTTAATCAGTCGAGAACTTGCACTTTTATAGGCATTGATGAACTTTGATAGTTCACTATTCGGATGTGCTTTGAACAAAATATGCACATGATCCATATCGTGATTCCATTCGACCAAGGAAATATTGTAATTTTTCCCCAATCTCACAAACATATCTTTTGCATAGTCAGATATGGTATCATCAATCACTTGTCTGCGATATTTTACCACCAGAACAAGATGATAATACAACAGGAATACTGAATGGTTATTATTGTCTAATTTCATTGATAAAACAACCTTTCATTTTTCTAATACTGATTATATCATAACACAAAAAAAGAAACAACTCATACCTACGCCTCACCGAAATTCATCTCCCACTTTCACTTCGTTTAGAAGTGGGAGACTTCTTTCGGAAAGATGTTAAAATTTGCACCGTTTGCCATACGTCTTCAAACGTATTGTACAACGCCACTGGCGCTAAGCGAATGCCGTTTGGTGTGCGGAAGTCCGGTATAACCCCTTCCGCTTTCAACGCTTTGCAAATTCGAGCCGCTTCTGGATGTTCTAAATAGACATGCCCCCCTCTTTGGGCATCGTCGGTTGGATTGCCGATCGTAAATCCGTATTCTGCTAGTTCATGCTCTATTAATTCCATCATATAGCGCGTCAATGCCAACGATTTTTGGCGGATTTTCTCGATACCGACTTCACAAAACAGTGAAAGCGAACCGATCAAAGGCGCGGTGCTTAAAATATGCGGCGTGCCGATTTGGAAGGCGCCCGCATGCATTTCAGGCGTTAAATCAAGCGCCATATCGAATTGCTTCGCTTTTTTCGAACTAAACCACCCGCTCAATCCAGGCTCGCGCCTGAAATGTTTTTCATTTACATATAAAGCAGCGACGCTACCCGGTCCAGCGTTTAAGTATTTGTAGTTGCACCAAAAGGCAAAATCGATGCCCCAGTCGTGAAGCTGATGTGGAATCGCACCAACCGAGTGGCATAAATCAAATCCGATTATAATGCCGCGCTTATGTGCTTCTTCTGTCAACATCTTCATATCAAACAGCTGCCCGCTGCGATAAAGAACACTTGGCAATACAATAAGGGCAATCTCATCCGTCATTGCCGCGATAATGTCCGCTTCGTCAATTGTCCGTCCGTCTCTGCTTTTAACGAGCACTAAATGCTCTTCTGGGTCATACCCTTTTAATTTCAATTGGCTTTTGAGCGCATAAATGTCCGATGGAAACGTGAGCTCATCGGCTAAAATTTTTGTTCGCTCACTTGTCGGACGATAAAACGTTGCGACTAATTGATGAAGGTTGACTGTTGTTGAGCCAGTCACAATAACTTCTTCTGGCTTACCGCCAACAATCGAGGCCATCTTCTCCCCTAATGACTCTGATAAGTAAAACCACGGATATTTTCCGCTCGTCCAGCCGTCAATTCCATGCGTTTTCCATGCCTGCAATATGTCAAAAAGCGCCTGCTCGGCTCGCTTTGAAAGCAAGCCAAGTGAGTTTCCATCTAAATAAATTGTTCCTTCTGGCAAATAAAACTCCTCTCGGTACGGCGCTAGCTCGTCTTGTGCATCAAGCAAACGCGCATATTGCCGTTCATATCGGAACATTTCCTCTTCGCCACCTTTTGTTTTGAATTTTCTTTATTTTTAGTTAAAATAATATAGAGAAACTGACACGATGTCAATGACATAATGTCATTAGTGAAAAGGAAGTGACCGACATGAAACGCCAACAAAAAGCGCAACAAACGCGGCAAAAAATTGTTGCTGCTGCCTATGACGTGTTTTTGCAAAACGGATTTCAAAAAACAACGATTACGCAAATTATAAAGCAAGCAAATATTGGCTACGGCACGGCGTACGTCTATTTTCAAAACAAAGACGAGATTTTTATTGACATCATGGAAGATGTGATGCAAAAATTTTACGCAATTGCCGAAATGCCGTTTGCGCCGAAAACAAAAGGAGAAGCAGTGCACCTTATTCACCATCAAGTTCGGCTGTTTCTTGAACTAGCCGTGCAAGAGAAAGCGCTATTGCGAGTGATGAAAGAGGCGATCGGCATCTCCTCCATTGCCGCAAAAACGTGGAAACATATTCGTGAACGTTTTATTGCCCGAATTGCCGAAGATGTTGCATATTCGCAAAAAAACGGATTAGCCAACTGCCATTTGCAGCCGCAATTAGTGGCACGTGGCTGGTTTTACGCAAACGAAATGTATATGTGGGAATTAACCGAGCCGTCTGTACCGTTTTCGCTAGAGGAAGCAGCACTGCACTTAACTGAAATGTATACAAACGGAGTATATAGCTAATTATCGCTTTCTGCTCGGCGCGTATTCCACGTCGTATATTAGTTTATGAATAACATCATGAACAATCATCGTTCTCCCCTCCATTCGTAGTTTCATTGTAAAAAATTTGCAATCATCCGACATCGGAATGGAGGTGGAAAATTATTCATACTTTCGACGGAGCTATTGGTTAACGAGAGCAACAATCGCAACGCTTATCGGTATTTTTGCAATCGCTTACGTAACGCCTCTTTATCGATCAGCGGCTCAGACGTTGTTGGTGTTTCCCATTGTTTTTTATAGTCTTCGAACCAATCAGGCAAAAGTTAGCGGCGAATCGGCGTGCGCTTTTGTGGCACGAAGCGGCGCCGTTTTCGTCGTTTTGCTTTTTCGACATCTTCGACCGTTTCGTACCGTTTTGCCTGCCAGTCATACAACACAGATTCCGCATACTTCCATGACGTACTTCCGTATTCAAGCGCGGTTTTTAGCGCTTCTAACACGAGTGGCGCATTTGTTTTTTCCATCCAGTCACTTATTCGTTTTTGAATATAATCATTATTTGGATAAAAATGATATTGTTGATAGAACGACCATATCTTCTTCTTTTCTTCTTGTTTATCATCATTGTTTTGGATATGTAAATGATATATTTTATACTGTTTATTTAGAACAATGTTTTCTAGTAACATCGTCTGCTCCATTTGGTCAAATGAATGAGCGGTTGTGGTGTTTGTTATAAGTTCTTGGCCTTTCTTCCCCAAAATTCGTTGCGCAACTAGCGTCTGGCTCGTTTTTTGCACATGGTCGCCAAGCGTAAACTCATGAAGCATTGCTTGTCTATCATGAGCGACTGTCTGGTCATTATAAACAATTGCTTGGTCATTAACTGTCTGTCCATCATCAGACGTTGGTTGTTCATCATAACTATTGTGATTGTCATCTTGAACAGCCAAAAGCGCTATTTGCTCTTTTCGGTGTCCTGTTGGTTTGATTTTTTTATGTTGATTATTTAGAACAATGTTTTGTTTTTGTAGTTCTTCGTAACAAATGCGGTACGATTTCGTTTGGTCAATTTTGTTGCGATTTCGATTCACTGCTTCGATATAGCCAAGCCGCTCTAGCCGTCGAATAACGCGGCGAACGGTGCTTGGCGACCAAAACGGCATAAATTGCTGCCATTGAGCATACGTGAGCATGATCCACTCCGCCTCTTCGTCTTGCAATAACTGATGAAGCACACTAAGCACAATGCTTTCATTCAACCCAATTTAACAAGCAAGCTGTAGTGAACTATTCATTCCTCTTCTCCCCCTTCTCCTTTTCTATCGCTTTTCTAATGAGGAAAAGATAGATATGAGTGAAAAAAGGAATTCGAGAATATTTAAGGCAAGCTCGTGTATTGAGAAAATGGAAAAGCAATGATTACCATTAAAAGATTCGACCATGAGCAAATTTGCATTCTATAAAATTAATAGACATATCTTGAATCTTAAGCCAAGCCTCTACCTTTCGCTTAGAGCGTTTATCATCTGTTGTTCGATACACACCGTCCGTGTGAATGAACTACCTTGCGAGGGCGATTTTTCATTTTAGAAAATCGAGATTTCTAAAAAAATTTTGAACATATAAGTTGAAATTTTGTTTTACATCCAGCTGATTACCTTCCACGTTATACCATATCAGCTCGTATTGAGATGAAAGCAGAAACGAAAAATCGGAAATTCTTTATTGCAACTTATACAGTATTGACGAACTCTTTTTTTTTTTTTGTTATAATTTATGAAAATATTACCTTCGAAGACTCTTCACCACAAGTTGTAAAAATGCTTTGTAACGAATTTGTGAGTATGTCATTATAGGAGAAGATAGAAAAATGAAAATCTCAAAGAAATTCGTGTTCTTACTAGTTTTTTCCTTATGCATCTCTACATCTTTAGAGGGGGAATATGCATTTGCAGAGGATAATAGCACTAGTGGGGAGAACATTGGTTCTTTAGTTGAGAATATAACCGATGCTCAAGATATCGTAGACCCTACTGTTTTAGAGCAAGGGAATGTTGCTGTGGTTCAAAATGAGGCGGGAACCATACAAATTCCTCTCGATTCGAATGTAATTACAGTTAACGATGAGGACATTGAGAAGAATGAGTTGAAAATTACTCTTCCAAAATTAAACTCGGAAGATGCAGTTAAAACAGAAAATGGAACGATTGTTTATCATAGTGCGAATGAGCCATCTGATTTAGCCGTCCAACCAACGACTGAAGGGATTCGTTCCTTAATAGTCATTAAAGATGCGTCAGCACCATATGAATATAGATTTACTATAGATGTTCCTGACGGAGAGAAATTAGTTTCAGCTGCCGAGTATCTAGGGGAAGAATTTGACACTGGTGAAGTTTTTATCGTTGATTCTGACAATAAGATTCAGAGTGTTTTTGCCCCAGCTTGGGCAAAAGATGCAAATGGCGATCCAGTTCCGACACACTTTATTATTAAAGGAAACGACATAATACAGGTAGTTGATTTTAATGAGAATACAGCATTTCCAATAGTTGCTGACCCAAATTGGATGAAAATCGCGAAATGTTCTGCAGCTTTAGCAGGATTTGTAGGATTTAATTTATTTGCTGCTGCAAAGGTAATAAAAATTAAAAGATATATAAAAGAACTAGGTGGAGTAGCTGAAGCAGCAAAATTGCTTGTTGAGGCAACAACTTGGGAGGAGAAACTGCGCGTAGGAGGACAGGCTCTTGTAGGGCTTGCAGGGGAACTTACAGGGATAACTGGTGTATACGAGGCTTGCTTTAAATGAAGGAGCGTTGTCAATAATGAGAGAGATTGCGGTGATAATGAATTTATTATGTGGTTTATTGGTGTTAGTATCAGGAACTATCTACTTTAAAAATACCTTAAAACTTAATAAAATCAATTCACCAAAAGAAGTGAATGTCCAAAATATTTTAAAAGCATTTGATACTGACTTTTTTAAATATCTTCCTGTAGCTTTTATTTCTATGACCATTCCTATTTTTATAAAAGGTACTCATTTAGAAGCAATCACAGAAGTGTTTTTTCCGGCTGTTTTAATAACAGCAGCGATAGAGAGCTTTCATTATCTGTTCAAACATTGGCTTACTAATAAAATAAGATATATAGGATATTACAAATGTTTGTTTATTATCCTACTAGGAATTATTAATGGTCTTTCTATTCTTGAGTTTTAAGAATTCATTTGAATTGGAATGAAAAAATCATCTCGGTTTTTGCCTAGAGAGCGAGAACTGTGAGTATTAGCCTTTCAGAGCACTGCAAATGATTAAATTGCAGTGTTTTTCGTTTGAGAAAAGGAAGAAGGAATCGTTTCAACTATATACATGCAACTGGGGAGTTTCACTTATTTTTTCGACTGTCGGAGGCAAGCCAAAGGCTTGCCTGCGTCACGCGTTCGCGTGACAGAGAACCGAACAACGAGCCGCCTCCCAGACAAATTCATTTGTCTGGGAGCGGTGTTGTTCGGTCGCCCGACAGTCGAAAAATGTTAACACTTCAATGTGCATTTATATAGGAAGTACCGGAAATCCTTAACTGATCTCTTTGAGTTCTTCACTAAAAGTTTCATCTGACCACGTATGCAAAGAAGATATAATTACATCGTGTAATCGTTAAAAAAATAAAAATTCATCACGATACAATGACAATAAAGCGTCGAAAAAAAATCTTATAAAAAAGCGGTCTTGCCTCTGCGTTTCCGCTTCTGGCAAATACCGCTTCTATGCTTGGTTGTTCGTAAGAAGTTGTCTAAGCGAACTGTTGGTTGTTTCATTTCTCGAACGATGACACTATCTGATTTTCTCCAACGCCGCCGTTAATGTTTGCACTAAAAACACAATGTCTTCGTCTTCGATTGTTAGTGGCGGTGATAATGTCAATACGTTGTTATATCCAGCGACCGTCGTTCCGTTTTTGCCGATAATCAGTCCGTTTTCCTTACAAATTCCGATTACTTGATTGACGAGCGCTACATCAAGCGGGGCTTTCGATTGTTTATCTGCCACTAATTCAATCCCGATGAGCAATCCTTTGCCGCGGACGTCGCCGACGTACGGATGGTCGTAGAGGAGGTTTTTCCATTCATTTAGTAGCTGTGCGCCGACGTCGTGCGAACGTGTTGCTAGATTTTCTTTTTCCATGATTTCTAAATTCTTTACTGCAAGCGCGCATGCTGCTGGGTTACCGCCAAACGTATTGACGTGGCGAAAATAATCGTACTCTTCCGTCCCTTTGAACGTTTCGTAAATATCTTTGCGAACGGCGGTTGCAGATAGCGGCAAGTAAGCGCTTGTAATCCCTTTCGCCATCGTAATAATGTCCGGCTTTACGCCATCATGCATAAAGCCAAACGGTTTGCCCGTACGCCCGAACCCGCAAATCACTTCGTCGACAATAAGCAAGGCGCCGTGTTTTTCACACACTTCTTTCACTGCTTGCAAATATCCGTCCGGTGGAATAAGCACTCCGCCACCGGTAATAATCGGCTCCATAATGACCGCGGCAATCGTTTCGCTTAATTCCCATGTCATGACTTGGTCGATCGCCTTTACTGACTTCAGCTCGCGCGGGTCGGTTGCCGTTTCCTCGTCCCGATAGCTGTCCGGAGGCGCGACATGAATAAATCCTGTCGCTAGCGGCTCGTATTTATATTTCCGCTGCGCCTGTCCCGTCGCGGCGAGTGCCCCCATGGAATTTCCGTGATATGCCCGATAGCGGGAAATAATTTTATAGCGGTGATAGTCGCCTTTTTGTTGGTGATATTGTCTCGCGATTTTAAAAGCGGTTTCATTCGCTTCCGATCCGCTATTGGAAAAGAAAATGACATATTCGTCGCCAAGCCATTCGTTCAATTTTTCTCCTAATTCAATCGCGGGCACGTGGCTTTGGGTCAGTGGAAAATAGGCGAGCGTTTTTAACTGTTCATACGCTGCTTTTGCCAATTCTTCGCGCCCATAGCCAACGTTGACGCACCATAGACCTGCCATCGCATCTAAATATTTTTTCCCTGTATGATCCGTCACCCAGCAGCCTTTCGCTTCTGTTACAACAAGCGTCGATTGTGGGCTATACGGCTTCATCGAATGCCATATATAGCGCTCATCTTTCGCAAGCAGCTGGCTTTGATCTGTTTGCACCATTATCATCCCTTCTTTCGTCCAAATTAAAAATCAAACCGAGACGTAATCATTTTCTTGCGCGTATAAAAGTTCACTCCATCTTTACCGTTGACATGTAAATCGCCATAAAACGAATCTTTCCAGCCAGAGAATGGGAAGAACGCCATCGTCGCCGGTACGCCGATGTTAATGCCAAGCATCCCCGCATCCGCCTCTTCGCGGAATTTTCGTACCGCTTTCGCGTCTTTCGTATAAATCGTCGCGCCGTTTCCGTACCGCGATTGGCGAATATAAGAAAGCGCCTCATCTAAATCGGCTGCACGCAATAAGCTAAGGACAGGAGCGAAAATTTCTTCTTTTGCAATCGTCATTTCTGGGGTCACGTGGTCAAAAATTGTTGGCCCAAGGAAGTTTCCTTCCGTCATTTCTTCCATTTCTTTACGACCGTCTCTAAGTAGCGTGGCCCCTTCTTCAATCCCTTTTTCGATATAGCTAAGCACCTTTTCGCGATGTGATTGGCGAATAACTGGCGTCAATAATACCTCTTCATCTAAACCGTTGCCGATCGTTAATTCGTCTGCCTTTTGCTTTAACGTTTGCACAAATTTTTCGTTCTCGCCAACGACAACAACGGCACTGCACGCCATGCAGCGTTGTCCAGCGCTTCCGAACGCCGAGCTAATGACGTGCTGCGCAGCGAGTTCAATATCAGCATCTGGCATGACGATATGATGGTTTTTCGCCCCAGAAAGCGCTTGTACCCGCTTCCCTTTCGCTGCCGCTCGCTCATATACGTATTTGGCAACCGGCTGTGAGCCGACGAACGAAACCGCACGAATATCTTCATGGTCGATTAACGCATTCACAACATCGTGCGCTCCGTGCACGATATTAAGTACCCCTGCTGGCGCCCCTGCTTCCGTGAACAGTTCTGCTAATTTATTTGCTAACATCGGCGTGCGTTCGGACGGTTTAAGGACAAACGTATTTCCGCATGCAATCGCCAACGGGAACATCCAAAGCGGCACCATCATCGGGAAATTAAATGGCGTAATGCCGCCGACAACCCCAAGCGGATAACGAAACATCTCCGAATCAATGTCTTCGGCAATTCCCGCTAACGACTCTCCCATCATTAACGTTGGGGCACCCGCCGCAAACTCGACGCACTCGATGCCGCGCTGAATTTCCCCATATGCTTCTTTATACGCTTTGCCGTTTTCTAACACGATGAGCTTCGCCAATTCTTCATGGTGCTTATTTAGCAAATGATGGAATGAAAACATGATGCGCGCCCGCTTCGGAACCGGGGTGTTCCGCCACGTTGCAACCGCTTTTTTTGCAGCTTGCACCGCTTGCTCGACATCTTCTTTTGTCGAGATCGGCACTCTCGCTAACACTTCCCCCGTTGCTGGATTTGGTACTTCTAACGTTTCCGTTCCACTTGATTCCACCCATTTTCCATCAATAAAATTTTTTAACACCGTTGTTTCTTTTTTCGTTACAGCCATTTTGTTCCCTCCTAATGACGATAAACTGTACTCTCATTATCTCGCAGTTTCAAAAGGCATTCATTAGACAAAATGTAAAAATAGCACATCCCTCCATTCCACAATATGACAAGCGTGAATCGTTTTATTCCAAAAGATTTGGCAAATATTCATACGCATAAATCATACATTCCATCGCCAATCGCTTTTCCGGATGCATAAAATCATCGCCTAATAGTTGTTCAAGCTTTTGAAGGCGGTGATAAAGTGTTTGGCGCACAATAAAAAGCTGTTCGGCTGTCTCTTTTTTCGAACCGTTGCACGCTAAATATACTTTTAGCGTTTCTAGTAACTTTCCGTTATGTTTTTGGTCATATTGAATAATTGGAGCTAAATATTCGTTCACTATGTCACGTAAATTGCCAGACGCGTCCATTAATGAAACAATTCTTGCCATATGCAAATCTTCATAAAAGTAGCTAGCGGCTTTTTTGCCAAGACGTTGTTGGATACGGCTTGTTTCTTGCGCTGTTTGATAGCTTTTCGGGAGCGAGGCAAGGTTGTCCACAAATTTGCCAATGCTTAATCCAATCGATAGTTTTTTTTGCATAAACTCCGATTGCAACAGACGATCAATTCCTGCTTGCATCCGTACTTTCCATGTGTGTACGTCGCGTGTATTTACAAAAATAAAAAGAAGAGAATGGCGTAACTGAACGGAAAATAAATGGAAGCCTTGTTGTTCAAAAATCGTCCGAAACAGTAGGAGAAAATACGTTACATCTTTTAATCGTTTTGCCGGCGGGAATTTGCAAAGCACAACAACGCCACCTTTGGGCTTTACTTGCGGAGCGTGCTCGGTGAAATAAGCAGCAATTGCTTGCGGGCTATGCTCTCCTTCTATCCAGCCTTTCAGCCATTCTTGTTCGGCCAATCGCTTTTTTTCCTCAACGTACAAATCGCGCAATAAATGCTGGGCGATGGCGGTTGCTGTCCGATCTAAAATAAGCAAATCAAATTCGCTTATTTCTTGGGCGGTAGAAAGAATGGAGAGCCGAGCATAGTCGTTGTAAAACAGCTGTATCGCTTGGGAAGCGGTTTGCTTCGACGGTTGTTCAACGGATGCCAACCATTCCTGCTTCTTTTTTTCCGAGCATTCCGGAACGAACTCTGCCTCTTTTCCATTCATTTGAAACAATACTTGATGGCCTAAATAATGGTGTAAAAACTTTAAAATCTCGTAATAATGGTCAATCGCCAATAACTTTTTGTTGAGCTGTTGAGAGTATGCTTCTAAATTAGCGATCATTTGATAGTGGCGGTTAATTAAGTACGTATGAATATCTTGTGTAATTTCAACAAACGGAACTTCTTGTAAAAAAAGAAGGATTGGAAATTGGTGTTCATCCGCCAATTGAATCACTTCTTGCGGAATCGAGGAAGTATGGGTACCAATTTCGATACATAATCCAGAGGCGTCGCATTCAATCAGCTGCCGCAAAAAGGAAAGAAGGAGCGATTCGTTCTCTTTCCAGCCAACACCAGTAGATAAAATCAATTCTTTTCCTCTTAATAAATGATGAATGTTAGTCACTTCGACGACGTGCACCCACTTCACGATGCGATGCACCCCTTGGTGTCCCGCAATTACTTTTGCGTTTTCAAAATGTTTTCGCTTCAACACATCTGCCACCGTGAATTGAAAATGTTCGTGCATGCTCCCACCCCCTCGCTTTATTACCATACGTATTCCGCAAAAACATTGCCATTCCTGCCTTATATAGATGCACTTTGAAACTTCCACATTTTTACCGTTTCCATCGTTAGTTTTCGACTGTCGGGCGACCGAACAACATCGCGTTCTCTGTCACGCCAACGCGCGACGAAGACAATCCACAGGCTTGCCTCGATATAGAAAAAGGAACGAGTTGCCCCGTTCCTTTTATTGGTTAATCGGCATATACAGACGAATGTCGTTCATCATGCGCTCGAACTGCTCGTGATCAAGAAAGTCATCGCTTTTCCAGTTCTCCACAATCCAACGCACTAATTCTTCCGGTGTGTTAAACACTTCACCGCTTGTATCTGCCTTGCGAATCATGTACCTTCCGTTGTCTTCATCAATCGTTACTTCGCATGGAAACGCGCCATCTTTTGCTTGTAAGTAAAACTCCACCGCAACCTCTCCTTTATTTGAAAATGAAGGATTTTTAATAGCTATGCATTGTTCGGTTGCTGTATGATACGTACGGAAAAATATTTACGAGCGTCTGCACTGTCAACTCCCCCCCACTTAGCTAACGCTTGAAGCGGGGGCTTGCAACTCCCCAGAAGTGCAAGCGGGCATCAATATCCTTCCTTCGCATGGGGTTGCATGAGGGTGGTTGACGGCACCCCGACCACACAAGTCATGCTTGGGCGGTCACGCCATGATGGTACTCCATTCCCTTTTGGCGTAAGTTTAACGCCCCTACTCGATCATCGTTGGAGGTATAGCCACATGCCCCACATATAAACGTATGGATCTGTTTTTTGCGGTTGTTTTTATGTGTAAACCCACATGTTGGGCATTGCTGGCTCGTGTAAGCAGGAGGAACGGCAAGGACGTGGCTGTCGTGTAGTCGTGCTTTATATTCAATGAACAAGCGGAGTTGAGCGAACGCCCATGTGAATCGCACGTATCGGTCTTTTTTGCGAACGCACACCGTATCGTTGATGTCTGTCAAATCCTCCAGGACAAGCAAGCTATGCTTTCCTGCAAACTGAACAAGTGCCTTGCTGACACAATGATTGACATTGGTCATGAAACGGTTTTCTTGTCCAGCGATTTTCTTTAGCTTGCGTTTAGCGGATTTCGTGTTGCGTTGTTGGAGCTCTTTGCGAAGTCGGACGTATCGTGCTTTGACGCTCTGAATGGGAGTGCCCTTGATAAACAAATGACGATTGCGTGAATCCACAGCGGTCACTAAAAAGCGCATCCCCATGTCCACACCGACCACGTGTTGATACACCGAAGGGGGATGGATCACTTTTTTCGCTGCGACATGCAAGTAGAATTTGCCTTTTTTGTACACAAGTGTACCTGTGCCAAACTCCCAAGAGCCATCGAAATAGCGTTCCTGCCCTTTTGTCAGAAAAGGCATTTTGATTCGTTTGTTTAGCGTGCCAATGCTCATCTGTCCGTCTTTCGTAAACGAGTAGTCTCGATTGTACGAATATTGGAGTTTAGGCTTTTTAAACACCGCTAGCGTGCGTTCGCCATTGGATTTCATGGACGCATAGACACCTGCGACAATTGTACACACATTACACGCCATTTGTGATTTTAGTCCGAACAACTCCCGCAAGTCTCGATACACCAAGACTTGCAGTTTCTTAAACGAGGAAAGCAGATGGTGTTCGTATGCGACTTTCGATGCAAAGTTCAACGCTTGTTTCATCGCTTGCATCGTCTCAATGAGTTGCAGGTGTTGAGCTTCGGTTGGTAACCACCGAATTTTAGCGGTGACGACCAATTCCATACGTTTCACCTCCTTTTTTTCAGTATATATACAATTATACCATATATTACTGAAAGAATGGACCGTTTTTCGTGCAAAAAGTAAAAAAGGGCAATTCCTCCCCCACCTTTCCTTCGCTTAGAGTCTAAATTTTCAACGACACGACCAATTGAATCCCCTTGCTGAAGCAAGCTTGTTAAAGATTAGACGTTTTATGAATATATTTTCCCGCTGTTCATTATGTCCATTTGCTTCCGCGATGAATGAAAAATAACGCAAGTATCATCAATACTACTCCAAGCATGCGGTTCATGTTGATTGGGATTTTTGGAACCCCGAACCATCCGAAGTGGTCAATAAGAAGGCTAGCGATCATTTGCCCGGCAATGGCGGCGAAAATGGCAGTTGCTGCCCCTGTTTTCGGTACGGTTACAATCATAATCGTTACAAACACCGCACCTAGCAATCCTCCTAGTAAATTCCATTTCGGCACATAAAATACGTTTACTAGCTGTCCTTTCCCGAAAAAAAGGGTAAGAAATGTTAAAAATAGGAGCCCGACAAAAAATGAAGTAAACGCCCCTTCTAAACTGCCAATCTTTTTTCCAAGACTGCCGTTAATCGGTGCTTGCGTCCCTGCCATCATACCACCGGCTAACGCAAGTAACATATATACCCATTTCATCATCATTCCTCCTAACGTTATTTTTATTTCTTCCACCTTCGCCAAATGGTATAATAGAAAGTTGTAAAGGGGGTGAAAAAGATGGAGCAGCTGCTGCAGCAAATTCTCGATACGTTAAACGAGGTGAAAACAAAAGTAGAATCGCTTGAGGAAGGGCAAAAGCGCTTAGAAGAACGGCAAACCAGCCTTGAAAATGCTTTCTCCCGTATGGAAGAACGGCAAACCAACCTTGAAAATGCTTTCTCTCGTATGGAAGAACGGCAAACTCAACTTGAAAATGCTTTCTCTCGTATGGAAGAACGGCAAACCAACCTTGAAAATGCTTTCTCTCGTATGGAAGAACGGCAAACCAGCCTTGAAAATGCTTTCTCTCGTATGGAAGAACAGCAAACCAACCTTGAAAATGCTTTCTCCCGTATGGAAGAACGGCAAACTCAATTTGAAACGACGCAAAAGTCGTTGTTAGCTGGACAAGAAGAATTATATGCGCTCGTCCAAGCGCTTATGCATCGGCAAGATGAAACAGATGCAAAACTTGAGGCATTAAGCATGGATGTGCATAAGCTTCACGGAAAAGTGGAGAAAAACACAGAACTGCTGCAAGAACTTCTCGAACGCCACGAATCAATCTACGAAATGCTAGGAGAACACGAGATAGCAATCCGCACATTGCGCAAACGAAAATCCATCTAACAGGTGCTAATCACGAGCGTTGATTATCTATGCCGTAGTCGGCAAGCAAAACTTGCCGACTACGGCAGAAAAGCTAGAACTTAAGAATATTTTAGTCTATTTTTTTTGAAAAAATTCATACACGAGTATGCAAAGCGAAAGATACGAAGCAGCCAAGGCAAATCCAGCCAGTACATCGGTCGGATAGTGAACTTGGCGCGTCAAGCGGCTAATCCCTGTGAATAACGCCAATAGGATGGAAATGCCGTACATGAGAAATCGGGCAAATCGTTGCTCCACCTCTTTCCCGAGAAGGTAGGCTGCCAGCAATAAATAAATGCTAGACATCATCGCATGGCCGCTCGGAAAACTAAATCCTTCCTCATGGGAAAACGGTGGTCTTTCTCTTCCTGCTACATGTTTTATCCACGTATTCAGCCCATATCCTCCAGCGACAGCTACTAATACAAGAACCATTCCATATACTCTTTTTCGCAGCAATAAAAACAAAACAAGAATAATGCTGCAGACGCCAATCGTGACAGAAGCCCCAAGCAATGACAAAGAATTCAACCATCCCCATGCCCGAAAACTAGTAAGCAACGTTTGATCCATAGACATAACGGTTGGGTAGTGGATCGCCCACCATAGCGCTACAAATAGACAAAAAGAGCTAATACATAGTACGACAAGCTTTTTGTTCATCATCTCCCTCCTTTGCCATTTTATTATATCTTTCTATCACAATTATAAAAAGAGGGGCACACTCTCCCCTCTTTATCATCTCGCTACATTCATTAAAAAATGATGTACTTCTTGCGCCGCTTCTCTTCCTTCGCGAATTGCCCATACGACTAGGCTCTGTCCTCGCCTTGCATCCCCTGCAACGAACACCCCTTCGACGTTTGTTGCATACTTAGTCATTTGGTGGTTAACTACCCCAAACTGCGCAAAAAGGGATTGTTCCGGACCTTCAAAGCCGATAGCTATAAAAACAAGGTCGCACGGCCATACTTTTTCTGTTCCTGGAATTTCGCGGAACGTTCCATCTTCTGTTTTTTCCATTTGAATCGTATGAAGTGCTTGTACTTTTCCGTCTCCGACTATTTTTTTCGTTTGAATGCAATATTGGCGCGGGTCTTCGCCAAATTTTGCTCTTGCCTCTTCATACGCATAGTCGAGCGTAAAAATAAGCGGAAATTGCGGCCAAGGGTTATCCTCTTTTCGCTTTTCTGGCAATGCCGGATGTTTGCCGAACTGAACGACGCTTTTACACTGTTGCCTTAGCGCTGTCGCCACACAGTCTGCGCCTGTATCGCCACCGCCGATGACGATAACGTGTTTATCTTTTGCATCAATAAAATTTCCATCCATAAAATTAGAGTCAAGCAAACTTTTCGTGACGGACGTTAAATAGTCCATCGCAAAATATACCCCGTCTAATTCCCTTCCTTCAATGGCAAGATCGCGCTGCTTTTGAGCACCCGTGCATAAAACGACGGCATCGTATTGCGCTCGAAGCGCTTCGGCGGTTATATGTTTGCCAACTTCCGTATTCGTTACAAACGTAACGCCTTCTTCTGCCAACAATCGAACTCTCCGTTCAACGATTTCTTTTTCTAATTTCATATTCGGAATACCGTACATTAACAGCCCACCAATGCGGTCTGCTCGCTCGTACACCGTTACCGAATGCCCGGCTTGATTCAACTGATCGGCACAAGCAAGACCGGCTGGACCTGAACCAACAATCGCCACCTTTTTCCCTGTACGCTTTTTCGGGATGCGCGGGTGCATCCACCCTTCCACAAATCCTTTATCAATAATCGCTCGCTCAATGCCCTTAATGGCAACCGCCGGATCGGAAAGCGCCACCGTACAGGAACCTTCGCAAGGGGCAGGGCATACTCTTCCAGTAAACTCCGGGAAATTGTTCGTTTTTAATAGCCGAGCTAACGCTTCTTTCCAACGACCACGATAGACTAAATCGTTCCATTCCGGAATGACATTATGAATTGGGCAACCGGACGTCAGCCCGTTCCATTCCATTCCCATATGGCAAAAAGGAGTTCCACAATCCATGCAGCGCGCTCCTTGGCGAGAAAGCGTGTCGTCGGAAAATGGTGACGTATACTCTTTCCAATCGTCCAAGCGGGAAAGCGGCTTTCGCTTCCCTTCTTCTTCACGCACATATTCAATAAATCCTGTCGCTTTTCCCATCGTTTGTCCCCCTCTTTGTGAAGGCGGTCGCTTATTTCGCGACCGCTTCCAATGGACTTATTGCTTCTTTCTGTTTTGCCACTACTTCAAACGCTGAAAACAGCGCTTGTTCATTTGACAATCCCGAACGTTCCATCGTCGCGATAGTTTCCATCACCCGTTCCATTCCCATATGGCAAAAAGGAGTTCCACAATCCATGCAGCGCGCTCCTTGGCGAGAAAGCGTGTCGTCGGAAAATGGTGACGTATACTCTTTCCAATCGTCCAAGCGGGAAAGCGGCTTTCGCTTCCCTTCTTCTTCACGCACATATTCAATAAATCCTGTCGCTTTTCCCATCGTTTGTCCCCCTCTTTGTGAAGGCGGTCGCTTATTTCGCGACCGCTTCCAATGGACTTATTGCTTCTTTCTGTTTTGCCACTACTTCAAACGCTGAAAACAGCGCTTGTTCATTTGACAATCCCGAACGTTCCATCGTCGCGATAGTTTCCATCACCCGTTTATAGTTTTTTGGAATCACTTTCACAAATTTCCGGACGAATGAATCCCAATCAGCTAATAGCTCATCTGCTTTTGGGCTGTTTGTATATTGATAGTGTCGCGAAATCATGCCATATACTTCGCGAATTTCCTCTGCATCTTCTAGCGATTCGAACAATACCATTTCCCGATTCGCCGTCCGCATAAATTGTTCGTCGTTATCCGCCAATACGTAAGCGATTCCGCCAGACATTCCTGCCGCGAAGTTTTTGCCGACCGTTCCGAAAATGACGACGCGCCCGCCTGTCATATATTCACAGCCATGGTCGCCAACGCCTTCGACAACGGCGTTTACCCCGCTGTTTCTGACGCAAAACCGTTCCCCCGCACGGCCGCGAATATACGCTTCGCCTGACGTTGCTCCATAAAAGGCGACGTTTCCAATAATGACGTTATCGCCTGACGCAAACGTCGCTTCTTCTGGTGGAAGGACGATTACTTTGCCGCCAGAAAGCCCTTTTCCAATATAGTCGTTCGCATCGCCAACAAGTGTCATCGTCATTCCTTTCGGCACAAAGGCGGCGAAACTTTGACCGGCAGAGCCGCGGAAATGAAGACAAATCGTATCTTCCGGTAGCCCTTCTTCGCCATAGCGTTTGGAAATTTCGCTGCCGACAATCGCGCCGACCGTGCGATGGACGTTGCGAATGTCGAGATACAATTCTACTTTTTCTTGGCGTTCAAACGCGCGTTTAGCGGCTGGCAACAATACTTCATTATCAAGCGACTGTTCGATTTTATGCTGTTGCGGACGTGAGAAAGTGCGTACACCATCTACTTGATACAATAGGCGCGACAAATGTAAATGCTTTGCTTTCCAATGTTGTTTCGCACGCTCGCTTACTTTTAATACATCGACCCTTCCCACCATTTCTTCTACCGTCCGGAAGCCAAGCTGCGCCATTAGTTCGCGAACTTCTTGCGCAATAAAATACATAAAATTCACGACATGCTCTGGTTTGCCCATGAATTTTTCACGCAGCTCTGGATTTTGCGTCGCCACTCCAACCGGGCACGTGTCTAAATGGCAAACGCGCATCATGACACAGCCTAAGACGACAAGCGGTGCAGTCGCAAATCCAAACTCTTCCGCCCCAAACAGTGCAGCCATGACAACATCGCGTCCTGTCATCAGCTTTCCGTCTGTTTCTAGCACGACGCGGTCACGCAAGCCGTTTAGCATTAACGTTTGGTGCGTCTCGGCAAGCCCAAGCTCCCAAGGGAGTCCTGCGTGTTTAATACTTGTCTTTGGCGACGCGCCAGTGCCGCCATCATAACCGCTAATGACGATCACATCCGCCGCCCCTTTGGCGACGCCAGCTGCAATCGTACCGACGCCCGCTTTTGCCACAAGCTTGACGCTAATGCGGGCGTGGCGGTTGGCGTTTTTCAAGTCGTAAATCAGCTGCGCCAAATCTTCAATCGAGTAAATATCGTGATGCGGCGGCGGTGAAATTAGTTCCACTCCAGGAGTAGAGCCGCGCACTTTTCCGACCCAAGGATATACTTTATTGCCTGGCAGTTGTCCGCCTTCCCCAGGTTTTGCGCCTTGGGCCATTTTAATTTGCAATTCGTCCGCGTTCACTAAATAATGGCTTTTTACCCCGAAACGTCCTGAAGCGACTTGCTTAATGGCACTTCGGCGAAAATCGCCGTTTGCATCGACCACATAGCGGCTTGAATCTTCGCCACCCTCACCGCTATTGCTTTTGCCGCCGATACGGTTCATCGCAATCGCGAGCGCTTCATGCGCTTCTTGGCTGATCGAGCCGTACGACATTGCTCCTGTTTTAAAGCGACGAACGATCGATTCCACCGGTTCTACTTCATCTAGCGGAATCGGTTCCCTCGTTTCATCAAACACAAACAAATTGCGTAAAAACGTAACACGTTCTTCGTTTGCTAGTTTCGAATATTGTTTGAACAATTCGTAATCATTTTTTCGGCACGCCCATTGTAAAAGGTGGATCGTTTTTGGATTAAATGCATGGTGTTCTCCATTGCTTCTCCATTGAAATTCGCTGCCGGAGTCAAGCGTTTCATCAAGCGTGTAGAACGCTTGTTCATGGCGCATTTTTGCCTCTTTCGCTATTTCTTCTAACCCAATGCCGCCAAGTTGGGAAGCAGTACCGGTAAAATATTGCTCGATGACATCCTCTCCGATGCCGATTGCTTCAAAAATTTGTGCGCCACGGTAGCTTTGGACGGTGGAAATGCCCATTTTCGCCATTACTTTGACCACACCGTCCGTAGCTGCTTTTTGATAGTTTTCCACCGCTTTTTTATATGTCAACTGCACTGTTTTCGCCTCAACCGCCTTGCGAATGGTTTCAAGCGCTAAATACGGATTCACCGCATCTGCTCCATATCCAATTAATGCCGCAAAATGATGCACTTCCCGCGCTTCCCCGCACTCGACAAGAATGCTTACGTTTGTCCGCGTCCCTTTTCGAATGAAATGTTGGTGAAGGGCACTGACCGCAAGCAACGGCGGGATGGCGATATGCTGTTCGTCAACGCCACGGTCGGACAGAATAAGCAACACTGCTCCTTTTTCCATTGCTGCCTCGGCTGTTTGGCAAAGTTCATCGAGCGCTTTTTGCAAATCGTTTGTAAAGAGTGCTGGGATAGTTACCGCCCGAAACTCCGGATACGAGTTTTCTTTCAATGCCGCGAGCTCTTCGTTAGTAAGAATAGGCGTGTCTAGGCGAATACGCCGCGCTGAGGAGGCCTCAGGATGAAGGATATTCCCTTCTTTTCCAAGTAATGTCATCGTCGAAATCACGATATATTCACGAATCGAATCAATCGGTGGATTGGTCACCTGCGCAAATAGCTGTTTAAAATAATGAAACAGGCTTTGCGGACGATCCGATAAGACCGCGAGCGGCACATCGTTCCCCATCGCCCCGACGGGATCTTTTCCGTCACGCGCCATTACTAATACGGTTTTCTCGACATCTTCGTACGTATAGCCGAACGCTTTTTGTAGCGTTGTTAAGCTTTCTATCGGTTCAGTTTCGGCTGGGATATCTAAGTCCGTTAGCGATAGCATTTGTTCGTTCAGCCATTGGCGATATGGCCTTTCGCTTGCTACTTTTGTTTTTATCTCCTCGTCGGAAATGATTCGGCCTTCTTCTAAGTCAATGAGCAGCATTTTCCCTGGGCTTAGACGATCTTTATAAAGCACCTGTTCTGGTGCGACATCAATCACGCCCACTTCCGAGGAAAAAATAATATAGTCGTCTTTTGTTACATAATAGCGAGCTGGACGTAAACCGTTGCGATCTAAAATGGCGCCAATTTGGTTGCCGTCCGTGAACACAATCGCCGTCGGACCGTCCCACGGTTCCATCAAACAGCTATGGTATTCGTAAAATGCTTTTTTCGCATCGTCCATTTCGTTGTCCCAAAACCATGGCTCTGGAATCAGCATCATCGCTGCGTGAGCTAATTCTTTTCCAGCGAGCACGAAAAATTCGAACGCATTATCTAAAATCGATGAGTCGCTTCCATTCATATCTAGAATAGGAGTAATTTTTCGTAGCTCGTCGCCAAAGTGGGAAGAAACGAATTGTTTTTCCCGTGCCATCATCCAATTGACATTTCCGCGAAGCGTGTTGATTTCGCCATTATGGATTAGGTAGCGGTTCGGATGCGCTCTTTCCCAGCTTGGGAACGTGTTCGTGCTAAACCGAGAGTGGACAAGCGCAAATGCCGATTGAAACCGTTCATCTTGTAAATCAACGTAAAATGCATCGAGCTGTTCTGGGGTTAATAGCCCTTTGTAGACAATCGTGCGGCTTGAGAGGCTAGCGAAATAAAATTCGTTGTTCGGCGAAAGCTTTTCCGCTTGTTTGCGAATGACGTATAGCTTTCGTTCAAACGCGAGCGAATCTTGTAAATCGCTGCTTGCGCCAATAAATACTTGGCGGATGAATGGCTTGCTTTGCTCCGCCAATTTGCCGAGCTTCCCACTATTCACAGGTACCGTCCGCCAGCCTAATAGCGTTTGTCCTTCCGCTTGAATAATGTCGTTTATTTGTTGCTCGTAATGCGTGCGCTCTGCCTCATGTGCAGGAAGAAAAACCATTCCGACACCATAATGCCCTTTTTCGGGGAGCTTCATTTTTCCGCAAACCGTTTGAAAATATTCATGCGGGATTTGCACCATTATCCCTGCCCCGTCTCCTGTTTCTGGGTCGCTTCCTTGCCCGCCACGATGTTCGAGTTGCCGCAGCATATGCAGCCCTTTTTTTACGATATCGTGCGATTTTTTTCCTTTTAGATGGGCATACAGCCCGATGCCACAGGCATCCCGCTCAAAATCAGGACGGTAAAGACCTTGCGCCTTCGGTAGTCCAACGTGTTTCATCTACCTTCCCCTTCCGTTAAAGTCTTACTTGTAATTGTAGTTTCCATGATTCATATAAACAATATATAATTAAGATTAAATCCATCTCATTTTGCGATAGATAAACAGGAGGGATAGAGTGGAGCTTAGGCAGTTGAAGTACTTTGTTGAAGTAGCGAAGCGGGAGCACGTCTCCGAAGCGGCAGAACTGCTTCACGTTGCTCAGTCCGCGATTAGCAGGCAAATTGCCAATTTAGAAGATGAGTTAGGAGTGGAGTTGTTTGAACGGGAAGGGCGAAATGTCCGCTTGACGCCAGCGGGGCGCTATTTTTTTCCCCATGCGGAAGCAATATTGCGCGCTGTCGATCATGCGAAGCAACAAATCGAAGAATACTTAGACCCCGAACGAGGAACGGTAAAAATCGGCTTTCCGACAAGCTTAGCGAGCCATACGATGCCGATGGTTATTTCTGCCTTTAAAGCAGAACATCCAAATGTAAAATTTCATTTACGACAAGGTTCTTACCGATTTTTAATCGAGGCGGTGAAAAAGCGGGAAGTTGATTTAGCGTTTCTCGGACCAATTCCGACGGAAGAGAAAGAAATTCGCGGTGATATTTTATTCATCGAATCGTTTTCCGTGCTGTTGCCGCTCCACCATCGGTTTGCGAACCGAACAAGTATAACGTTAAATGAATTGCGCGAAGAGCCGTTTGTTATGTTTCCAGAAGGATATGTGCTGCATAAAATCGTCCGCGATGCGTGCAAACAGGCGGGATTTTCTCCGCTTATTTCATCGGAAGGGGAAGATTTGGACGCTATTAAAGGGCTCGTTTCTGCCGGCATTGGCATTACGTTGCTTCCAGAAAATACGTTTTATGATACAATGCCGCGCTTTACGGTCAAAATTCCGATCGAACTACCAGAAGTAAAACGAAACGTCGGAATTATTATTTCTAGCCAACACGAACTCGCTCCATCGGTCAAAGTGTTTTATGAATTTGTCAAACGATTTTTCTCGATGTTAGAAAAATATCGCTAAGAACAGCGCAAAGCGCCCGCCTATCGGCGAAGAGCGCACAAGCCACACCGAGGAGAACTCGAACCAAGCATGGCTTGGTTCTGCGTGGGTAACCTCCGTGAAGCCAATCCATGTTTCGCCACCGAAAGAAAGGGCGGAGCTCATCACACTGATGGCGCTTGAAGCTAGACAGCTCTCTGCCTAATTGCAAAATTTCCTATCTTTGACCAACACCGCTCCCAGACAAATAAATTTGTCTGGGAGGCGGCTCGTTGTTCGGTTCTCCGTCACGCGAACGCGTGACGCAGGCAAGCCTTTAGCTTCCTCTGACAGTCGAAAAAATAAGTGAAACTCCCCAGTTGCTGTATATGTTAAATGGAAAAAAGAAACAAAACAAGTGCATACAAAAAGGACACCGTGTTAGGATGTCCTACTTTTCTTTATACCCAAGCCTTGCAGATAGCTGCTGGCCGATATGGCGCATGTGGGCGTGAAGTTGTTCGAGCCGCTCGTCTGTCATCCGGATTGTTGGACCGGAGACGCTTACTGCCGCGATGACGTGTCCGGTATGGTCGAAAATCGGGACAGCGATGCAGCGAATCCCATATTCATTTTCTTCTAAATCAAGCGCATAGCCATTTTTTCGTACACCGGCTAGCTCTTGCAAAAACATTTCTTTGTCTGTAATCGTATGATTGGTATGCTTTGGTAGTCCCTTTCGCTCTAAAATATCAAGGACAATATTTAGCGGCAAATGGGCAAGAATCGCTTTCCCAACCGCCGTACAGTGCATCGGCGCCCGTTTTCCGACTTTCGAATGCATGCGCAGCGTTTCTGTTCCTTCGAGTTTTTCAATATAAATCACTTCCCCTTGGTCATAGACGACAAGGTGAACGACTTCGTTCGTCGCTTTTTCTAACTCCCGCAAATACGGTTTGGCTTCCGTTCGCAAATCAATTGCATCGAGCAATTTTGAGCTCATTTCAAGAAATTTATAGCCTAGTTTATACCGCTCTGTTTCCTCGTCTTGCTCAATATACCCGTGCTGCACAAGTGTCGATAAAATGCGATATACCGAACTTTTATTAATATCCATCTGCTTAGCAATCTCGGTAACTCCTAGCCCGTCTTTTTTTGCGCTGACAATGTCAATGATTCGCAACGCCCGGCTAACTGATTTTACCATATTCTCTTTTTCCAAGTACGTTCACTCCTTGCACCACATCATAACCGTTATTATAGCACATTGCTTACCGGGCATTCGACCATTTTCCTGTCCTATTAGCAAACCTTCCTCGTCCTTCCAACGAGAACGTCAGCTGGCAAAGACAACTTGCTCGCAAACATTTATTGTTCTTCGAAGAAAACATTGCTACATGCCAAGTCAAACGTCAGAAAGCAAAGAACCTTGCCGACGTGTTTGGATTCGTTTTTTCCTACAATACTTCCGCTGCTCGCGCTACGCCCGTTTCCAACGCAGCACGGGCGACCGCATTTGCGACAGCTTCGACCACCCGCCGGTCGAGCGGATGCGGAATGACATACTCGCTCGTCAATTCGTCTTGGGCAATTAAATTCGCAATGGCATATACCGCCGCCAATTTCATTCGTTCGTTAATTTCTGTCGCTCTTACCTTTAACGCCCCTTTAAAAATGCCTGGAAATGCAAGGACGTTATTGACTTGGTTTGGGAAATCAGAGCGACCGGTTCCAACGACAGCAGCGCCAGCAGCTTTGGCTGCTTCCGGCATAATTTCCGGAATCGGATTTGCCATTGCAAACACAATCGCTCCTTCTTTCATCGACCGCACCATTTCTGGTGTCACTGCATGCGCAACCGACACACCGATAAACACATCAGCATCTTTCATCACCTCATGCAGCGTTCCTTGCACTCCGCCTTTGTTCGTTATTTCTGCCACCGCTTCTTTCATGGCGTTCATTCCGTATGCGCGCCCTTTAAAAATGGCGCCTTTTGAATCGCACATGACGATGTCGCCTGCTCCCATAGAATGAAGCAGCTTCGTTACCGCAATTCCTGCTGCACCGGCACCATTCACAACGATGCGGCAATCTTCTAGCCGTTTGTCTACCACTTTTAGCGCATTCAAAAGTCCTGCAGCGGTGACAATTGCCGTGCCATGCTGGTCATCATGAAATACAGGGATATTCATCTCTTTCTTCAATCGCTCTTCAATAATAAAGCAATTCGGTGCTGCAATATCTTCTAAATTAATCCCACCGAACGTCGGCTCGAGCGCTTTTACGATTTGAACGATTTGTTCAGGGTCGCTCGTATTCACGCAAAGCGGTACGGCATCAATCCCTGCAAATGCTTTAAATAGCGCAGCTTTCCCTTCCATTACTGGCAGCGATGCTTCCGCGCCGATATTTCCTAATCCTAATACTGCTGACCCGTCCGACACAACGGCCACAAAATTCCCTTTCATCGTATAGTTGTAGATGCTCTCCGGATGTTCGCAAATCGCTTTGCACGGCTCTGCTACCCCCGGGGAATAAGCTAAACTTAAATCTTTTGCGTTTTCGAGTGGTACTTTTACATGAATGCTCAGTTTTCCTTTCGCCTCGTGATGAAGCGCTAACGATTGTTCCCGAAGGTTCTGCATAGCCTGACCTAGTTACTGCTAATGGTATGTAACTAGGGTTTACACCTCCCTTTTTCTTTTTATTATATCTGAATATTCTGACATATCAAGCACTATGAAAGAAATGGTTCTGTTCGTCAACGTACATTTTTGTAAAATGGGCATTCCGTTTATAGAATGCCCATTTTTCGTGCTGTTTATTTCACTGTAGCAAATTTTGCTTTTGCTTCGAGGCGACGGGAATGCAAAATCGGTTCTGTGTAGCCGTTTGGTTGTTCATATCCTTTAAAGACAAGGTCGCATGCTGCTTGGAACGCTACAGAGTTGTCGTAATCTGGCGCCATCGGGCGATACGCTGGGTCGCCAGCGTTTTGTTCGTCTACGACTTTTGCCATTCGTTTCAATGTTTCTAGCACTTGCTCTTTTGTGCAAATGCCGTGATGCAGCCAATTGGCAATATGCTGACTAGAAATACGTAACGTCGCCCGGTCTTCCATTAAGCCGATATTATTAATATCTGGAACTTTCGAGCAACCAATCCCTTGATCAATCCAACGAACGACATAACCGAGAATGCCTTGCGCGTTATTATCAAGTTCTTGTTGGATTTCTTCCGGTGTCCATTGTGGGTTAGTAGCAACCGGAATTTGCAAAATATCGTCGCGGTAGTCTTTTTTCTCTTTTCGCAACTCCGCTTGCACGCTCGCAACGTCGATTTGGTGATAATGAAGCGCATGCAACGTTGCAGCGGTTGGCGAAGGAACCCACGCAGTGTTGGCGCCTGCTTTTAATTGCCCTCCCTTTTGTTTGAGCATCTCTGCCATCAAATCTGGCATTGCCCACATTCCTTTTCCGATTTGTGCGCGACCTTGGAAGCCGGCAGACAGCCCTGTCGTGACATTGGATTTTTCATAGCCCTGCAGCCATGTCGAAAACTTCATATCGTTTTTCCGAATCATCGGACCAGCTTCCATCGAGGTATGGATTTCGTCACCCGTCCGATCAAGGAAGCCAGTGTTGATAAATACAATTCTATCTTTTACTTGAAAGATGCAGTTTTTCAAGTTAAGCGTCGTGCGCCGTTCTTCGTCCATCACACCGATTTTAATCGTGTTTCGCTGTAAACCAAGCATATCTTCAACGCGGTCAAATAGTTCGTTGGCAAACGCAACTTCTTCCGAGCCGTGCATTTTCGGTTTAACGATATAAATAGAGCCTTTGCGCGAGTTTGGATAACGTCCGTTGCCAAGCAACGAATGTTTCATAATTAAGCTCGTCACAACCGCATCGAGTATTCCTTCATATATTTCTTCCCCGTTCTCATCTAAAATCGTATTGTTGGTCATCAAATGACCGACGTTGCGAACAAACATAAGCGAGCGGCCTGGCAACGTCACTTCCTCGCCACTTGGCGATTGGTACGTACGGTCTGGATTTAAGCCGCGCGTGACTGTTTTGTTTCCTTTCACAAACGTTGCCTTTAAGTCCCCTTTGACTAAGCCGAGCAAGTTGCGATATACAAGCACTTTATCTTCCGCATCCACAACGGCAACGGAATCTTCGCAATCCATAATCGTCGTAAGCGCTGCTTCTAAATAAATGTCTTTCACGCCAGCGTCGTCCGTCTTCCCAATTGGATGTGTACGATCGATTTGAATTTCGATATGAAGTCCGTTATTTTTTAATAAAATTGCCGACGGCTCTTCTGCGCTTCCTTGATAGCCAACAAATTTCGTTTCGTCTTGCAGCGTTGCCGTCTTTCCATCCCGAACGGTCACTACTAATTTCCCATCAACGATTGCATATTTCACGGCATCTTTATGTGAATAGCCGTTTAATGGCACTGCTTCATCTAAAAATTGGCGCGCATAGGCAATGACTTTTTCCCCTCGGATTGGGTTATACGTATTGCCGCGTTCTGCCCCATCTTCTTCGCTAATGGCGTCCGTTCCATAAAGCGCATCATATAAACTTCCCCAGCGGGCGTTCGCCGCGTTGAGCGCATAGCGGGCGTTCGTTACTGGCACGACAAGCTGTGGACCAGCTTGGACGGCAATTTCTTCATCGACGCCTTCTGTCGTGATCGTGAAATCGTCCACTTCTGGCTCTAAATAGCCGATGTCGGTTAAAAACGCTTTGTATTCTTCTAGGTTCACATTGCCGCGATGCGTTCGATGCCAATCGTTTAGCTTTTCTTGTAGTTCGTCACGACGAGCAAGCAACGCTTTATTTTTTGGTGTTAGTTCTTTCACTAACGCTTCAACATCCGCCCAAAATTTTTCGCGGTCGACTCCGCTATTCGGGATTACTTCTTTGTTCATAAACTCGTAAAACAACTCTGCAACTTGAAGATTTCCTACTTTTACGTACATCTTTTCCCCTCTCCCTGTTTGTTATTACGAAACAATGTTTCTTAATTATTTACCAAAATCATATCATGTGACAGAAGCCATTTCAATTATTTTCTGACGATTTTACGCCTTTTTTACTTCCACACAGCGCCCTGGAGTCGGGAATAGCTTCCCAGCGTTCAATAAATTTTTCGGGTTAAACACATCGCGAATATTCGTCTGGGCGGTTATTTCGTCATCTGTAAAAATAAAGCGCATTTCTTCTTTTTTCTCGACGCCAACTCCGTGTTCTCCGGTAATCGATCCGCCTACTGCCGCGCACGCCTGCAAACATTCGCTTCCCGCGGCGAGCGCTTTTTCCGTTTCCCCCGGTTTTTCCGAATTAAATAATACGAGCGGATGTAGATTTCCATCTCCAGCATGGAAAATGTTTGCGATTCGCAAACCGTATTTTTTGCTGATTTGCTCGATTTGCTGCAATACTTCCGGCAATTTGCTGCGCGGAATGACCCCGTCTTGCACTAAATAGTCTGGAGATATTGCTCCCATCGCTCCAAATCCGGTCTTTCGGTTTGCCCACCACTTCGCCCGTTCTTGTTCGTTTTGGGCTACTTTCACTTCGCGGACGTTCCGCTTTCGGCAAATGTGTAAAATCTCCTCAATCTGCTCGTCAATCCCAGCCGAAATGCCGTCTACTTCAATTAATAGCAACGCCTCAATGTCGTTTGGATGTCCGACAGGAAACGCTGCCGCTTCGACCGCTTCAATTGCGGTTTGATCCATCATTTCTAAAGCAGCAGGCACCATTCCGGCGGAAATGATGTCGGAAACGGCTTGGCTTGCATCGGCAACACGGTCGAAATAGGCAAGCACCGTTTGTTTTGCTTCTGGGTTTTTCAAAATGCGCACCGTAATTTTGGTTACGATTCCTAATGTCCCTTCAGAACCTGTCAACAGTCCAAGCAAATCATACCCTAGTGGGTCGAGGATGCCGTTTTCGCCAATTTCAATAACTTCTCCGTTCGGAAGTACGACTTCTAGCCCCAAAATATGGTTAGTCGTTACGCCGTACTTTAAACAATGGGCTCCGCCAGCATTTTCAGCGACATTTCCGCCAATCGTACAGCAATATTGGCTAGATGGGTCAGGTGCATAGTAATAGCCGCGATTGGCAATCGAGTTCGTGAGCTTTAAATTAACAAATCCAGGTTCTACGACCGCACGGCGGTTTTCTAAATCAACACTAATTAAGCGTTTCATCCGCACTAAACTAATGACAACTTCTCCGTTTAGCGGAATCGCTCCTCCACTAAGCCCTGTACCTGCACCACGGGCAAGAAATGGCAAGTCGTGTTCATGGCAATATTTTACGACCGCCGCTACTTCTTCTGTATTTTTTGGAAACACGACCGCTTTTGGTAAATGGCGATGCACTGTGAAGCCATCGCAGTCGTAAGCGATTAAATCTTCTTTTTTAAATAAAATCGCCTCCTCGCCAACGATCCGAGCGAGCGCTTGAATGTGCGGGTCATTCGTACGAAATATTTTCTTTCTCATGTCCGCCATTCCTTTCCGTTTTCTTTTTGATACGCCCAGTCTAGTAATTGGACGGGATGCATGATTTTTTCGTTTCGTCCATGTTTTAATACCCCCATCGCCATTTGCAACATACAGCCCGGGTTTCCCATTGAAATGATTTCTACTTCGTTCGGGATGTTTTCCATTTTGCTTTGTAATACCGCTTGCGCCATTTCTGGATAGGTAATGTTGTAAATGCCAGCACTGCCACAGCACCGGTCGGCGTTTGCCATTTCCACTAATTCTACGCCAGGGATGCTCGCTAAAATCGCGCGCGGCTCTTGGCGAATGCCTTGGCCATGGGCTAAGTGACAAGCGTCGTGGTACGTAATGCGCATCGCTAATTCCGCTTGCGGATGTTCGTATCCTGTCTCGTAAAGATATTTGGAGATGTCTTCTACTTTCTTAGAAAATTGTGTTGATTTTTCGTGCCAGATAGGGTCGTCACGGAACAACTCAGGGTATTCTTTTAACATACAGCCACAACCTGCCGCGTTGACCACTACACGGTCCACGTCTTGGAACGCTTCGATGTTTTGTTTCGCAAGCATTTTTCCTGTTTCTTTATCCCCCGCATGTACATGCAACGCCCCGCAGCACGTTTGCGTCGAGGGGATGACGACGTCGTTCCCGTTATAAGTTAGCACACGAATCGTTGCTTCATGAATATCGCTAAACACCACGTCCATGATGCAGCCAGTAAGTAGAGCAACCGTATGTTTCGTTTCTCCTTTTGCTTTAACGAGCGTATGCTTATATTTTTTACGAACGGGTTCACCGACTGCTGGCAATACCGCTTCCATTTCCGCCAAATGTTCTGGAAGCAAGCGAAGTAAGCCTGTTTGGCGTGCGATTTTTTGCAGTCCGCTTTTTTGATAGAATTGGAGCATCTTTCCTAGCGCCTGCAAACGTGACGGATACGGGAAAATCCCTTGCAAGAAAAGTTTGCTAATGAACGCTTTCATTCCCGTTAATGGAATGGCTTGACGAATTTGCCAGCGCACTTCTTCGATTAACCCACCGACATCCACGTCGGCAGGGCAGGCGGTCGTGCACGCTCGGCAGTCAAGGCAAGCAAAAATCGGATCAATAAAATCGTCAGTAATCTCTAATCGCCCTTCCGCTACTGCTTTCATCAAATGCACCCGTCCACGGGGCGAATGTTGTTCTTGCCCTGTTTGTTCATACGTCGGACACGATTCCAAGCACATTCCGCAATGCACGCAATCCGCCCATTTATTCGGATCGGGTAAATCACGCCAACGATAATTGCCGAGCGTTTTTGCTTGATTTTGGCCAGCACTGTTCATCCTAGATCCCTCCTACAAATCGTTGGTCGTTAAACATGCGTTGTGGATCGATCTTTGTTTTAATTCCTTCGAGTAAAAAGAAGTAGGACGGCTTTCCGCCCCAGACGTCAATCGTTTGGCGTAAAGAAAGTGGCAAATGGGTAACGATGGCATATCCTTTATGCCGTCTAGCGATTGTTCGCAATTTCTCCATTGCCGTCACGACAGACTCTGCCGCACCTTTTAGATATACTCGGCATAACCCGTGCCCTACCCCTCCGTGTGCGCAGATGTCGACATGAAGTGCTTGCAATAATTCGCTTTCCCGAAGCACAGAAATGACGTCTAAGTTGATGACCCCGATTTTCATCGCTGCTTCGATCGTGTCGTTCGTTGGCAAAGTAGTGCCGTTTGGCATGATTTGATAAAACGTTTGCCAAAATTTTTGCGCCTCTTGCGGTGGGAGAATTGTAATGGTTGTATGTGGCGGCTGCGTGCGCTGAACAAACGCTTCTTGGTAATGGACAGCACTTTTGACATCTTCAAAGCCGATCGCTAACGTATACGCACGTTTTCCAGTAAGCCGTTCTGCCAATGACGGATTGAGCAGCTCTATGCAAACAGGCTCCATCATTGCGTCAAGAAGTTGAATAGCAAACGAACGGATAGCGTCGGTATCTCCTGTTGGGAAAGCAAGTAAGACAAGACTTTCATATTTTGGAAGAGGACGAAGTTTGAGCGTTATTTCAGACAAAATGCCAAGCGTCCCCATCGAACCGATAAACAGCTTGTTCATATCGTAACCAGCAACGTTTTTGACGACTTTGCCACCGGTGCGAATGACCGTTCCGTCTGGATAAATGAGGCGCAAGCCAATGACGCTATCCCTTGCCGCGCCGTACCCAAGCCGCTTTGGCCCACTATCGTTTGCCGCAATGACCCCGCCAATAGTAGCGGATTGAGGCAAAAAAGGGTCTAACGCTATTTTTTGCCGGTATTCTGCCAAGTAGTCTTGTAACTCTTGAAATTTCGTCCCCGCTTTTACGGTGATTACCATATCCGCAACAGCATGTTCGACGATGCCTCGATAATTGGCAAGCGACAACAACAGGTCCATACGCTCGACTAAACCACCAAACCCTCGTTTCGTTCCGCCGCCAATAATAGCGAGCTTTTTCTTCTTTTCGCGTGCATAGTTTACAATTTTTCTAATTTCATCTTCGGTTTGCGGAAACAATGCTACATCGCCGCCATTTCCAAGCGGATGCGCGCCTTGTTCCTCTTTATGTATTTCTGGAAATAGCGTGTTCAACTCGTCGACTAACCGCGCTGTATACAACGCACACCCCTCCTTTGTTTTGTAATAAGAAACATCGTTTCCCGTTTTCGAGAAAAAAATATACTTTCCCATCCAAGCTAACTCCCATCTCCTTTATGTATTATTAAAACACCAATTGATTTGTTTTTCAATTAATTTTTAGAATTTACAAAATAGTCTAACGTACGTGGTTTTTGCCAAACCCCTTAACAAAAAGTCAACGAAAAAAATGGTACCTGAATCCGTGATGAAACATCTTTACAATGGTCGCAAACCGTTGGTACGATAAGGGAAAATGATGTACATAACTCTTCATCGAGTAGGTGAATGTCACAAAAGATTTCCCCATTCGTTTTGTATTGACAGATGAAGCGATCACCCCAAGTGCTGGGCTTGCCCTCGTTGGCTGCTTGCTTCATCAAACGAAACTCGACAAACGGTTAAACGTCCTTCGGCTTCCGCAGGTGCGCCGAGATGTTCACATCTCTCACGGGGATGTCATTCGCTCGATGATCGGTTTGCTTGCCACAGGAAAAACGGATTTCGATCTATCGAAGCGTATCGTCATGATGATCTATTTGCGACATCGCTGAGCATCAAACACGTGCCTTCCTCTGCGACTTTACGGCAACGGCTCGATCAGCTGGCTTGTCTTCCGAGGACAGCCACGATTCTTTGGGAAAATGGACAGTTGCATAAACTAAAAAAGCCAGGGAAACCCAGCTTTTTTAGTTCACCTGCCCTTCTTTCGGCAACAAAAATGTTAAAATGCCAAGAAGTGGGAGAAAACTGCACATTGTCATAAGTGTTTTTAATGTGTAGACGTCGGCGATTTTTCCAAGCACTACCGCTCCAAGCGCCCCCATGCCAAACGCAAGACCTACAATTAAGCCAGACGCCATGCCGACATTACCGGGGAGCAGTTCTTGCGCATACACGACAAACGTTGCAAAGCTCGAAGATAAAACAAACCCGGCGATAAAAACAACCGGCAAAACAAGCGCAAGTGGGAGATATGGGAGCATAAGCGCAAACGGTGCTGTGCCAAGCGTCGATGCAATCATTAAATTTCGTCTGCCAAAGCGGTCTGCCAACGGGCCGCCGAAAAACGTGCCTATCGCGCCCGCAATCATAAACACAAATAAATATAATTGCGCTTCTCGAATCGAAATGCCGTAATATTTGATTAAGTAAAACTGATAATAATTAGAAATTCCAGCGTAATACCATGAACGGGCAAAGACTAAAAAGACTAAGAGCACTAACGCAAAAATGACTCGTCGGCGTCCTGCTTTATCCATTGTTGCGACGCCTTTTTGCTTGCGCGTGCGAGCAGCTTCCAATTTTCCTGCATACCATTTCGACACCCAAAATAGCACAAGCATGCCAACGAGCGCGACAAGCGCGAACCAACCTGCTCCTTTTTGTCCGAATGGAACAAAAATAAGCGCCGTAAACAGCGGTGCTAGCGCGTTTCCTGTATTACCGCCGACTTGATAAATCGACTGTGCAAGCCCCCGCTTTTCCCCTGCGGCAAAATAAACAACGCGCGACCCTTCCGGATGAAACACCGCAGAACCTAAGCCGATAAAAAGAACGGCGAATAAAACAAAGAAAAAGTGCGGCGCAAACGCCAATCCAATCATCCCTAGTAAACTAGCGGCCATGCCAAGCGGCAAAAAATGCGGCGAAGGGTGGCGGTCAGAAAACAAACCGACGACCGGCTGAAGTACCGATGATGTCATATTAAGCACAAAGGCAATCCAACCAATTTGCGTATACGACAATTTCATCGTTGATTCTAAAACTGGAAAAAGCGCGGGGACGACGGCTTGCATCGCATCATTTAACAAATGGCCGACGCTAATCGCAATTAAAATCGGATACACCGTCGTGCGAATGCATAAAGCCTGATCTACATTTGCTTGCATTTTTTTCCTCTCCTTGCCATAGAACTGAATATTTACATTATAATCCTTTTTGCAAATGTTGCAATTTTTTTGCTCTTGCAAAACAAAAACCGCCCATTATGTGGACGGTTTTTCTAACGTTCAAGCGTTCAACATCGCTTATGCTAGTTATTAATCGCTTACCTTTTCTAAAATGGCATCACCGGTTTGGCTGACACGAACGTAGGCAAAGCGGGCACGGCGCTGCACGTCTCCTCCTGTTTTTTCTGGAACAAAATACGACTCAATTCCGTAAACGACTGTATCGCCATTGAGTTTGCCGTTCATTAATACATCACCAGTTTGATAAGCGTCCGAGTGGTACAGCTTTCCGTTAAGCGAATATATATCGACGAAACGATAAACCCCCTCTTCGTCTTTTCGCAAAATAACTTGAATCGTCCCGCGTTCGTCCACGTTTTTTACCGTCGAAATTTCGTAGCCAAGCCGCACATAGTCCCCTTGCAACAACGAGCGCGGATCGATCGGCACTAACTGTAGCTTCACCAGCTTTCCGTGCGTTAAGAGCTGTTCTTTCGAAAACGCAGTATATCCGATGGCTGCTACTTGTAACGCAATGATTCCGATAAGTAGCCCTTTTTTCCGAAAAATACTTTTTTCTGTAAAAACAAGCGGTTTTCGTTTTTCGAAAAGCGCAGTAACCGTAAGCAATACAATGCCAGCAAGCGAGAACGTAAGCGACTTATGCAACAAATCCCACGCATATTCGTAATATTTCCACACAAAAAATATCCACCAATACCCCCATGCGACGGCACGTTCATATCGATCTTTTTGAAAAAAGAGAAAGCCGAACAGAGCTGTGACAAACAATATATGAAATAATACGTCCCATCGATCGGCGATATCAGTAGTCATTAGTACAAGCGCACCAAAACTAAGTGAAAGGAAAACGATTCGTTCGTGCTTCCTTTTACTAAACGTGTATAATATGCCATTAAAAATCAAAACAACTAGCAGCATGAAGCGAAAATCGTCCGTCCAGTGAGATACAATGATGGCGCCATAAATGGACAGAGCGATGGCCGTCATGATGCGCACCCCTATTGGAGAACGGAAAAACAATCCGGCTAAAACAGCGCTATAGCCGGCTAAAAAGAAAACGGAAACGCCAGAAGCGCTAAACGCTCCAAGCATATAGCCAACGGCTAATAACGTATACCGCACGACTTTGTTTCCTTTGCGCCAAACGAGCGCTGGCACGACAAACCCGCCAATGGCTAACAAAAACAACATATACGGGGAAAAATCGTTCGTCCATAAGGCGATAAGCCCCATCACACTCGAAACGACAAGCGCGGAAGCAACAGCGGTTACGAGCGCTTGAAACAATGCGACGAACACTTTTCCTTTCTCGTCAGAAGCAGAAGTAGCATTAGAAACAGAAGAACGCCTCATCGTCCGCTTTACTAAAAGTGCGCCCATATAAATAATGGCAGCCGCTAGCAACAGCCCGGAAAAAAACACCCATTCTTGAAAATACTGTTCAACGAACCGGAAATATTGCGTGATGAAAAACGCGCCAGCAAAAACGCCTGTAAGTAACACATACGACCGCCGTTTGAGAAAATAAAAGAGAGCAAAAAACAAAAGCGCATATGCATACGGCCAAAATTTGAATTTCTCCCCCGTTATCCCGATCACAAACAAAACAAATAGCCAGCCGTGCATTGCAATATAGGCCGCGTACGCCATGGTCGAACGGCTGATAGCAAAAATGACCGCATTACTAACGGCAAACAAGAGAAGAAGCACAAACGACTCCCATTCACTTCGTTCGATTTGGTAAGAAGACGGAAAATAATAAAACCAAAATGTAAGCTGTAATAACAAAACGCTCAACAACCGAAGAGGGGAATAGCGGGTCAATAAAGCAAAAAAGGAGCTAGGAATGAGCCAAATAAGAAAGAGCCAAAAACTGTCGGCGTGGGAGTTGTAAATTTGCCCAATAAGCGCAACCGAAATGCCAAACGCAATCGCCCCGCACACAAACAGCCAATGGCTTAAAAACCGGTGGCGCTTCACTGTATAGGCGACAACCGCGCTCCCACCGTAAAACAATCCCATCATCCCGATGCTTAACGCCACTTTCGTCAGTCGGTCAAACCCTTGCCAATTCGCCGCAAAAAAATAAATTATCGCCGCTACAAGCAGGGATATCCCAAGCAAATACCCTGTCTTCACCACACGTTCGACCATCGTTCCGCCTCCTTTTGGCATACCTTTACTATAAGTATACTACAGTTTCTTGTCAGAAGATACAACTACAGTAAGTTCACTTGTAATGTAATCGGTACTTGAAACGAAAGACCGGTAGCTCCATCCGAAATAACGATAACTCCTCGATACGTCCCTGGGATAGAAAGAAGCGGCAAAAAAGCTATTTTTAACGGGACGGAAACGGTGTCGCCCGCTGCGATCGAGAACGAAGCCGGAACGCTAACAATATAACCGATACCAACGAGCGAGAGCGGGGGACGGGAAACGTTTTGCACCGTAAGTGAAACGGTTCTTGTTCCGTTTGTTTTATTCGTAATCGTAAACACATTAGAAACCGTTGTCTGAAAGTTAACGACACCGGAAACGGTACCAACATCTAATGCAAGCGTTGCATTTCGCCCGGTAGATACGTATGCGTTTTGATTTGAAGGCTGTTTCGTTGAGGTGCTGTCTAGCAAGTAATAAAAGAAAAAACTTGAACCCGTTGTCACATAACTCGGGGTAGCAGCTGCCGATTGAAACGTTGCATGGGCATTAAAAGGAAATAGGACGAGAAATACACAAACGAGCAAGTGCCGATACCAAAAAAGCAAAAAAAGTAGTACGATAAGCCAAGCGTAGGATTTGATGACGTTGAGCCATGCACCGAGTAGCGGAATATGCATCACATACACTCCACGAACATTTGCCCGGCTAATGGTCACAGGATCGTGAATAATGTTCGCATCCCCTTTTGTTTCAAGCGTGATTGTCTCTCCTTGTACTCGATGTAGCACGTACGCTTTAAACGGCGAATAGTAAAATAACACGATCTTTCCTACTAACGGCTCCTTTTCCAATAGTGGCTTTGTAATGACGAGTGAGCCTTTCGGTACAGTTGGTGCCATACTGTTCGTCAACACGACATTTGCTCTCCAACCGTTTAAATAAAACAAGCAGGCGCATAAACAAAAAAAGAACGACATCAGCAATAGCCAATGTATTTTTTTCATCGCGCAGCCCCCGGCAATTGCATCGCAGAAACAGTAAAAGTAATCGTCTCCGTTAAGTTTTGAAAAGCGTTATTTGCTGTTACTGGAAAGGTAATCGTAAATTGAAGCTGATCACTCGCCCCAGGTGCTAGCAATAATTCCGGATTAGGGTTTGTATTAATGTTAGAAATCGGACCAGTAAAATACGTTGTTGCATCTTTTACAATTGTTAATTGCAAGCCGTTCGTTTTATCTGTCCATAATAATGTATTGTTCGTAGCACTACCTTGAATGGAGTAAGTAAACGGAACCGTACCGTCGTTTTTGACTGTTACCGTTCGCTGAATGACATCTCCAGGAATCAAATTAGAAACATTAAAAATAGGAGAAGGTGAAACAGAAACTTTTAATGTAGCAGTTGAAGCAGTATTGTTTGGTACAGTTTGTTGATCTGTAAATAACGCATTCGTTTCTCCAATTAACCATAACGGAAACAGCAAGAAAAACAAAGCAACAAGCGCTAACCATCTATTTTTCCATCGCTTGTACACCATCGTACCTCCTTTAATATGTGGTTTTCATATAAGTATGCAAAGGAAGAACGAGAGGTGTGGACATTTACAACAAAACAGGGAGGGGCGGAAGTAAATAAGAAAAGCGCCCGCCTATCGGCGAAGAGCGCACAAGCTCCACCGAGGAGACTTAGCCGCCAAAAGAAGGGACGAAGCGCATCACACCGATGGCGCTTGGAGCTAGACAACTCTCTTCCTAATTACAAAATTTTATGGCTCTTCACCACAAGTTGTACTTGATCATTTAAGATAGGTGTGCATAGAGAAAATAGAGGGTACAAAAAATGCGAATTTTCCTGTATGGTAAAGGTGACCAAACCAAACCATTGGAGGAAAATTCGCATGTACTCTCAGTTTATCAAAGAACTCATCGATTTACCAGATGTTTTGATTCAAAAGGTACGAAAAGAAGAAGAACGTTGGATTTTCGAACTTTCTCTGCCCGAACAATGCCCGTTATGTCCTGTCTGCTTGAAGCGCACGATCAAAATGACATGCAAAAAGAAGCAATGGATGCATGGCTATGCTCAGCGAATCGGAATTTTTTGGATTGAACTTCCTGTAGAGCGCAGACGTTGTGGTACGTGTGGCATGACATTCAGCACGTCTTATCCAGCCATCGCTCCTCGAAGTGTGGCGACGGATGCTTTTCAGCAATGGGTCGCGCAATCTTGCATCGGAACATCCATTCAGGCAGTGGCTCGTATGCTCAAGCTTCCTTACACGACCGTTGAACGTTGGTTTTATACTCATGCCCCTTCCTTCCTATCGAATGAAATCCAACCAAAGGCGGTTTGTGTCGATGAGTTTGCTTTTCGAAAAGGGCATGACTACGGAGTGGCGATCATGGATGCCGAAACGGGAGAAGTGTATGCCATTGAAGCAGGAAAGAACGAGGAAGCCATTGGACGTGCGTTGGCTCATGTGTCTGGTTCTGTTCAGTATGTCGTGAGCGATTTGGCTCCAGCGATGAAAAAAGCGATTCAAGGGATTTGCCCAGAGGCGACACATGTGGTCGATTATTTCCATGTCATTCAGCTGTTTACAGATGCTTTAGAGCGTTGTCGCAAATATTTAGACAAAGGAGGCAAGAAACATGGAAATGTTCGTTACGTTTGTCGTTTATTGAGCCAATGTCCAGAGAAGCTTATAGAGGAAGAACGTCAAATTGTACGAGAATGGTGTAATGAAAGCGATTACTTAAAGTCTGTCTACCAATCGCTCCAACATTTTCGCTATGTGTCCAAAAGCAAAGACGTGCAACAGGCGAAACGACGTTTGGAGGCTTGGATTCATCGGTATTCGTTTTGTCCTTGTTCGGTTGTGCGTGCCATCGCAAAATCACTCGTCAAACGAACAGACGAAATCATATCGTGCATTTTATCGCCTTATTCGAATGGGAAAATGGAGGGAACGAATAACAAGATCAAGCTGATTAAACGTCGAGGATACGGATACAGAAATATCCAACGTTTTGCATTGCGGGTTCGGTTAGAAACAGCTAACATACTTTAATGGCAGGGGCAAGTACATCTTTTGGTGATGAACCAATTTTATACTCCCTTTCCCATCTTTATTAAAAAAGGAATGAACTTCCTTGTTCATCCCTTTTTATCTTCCGTCTTATAAATCCCGTATTGCATAATGCGGAAATAGTCGTCCAGTTCTTTTACAATATTGTCGGAGTGGAGAAGGAAGTCAAATGGTTTCCTTTGGTATCGTTTTTGGTATTTTTGCGATACGTGGTCGACAATTGCCATCGTCATCTCAAGAACCGTATCGGCCGATACATCGTCACGAAGTTTCTCTGTCGGAATTAATTGTTTTAAAAAGATATGTTCAAGCATAAACGCTTCTTCGTACGTTTCGTAATGTTGCTTTAATAACTCTTCCATCTCTTTTTTAACAGCCGCTGGCGGCGTCAACATCGCTGAAACAGCAAGCTTTGCCTCATACGGATATTGAGCAAGCACTCGCTGTTTCGCGAGCGCAATTTCTTTCACTCGCGTAAAAAAATCGGTCGCTGAAACAGATTGCAACGCTTCCATCACTTTTTCCGCCAATAAGTTTTTCGCGTACGTAACGACATAAAGGTATAAGTTTTTTTTGTTTTTAAAGTAATGAAATAAAAGTCCTTTGGAAATACCGGCACGGCTTGTAATGACATCCGTTGACGCCCTGTCGTATCCGTTCTTCATAAATTCTTCCATGGCGACGCGAATAATTGTCTGCTTTTTTTCTTCCGGCTGTTTTTCAAACGATGAATACAATGGCGACACCTCTAAACAACAATATCTTTCTTTTTATATACCACATATGACATCGCAACGCTAAACAAAATCACTGCGGCCATAATAAAAACGTATAGTGGCTCTAGTTGCTCGTTGTTAATAATCGGCGCTGCGTCCACGTACTTAAATGGAGTGAAATATTTCAGAAACTCTAAGTCTTCGGAAATACCTGACATGATATGGAGAAAATAAGCAACTAATACAAGTCCAAGCGAAATCGATAAGGTATTTCTCGTTTTTCGCATCATCGTCGATAATAAAAATGCCACCGCCCCAAACGTTACATGTAATAAAATCGTCGCAATAGTCAACAGTACAAATGTTTTAATCGAAACTTCATGCCCTTTCGCAATGTGAAAACCAAAGAGGCTAGAAAGAACCGCCGCTGCATTTAACGCAAGAATATTGACAACGACAACCAACCATTTTTCCGTAATAATTCGACTTCTTGTCAAAGGTTTTGATAATAAAAATTCAATTGTTTTTTCACTCTCTTCTTTCGCAACAATGTTCGCTCCTAAAATCGTTGCATAAATACTGCCTAATAGTGTTGTCATCATATAAACGCGAATCCCATAATACCCCATGAAGTTCCCAATATTTAATTGGTCCATACCAAACGCCTTCACCATCGATTTTGGCAACGATTCAAGCAATTTCGTCATTTCTTTTTGCTGCTCTGCAAATTGTGGAAATACACTTAATGTTAATAACACCAGACCACCGAGCACTGTACTCCAAACAAGTAATGATTTTATATTCCGCTTCCATTCGCGCATAAAAATCATCGGTTTCTCTCCTCACTTTTCATAGTAATGCAAAAAGATATCTTCTAACGTCGGTTCGCCAATGATTACGTCTTTCAACGGCAAGCTGTCTAGCTGATGAATAAGCTGCTTTATCTCTCCTTTGTAAAGCAACTTTATTTCACTACCTTTTTCTTCTTTTTTCACTACACCGTCTAAATGAAAGTCTAGGCGTTTCCCTTGTTCTAACTCGACCGTTACATACTTTAAATTTTTTTTCGTTAAATGTTCGACTGTTTCGACTTGAACAAGTTTTCCTTCTTTAATAATCGCCACACGGTCGCAAAGCTTTTGTACTTCAGAAAGAATATGAGAAGAGAAAAAGATCGTCGCACCTTTTTTTCGCTCCTCGAAAAGAAGCTCAAAAAACGTATTTTGCATGAGCGGGTCAAGCCCGTTCGTCGGTTCGTCTAAAATGAGTAGTTTCGGTTCGTGCAAAAGCGCCTGCACAATCCCGACCTTTTTCCGATTTCCAAACGAAAGGTCTTCGATTTTTTTATGCAAGTCTAGATCTAGCCGTTCCGCTAACGTTTTTATTCGTTGTTCGTTTGCTTTGTAAAAACGAGCCGAGTAAGTGAGCAAATCGATGACTTTCATATCGTCGTAATAATGAATTTCCGACGGTAAATAGCCGACATGCTGGCGAATTTCTTTTGCGTCTTTCACGATATCTTTCCCAAAAATCGTCGCACTCCCGCTTGTCGGATAAATAAAATTTAATAGCGTACGAATTGTCGTACTTTTCCCCGCACCGTTCGGACCGATAAACCCAAAAATTTCGCCTTCTTCAATCGAAAACGTAATGCCCTCAATTCCGCGATTTTTTTTGTACATTTTCGTTAACTGGCGAATATCGACAACGTTCATATCCTCGCCCCCTTCAACATTTTGACTCGATAGTCAATCCTAGTATATGGAATTTTGACTCGCAAGTCAATGATTAAATGGCAAAAAAAGAGAGTCGCCATTCAACGACCCTCTTACTCATGAAAATTCGTTCCGTCCGTTACTTCTTTCACGATGCCAACACGGATGACGAAGTCGCCAAAATGCTCGCCATCCAGCCGCTCTTTCGCATAGCGAGAAAGAAGGACGCGAAGTTCCGCTAAAATTTCTTCTTCTCCGATATTTTCACGATACAATTTGCCAAGGCGGCTACCGTCAAACGCCGCACCGAGATACATATTATATTTTCCGACCGATTTGCCGATAAACGCGATTTCCGCTAAGACATGGCGAGCACAGCCGTTCGGACAGCCTGTCATGCGAATCGTTATTTCTTCGTCACGAAGCCCGTTTTCCTCCACAATTTCTTCAATCTTATCAAGCAGTTTTGGCAAATATCGCTCCGCTTCCGCCATCGCTAATCCGCATGTTGGCAACGCAACACAGGCAAGCGAATTACGGCGAAGCGCGCTGTAACGTTTTCCGTCGGTCAAGCCGTATTGTTTAATAAGCGCATCGATTTCTGCTTTGTTCTCAGCTGGTACATTCGCAATAACTAGGTTTTGATTGGCAGTTAGACGGAAATCACCTTTATGCACTTTCGCAATTTCTCGCAAACCTGTCATTAACGGATAACCATCCGCATCTTTCACCCTACCGCCTTCTACAAACAACGTAAAATGCCACGTTCCGTTCACCCCTTCGACCCAGCCGTAGCGGTCGCCAGTATGCTCGAAATAGTAAGGGCGCGCTTCTTCTAACTCCCAGCCAAGCCGGCGCTCTAATTCTTTCTTTACGACTTCCAACCCAAGCCGGTCAATCGTGTATTTAAAGCGGGCATGTTTGCGCACGGAACGATTGCCGTAATCGCGCTGAATCGTGACAACTTTTTCCGCTACATTAATCACTTGTTCTGGCTTACAAAAACCGATCACTTTCGCTAGCTGCGGATACGTCGTCCGATCCCCGTGGCTCATGCCCATCCCGCCACCGATCGCTACGTTAAAGCCCACGAGCTTGCCTTGTTCCACAATCGCAATAAACCCGAGGTCTTGCGAAAACACGTCAACATCGTTCGACGGTGGAACAGCGATACCGATTTTAAATTTCCGCGGCAAGTACAGCGGACCGTAGATCGGTTCTTCCTCTACTTCTGGCGTACCAGCTACTTTTTCTTCATCCAACCAAATTTCGTAATACGCTCTCGTGCGCGGCAATAAATGGTCGCTTAACATTTTCGCCCATTCATACACTTCCGCATGCACTTCTGATTGGTACGGATTCGGATTGCACATGACGTTCCGGTTGACGTCGCCACATGCTGCTAACGTCGTAAGCAGTGCATCGTTAATTGCTTGCAGCGTTTTTTTCATGTTCCATTTTAATACGCCATGAAACTGGAATGCTTGCCGTGTCGTAAGCTTCAGTGTCCCGTTCGCATATGTCCGTGCCAATTCGTCCATCGCAAGCCACTGTTCAGGCGTCGCCACTCCGCCCGGCGTGCGGACGCGAATCATAAATTGATAGGCAGGCTCTAATTTTTGTTTTTGCCGCTCCGCTCGCAAATCACGGTCATCTTGCAAATAGCTGCCATGAAATTTCATCAGCCGGTTGTCATCTTCTGGAATGCCGGCGGTAATCCGATCTTCCATCGTTTCTTTCAATGTGCCGCGTAAATAGTTGCTTTCTTGTTTAATGCGCTCGACGTCGCTTGGCGGTCCATCCGGCGCTTTCAATACGACTTTTTCCATCGTTGATCCCCCCTAATACACGTCGCGTTGGTACCGTTTTTGTTTTTGCATGTCCGCTACATACGCTTCCGCTTGTTCGCTACTCATGTTTCCTTCTTTTTCAATGATATGAATAAGAGTTTGATGAACGTCGCGCGCCATGCGCTGTTTATCGCCACAAACGTAAACGACAGCCCCTTCTTCTAGCCAGCGAAACAGTTCTTTGCTTTGTTCTAGCATGCGATGTTGGACATACACTTTTTCTTTCGTATCGCGCGAAAAGGCAACATCCATTTTCGTTAATACACCGTTTTTCAACCACGCTTGCCATTCCGTTTGATACAAGAAATCGGTTACGAAATGTTGGTCGCCAAAAAACAGCCACGATTTCCCTTTGGCGCCAATCGCCTCACGCTCTTGCATAAAGGCGCGAAACGGCGCCACCCCTGTACCTGGTCCGACCATAATGATTGGCGTATTCGAATCTTTTGGCAGTTTAAAGTTCGGATTTTGATGAACGAACACCGGAAGTTTGTCGCCAATGTGCAGACGCTCCGCACAAAACGTCGAGCACACTCCTTTCCGTAAACGTCCGTGCGCTTCATAACGAACTGCACCCACCGTTACATGTACTTCTTCTGGATAAGCTAATAAGCTGCTTGCAATAGAATAAAAGCGCGGCTGCAGCTTCCGCAAGAAGGAAATGAACTGTTCTGGCGTCATCTCCCACGGGCCGAAATCACGAAGGACATCCAATACATCGCGCCCTTTCATATAGTCTTTTCTCTTCGCCTCTTGTTCTGGCGAAAGAAGGGCATGAAATTCGCGATTTTTCGAAAACTCCGCTAATTTTTGCAACAGCTGCTCTGTCAATACCGTAATTTCTAAACGCGATAGTAACGCTTCTCGCAACGGTTCTTCCTCTTGATCGACGGAAACGAGCGTTTCTGGATCCCATCTCATCTCTTGAATGATCAGATCGACTAACTCCGGATCGTTTTTCGGAAAAACGCCAAGCGCATCCCCAGGTTCAAACGTAAGTCCCGATCCTTCTAGCGATAGCTCGATATGCCGTGTTTCTTTATTCGAACCACGTCCATTTAAGTTGATATTTTCTAATACTTCCGCTTCGAACGGATGTTTTCGTGAATAAAGCGCGGTTGGCTGTGCTTGCGTCGGCTGTGGAGCTACGATGGAAACTGCTCCTTGCTGATCTAACTCACTAAGCACTCCATCAAGCCATTTCGTTGCCGCTTCTTCATAATCGACGTCACAATCGATGCGTTCGTATAAACGCTTGCCTCCTAACTCTTCTAACCGCTTATCAAAATCTTTTCCTGTTTTGCAAAAATGCTCATACGACGTATCCCCAAGCGCCAATACAGAAAAGCGAAGATGATCAAGTTTTGGTGCGCGCTTGCTATGGAGAAACTCGTAAAACGATAACGCATTGTCCGGCGGCTCGCCTTCTCCATAAGTGCTAACGACAATTAGGAGCGTATTGATTTTTTTCAACTCGTTTGGCTTAAAATCAAGCATCGAGGAAACGGTGACGTGAAACCCGCGGCTTTTAAGCGTTTCCCCTGCTTTTTCCGCTAGTTTTTGCGCGTTTCCTGTTTGCGATCCGTAAAGAATCGTTACTTCTTTTGTCCCAGTTTCGGGCTGCGTTGCCGAGTCAATATGCGTTGCGGCTAAATACCCACTCAACCAAAGCTTTTGGGCAGGGGTTAGTGTCGGCCAAAGCTGGTTGAGCAGTTCAACTTGCTGTTCACTAAATGGACTGTTTGTTACGTGAAATCGCACACTCTTCACCTCTTTGCCTTCTCATCGATTATATTTCCATTATTCCTATAAATTAAGTTTGGTTTATTACTACACTTTACTCTAAAACAGAAAATTAGTAAAATAAATATAAATTATGAAAGCTATTAATATTTCTGATAATTAAGAGGAGAATGAGGGTTGTACTACGAAGAATTAAAAACGTTCGTGACGTTAGCCGAAGTGAGAAATTTTACAAAAACAGCGGAACTTCTTCATTTATCCCAACCTAGCGTCAGTTTGCATATTAAAAATTTAGAAAAAGAGTTTCAGACGAAGCTATTCGTTCGCTCGCCAAAACGGCTACAAATGACACCGACTGGAGAAATGCTTTACGACCGCGCCAAGCAAATGATTGCCTTGTACGAGCAGACGAAACAAGATATTTTAGAGCACCACCATTCCGTCAAAGGAACATTAAAAATCGGGGCTAGTTTTACGATTGGGGAATATATTTTGCCACCTCTCTTATTTGAGCTGCAAAACGACTATCCAGAGCTTGAGCTAGAAGTCGTCATCGGCAATACGAAAGAAATCGTCGAACTTGTTCGCTCGTTTCAAGCCGACATCGGCTTAATCGAAGGACAGACGAACGAAAAAGAACTGTCCGTCCATGCGTTTATGCAAGACGAACTCGTCATCGTCGCATCAAACGATCACAAGCTCGTTCATAAAGCGGACGTGTCGATTGCGGATTTGCACAATCAAGCGTGGGTGACGCGTGAAGTCGGATCCGGTACGCGAGAATATTTTAACCATTTTATTCGCTCGAACGGGCTAAAAATAAAATCACTCATGATCATCAGCAGCAACCAAGGCATTAAAGAGGCGCTCATCGCTGGCAGCGCCCTGTCGCTTCTTTCGCGCAACGTCGTCGCGCGCGACATTAACCACGGACATTTATCGGTTCTTCGGTTGAACTACCCGCCGTTTCATCGGACGTTTTCATACATTTATTCTCCCATTATGGCGAACAAAAAAAATGTGCACGTTTTACTTCGGGCGTTAGAAAAAAGACAAAGCGACTCATAAGAAAAGCACAAAGCACCCGCCTATCGGGGAAACTCGCACAAGCCCTACCGAGGAGGCTCAGCCCAAGCAAAGCTTGGGTGGGATATGTCAAAGAATCAAACTAAGTGTGTCGCCGCCAAAAGAAGGGGCGGAGCGCATCACACCGATGGCGCTTGAAGCTAGACATTTCTCTACCCGATAGCAAAATTTTATACTTTTTTCCCTTGTCAACTACCCCCACTTAGCTAACGCTTGAAGCGGGGGCTTGCAACTCCCCAGAAGTGCAAGCGGACGTCGTCCTCCTTCCTTCGCGTGGGGTTGCATGAGGGTGGTTGACGGCACCCCGACCACACAAGTCATGCTTGGGCGGTCACGCCATGATGGTACTCGATTCCCTTTTGGCGTAAGTTTAACGCCCCTACTCTATCATCATTGGATGTATAGCCACATGCCCCACATATAAACGTATGGATCTGTTTTTTGCGGTTGTTTTTATGTGTAAACCCACAGGTTGGGCATTGCTGGCTCGTGTAAGCAGGAGGAACGGCAAGGACGTGGCTGTCGTGTAGTCGTGCTTTATATTCAATGAACGAGCGGAGTTGAGCGAACGCCCATGTGAATCGCACGTATCGGTCTTTTTTGCGAACGCACACCGTATCGTTGATGTCTGTCAAATCCTCCAGGACAAGCAAGCTATGCTTTCCTGCAAACTGAACAAGTGCCTTGCTGACACAATGATTGACATTGGTCATGAAACGGTTTTCTTGTCCAGCGATTTTCTTTAGCTTGCGTTTAGCGGATTTCGTGTTGCGTTGTTGGAGCTCTTTGCGAAGTCGGACGTATCGTGCTTTGACGCTCTGAATGGGAGTGCCCTTGATAAACAAATGACGGTTGTGTGAATCTACAGCGGTCACTAAAAAGCGCATCCCCATGTCCACACCGACCACGTGTTGATACACCGAAGGGGGATGGATCACTTTTTTCGCTGCGACATGCAAGTAGAATTTTCCTTTTTTGTACACAAGTGTACCTGTGCCAAACTCCCAAGAGCCATCGAAATAGCGTTCCTGTCCTTTTGTCAGAAAAGGCATTTTGATTCGTTTGTTTAGCGTGCCAATGCTCATCTGTCCGTCTTTCGTAAACGAGTAGTCTCGATTGTACGAATATTGGAGTTTAGGCTTTTTAAACACCGCTAGCGTGCGTTCGCCATTGGATTTCATGGACGCATAGACACCTGCGACAATGGTACACACATTACACGCCATTTGTGATTTTAGTCCGAACAACTCTCGCAAGTCTCGATACACCAAGACTTGCAGTTTCTTAAACGAGGAAAGCAGATGGTGTTCGTATGCGACTTTCGATGCAAAGTTCAACGCTTGTTTCATCGCTTGCATCGTTTCAATGAGTTGCAGGTGTTGAGCTTCCGTTGGTAACAACCGAATTTTAGCGGTGACGACCAATTCCATACGTTTCACCTCCTTTTTTTCAGTATATATACAATTATACCATATCATGCGTGTTGATTAACCAATAAAAACCAGTTGACATCGCTCTATTCCTAGCTTTTCTGCCGTTGTCGGCAAACGGTACGTTTGCCGACAACGGCAGAAAAGCTTGTGTTCAGCCATATGATTCTATATTTTTTAGTAAAATAATGGATAATCAACACTCGTGATACCACATATTACTGAAAGAATGAACCGTTTTTCGTGCAAAAAGTAAAAAAGGGCAATTCCTCCCCCACCTTCCCTTCGCTTAGAGGTGGGGGACTCCTTGCCTAATGCCGTTGAAAAAACACTTTTTCGGCAACTGCCAAAAAAGTGTTTTCGTCATTACGGCAACCGATGCCCTGCCGCTCGGTAAATGTCGTACCACTCTTTTCGGGAGAGCTGTACGTGGCTCGCTTGGCAAATGTCTTTTAAACGAGCAGAGTTTGTTGTGCCAACGATGACTTGCATGTTCGCTGGATGGCGCAAAATCCAAGCAACTGCTATCGCTGATTTACTTGCTCCTTTTTCCTCCGCTAGCCGTCCGAGTACTTCATTGACTTCCGGAAATTTCTCGTTGTCAATGAACACCCCTTCAAAAAAGCCATATTGAAACGGAGACCACGCTTGGATGGTGATGTTTTTTAAACGACAATATTCTAAAATATGTCCGTCCCGGTTAATCGCCCCATCAAATAACGTGTTTGCCTGAATACCGCTCGTCACTAAGTTCGCGTGCATGATACTAAACTGCATTTGGTTCACAATGATCGGCTGCTCGACATATGCTTGTAATAGTTCGATTTGCATGCTGTTAAAGTTGCTCACCCCGAAATGGCGAACTTTTCCGCTTGCATATAGCCGGTCAAACGCCTCCGCTACTTCTTCCAGTTCCATTAATGTATCTGGGCGGTGAAGAAGCAAAATATCTAAATAGTCGGTTTGAAGCCGTTGTAAACTCCCATCTACCGAGGCTAAAATATGTTCCTTTGAAAGATCATAATAGCCGTCGCGAATCGAACATTTGCTTTGAATGTGGATGCGTTCACGCAAATCAGGGCGAGAAGCAATCACTTCACCAAACAGCTCTTCGCAACGCCCTTTCGCATAAATATCGGCATGGTCAAACATCGTAATCCCTGCTTCGAGCGCTTCGTCTATATAACGTGACAGTTCGGAAACCGACATGTCCGCAATTCTCATGCACCCCAGCACGATTTCCGAAGCCATTAGACCAGATTTTCCAATATTGAGTTGTTTCATTTATCCATCCTCCTCATGTCATAGGTAACTTTTATTCTACCATAACATATAGGTGCGATGCTCGTATTGACGCCTCTCCTTCTCTTTTAGTATGGTAGAAAATAGACAGATTAAAAAGTTGAGGGCATAGCGATGAAACAATTTATAATTCGTCTATTTGTATTCGCTAGTTTATGGCTTGGGTATTTATATGAGCACTTTCAGCACAATAGCAAGCTTCCGGCGATTTTATTCATAAGCGCCTGTGCCATTAGTGCTTATTTTTTTCTCGCAATGACTAAACGTCCACTTCTGCTATTCGTTTTCATCGACTGTCTTCTTTTGCTAGAGGAATCTCTTCATCCGCTCGCGAACAATATGTACATCTTGCTACTGCTTCTTTATCTTTATGTGGAGGCAATTTTTCAATTGAACGTTTCAGCGTTTCGTGTATTTGCGGCCATCACTTTTTCCTGTTCAGCCGTTGTCACGTTTCTCTGGCAACCGAACGAAAGCGAATGGCTCATTGCATTTGCCATTTTTTCCGCCATCGCTATCGTTTTGAATGAATACGTAAAGGAACGTGAAGAACAAAAAGAAATGTACCAACAACTATTAGGAGAATATCGGCGCCTAAAGCGCTCCTACTATGAAACAGAGCGAGCGGCACGGCTCGAAGAACGGACGAGAATTGCCCGCGACATTCATGATTCCGTCGGCCATAAATTAACGGCCTTGCTCATGCAGCTAGAAATGTTGTCTATTCGTGAACGGAAAGAAGAATATAAGCAACTGCAAGCACTTGTGCGCGAAAGTTTAGAGGAAACACGACAAGCAGTCAAAGCACTGCAAACAGAAGAAAATGCTGGTATTTCCTCGGTTTTGCAATTAATTCGGAAATTAGAGTCAGAAAGTCATATTATGGTTCATTTTACTACAAAACAAGGGGCGTTAACAGCAAAGCTATCGAATGAGCAAAATATCGCCCTTTACCGCGTCATTCAAGAAGCGCTGACCAATGCGATGCGCCATGCTCAATCACGAGAAGTGTTTGTCACATTAGGAAAATCAGCCGTTGGCGATTTAGAATTTTCCATCAAAAACCGGATTGCACAACCGAAGCCGTTTCAGCTTGGGTTTGGACTAACAAATATGCAGGAACGCATCAAGCAAATCGGGGGTACCGTGCATATTTTCCAAACCGATAGTGAGTTTACCGTCCAAGGGACGATTCCAATCAAGGAGGGGTAAAGGTGATCCACATTTTGTTAGCAGAAGATCAAGCGCTTGTCAGACAAGGGTTGAAAATGATGATTGAGCAAGATGAACAGCTGAAAGTCATCGCAGAGGCAGCAAATGGACTAGAAGCTGTACAACAAATAGAAACTCGCCTTGTCGATCTTGTGCTAATGGATATTCGCATGCCTGGCATGAACGGATTAGAGGCAACGAAAATCATAAAAAAACGGTGGCCACATATTAAAATTTTAGTGTTAACAACGTTCAACGATGATGAGTATGCGGTTCAAGCATTGAAAGACGGAGCGAGTGGGTTTTTGCTAAAAACGACAGAACGCCAAAAGCTTATTGACGCCATTTATAGCTGTATGAAAGGAGGGGTGACGATTCATGAAGAAGTAGCAGCGAAAGTGGTGCCCCGCCTCTTAGAACATTCAAAACGAGAACCAGTAACCGTTCCGTTAACCCCGCGTGAGCTTGCCATTACCCAATTAGTTGGGGAAGGGAAAACAAACAAAGAAATTGCCGCGATTCTTCATTTGTCGATCGGAACCGTCAAAAACCATATTACGCAAATTTTACAAAAATTAGAATTGCGCGACCGGACACAATTAGCCATTTATGCGATTAAACACGATCTTGTATAACCGTCTTATTGGACGGTTTATTTTTTTAGAAAGTGACTAAAGTCATAGCTCTGTTCGCAAAACGATGACGGAAGATAGTAAGCAGCCAAGGAAAAATATCGTACGATACATACGAGAACGGAAGGAGGAGAAAAAATGTTAGAAGCAGTAGAACTAACGAAACAATTTAAACAAACCAAGGCGGTCGATCGGGTCAATTTATATTTAGAACAAGGAGAAATTGTTGGATTGCTTGGCCCAAATGGAGCCGGCAAATCAACGACCATTTCGATGCTCTCGACGTTAATTCCCCCATCGAGTGGGGATGTTCGCTTTCATCAAAAGAGCATCTTGAAAAACCCAGCAATGCTTCGCAACGTGTTAGGAATCGTTCCGCAAGAAATTGCGCTCTATTCTGATTTATCCGCAAAAGAAAATTTGCAGTTTTTCGGAAGCATCCATCGGTTATCCGGTGCACAGCTTCAAAAAAAAGTCGGGGAAGTATTGGAGCTCATCGGACTAACCGACCGACAAAACGATTTAGTGAAACACTTTTCTGGGGGAATGAAACGGCGGTTAAATATCGGTGCTGCCCTTTTACACGAACCGAAGCTACTCATTATGGATGAACCGACTGTCGGGATCGATCCGCAATCCCGCAACTATATTTTAGAAACAGTGAAGCGGTTAAACGAAGAAAAACAAATGACTGTTCTCTACACAAGCCACTACATGGAAGAAGTCGAGTTTTTATGCAACCGCATTTACATTATGGATAAAGGCTCCATTATCGCATCAGGAACAACAACCGAGATTAAAAACATTTTGTCCGCAGAGCATACGGTCGAACTAAAAGTCGAAAAACTAAACGAATCGTTTTTGCACGCATTGCGTACACAGCCAGTCGTTCGTCATATCGCTATCCAAGACCGAGTCATTACGGTGTTGTCCCCAAAAGAAGTGAACATCTTCCGCCTATTATTTCAATTAGCGGAACAAACAGATGCCGTACTGACATCGATCGAAATTAAAACACCGACACTAGAAGATGTATTTTTGCATCTGACCGGTCGAGCATTACGTGATTAGGGGGATCGGAATGATTGGAACGTTTGTCAAAAAACAGTTGTTATTGTTTGCCAGAAACCGTCATGAATTACTTGTTCTTCTCGGGATGCCGTTTGTATTGATTACGATTTTAGGTTTTGCGCTTGGAAATATCATGGATGGGGATCACGCTGCAATTCACGCAAAAATTGCGTTTGTTAACGAAGGGGACGAACAAAAAGAACTGCAAGCATTTACGCGTGAAATAGAAACAATAAACATTCCAAAAGAAAAAAAACAAATGCTAATCGAAGCCGCTCATTCGATCGCACCGATTACCGTACTAAAACAAGGCGTGTTTGGCGATAAATCAGTAAAAAAATATATTCGCATCATTGATGTACCACCAGCTCAACTAGAAAAAGTCCGCCAAAAGGACAGCTACGCCGCAATCATTCGCGTGCCGAGTGGATTTACGTACAAGATGCTACAATACATGCTTTTGCAAAAAGACGAACACCCTCGCTTATTTTTTTATACCAACGAGGAAAAAGCGTGGACAGCTGAAATGGTAGGGCAAATTCTTTCTGCGTTTCAACGACACTATTCGCTAGCTGCCACTCTTGGCAAGGCAGGGTTAGCCGATCGTTCCTCGTCGATCGTTGACGTTCATGTAAATGGAAAAATGGAAACTGTAAGGAAAAAAGAACCGATTCGGGCAATGACTTATTATACGGTCGGAATGAGTGTCATGTTTGCTCTATATATCGCTTCAAACGTCGGAAGTTATGCGTTTGAAGAAAAGCTCTCGCACGTATTCGACCGGATGTTGTTAGCCAACGTGTCAAGATGGTCGTATATGGCAGGTATTTTCCTTTCAGCAACGCTCCTTGCATGCTTGCAACTCTTTATTTTGTACGGATTAACGTCGATCCTATATGACATTACATGGGCTGATATCCCTGCATTTTTCATCGTGACCTTATCGCTTGCGCTAACGGTCGGCGGGTTAGCCGTGTTATTGACCGCGTTGAATTTCCGGATCAATTCCGAACAAGCGTCACGCTTTTTCCAAACCATTCTCGTGACGATGTTTTCGCTTGTTGGCGGCAGCTATTTTCCTGCTGGCCAATTATCCGATTTCATCAGCACGCTCGGAACGTTAACACCGAACGGAGCAAGCATGAACGCCTATTTAAAACTGCTACAAGGGTACCATTTTAACGACATTGCCCACTCGGTCATATATTTATCCCTTTTTAGTATCACGACATTGTTGTTATCAATATGGGCTTTTCCGAAAAGGGGGAACGAATCGTGATTAGCATTTTATCCACGAAATTCCGACTATTTTTAAGAAACCCTTGGATGGTCATTATTATGTCGATCGTTTGCATTGTGATGGCATCCGTTATTGGTGCTTCTAGTGAAAAGAGAATAAAAGTACCGGTTGCTAGCACCCTTGCTTCGCACGAAACAAACGAACTCCTTCATTCGCTGAACAAGTCGCCATCGTTCCGCTTCGAACTAATGGAAGAAAGCAAAATGCGTACGCTCGTTGAAGAAGGAAAAGTAGAAGCAGGACTCGAGCTTTCCAACCATGATTTTACGTTGATCATCACCTCGCAAACAGGAAATACGTTTTTTCTACGGCAGTATGTCCAAAAAGTATATAGCGAAAAAGAGCAAGCAAATGCCATTGCTACACACGCACACATTCCAGTCGAACAGGCTGCCAATATCGTAAATGAAGCAAAAGAGCATCCTGCGTTCACAGTGAAAACGATGAATTTCCGCGGAAAGCATGCAGTGATGGTCGATCCACAAATGCAGCCAATTTTCGGATTTTCCCTCTTTTTCGTTATTTATACTGTGGCATTTCAAGTGCTGCAACTATTGAAAGAAAAACGCGAAGGGGTGTGGAACCGAATGATTCTTTCGCGTCTCAAAAAATGGGAAATATACACGGGGAATCTGCTGTATAGTTTTATGATTGGCTACCTTCAAGTCGTACTCATTTTCTCCGTATTTCGTTTTGGGCTAGGCATTCGTTTCCACGGGCAATTTGCCGAATTGCTCATCTTGTTAGTGCCATACGTATTTTCAATCGTCGCCTTTTCGATTTTGCTTGTCGGACTCGTGAAAAATGAGCAACAGTTTCAAGCGCTTATTTCTTTACTTGCCGTCAGCATGGCGATGATTGGGGGGGCGTATTGGCCTTTAGAAATTGTTTCTTCTAACGCTTTATTAGCACTATCAAAAATCGTTCCATTGACGTACGGCATGGAACTACTCAAAGGGGCTGCTGTCTATGGTCGTTCCATTACGGAATTGCTGTACCCGATGAGCATCTTATTTTTCATGGGCGTCGTATTCACCGGAATTGGTATTAACCTTGTGGAACGAAAAAACGGCTAAAAGATTGGCAATCGCCCACCTATCAACGATAAGCGATCAGTGACATGCTCCCACCACCTACGCTTCGCTTAGAGGTGGGGGCTTCTCAGGTAATCCCATCTCATGACGGGAAGTTGACTGAGCGATCCCCGTGTGTCCCACGGTTCGAGGACAAGTTAGGCTATCGCTAATCGTTTCATGCCCTCATGTTTGATATTGATTGCCGCATTGACGTCCCTGTCGCTCTCGAATCCACATTCACAGCGGAATGTACGCTCAGAAAGCGATAAAGATTCCTTTACTTGACCGCAACATGAACAAGTTTTAGATGACGGAAACCACTTATCTATTTTGATAAGCTTTTTCCCTTGCTCCTCTAACTTGTATTGGAGAAATGTCGTGAACATCCCCCAGCCGTTGTCATGAACGCTCTTGCCGAAATTCAGGACTTGCGACATCCCTTTCATGTTGAGGTTTTCGATGACCACGCAATCATACTGTTTCGCTAATTCGTATGATTTTTTGTGTAGAAAGTCTTTTCGTTGGTTCGCTATTTTCTCATGTAGCTTCGCTACTTTCAAACGCTGTTTGTGCCAACGATTAGAACCCTTCTTTCGGCGTGATAATATCCGTTGTTCTTTCGCTAATTTTTCCAATGCTTGCCGATAGAAACGAGGATAATTGGCTCTCTTACCCTCGCTATCGACATACAGCGTATTCATGGAAAAATCAAGCCCAACAACCGTTTGTATTTCTTTTGGTACAGGTTGATGTTCGTACTCTGTAAGAATAGAAACATAGTATTTTCCTGTTTTTGTTTTCGTGATCGTACAAGCCTTGATGATATGGTGGGCAGGAATCTCCCGATGTTGCTTGAACTTGACCCATTTCAGTTTGGGTAACTTGATATAGCCATCTGAAAGTTGAATATTGCCATTGACCACATTTGTGGTGTACGACTGTTTCGCCTTGCGGTTTTTGAACTTTGGAAATCCAGCACGACCCGAAAAGAAATTTTGAAACGCTTTCTGCAAATTCAATTGGGCGTTTGCCAGCGCAAGGCTATCCACTTCTTTAAGCCAAGGAAACTCCTTTTTGTACTTGGCAGGGGTCGGAAATGTTTGTTTTTTCAAAGCTTCTTTGTCGTCTTTGAACTTTTCATAAATTTGTATGCGTTCTTCAAGCATTTTGTTATAAACGAAACGGACACAACCGAAGGTTTTGGCAAGCAGCTGTTCTTGTTCTTTTGTTGGGTACAGACGGAATTTATATGATTTGTTTACCATATCGACACCACATCACTTCATCCCTTGATTTTCTATATATTTTTTTATTACTTCAAGGATGGCACCGCCTGTTGTAAACAGGAAAAAATTTCTTGATCAAAAATATTCTTTTCACAGTTTTCTTTTCACTTGCGGAAAATGCTTTTTAATCAGTCGAGAACTTGCACTTTTATAGGCATTGATGAACTTTGATAGTTCACTATTCGGATGTGCTTTGAACAAAATATGCACATGGTCCATATCGTGATTCCATTCGACCAAGGAAATATTGTAATTTTTCCCCAATCTCGCAAACATATCTTTTGCATAGTCAGATATGGTATCATCAATCACTTGTCTGCGATATTTTACCACCAGAACAAGATGATAATACAACAGGAATACTGAATGGTCATTACTGTCTAATTTAATTTATACAACAACCTTTCATTTTTCTAATACTGATTATATCATAACACAAAAAAAGAAACAACTCATACCTACGCCTCACCGAAATTCATCTCCCACTTTCACTTCGTTTAGAAGTGGGAGACTTCTTTCGGAAAGAGGTTAAATCCTCTCCCTCGCCAATACGCGAGGGAGAGGTTCATTCCAGCCGAAATTCAAGAAAAACAATCGAACTTTTCTGCTATACGTCGAATGAAGACAAGCGAAGCGAAGGCAATCAAAGCGAGAATCGTTTCTACAATCCAAACGTTTGAAATGATTTTCACTTGATATAACGCAGGAACAACGTCAATTAACGCATGAATCAAAATCGCATATATTACATACAAAAATTGACCTTTCTTCACTCCATATAAAACAAGAAGAGAGAGCGCAACATGGTTCGCAATCGCAAACGTTCGCTCGATGCCACCTAATACATACATCCAATCAGGCTGATTTAACATGGTTTTGAGCATCTCCACTTGTGTAGAGGGAAGAGAGGAAGCAATTTGCTCAAACTGACCTGTTTGCACGAGATGAGAAATGACCATCATATTCACAGCGCTAAAAGCACCAATGAGCACGGCTTCCATCCCTCCATGTCCTAAACCGAATGATAATCCATCCCCGTATGCCCGATTGTTTTTTAACATGAAACGAAATCCGACATATCTCCCGATCTCTTCAAATATCCCAGCCGCTAACGCTCCGTAAGCGACAAATGCCCAAACGCTACTTGTTCCTTTTAACGATGTGCCGCTTGGATCGACTACAAGGAAATGGAGCACTTTCTCGAACACTTGCGAAAATAAAACGAAAATAAGCAAGCCAACACCGAACGCTTTCCAAGAAAACCAGCCCTTTTTTCGTCCATATATGATAAGCACTAAAGGAACAAACAAAGAAAGAAACAACTGAATAAACATCCCAAACAAACCGATCTCTCCCTTCACTTATGAGAAAATATATACGACTGGACAAACAGATAAATCGTGCCGATCAATACGATAATCAGGAGAATGGCAAAGCGCCACATGCTTTCGGCAAATATAGTGAGCATAATGAGTCCCCCCATGATGACAAACACTTTTCCACCGACACGATGCGTTTTTTGCCAAACCTCCTCATTTTCCAATGTCCAAGGGGTACGAATTCCGAAAAAGTAATTCGGTTTAATTTTCGGCATATAATTGCCAAGAACAATAAACAACACCCCAACCCCAATTGGCACAACGACATCGACTTGCACAGGAAACCCCATATTGTATGCGAGTGTTACTACATGTAGACTAAACAAGAATAGGACAAATACATGCAAAAAAACGCGATATACTTTTGCGAATTTTTTATAGTTTTCTTTTCGTGGATCAAGCTTCGGCAAGAAGATAACGAGAACGACAATTCCTGTTAAAAATATCGGAAATAATAATGCGCCCCACCATTTGTTCGTAAAGCTGTCTGCTTCTCCTGCAGCGTTCCAATGAATCGCTATTTCGTGCGGCAAATATGGAATCGCAATGAAACTCAATACGTAGCTACATGCAATGAGAATGATAATAAACCAATACTTTTTCATTATTTATCACCTTCTTTTTGTAATATATCGTAAAACCAACTCATTAAATCTTGGAAAACCGTTGTGTTTAATGAGTAATAAATATGCTGCCCAACACGTCGATCTTCCACTAAATCGGCTTGTTTTAATATTTTCAAATGATGGGAAACACTCGGCTTTTGCATATCAAAATGGTCGGCAATTTCCCCTGCCGTCAAGTCCCCTTTTTTTAGGATCGACAAAATTTTCCGGCGGTTCGGATCGGCAATCGCTTTAAACGCCTCATTAAACGACATCTTTCTCACCAACTTTCTTTTAGATATTTAGACAAACTTCTAAATATCGAGCAAAAAAAATAGATATTTAGATAAATTTCTAATTACATCATATTCCATATCATGTTCATCTGTCAACCGTTTGATAAAAAAGAGCACCCGGTCAGGTGCCCTTTTTTATAGAAGCGTAAACAACGCTTTTTTATTTTGTTGGAGCTGCTCGTCCAATGTTTTTACTTTCTCTTTTAATTGCTGAATGTCTTGGTTATTAGAACCTACTTTCTTTTCTAATGCACGGATTTCATTTTTCACTGCTTTCAGTTGATTAGAAAGCGAGAGCAGTTTGCCCATGAGTTCGTCAATTTGCTCTTGTTTTGCTTCCTCGCTATCGCCTTCATCCTCTTTCTCCACCGTTGTTTGGTTATCTGTTACCGTAGGAGAAGGGGTAACCGTATCGCTTGTCGTTTGGCTTGTTGTTTGGCTTGTTGTCGATGGCTCACCGGTTGCTCCAGTCGTCACACTTGGTTGATCACCCGGTGTTTGTGTTTGTGCTGTTGTTGGCGTTGTAGAATCCGTCGGCGTAGTGTCCGTTGGTGCTGGTTGCTCTTTCGGTTCGATAAGCGCTTGGATTTCAGCGGTTACGCTATTCATTCGTTCACTGATTTTCCCAACTTTTTTGTTCAATTGTGCTAATTTTTTCACAAGCATTTGTTGTTCTTTTTTTTGTTTTGCTAATTCTCGCTTCTCTTTTTCTACTTCCCTTTTCTCTTTTTTCTCCGCTAGCTTTTTTACCACAAACTCACTTTTTTCTGCATGTTTCGTGCTCGCAACGTGCTTTTCATCATGCTTCGCCGCAAACACCGGAGATGCGACAAGCATCGAAGCTAGTAGAATTGGTAATCCCTTTTTGAACATTACCGTTCCCTCCTTATGGATGTAGTAAGATTTGTTTGGTAATGGCAGCTGGCTGGCATAGGGTCTCCCTTAGCCCCTCTAGCTTTGCGACGCTAAGTTTCCTTAGCTGTGCCCTTATAAAAAATTATACCACGCTTTTCTTTTCTTACAATCAAGACAAAATCCCTATTTTTCTAGCAAAAATATGCAAACACACAAGGACAGAAGAAGCAAACGTAGAAGTTTATATAGCATCAAACTATTTGTGCAAAGGAGGAAAACGATGCTCGCAAACTGGCTAAAAGAATCAACGTCTACGGTCGTGTTTACCGGTGCAGGAATGTCGACAGAAAGTGGGTTGCCTGATTTTCGGTCGGCAAAAACGGGGCTTTGGCATACAAAAAATCCGCAACAATTAGCAAGTACGTATGCGCTACAACATAATCGGGAAGAATTTATCGCGTTTTACCAATATCGCATTCGCACACTTCGCGAATGTCAGCCACATATTGGGCACATGATTTTAGCCAATTGGCAAAAGCGAGGGCTCGTCCACCAAATCGTCACGCAAAATGTCGATGGCTTTCACCAACAAGCAGGCAGCACAAATGTGATTGAATTGCATGGGACGTTGCGAACCGTTCATTGTTTAGGCTGTCAACAAACATACGATGCCAAACGATATTTAGACGAACAGTTTGAGTGCACATGCGGCGGCTTTTTGCGCCCTTCCGTCGTCTTATTTGGCGAATCGCTTCCACCTGATGCCATCGACCAAGCGTGGACAGCCGCACAACAAGCCGATTTATGGATCGTGCTTGGCTCTTCTTTGCAAGTATCGCCAGCTAATCAATTGCCGCTCCTTGCGAAACGAAACGGTGCAAAATTAATCATCGTTAACATGGAACCGACGGAACTAGACGAATGGGCAGATCTCACTATTCACAACCGAAAAATCGGGGATGTTTTACAAGAAATCGATAAAACATTACGTTAGTATAGCAAAAAGAGAGCCGTCGGCTCTCTCTTTAATTTCGAATAAGATAGTCAAACGCTCCTAACGCAGCGGTAGCGCCTGAGCCCATCGAAATAATAATTTGTTTGTATGCGCTGTCAGTGCAGTCCCCTGCCGCAAAGACGCCTGGGACATTTGTCGCACCGTGTTTGTCGACAATAATTTCACCGAAGCGATTGCGTTCCACGACCCCTTCGAGCCATTCAGTATTTGGTACAAGACCAATTTGCACGAATACGCCTTGCAATTCAATGTGGTGCTCTTCGCCGGTTGCCCGGTCAATATACGTAATGCCGTCAACTTTGTCTGTTCCGGTAATTTCTTTCGTTTGGGCATTTTTGATGACCGTTACGTTCGGTAAGCTGTACAAGCGGTCTTGTAACACAGCGTCCGCTTTTAATTCTGGCGCAAATTCAAGCACGGTGACATGTTTGGCAATTCCTGCAAGGTCAATCGCCGCTTCAATACCAGAGTTCCCCCCGCCAATAACCGCGACGTGTTTTCCTTCAAACAACGGACCGTCGCAATGCGGGCAGTAGGCAACGCCCTTGTTTTTAAACTCTGCTTCTCCTGGTACACCAAGATTGCGCCAGCGCGCACCTGTGGCGAGAATAACCGTTTTGCTTTTTAAAACTGCACCATTTTCAAGCTCTACTTCAATCAATTCTTTCTTTTCTAGCCGTTGGACGCGCTGCAAGTTCATAATGTCAACATTGTAATGTTTGACATGCTCTTCAAGGCTTGCAGCAAGCTTCGGCCCTTCTGTGTATTTCACGCTAATGAAGTTTTCAATGCCTAGCGTATCTAAAATTTGCCCGCCAAAGCGTTCGGCAACAATACCAGTGCGAATGCCTTTCCGTGCCGCATAAATCGCAGCTGTTGCCCCTGCTGGTCCACCGCCGACAACAAGCACATCAAACGGCTCTTTGTCGGCAAAGGCGGAAGCGTCTGGTGTGCTTCCCAATTTTGCGAGAATTTCCTCAAGCGACATACGTCCACTAGCGAACAGTTCGCCGTTTAAAAAAACGGTCGGCACCGCCATAACGCCTTTCTGTTCAACTTCGTCTTTAAACGCTGCCCCGTCAATCATCGTATGCGAAACGTTCGGATTTAAAACGCTCATGACGTTCAATGCTTGGACGACATCTGGGCAATTATGGCACGTCAAACTGACGTATGTTTCAAAACGATAGGTACCTTTTAAGTTTTTAATTTGCTCTATAACCGCTTGATCGACTTTTGGCGGCCTTCCGCTTACTTGAAGTAGCGCTAAGACAAGCGACGTGAATTCATGTCCTAAAGGTACGCCCGCAAAGACAACGCCTGTTTCTTCTCCGATACGATTAACACTAAAACTTGGCGTTCTATCAAGCGTTGCTTGCTCTACTTTGATTTTCGAGGACATTGTGGCAAGTTCATCGACTAACGAAAGCATATCGCGGGAAACTTTGTCGTCTCCCGCGCTCACTTTTAACACAATGTCATTTTCCATCAATTGTAGATATTGGGCGAGCTGCGTTTTAATTTCCGCATCCAATATCATGAGAAGCCCTCCTTAAATTTTACCTACAAGGTCAAGGCTAGGCTTAAGCGTTTCTGCTCCTTCTTGCCATTTTGCTGGGCAAACTTCTCCTGGGTTGTTGCGCACGTATTGTGCTGCTTTAATTTTGTTTACGATTGTGTTTGCATCGCGGCCAATACCGTCTGCGTTAATTTCTACCGCTTGCACGACGCCATCTGGATCGATAATAAACGTCCCGCGTTGTGCAAGACCTGTTTCTTCATCAAGCACCTCAAACATGCGCGATAGTTTTTGCGATGGATCGCCGATCATCACGTATTCGATTTTGCTGATGGCTGGCGATGTATCGTGCCATGCTTTATGTGTGAAGTGTGTGTCTGTGGAAACAGAGTATACTTCCACTCCAAGGTCTTTTAGTGTTGCATATTGGTTTTGCAAGTCTTCTAACTCTGTTGGGCAAACGAATGTAAAGTCAGCTGGATAGAAGCAAACGACGCTCCATTTTCCTTTGAAATTTTCGTCTGTTACTTCGATGAAATTACCATTGTGATACGCCATCGCTTTAAATGGTTGTACTTGTTTGCCGATTAAAGACATTACTCATCTACCTCCTAAGAATAGTGGTCATTTAAATTATAATAATTTTAATTCGATATTTATTATCATATAGTAGTATCTATTTGTCAAGCCCTTCGCTCTAGTTTCTTTTGATTTTCGTGAAGGGATATGCAAAACTACCGTTTTATCGTACCCACATATACACTGCTTCGGCCTCTTTTTCATCGACATCGGTGACTTTGAAAAACATTCTAGGCATTACAGCAACAGCAAGTGTACGAAGCTGCTTCCGCTTCTGAAACCATGTCGCAGACGTTGCAATCGATTGAATACAGTATTTTCGTGTATACATTGTTTCGATACGAAACATACCGTTTCGCAAAGCGAGCTGCTCTCCTGAAATCGTCCACCCTGCCATTCGATAGCTTTTATAGCCAAGATAACTAGCAAGAGGCAACAAAAGTAGCAATCCGATCCCCCATGGTTGGAAGAAATAAGCGAGCGGACTTATCGGAATCGCCAATACGTACACAGGCCGAAGCATATATCGAACACGTGCCCGTTGAGGTAGCGGTTGAAATTGCTGGTGAATGCAGTACTCCGGAAAGCAAGCGGCAATAACTGAAACCGCCCGTTCCTTTTTCACAAACGGACAAAGAACGATACTCCCATTTTCTCCACCGTCTAACGAACCTCCTGCATGAATCATATGTACAGAAACATAACCAAGCAAGCGTTGAATGACGTTTTCTTTTATTATCATCCCCTGTACTCGTTTTTTTGATACCGTGAGCAGTTGTTTTTCAAATAATCCTCTGGAAATACCGATCGTCTCTTTTTGGTTTCGAACCGTAAAAAACGCATAGCGCAGCAGATGACGTCCAACTGAAAGAGCATAAGCGACGAGGAATAAAACGACAAGCGCCAGCGCGCCGTCCAGCGCATTACGAATTACCCCTTGCATATCGCGATATAAAACATCGTATGAAATAAAATCGTCTAACTGAGAAATAAAGGCGGAAATGGCCGCTAGTGCCCCAAACACTCCTCCGCTTGTAGCCGATAATAAAAACACGTCGCGAAACCGAAGGGAGAAAGCAATATCGTCAGACAGTTCCGAACCGGAAATCGGCGAAATGGCTTCAGCCGAACCACCCTTTTCTTTCGCTCTTCGAATTTGCTGGGCGATTTGCTCTGCCTCTTCTTTCGTCACTGCCGTCAAAACCGCCTCTGCTTTTCCTAATTCATTGCCCGCTGTTTCGATGTGTACTTGAACGACTCCGGCCAACCGCTGAAAAAAGCCGATGGAGAGAGAAATCCCTTGAATGCGTTCAAATGGAATCGAACTTTTTTGGCGAATGAATATCCCTTGTTCAATGTATAGCTCTTCATCATTGATTTGATACGTGAAGCGTAGCCATGTAAAAAATCCGGCCAATGTCGTATAGAAAAGAGCAACAGCCGGAACGGCGATATTCCAAACCATCGACACTTCACGAGCCTTCAGCACAACTGCCATAAACAGCGGCAATAACATATCTCTCCATTGTTTCGCAACATAAGAAAAGATTGAAATGGGATGAAGCCGCTTTTTTTCAAACATCGCGATCATCCACCTTGACAAACGCTGAGATTACATGGCATAACTTCTCGGCTTCTTGCTCATCAAGTGCTGGAATTTCATGTACCGTTGCCGCTGTAAAAATAACGACCGAAGCGAGTCGATACTTTTTTAACAACGGTCCTTGCCTGAAATCGACGTGTTGGACGCGGCTCATCGGAATAAGCGTACGCCTCCTTGTCCATACCCCATATTCGACTTCCATTTCTTTTTCGCGTACATCGTAACGCCACCGTTGCCAACGCCAGAGCGGCCATACCACAACAGATAGAAACAAATGAATAAGGAACAAAACAGCAAGCAACAAAACGACCCATTTTGGCCCATCAAATCTCCAAATGAAAAAAGAAACGATGCTATATCCAAGGAGAAATATCACGAGTCGAAGGAACGCGTGTATTCGCCAAACCGATACCGCCCGCTCAGAAATGCGCTTTGAAAGCTGCACCATTTTTTGTAATCCCCCTCATCTTTCTATTTCTTTATTTTACCATAGATAGTAACAAAAATGTTCATAAATGTTCTTGTTCGAGGGAAGAGGAAGAAAAGCTTGTGTTCAACCATATGATTTTTTGTTTTTTAGTAAAATAATGGATAATAAACATTCGTGATCTCACTATATAAATGCACATGGAAGTGTTAACATTTTTCGACTGTCACACGGACGCGTGACAGTCGAAAAAATAAATTAAACTCTCCAGTTGCATGTATATAGTATCGTGGAAGAAACTAGAGAAACAAACCGTGCACGACACATTAAAAATCAGCCAATACCATAAGCCAACTTCACTTTCTAAACAGATTTAAAAAGTGCAAGTTGGCTTATTAGTGAACTAATGGCTATACTAACGCATAAAGGTTAGACTTGTAGCGACTTTGTTTGCTGAGCAGTAAACCACAACACCCCTTACCGCTTCCCTTCATTTCGAAGATGTCTGTTCTAGCCATATCAATAGTGAACAGCAATTCGCCTTCCCCTCTCCTTCCTTTACTTTCCTCTAGTAGGTAACTCATGGGTACTTTTCATAGAATTTTTGACACTACCCGTTTAGAAGCGGAAGATTTCTTTCAGCATGAGGTGAAACATCGATAACATGTTTGTAGCACTGTCGGTTTTTGAAACGACGTTCCTTTATCCTGCGCTTATTACTGTTTGCTCCCCTTGCTGCAGCTGATACATTTGATAATATTTTCCCTTCTTTTCCATCAATTCGTCGTGGGTGCCACGTTCGATGATCATGCCACGGTCTAATACAAGAATTTGATCGGCATTTTTAATGGTAGACAACCGATGGGCGATAATAAACGTTGTCCGTCCTTGTTTTAACACGTCGAGTGCTTGCTGAATAACTGCTTCTGTTTCCGTATCGATATTGGAAGTCGCTTCATCAAGCACTAAGATGGCCGGATCAAACGCCAAGGCGCGGGCAAATGAGATGAGCTGACGCTGTCCAGACGATAACGTGCTCCCTTTTTCAATGACCGGTTCATCAAAACCATTTGGCAAGTTTTGTAGCAACTGTTCCGCACCGATATCGCGCAGTGCTTGTTCTACTTTGTCCCGACCAATCGTCGGATCGTGCAAGCTGACATTAGAAGCGATCGTTCCAGTGAACAAAAATGGATCTTGCAGTACGATTCCCATATGCTTGCGCAACCATTGTTTTGGCATCGTTTGAATATCGACCCCATCAATCAAAATGCGCCCTTGCTGAATATCATAAAAACGAAACAGCAAGTTCATCATGGAGCTTTTCCCTGAACCGGTATGGCCGACGAGCGCCACCGTTTCGCCTTGCTTGGCAGTAAACGTGATGTCTTTTAAGACGTACTCGCCTTCTTTATAGCCGAAATACACGTTTTCAAATACGACATTCCCTTTATAGCGTGGCATTTCTCCTTCATACACCTCATCACCTCGTTCATCGAGAAGCGCAAAGACTCGATTCGCCGCGACAAGTGCCTGCTCTAAGTTCGGAAGCTGGTTGACCATACCTGTCACTGGCTGGAACAGGCGGTTGAGATAATCAACAAATGCGTACAATACGCCCATAGAAATGACTCCGCTTTTTAATGAATCCCCACCAAAGTGCCAAATGAGCGCGACAAATGCCACGTTGCGGAGCACGCCGACTAAGTTATGCGACAAAAGCGCATTTAGGCACAAAAGTTTATTTTGGTACGTGAAATATTCGGTATTCCATTCCTCGAACTCACGCTCTGTTTCTTTTTGTCTTCCGAACACTTGGATGACCGTCATTCCTTGAATCGATTCGTTAATCATCGCATGAATGTCGCTTAAGCGCGAGCGAATGATATGGTTGTATTTCGAGGCATATTTCCGGTACACTTTCATCCATACAACTAAAATCGGCAAAAGGAGGAGGCAGACAGCCGCCAAACGGACGTCTAAAAGAAATAGCGCGATAAAAATGCCGGTAATATAAATCAAGCTTGTAAAAAATGTTGCCAATACGGTAACATAAAGCTCGCGAATCGCCTCGGTGTCGTTCGTTGCACGTGAGACAATTTTTCCTGCAGGCAAACGATCGAAATAACGAATGGGCAAGCGTTGAATGTGCGCAAACACATCATTTCGCATTTTCTGGATGATACGATTGGCGGTCATCTGCAAGTAATAACGCTGTCCGTATTGGAACGCAGTCGCTACAACGAGCAGTGCCATATAAATGCCTAACAAAAACACGATCCGGTAAATTTCTGGTCGATAAAAGCGCATCAGTTCGTTCGTGCTTAGTTTTTTTGCTGGATAGGAGACCGCTTCGCCCCCCTTGCGAATCGTAAGAAAACCGTCTCGGACGGATCGTCTGCCGTCAAAGGCGACCGATTGGGCAACAAAGTAGTAATGCCGTCCCACTTGCAAAACGCGGACTTCTTTCCCCTTCTTTTCGCCTTGGTTGAAATAACGATCGCGCTTATACCATTTCCCTTGATAAAAAACGGCGTTGTCCCCTTTCGCTGCTTCATACCAAGGCGACTCGATCGCTAAAATGTGCTGGTCAATTACTTTTTTAGCGATAAACGGCCCCGTCAATTCAGCAGCAACCGAAACAGCGAGCATGAACAGCGCGAAAATCATCATTTTTTTATATTGAAGCGCATAGGCAAATAGCCGTTTTCCGACGCTCATCGACACACCTCACTTTCTTTAGCCGCTGTTACTTGCTGGCGGAGCCATTGTTCATAATACCACCCGTTTTTGGCAAGCAGTTGTATATGAGTGCCTTCCTCGATTACCTTTCCATCCTCTAGCACAAGAATCCAATCCGCATGCTCGACCGCTGATAAACGATGCGTCGTAATGATCGTCGTTTTTCCAGCACGAGCGCAGCGAATGTTTTCCATAATCTCCGCTTCTGTTTTCGCATCGACGGCGGACAAGGCATCATCTAAAATTAAAATTTCTGGATCGATAAGTAGCGCCCTAGCAATCGAAAGCCGTTGTTTTTGTCCCCCTGATAAGGCAACGCCTTTTTCTCCGACTAACGTATGAATCCCTTCTGGAAGCCTGTCGATATCTTTACGAAACGCTGCTAAATCAATTGCTTGATTTAGTTCCTCGTCGGTCGCCTCCTTGTGTCCAAATAAAATGTTTTCTTTTACTGTTTTCGAAAATAGGACATGGTCTTGCGGCACATAGCCAATCCATCGCTGCACTTGCTCAATTGGGATTCGTGCAAGCGGGATGCCCGAGATCGTAATGCGCCCCGTTCCTAACGGATACTGTCGGAGAAATTGTTTAACGAGTGTTGTTTTTCCGCTTCCTGTTCGTCCGACTATCCCAAGCGTTTGCCCACGCCGAAGAACAAAAGAAATGTTTTTTAGATTTTGAACGTTTGAGGACGGGTAGCGAAATCCGACTTGATCGAATACAATCAACTCCGGTACCTCGACGGAACAAGAATCAGGAGCGTTTTGCACATCAGGAACATAGGCGAGCGTTTCATTGACGCGGTCAAGAGAGGCGTTGCCGCGCTGCATGACGTTAATGAGCTCGCCAATCGCAAACATCGGCCAAATCATCATCCCTAAATAGACGTTAAAGGAAACGAGCTCCCCGAGCGTGATCGCTTGATGGAATACGAAATATGAACCGTACCCTAATCCGATCAAATAACTCAGACCAACTAGCAACTTAATGGTCGGATCAAAGAGGGCGTCAATTTGAGCGACTTTCCTATTCTTTTGAAATACGTCTTCCGTAAGTGCCTGAAACCTTGCCTCGTCCGCTTTTTCCTGCACATAGGCGCGAATGACGCGGACGCCCGAGATGGACTCGAGCACATAATCGTTCATATCACCAAACGCATCTTGCGCCTTCGTGAAACGTGCATGAATTTTTTTTCCGTACATATTCATCGCTACCGCCATCATAGGAAGCGGCAGCAACGCTGCAAATGTCAGCTTCCAGCTGATCGTATAGCCCATCGTAAATAAAATGACGAGCATAAACGCGCTTGAATCGACAAGCGTCAAAATACCGAATCCCGCAGTGTTGGCGATCGCTTTCAAATCGTTCGTCGCCCGTGCCATTAAGTCACCGGTGCGATTTTTTTCGTAGAACGTCGGGGTCATTTGTAATAAATGTTTCATAAAGCTAGAACGTATGCTTCGTTCTAATAAAAACGCCCCCCCGAACAACTGATACATCCATATATAGTTGACGCCGTAAATCACTAACGCCAACCCGATGAGCCATCCGACATATTCCATAAGCTTGCCTTTAGTAAGCCCATCCGCATACAGATCATCAATCGCGAGTCCAAGCAATTTCGGCGGAATCGTTTCTATCATTCCCCCTATAATTAAGAGGGAAATGGCGATGACGTATCGTTTCCAATGCTGCTTAAAAAAGAAGCGCAGCTTCCACAATACCGAAAACATATCGGATCATCCCCTTCGTTTGGTCATTATCATCTAGCCGCTTCCCTTCTCCCTATCTAACAATGTAAAAAATATCGATCGTATTTCCATTGTGCATTCCTCCTTTAAATTTGTAGATGATAAGTTTTAAAACCATTGGTGCAACAAGCATTTCCGGTTTGTCAATTCTTCTTCGATCTGCCGGATAAGCCGTTCATGTTCGATCTCCTCCATCGTCCATTGTCGCCGTTGAATGGTGATAGTCACAAACCATAAATGGATCGTCATCGTCTTCCCCCCTTTCATCAATAAAAGCCGCGAGAGCAGAGAGTTCCCACGGCTTTAAGGCATAAAAAAGCCGCGGGAATGGCGCACTCCGCGGCTAAAAAGCGAAAAAACGCCGCGGAAACAAACGATCTCCTTCCCGCGGCGTTTGTTGGACTATTTAAACTAAAATCACCGTAACAGGCTCGGAAGGTCGAATCGTTTGTGGATGTTTAGTTGTACGTGCTGTTCGTTTGATCATTGTTTTCATTTTGTTCACCCTCCTTCCGAAATCATGTTACAAAGTAAATTATATCCAAAACATGTGACGTTGTAAATGGTTTTATGGAAATTTTCTTAATTTATCGTTTCCGCCTGTTCGATAAGCTGTAATCGTTAGCTCGATTTTTTTCCTTTTTTGCAATTCCCTGTTTCGTCTTTTGGCAGAACAAATGAATACGACCGCGACGATCGCAAAAAAGAAAGGCATAGCGCCGCCTATAGGCATTTTACACTTCTCTTTTTGTCATACTACACCTGTTTCACACAGAGACAACATTCAACAGTGCGATCCAATTCACGGATTCTCCTCTTAACAACTCCCCCACCTTCCCTCTGCTTAGAGGTGGGGGACTCCTTGCCTAATGCCGTTGAATAGAAAATCGTGTTTGTTTGCTGTAAATATTAAGTAAAATGCCGCCGAATACAAACGCCGCTCCAATGGTATGAGCGAGATTCAACTGTTCGTTAAAAAAGATCGTACCCATAATGGAGGCGGAAATGGGCATTACGTTAATGAAAATAGAGGCGGTCGAAGCACCTACTTTTTGAATGCCATTGTACCACCAAACGAAGCTAATGGCCGAAACGATGACCGCTACATACAGCACACTCAGCCAAACATCCCATCCACTCGCCTGAATGGACGTAAAAGAAGTGTAATGTAGCGCAAACGGAGCTAGAAAAAGCGTTCCGAAGCCTGTTGCGTACGTTGTCGATGCAAGCGGGCTATATTTTTTCATCGCGACTTTTCCGATCACGGAATATGTACTCCAGCTGAAACATGCGCCCACTAGCACAAGGTCGATGGGAGCGATGCCGATTTGGATGAGCACGGACGGATGGCCATTTGTAATGATATAGACAGCCCCAAATAAAGCCATCACCATGCCCAATATACTTTTTCCGTTCATTTTTTCCTTAAGAAATAGTGCGGACAATAGCGTAATTAACGGCGCGTTGACGGCAATGACTAGCGAGCTTTTCACAATCGGCGCATATTTAGTAGCGATAAAAAAGAAAATGTTGTATAAAAATACCCCTGTCAACCCAAGCAGCGCAAACACTCCCCAGTCTTTTTTCGTTGGGGTCGGAAGGTTCGGCTCTTTCCAATACAGCAATGGAAATAAAATCAAGCTGGCACCGAAAAAGCGAAAAAACGCAACGGAGACAGGATGTAAAGTGGCCGTTGCAATTTTTCCTGCGACAAAGGCACCACCCCAAATGGCAGCGGTTAAAAACAAAAAGATATATGTTTTCGTATTTTTAGTTTCCACGAAAAATCCTCCCCGTCGTTCTTCAAAATTTTGTTATAATAAAATTCTACAAATAATTGGTCATAGGTGTTATCGATAATAATTGATACCGCTCATCAATATTTTTGATAGGAGTTTGTTGTCTATGAACATCGACTATTTGCAGACGTTCCGGGAAGTAGCCAAATGGAACAGTTTTACGAAGGCTGGCGAAATGCTGGGATATGCGCAATCGAGCGTAACGACGCAAATTAAAAAGCTTGAAGAAGAATTTGGCGTTGTTTTGTTTGAACGCTGGGGAGGCAAGATTAAGTTGACGCCTGCCGGTGCGGAGTTGCTGGAGTATGCGAATAAAATTGTCAGTTTGCTAGATGAAGCGAAACAAACCCTTTCCGCACAGGCAGAGCTTACAGGAAGCGTATCGATCGGCACGATTGAGTCGGTAGCCGGGTTTTATCTTCCCCCGTATTTGCAAGCATTTAAACATAAACATCCGAAAGTCAATTTACTCTTGCAACAAAATATTTGCAAAAACTTATTAAAAGGCGTTAAACAAGGAACATTCGACTTGGCTATCATTCTCGATGAGCAGCAAGAAGATCCAGATTTGCACGTTCAAGTACTTAAAAAAGAGCCGTTAGTGCTTGTGGTAAAACCAGATCATCCTTTTGCTCAATCAGGGAAGATGAACTTGCAATCGTTGGGCAATGAAAAGCTCATTGTCACTGAACAAGGTTGTAGCTATCGTGAAATGATTGAAGGTTTGTACCGCCATCACGGCATTCGTTTTGAATACACGATTGAATTGGGGAGCATTGAAGCGATCAAGCGCTGCGTCGCTTATGGTCTTGGCATTGCGTTTTTGCCGCTCATGGCGGTGGAAGCAGAATTAGAAAAAGAGAGGTTGGTACGCATTCCCCTTCCATCGATGGAAATCAATCTATACCTTCAGCTTGTATACCATCGCAAAAAATGGTTATCACAGCCGATAAAACAGTTGATGGAGCTCTTCGTTCACATAGAAGGCGTAGTGTAGGGGAGGAAGGATTATCCCTTCGTCCTTCTTCCACTTCGATAGTTGACATAGTATTTTTATGGGAGATAAATTAATTGATCTAGGCGTGTTGATTAACCAATAAAAACCCGTTGACATTGCTCTATTCCTAGCTTTTCTGCCGTTGTCGGCACTTTGCCAACCGGGACCTCGAACAATGAACGCTTTGCGGGCAAATGACATTTGCCCGCCGGCGTTCTTGTTCGAGGGAAAAGGCAGAAAAGTTTGTGCTCAGGCATCTGATTCTATGGCTCTTCTCCAAAAGTTGTGCTCGATTTTCTATAACACGCTCTACTGACGCTTGCGAGGAAGAATCAGCAAACCAATGATTTTTGCACATTCTTGTTCAAGAAAGCGTATCACTTGTCAAGTACATGTTGTGGTGATGAACCAATAAAAAGAAACTTTTTACGTTCTTTAAACAACCGATCATAATCCACCGCCATCTATGCACCTCACTTTCCGTTTTATTGCATATTTTTCGACAAAAGCGTTGATGTTCCTGCTTTATAAATGAAAAAACAGAGAGGAGCGCTCTCTGTTTCTATGAAACCGCGACAATCTTCTGGGCGTGACAAACACCATGTTAAGATCGTATAATAGAACAAAATACGCCTAGAAAGGAGGAAAATCATGGATTATATGGATTATAACGAACAGGTGCGTCAACAACTAATTAAAAGCGTTTCCAGTCTATCAGACGAACAGCTGAATACTTGGGTGACGGAAGGAAATTGGACCATCGCTCAAGTGCTTGAACACCTGTACTTAATCGAAACATCGATCGCTACTATGATCGCCCATACATTAACGTACGGCGTCAGCGAGCCGGTGGAGAAGAAACCGATCCACTTGACCATTGACCGTTCCAAAAAAGTGGAAGCGCCTGATTTCGCCCGCCCAAGTGATCGCTTTTTCTCCCGACATGAGCTCGAAGAAAAATTGCACCAATCGCGACAACGGTTGCGCGAAGTCGCTCAGCAAGCCAACGAAGCTGACTTGGAAACCAAATCGTTCTCACATCCCATTTTCGGACCACTAAATTTAAAGCAATGGGTGGAATTTGTCGGCTACCATGAACAGCGCCATCTCTTGCAAATTGAAGAGATCAAAGCTCATCTGTCCTAGAACCGGAGCTGACCCAAAAGTACACTAAAAAGTAGACTTTTGGAATCAGCTCCTTTTCCTCTGTTCCTATCTTCCTTTTCATTCGGGGCACAGGCACCACATTTAAACAAGTTCTAGCGCCACGGTTTCTTTTAAGCCAAGCGTTCGCGCGGCAAGCGCTTGGACGTCGCGTAAAAGCGTTTCGTTTTTCATGAGCGACACGCCGTATGAAGGAATCATTTCTTTAATTTTCGGTTCCCATGCTTTCATTTGTTCTGGGAAGCATTTTTCCATCACTTCAAGCATGACGTGCACAGCGGTCGAAGCGCCTGGGGACGCGCCAAGCAAAGCAGCGACGGAACCATCGTGTGCAGCAACGACTTCTGTCCCAAATTGAAGCGTGCCTTTTCCTCCTGCTGGTGTATCTTTAATGACTTGCACACGCTGCCCTGCGACAACTAAATCCCAATCTTCGCTTTTTGCGTTCGGAATAAATTCGCGCAATTCTTCCATGCGCTGTTCTTTCGATAACATCACTTGCTCAATTAAATATTTCGTCAACGGCATATTTTTCGCGCCGGCTGCAAGCATCGTCAAAAGGTTATGCGGCTTGACGGACGTAATTAAGTCAAGCAGTGAACCGTTCTTTAAAAACTTTGGCGAAAAGCCGGCAAACGGGCCAAATAATAGCATTTTTTTGTTATCAATAAACCGCGTATCCAAATGCGGAACGGACATTGGCGGTGCGCCGACTTTCGCTTTGCCGTAAACTTTCGCATGATGTTGTTCGGCGACTGCTGGATTATTACAGACCATAAATAGTCCGCTCACCGGGAAGCCGCCGATCCCTTTCCCTTCAGGAATGCCGGATTTTTGCAGTAAATGCAAACTTCCACCGCCAGCACCGATAAAGACGAATTTCGCTACATAATGTTCGACTTCCCCGCTCACTAAATGGCGCACTTTCAGTTCCCATAAACCATCGCTTGTCCGTTTCATGTCGTCCACATGATGTTTGTATCGAATATCGACCCCTTTTTTCGCTAAGTAGTCAAACAACATGCGCGTTAACGCACCGAAGTTGACGTCTGTGCCTGATTCGATTTTTGTCGCGGCAATCGGTTCTGTTACGATGCGGTCTTCCATCATCAGTGGAATCCACTCTTTTAGTTTTTGTGGATCATCGGAAAATTCCATTCCTTGAAATAACGGATTGTTTGCCAATGCGTCAAACCGTTTCTTTAAAAACGTGACATTTTCTTCCCCTTGCACAAAGCTCATATGCGGAAGGGGCATAATAAATTCTTTTGGGTTGCGAATGCGGTTGTTTTGCACAAGATATGACCAAAACTGCAACGACTCGTGAAACTGTTCGTTAATTTTAATCGCTTTGCTTACATCGATCGATCCGTCCGGTTTTTCGACTGTGTAGTTTAGTTCACAAAGTGCGGCATGACCCGTTCCGGCATTATTCCATTCGTTTGAACTTTCATCTGCTGGTTGCCCTAGTCTTTCAAAGACAGTAATGTCCCATCCCGGCGCTAATTCTTTCAGCAATGTCCCTAACGTTGCACTCATAATCCCGGCACCAATTAAAATGACATCTGTTTTCGTTTGTTTGCTCACCATATGAACCCCCTTGATTTACAAAAGCACGCAATCTTGCAAGCCAAAAACTACGACCTTCCATCCCTTTTCAAATTAATTATAACACAATTAAGTTATAGTATGTCACTATTATTCCTAAACTTAAAAATGTGTTTATATTATTTTTGTTGCGTATTAAACCGCTGCCCACTGACACGAATCGACACTATTCTGTCTATATTGATTTTACAAAATCGTTTGATATTTTGCTAGCATGATTTTTATTCACTATTTGGATCACGAAGAGTTATTGCAAACGTCGCATTTCGCTCAAATGGCTTAACAAGGAAAAAAGCGAACAGACATCAACATCTGTTCGCCTTTTCATTACTCTACGCTCGTTTCTTGCGTGCGAATAAATTCCTCATAAAACGCGGCTAAAGAAGTGTAAATGTAAGGGATAAGCCATAATAGCCCAATGCCTAGCGTGAGAATGGAAAGAAGCCCCCAACCGATAAAGCTTAAATACAATAAAAACAGTTTCCATTTGTACCCTTTCATCCGTTTTTTGCTTTCGGTAATAGCTTGGAGCGCACTGTATTCCGGATGGTCTTTTAATAGAAAAAATGTTTGCGAGTATGCGAACGACTTGACAATGCCAGGAATGATAAGTAAAAGACTCCAAAGAAAGACGAAAATGCCAAATAAAATCGACGTGCCGATTAGCTTAAACGGCAATTTTGCTGGCGTGTAAGCTGAAAACATGCGTGAGACGTGAAGATGTTGTCCTCTGTATACGTCTAAAAACGCCCAATACATCGCAATGCCTAATGGAATGAGAGCAAAGGAGTACAATAAATTAAAGATGCTCGCCGCTATCGGTGGGTTTTCTTGCTCAATCCATGCGTTCCACCCACCGCTTGCCAACATTTCAATGATAGTTGGGACGAGCGTGCTCATGAAAAAGTACACAAGCATAAATAAAACCGCCGCGCCCCATTTTCCTTTTAGTGCCTGCCTCGCTTGCCGCCTCAGCATAGATAATGTCATCATCATTCCCCCTTTATTAAATGTACAATACAATCATATACGAGTTCCTTTCCTACTTTATCATATATTCCAGAAAAATTCCATGTGTTATTCCTTAATACAATACAACGTTTATTCTCTGGATAGCGGAAAACAATCGTATCACTTCCCGAATGACACTTTCCAAATATTTTTATATAATCATACATATGGATATGGGGGTGAGGAAATGAAAAGTATGAAACCAGGGCGCGGACCTTCGTTTCAAGGAGTAGCAGGGAGCATCGTTGCGATTGTATTCGGCGTTTTTTGGACGGTGATGGCGTTCTCAATCACAAACGAGTCGCCTTTTCCTGTCACGAAGGTTTTCCCCTTCTTTGGACTTATTTTTATCGGGCTCGGTATTTTTCAAGCCATCTACCACTATAAAAATGCGACAGGGAAAAATCGTATGTCCGTTATCGACATTGTGGATAGCAAAGAAGAGCCAGACCCGCTAAATGCTCGGTTTGGCAGAAATCCTTCTTCCGCAGAAAAGATGGAAGCAAGCGGGGAGAATCGGCACTATTGCCCATACTGCGACCAACAAGTGCAAAACGATTTCGCCTTTTGCCCAGCATGCGGAAAACGTATTTGAGGTGCTTCTTTTTGGACAAAAAATCTCCCCCTCTTTTCGTTCACGGATGTACAACCATACCCTTTAATATGATATAGTAGTAGATGGAAGGTGGGATATTATGCTAAAAGAGTTTAAAGCATTTGCGATGCGGGGGAACATTGTAGATTTGGCCATCGGGGTAATTATCGGGGGAGCGTTTAATAAAATTGTTTCTTCGCTTGTAAACGACATGGTGATGCCGCTCATTGGCTTAGTGCTCGGTGGTGTTAATTTAAGTGCGCTCTCCTTTACGATTGGCGATGCCTCTATTAAATACGGGATGTTTTTACAAACGATCGTCGATTTTCTGATTGTTGCTTTTTCCGTATTTTGCATCGTCAAAGTGCTCAACAAGTTAAAGAAACAAGAAGAGCAACAAAACACAGCACCGGTTGTCACGAAGCAAGAAGCTCTTCTAACCGAAATTCGCGATTTGTTAAAACATCGGCAAGTGGAACAATAAGCGAACAGCTTAGCTGTTCGCTTATTTGCCAAAAAACCCTTTTAACGCAAACGCGACGTTTTGCGGCCGTTCGGCGAGGCGGCGCATAAAATATCCGAACCAGTCGTTGCCAAACGGAACGTAGATGCGCATCGTATAGCCTTCTTTCGCAAGCTGAAGCTGCATATCTGTCCGAAAGCCGTACAACATTTGAAACTCAAATTGTTCTTTAGGAATACCATGTTCTTTCGTAAATTGCTTCACTTTTTCAATGATATGATGATCATGCGTCGCAATCGCCGTATAGCTACCGCTTAACAAATGTGTTTTAATAATCGTCATGTAATTTTCGTCAATTTGTACTTTCTCTTGATAAGCGACTTCCGGCGGCTCTTTATATGCCCCTTTGACTAAGCGAAGCGATACGCCTTTTAAGTCTTTTACATCTTGCTCGGCGCGATACAAATACGCTTGAATGACCGTTCCAACGTTGTCGTACGTTTTGCGAAGTTCGCACAATAAATCAAGGGTCGCTTGACAACGTGCAGAATCTTCCATATCAATGCGGACGAAGTTGTTGTATTTCTTCGCCGTTCCGACGATTTGACGCATATTTTCCAAACAAAAAGCAAAATCGATATCAAGCCCAAGTTGTGTTAACTTCACAGAAAGATTGCTTTTTACGCCTGCTTGGTGAATCGCTTCTAACGTACGCACATTATATTGCGTCGCTTCGAGCGCTTCTTCGCGATTAGAAACAAATTCGCCTAAATGGTCAAGCGTACAAACGAGCCCTTTTTCGTTTAATTCTTTTACTTTCGCGATGGCGCTGTCGATCGTTTCCCCAGCGACGACATGGGA